>JAYQGE010000082.1:0-1615 GCA_038140435.1 Rhodospirillaceae bacterium | reverse complement strand
TGAATTGCTTTGCTTTCCCGTGCGGGGTATACAGCGCTCCGTGATGACCGTTTGTTCCCATCGATGTTGCGACCGCCGCGAAGTCGGGCGAATTACCGACTGACAGGTCCTGTCCGCGTGCGGGTGATCCGCGTGCACGCCGCAACCAGTCCCGGGAACCCATGATGACCCTTTATCTCCACAACTCATACACGCGCCGCAAGGAGGCCTTCGAGCCCCTCGATGCCACGAATGTGCGCATGTATGTGTGCGGGCCGACGGTCTATGACGACATCCATATCGGCAATGCCCGCCCGCTGGTCGTGTTCGACGTGCTCGCGCGCCTGCTGCGCCACGCATATGGCGCGGACCACGTCACCTACGTCCGCAACATCACCGACGTGGACGACAAGATCATCGACCGGGCAGCGGAGAACGGCGAGGCCATCGATGCGCTGACGGCGCGGACGACCGAGAAGTTCCACGCGGCAGCCGCCGCCGTGGGCTGCGCGCCGCCGGACGTGGAGCCCCGCGCGACCGACCACATCCCCCAGATGATCGCGCTCATGGAGACGCTGATCGCGAGCGAGCACGCCTACGCCGCCGAGGGCCATGTCCTGTTCCATGTTCCCGCCATGGACGACTATGGCCAGCTCTCCGGTCGCAACCGCGACGAGATGATCGCCGGCGCACGGGTCGAGGTCGCGCCCTACAAGCGCGATCCGGCGGATTTCGTACTCTGGAAGCCCTCGGCGGACGCCCAGCCGGGCTGGGAAAGCCCCTGGGGCCGTGGCCGGCCGGGCTGGCATCTCGAGTGTTCGGCCATGAGCGAGGAACATCTCGGGCGCTCCTTCGACATCCACGGCGGCGGCGTGGACCTGGTGTTCCCGCACCATGAGAACGAGATCGCCCAGTCCCGCTGCGCCCATCCCGACGACGGCTTCGCCCGCTACTGGGTGCACAACGGCTACCTGATGAGCGAGGGCGAGAAGATGTCGAAGTCGCTCGGCAACTTCTACACGGTCAGCGACCTGCTTGAGGAGTTCCCGGGCGAGGCGCTGCGGCTCGCGATCCTCAAGACGCATTACCGCCAGCCGCTGGACTTCACGAAGGACGGAGTCCGCGAGGCGCGCCAGGAACTCAACCGCTTCTACCGCGCGCTCGGCTTGCGGGCCGATGCGCTCGAAGACGGCGAGGGTCCGCCCGACGCGTCCTACGTCATTCCCGCCGACGTCGTGTCGGCCTTGCAGGACGACCTCAATACGCCGTTGGCGCTTGCCGGCATCCATGCGGCGGCAGACGCGGTCTTTGCGGCGGACACGCCGGAGGAGGTCTTGCGCACGACCGGCGCGCTCAAGGCCGCGGGACGCCTGCTTGGCCTGCTCCAGGCAGATCCCGGTGTCTGGTTCCAGGGCGACGGCGACGCGGAGATCGACGCATTGATCGCGGAACGCCTCGAAGCCCGGGCAGCAAAGGATTTCGAATGCGCGGACCAGATTCGCGACGATCTGGCGGCCCGGGGCATCGTCCTGGAGGATGGCGCCGGCGGCACCACCTGGCGGCGCGAGGGATAGGCGATGGCCGAACGCATCCACATCTTCGACACCACCCTGCGTGACGGCGCGCAGACCCGCGG
>JAYQGE010000081.1:0-1683 GCA_038140435.1 Rhodospirillaceae bacterium | reverse complement strand
GATTCAATTTCCGATTCAACGATCGCCTTGAAGGCGCTGAAAACATTCATCAAAGAACTTCCGGGTCGAACAGCTTGCGGTGCAACTCGAGGGCGTAGCGATCAGTCAAGCCGGCGATGTAGTCCGCGATCATCCGGGCACGCCCGGCCTCGTCCTTCGCTTCGGCACGGGCCCGCCACTCGGTCGGCAGCAGCTCCGGCTCGCGGAACAGCAACTCGAACATCTCCGAGACCACGCGCTTGGCCTTGGATGTCATGCGGTTGACCCGGTGATGGCGGTACATGTTCTCGTACAGGTACGTCTTCACGGCGCGGTCGGCCGCCGCGACTTCGGGCGAGAACGCCACGACCGCATGGTCCAGCGCGCGCACCTCTTCCGGCGCGCCCACACTGGCTTCGACGATCCGTCGACGGGTCTCCGAGAGCACATCCGAGACCATAGTCCCGATGATCTGGCTGATACCGGCGTGGATCAGCCGCGGCCGGTCGAGATCGCCATGCGTCTCGATTACCTGCCGGAACGCCGGGCCGACCAACGGAACGTCCGCGATGTCGTCGAGGTTGAACAACCCCGCCCGCAGGCCGTCGTCGATATCGTGGCTGTTGTAGGCGATGTCATCGGAGATCGCCGCCACCTGGGCCTCCGCGCCGGCAAACGTATCGAGCTCGAGATCGTGCTCCGCCACATATTCCTCGATCGCCACCGGGATCGCGCGGTCGCTCTCGGCATGATGACCCGTGAGTGGGCCGTTGTGCTTGACCACGCCCTCGAGGGTCTCCCAGGTCAGGTTGAGGCCGTCGAAGGTGGGATAACGCTCCTCGAGCTTGGTCAGGATGCGCAGGGTCTGTGCGTTGTGATCGAACCCGCCGAAGGGCGCCATCGCGGCGTCCAGCGCTTCCTCGCCCGCATGTCCGAACGGCGTGTGGCCGAAGTCGTGGGCCAGCGCCAGCGCCTCGGCCAGGTCCTCGTTCAGCCCCAGCGCCCGGGCCACGGTCCGCGCGATCTGCGCGACCTCCAGCGAGTGGGTCAGCCGGGTCCGGTAGTAGTCGCCCTCGTGATAGACGAAGACCTGGGTCTTGTGCTTGAGCCGGCGGAAGGCGCTCGAATGGATGATCCGGTCCCGGTCGCGCTGGTAGCAGCTCCGGTAGCCGCTCTCCGCCTCAGCGTGCAGGCGACCGCGCGTGGCCAAGGGGTCGCACGCATAGGGCGCCAGGACCGGCCCGAAATGCTCGGGTCCGGCGGGCGAGTTTCGCAAATCTGCGGGGGCGGACGACATCTGCGGCAAGGTACGTGTGCGCCCCGTGATTGCAACGGAAAATTGACAAAGCCTGTAGCATGACTAAATAGCTGATATCGTTACGTTGAACTGCCGGATACGAGCGACATGGACACAGTGCAGCCCGACTCCGCGCCGAAAGGCGTCGGCCTGAGCGCAAGCGCGGTCAACCAGCTGAACGGCCTGTTCGCGGCCGAGGATCGCGACGGGCTGATGCTGCGCATCGTCGTCAACGGCGGCGGCTGCTCCGGCTTCACCTACGGCTTCGACTTCGACGACGCGGTGAACGACGGCGACCGGACGTTCGAGACCGACGGCGTGAAGGTGGTCGTGGACGACGCCTCGCTGGAGTTCATCGACGGCAGCGTCCTCAACTACGTCGAATCTCTCGGCGGCAACCATTTCAC
>JAYQGE010000080.1:0-1876 GCA_038140435.1 Rhodospirillaceae bacterium | reverse complement strand
CATGACGGCTACACCCGGACGCGGAGCATGTTCTCGGGCTCGGACATGGCGCCCGTGGGCCCGCCGGCGGGCCAGGAGCTGGCCCTCCTCGAACCCTGGCGCGGCAAGATCCCCGACGCGGTCTTCGGCCCGCCCTACGCACCACCGACGACCGACGGCTCCGGGCGGCCCCGGGCCAACCTGAAGCGCGCCGCGGACCTGCTGACGGAGGCCGGCTGGACGGTGCGGGACGGCGCCCGGGTCAACGATGCGGGCGAGGCCTTCCGGATCGAGATCACGATCCGGCGCCCGTCGAACGAGCGCATCGCGCTCGCCTACGGCCGCAACCTCAAGCGGCTCGGAATCACGAGCACGGTACGGCTGGTCGAGTCCGCCCAGTTCCAGGGCCTGATCGATTCCTGCGACTTCGACATGGTTTTCGGCTTCTGGGGCGTCACCCTGTCGCCGGGAAACGAGCAACAGAACTACTGGAGCTCGAAGACCGCCGAACAGCCGGGCGGGCGCAACTGGGCCGGGGTGTCGGACCCGGCGATCGACGCGATGATCGCGGCGCTCGGCGCGGCCCGCGACCGCGCGGAGCTGGTCGCCGCCGCGCGGGCGCTCGACCGGATCCTGATGTGGAACCGCTACGTGCTGCCGCTCTACCACGACGCGGGCCAGCGCATCGCCTACTGGTCGCGGATCGCCCGCCCGGCCGAGGTCCCGGTTTACGGGCTCCGGCTCGAGACGCTGTGGCGCGCGGAAGAGTAGTCCCGATCTAGCCGGCGCGCCGCCTAGAGCCAGAGCGCCACCAGCGCCATCACCGCGAGCCCGGCGGTCAGGGCCCCCAGCTTCGCGCTGCTGCGCCCGTGCGCGCGAAACTCCGGGCCGATGATCTCGAGCGTGGCGACATAGACGAAGGTCGCTGCGGCGAACGCGTCGAACAACGTCTCGGCGATCCGCGCGGCATTCCCGTCGAGCGTCGCCTGCAGCCCGGTGCCGAGCAGGATGCCCAGCGGCGTCATGACCGCGAACAGCATGAGCAGCACGCGGACCCGGCGCGGGGAATCCCCCGCCGGGCCGGCGCGCAGGAGGCCCGACGTCAGCGCGAAGGCGGCGCTGCCCTTGTGCGCGACGACCGCCAGCAGGAGGACGAGCGAATTGGCCGCCGAATCCTCAACACCCAGCGCCGCGCCCGCGAGGATCGAGTGGAAGGACAGCACCATCAGCAGGATCATCGCCGAAGCGGTGCCCGACGCGCCGTCACCCGCGTGGCGAACCGTATCGGCGCGCGCCTGCAGCCAATGACCGAGCCGGTCCACCGCGAGCACCGCTATCAGGCCGATCGCCGCGATCGCGAACGGCACCGGATAGTCGATCCCCGGATAGAGCTGGGCGAACAGGCCGACCGAGTCCGGCAGCACGTGGATCAGGCCGGCACCGAGGAACACCCCCGCGCCGAACAGCGAGCCCAGGGCGAACAGGAGGTCGGCATCCCGCGCGCGCCGGGTGCGCATCGCCGCCAGCCCGCCGAGAATGGCGGTGAGCAGGATCACCAGGATGGCGAGGGCCTTGATCGCGAGCAGGCTCATCGCGATGCCGTCCCGGCCAGGGTGTCAGCCGGCGAGGCGTGCGGCCACGAGCGCGGCGAGATCGACCTGCGGGCGCGGGCCCACATGATCGATCACTTCCGCCGCCGTGATCGCGCCGATCCGCGCGCAGGTCGCGAGATCGTCGCCGCGGGTAAACCCGTGCAGGAAACCGGCGGCGAACTGGTCGCCGGCGCCCGTCGTATCGACGACCGCGGAAACCGGCTCGGCATCGACCACATGCACCTCGTCGCCCGCGACCACCACGGCGCCCTTTTCGGAACGGGTGAGCGCCGCGATCCGGCAGT
>JAYQGE010000079.1:0-1877 GCA_038140435.1 Rhodospirillaceae bacterium | reverse complement strand
TCGGCGGCGGTTTTGTTTGCGCCGAGAGCGAGGAGTGCGGTCTGTACGATGTGTTTTGCGTTGAGTTCGGCGTCGTCGTACATGTCGAAGGGGTTGGCCTGGTCCTGGAAACGGTCGGGCAGGTGCATCGGGCGGATCTTCAGGCCGTCGGCGATCAGGTCGTGCCGGGCGAGATGCTCCAGCACCTGGGTCGCGAAGCCGCCGATCGACGCCTCCTCGATGGTCACCACCACCTCGTGCTCGCGCGCCAGGCGCTCCACCAGCTCGGTGTCCAAGGGCTTGGCGAAGCGCGCGTCCGCCACCGTCGCCGGATAGCCGTGCGCCGCCAAGGCGTCCGCCGCCTTCAGCACCTCGGCCAAGCGGCCGCCATAGGACAGCAGCGCCACCTTGCCGCCTTCCCGCAGCAGCCGGCCCCGGCCGATGGTCAGCACCTCGCCCCGCTCCGGCATCTCCACCCCGATGCCTTCGCCGCGCGGATAGCGGAACGCGATCGGGCCCTCGTCATGCGCCACCGCCGTCGCCACCATGTGCACCAACTCCGCCTCGTCCCCCGCCGCCATCACCACCATGTTCGGCAGGCAGCCGAGATACGTCACGTCGAACGCCCCCGCATGGGTCTGACCGTCAGCCCCCACCAGACCCGCCCGATCGATCGCGAAGCGCACCGGCAGCTTCTGAATCGCCACGTCGTGCACCACCTGGTCGTAGGCCCGCTGCAGGAACGTCGAATAGATCGCCGCGAACGGCTTGAAACCCTCCGCCGCCAGACCCGCGCAGAACGTCACACCGTGCTGCTCCGCAATGCCCACATCGAAGGCGCGCTCCGGATGCGCCTTCTCGAACAGATCCAAACCGGTGCCGTCCGGCATCGCCGCCGTCACCGCCACGATCCGCTCGTCCTCGTCCGCCTCCCTGATCAAGGCGTTCGCGAACACCTTGGTGTAGCTCGGCGCGTTCGATTTGCCCTTCTGCTGCGCACCCGTGACGATGTCGAACTTCGAGACTCCGTGATACTTGTCCGCACTCGTCTCCGCCGGCGCGTAGCCCTTGCCCTTCACGGTGACGCAATGCAGCAGCACCGGGCCCGGAATGTCCGAATCCCGCAAGTTCTTCAGCACCGGGATCAGATGCTCCATGTTGTGCCCGTCGATCGGACCCATGTAGTAGAAGCCCAATTCCTCGAACAGCGTCCCGCCGGTCACCATGCCGCGCGCGTATTCCTCCGCCCGCTTCGCCACCACTTCCATCGGATGCGGCAGCTTCTCCGCGATGTCCTTCCCCAACTCCCGCAGCTTGCGGTACTCCTTCGACGACAACAGCCGCGTCAGATAGTTGTTCAGCGCTCCCACCGGGGGGGCGATCGACATCTCGTTGTCGTTCAGGATCACGATCAGCTTCGAGCCCATCGCGCCCGCGTTGTTCATCGCCTCGTAGGCCATGCCCGCCGTCATCGAACCGTCGCCGATCACCGCGATCACGTTGCGACCCGTCTCCCCCTTCAGATCCCGTCCCACCGCGAAACCCAGTCCCGCCGAGATCGACGTCGACGAATGCGCCGCGCCGAACGGGTCGTACGCGCTCTCGCTCCGCTTCGTGAAACCCGACAACCCGCCGCCCTGACGCAGCGTGTGGATGCGGTCGCGCCGACCGGTCAGTATCTTGTGCGGATAACACTGATGACCCACATCCCAGATCAGCACGTCCCGAGGCGTGTCGAACACGTAATGAATCGCCGCCGTCAGCTCCACCACACCAAGACCGGCACCCAGATGACCCCCCGTCTTCGACACCGCGTCAACCGTCGCCGTACGCAACTCGTCCGCCAACTGACGCAAATCACCCTCAGGCAACGCGCGCAAATCCGACGGATACTTGAT
>JAYQGE010000078.1:0-1898 GCA_038140435.1 Rhodospirillaceae bacterium | reverse complement strand
GTGCTAGCGTTCCGCGCGGAACCGGCGGGCGCTCGTGGCGCCTGGCCGGCACGGATACGGCGAGAGGATGCTGACCAACTGGACCATTCTGGGCGTGTCGCTCGTCTATATCGGCGGGCTGTTCGCGATTGCGTCCTGGGGCGACCGCAAGGCGGAGCGCCACGGCTCGCGGATCGGCGCGAAGCCTGTCATCTACGCGCTCTCCCTCGCGGTCTACTGCACTTCCTGGACCTTCTACGGCAGCGTCGGCCTGGCCGCGAACTCGGGCTACGACTTCATTCCCGTCTACCTGGGCCCGATCCTGCTGTTCACGGCAGGCTACTTCGTGCTGCGCAAGATCGTGCGCATCGGCAAGGCGGAGAACATCACTACCATCGCCGACTTCATCGCCGCGCGCTTCGGCAAGAGCCAGGCGCTCGCCGCCGTGGTCACGCTGTTCGTCGTGGTCGGAATCCTTCCCTATATCGCGCTGCAGCTGAAGGCGGTCTCGACCAGCTTCAACGTGCTGATCAGCTACCCGGAGATCATCATGCCGGTGGGGGTCGCGGGCACGGCCTGGTGGGCCGACACCGCGCTCATCGTGGCGCTGCTCATGGCGGTCTTCTCGATCATGTTCGGTACGCGCAACATCGACGCGACCGAGCATCACCAGGGCATGATGCTGGCGATCGCGTTCGAATCGATCATCAAGCTGGTCGCCTTCCTGGCCGCAGGCATCTTCGTCACCTTCTACATGTTCGACGGGCTCGGCGACCTGGCAGCGCGTGCGCGCGACGTCTCGGACGTGGCGGGGCGGTTCACGGTCGATATCCATGTGTCGAAATGGGTGACCATCACGCTCCTCTCGCTGACAGCAATCATCTGCCTGCCGCGCCAGTTCCACGTGGCTGTCGTCGAGAATGCCGACGAGAGCGAACTGCGCACCGCCGCCTGGCTGTTCCCCGCCTATCTCGTCGCGATCAATATCTTCGTCATCCCGATCGCGCTCGCCGGGCTCCTGGTGTTCGGCAATGGCGGAGTCGATGCCGACACCTTTGTGCTCACGCTCCCCATGCTCGCGCGCCAGGAGATGCTCACCCTGTTCGTGTTCCTCGGCGGGCTGTCGGCGGCGACGGGCATGGTGATCGTGGCCACGGTTGCGCTGGCGACGATGATATCCAATGACGTGTTCACGCCGCTCTATCTTCGCTACCGGCTCGGCAGCTCGCAGGAGAACGCCGATGTGGGTGCGACGCTCCTGAACGTGCGGCGGATCTCGATGACGGCGATCCTGCTGCTCGCCTTCGCCTACTACCGGGTCGCGGGCGAGGGGCAGGCGCTGGCATCCATCGGGCTGGTCTCCTTCGCCGGGGTGGCGCAGTTCGCGCCGGCGATCTTCGGCGGCATCTTCTGGGCGCGGGCCAGCCGCGCCGGTGCGCTCGCGGGCATCCTCGCGGGCGGGGTCGTGTGGGCCTACACGCTGCTGCTGCCGACCTTTGCCGCGAGCGCCTGGTTCCCGGGCTCGCTCCTCGAAGCCGGTCCGGCGGGGATCGCAATGTTGCGGCCCCAGGCGCTGTTCGGGATCGAGTTCGCCGACGCGCTTTCCCATGGCGTGTTCTGGAGCCTCGCCGCGAACATCGCCCTGCTGGTGATCCTGTCGCTCGCGAGCCGGCCGAACGTGCTGGAGCGTGGCCAGGCCCGGGCCTTCGTCGAGGTGATGGGGGCGGAGCGGACGGCACGCCCGCGCACGATGCAGGGCGGGCTCGCGATCGGCGATCTCGAGGCGCTCGCCGGGCGCTACCTCGGGCCGGCGGTCTCTGAACGGGCCTTCGCCGAGTATCTCGCGGAACGGGAAACCGCGCTCACCCTCGACGACCCGGTCGATGCGGGCGTGCTCCGCTTCGCCGAGCGGTTGCTCG
>JAYQGE010000077.1:0-2040 GCA_038140435.1 Rhodospirillaceae bacterium | reverse complement strand
GAACTGCTTGCCGGCGACGACATTCGGGTCGTCAGCCGGATAATCCGTCGCGGCGACGAGGCATTCGACGGTGTCGAGCTTGCGGCTTTCGTGGAAGCTGGAATGGGTGGTGATGCCACCGCGCGCCGGGATGTAACCCTTCTGGTCGCGGGTCACGGCAATCGACATTTTCACGTCGTTCGGCAGGTCATGGAAACGCCGGGCTTCATCGGTCATGCGCCGGATCAGGTCCATGGGCACCCCGTGATTCACGATGCCGGTGAAGCCGACGCCTTCCCAGATGTTCCGCCATTCCTCGGCGAGAGCCTCGATTGCGTCCGGATCGCCCGTGCGCGCGGCCCCGACATCGACGAGCGGGAGTGCGCGGTGCGGCAGATCGCGTGACTTGCGTCCGAACTCGGTTTCCATCGCCAGGGACATTCCCATCTCCGTCATTGTGCTCGAAGTACAGAGCCTTCGTCAGACCGGCGCGGCCTGAGCGCCGCCGGTGCCGCGTTACATGATGTTCAGTTGATCCCCAGGAACGAAAGGCCAAGGTAGGACTTGATGAAGCCCGACACGAACAGAAGCAGGTAGAGGGGTGCCATGGCGCCCACGATCGTCGGCTCCATCACCCGGCGGAACCGCGACTTTGGACGGGTCGTGTCGTTGATCTTGAACGCGCAGAAGATCACCGGATAGGTCATCAGGATCAGCACCACGAGCCCGAGGTTGATAAGGATCGTGCGGAACACGATCGCCGGCACCCAGCGGGTCTCCGGCCAGGACATGAACAGCAGAATTCCGATGCCGAACAGCCAGAATCCGATGCCGTAGGCAATGAACGACGCCCGGTAGCCGCGCTTGCCGAGATAAAGATCGAGGAGGAAGTGCGAGAGACGCATGGTTTTTCGCTGCCGCTGTTCGGTCAGGCCGTGACGTTGTTGTCGCCCGAGACCTTGAGCTTGCCGTAATGGGTGTAGGACCGGGCCATGTACCAGTCGAAATATTCCCAGTAGGTCATCGGTTCGTACTGTGGTGGGTTTTCGTCGCTCACGCAGGTCGGCAGCGCGTCGCCCGGCGTGTCGAAGCCGGGGTTCACGAAACAGGCGAAGGAGTAGCGGTCGTTCTCGGTCGGCGGCACCACCCGGTGCGGCGTCGCGCGGAACCGGTTATTGGTCCAGCGCTCGAAGAAGTAGCCCATGTTCACCATCACCGCGCCCTCGGGTATGTCGGGCCAGAACCAGGTCTCGCCGTCGGCGTCGAGGATCTGGATACCTTCCTCCTTCGCCGGCGGCAGGTAAGTGTTGAAGCCGGTGTCGCAATGGGCGTTCGAGCCCATCTCGCCGTCGTCGAGGTCATTCTTGGGCGGGTAGTGGGCGACCCGGAAATAGGTGTAGCTCTGCTCGAAGTAGGGCGCGAAGAAATCGGCCTCGAGTTCGAGCGAGCGCGCCCAGACCGGAAGAAGCGATTTTCCCAGCTTGGTGATTCGGCCCATGTAGTTCTGGGCCGTCGCCTTGAAGCCGGGGACCACGTCTTCGGGCAGCCAGGGGCAGGGGCCATAGAATTTCTTGCCCGCGATGACATCCGGATGGTCCGCCGGATAGTCGGTCGCAAGGACCAGGCACTCGACCGTGTTGAGCTTCTTCGAGTTGTGGAACCGCGAGTGGGTCGTCAGCCCGCCGCGTGCCGGGACGTAGCCCTTCTGGTCGTTCGTAACCTTGATCTGCATCTTGGTTTCGAGGGGCAGGTCGTGGAACTGCTTCGCCGCGTCGTGCATGCCGTCGATGAGCTCGGGCTCGAGTCCGTGATTGACGATGCACAGGAAGCCGAGGCTTTCCCAGACGTCACGCCACTGGCCAGCGACCTCTTCGATCGCGGCGGCATCACCCAAGCGGGCCTTGCCCACGTCGATGACGGGCAACGGCTTCCGCGGCACGTCGCGGACGGATCTGGCGAATTCGGATTCATTGTGGGCGAGCGACATGGGGTGTTCCTTTCCCTCTGCCGGGAACTATAGCGTCAGGCCGTGAGCTCGCACCAGACGGGGGTGTGGTCGGA
>JAYQGE010000076.1:0-2123 GCA_038140435.1 Rhodospirillaceae bacterium | reverse complement strand
CGCACACGCTGCGGCCCGTCGGCCGCCTCGGCGGCCCGCGCTACTGCCGCACCCACGACATCTACGAGATGCAGGCGCCCTACGTGCAGCCCGACGTCGCGCATCCGAACACCGGCGAGCGGAACTAGCCCCACCCCCAATCGTCATGCGCGGACTTGCCCCGCGCATCTCCCGATAATCGCCTCATGCTGAGCCTGTCGAAGGATGAGGGCCATTGGCGCCATTCCCGCGCACGACGCAGCTGGATGAGCACAATAATTCCGTCTACGCCGTCTTCGCCTCGTCGAGACCAAGCTCCGCGATCATCGCCGCGCGCATCTCGAACTTCTGGACCTTGCCCGTCACCGTCATCGGGAACGCGTCGACGAATTTGATGTAGCGCGGGATCTTGTGGTGGGTGATCTGGCCCTTGCAGAAGTCCCGGATCTCGTCCTCGGTCGCGTCCTCACCCTCGGCCAGCTTGATCCAGGCGCAGAGCTCCTCGCCGTACTTCGCGTCGGGCACACCGACGATCTGCACGTCCGAGACCTTGGGGTGGCGATACAGGAACTCCTCGATCTCGCGCGGGTAGAGGTTCTCGCCGCCGCGGATCACCATGTCCTTGATCCGCCCGACGATGTTGAAATACCCCTCTTCGTCCATGGTCGCCAGGTCGCCGGTGTGCATCCAGCCCGCCGCGTCGATGCTCTCGGCCGTCTTCTCCACGTCATTCCAGTAGCCGCGCATTACCGAATAGCCGCGCGTGCAGAGCTCGCCCGTCTCGCCCGGCGCGACAATCCGGCCGTCGTCATCGACGATCTTCACCTCCACATGGGGGTGGATGCGCCCCACGGTCCCCACCCGGCGGTCGAGCGGGTCGTCCACCGACGTCTGGGTCGAGACCGGGCTGGTCTCGGTCATGCCGTAGGCGATGGTTACCTGGTCCATGTGCATCCTGTCGATCACCTGCTTCATCACCTCCACGGGGCAGGGTGAGCCGGCCATGATGCCGGTGCGCAGGCTCGCAAGGTCGAACTCGGCGAACCGGGCATGCTCCAGCTGGGCGATGAACATGGTCGGCACACCGTAGAGTCCGGTGCAGCGCTCGGCCGCCACGGTTTCGAGCGTCGCCAGCGGTTCGAACGCATCGGACGGATAGACCATGGCCGCGCCATGGGTCATGCAGGCGAGGTTCCCCAGCACCATCCCGAAGCAGTGATAGAGCGGCACCGGGATGCAGATGCGGTCGGCCTCGCTGAGCGCCATCGTCCGGCCGATGAAGAAGCCGTTGTTCAAAATGTTGTGGTGGGTCAGCGTCGCGCCCTTGGGCGAACCGGTCGTGCCCGAGGTGAACTGGATGTTGATCGGGTCGTCGAACTGGAGCGTCGGCGCGAGCGCCGCCACCGTGTCGTGGCCCGCCACGGCGCCCATCGCCAGCACGTCGTCGAAGCGGTGCATGCCCGCGATGTCATCTTCGCCGATCTGGATCACGGTCTTCAGGTGGGGCAGCTTCTCGGCCGCCAGCGCACCTGGTTCCGCGCGATCGGTCTCGGGCGCGAGATCGCGGATCATCCCCACATAGTCGCTGGTCTTGAACCGGGCGGCGGTGATCAGCGCCGCGCATTCGACCTTGTTGAGCGCGTATTCCAGCTCGGCCAGCCGATAGGCCGGGTTGATGTTGACCAGCACCAGCCCCGCCTTGGCGGTGGCGAACTGGGTGATGACCCACTCGGCGTTGTTGGGCGACCAGATGCCGATCCGGCTGCCGGGTTCGAGCCCCAACGCGATCAGGCCCGCCGCGAAGTCGTCGACCCGCGCCTTGAGCTCGGCCCAGGTCCAGGAGATGTCCTGGTGGCGGACCACCAGCGCGTCCCGGTCGGCCCAGCGGGCCGCCGCGGCGTCGAAATGGGCGCCAATCGTGTCGCCGATCAGGGGCACGTCCGAGGTGCCATGGACATAGGACTGGGTCAGGGGCATCGGGGCTCTCTCCTGCCCCGCGATCCTATCACGGCAAAAACAAAACCCCACCCACGGCTCGATCGCGGATGGGGTCTCGTTACACGTTCGAAAAGCCGTGGCGTGTGGCTAAAGCGCCTGCACGTCCGCCAGCGTCTTCTCCGGCTCGGGCCGGGAGGCATAGTTCG
>JAYQGE010000075.1:0-2162 GCA_038140435.1 Rhodospirillaceae bacterium | reverse complement strand
GCGTCGTAGATCGCGCTGTCGCCATGGGGGTGATACTTACCCATGACCTCGCCGACGATGCGGGCGGACTTGCGATAGGGCCGGTTGTACTCAAAACCGGACTCCTTCATCGAATACAGGATGCGCCGGTGGACCGGTTTCAGTCCATCGCGCACGTCGGGCAGCGCGCGCGATACGATCACGCTCATGGCGTAGTCGAGATACGAGGACTTCATCTCGTCCTCGATGGTCACCGGGGCGATATCGAAACCGTCCGGCGGAAGCTCTGCAGATTGATCACTCATGATGCTTTTTCAACGCTGTACGGCGCGTTTTTAATGCAACTTCGAGGGCGCCGAATCGGGTGCATTTTCATCGTCAGAGCCTACCCGAATCCCCGGATTCGGGCAAGGAACGGGAGGGTTGCGAAACCTGCCGAAATGCGCCGGATTCGCGGCTTTTAACGGGGGCTTTGACCCGCGCCTAGAACGGGATTTCGTCGTCCAGATCGTCGCCGCCGCCCATGCCGCCGCCACCGGCCGCGGCCATCGCCGGCTGACCGCCGCCACCGCCGTAATCGGACTGGGAATCATAGCCTCCGCCCTGTCCCTGGCCGCCGCCACGACTGTCCAGCATCACCATCTCGCCGCGGAAGCGTTGCAGCACGACCTCGGTCGTGTACTTGTCCTGGCCGGACTGGTCGGTCCACTTGCGGGTCTGGAGCTGGCCCTCGAGGAACACCTTGGCGCCCTTCTGGAGGTAGCGTTCGGCCACATCCACCAGCTTCTGGTCGAAGATCACCACCCGATGCCATTCGGTTTTCTCCTGCATCTCACCGGAATTGCGATCCTTCCAGCGTTCGGACGTGGCAACCGACAGGTTGCAGACCTTGTCGCCGGACTGCATGGACCGGATTTCCGGGTCGCGGCCGAGATTTCCGACCAGCATGACTTTGTTGACGCTGCCTGACATGGGTTCTGTCTCCTGGACATGGGGAATCGATCGTCATGCGCCCTGGAAAGGCTCGCGAATCGGGGCGCAAATCCACGGTCACACTGGCACGCGGCACCCCGGCTCACAACCGCTCTGGACCGCGAGTTATCCCCATGATATTCCTGTTTTGTTCTCACATCAAACCGGTACCGTCACTGGCCTTTTCGCGAAGGCCGCGCCATATTCGAAATCGGCCGGAAACAGCCAAAAACCGCCCGAAACCCTTGTCCGCCAGGCACCAATGCAGAAGAAAATCGTCGTCCGCGGCGCCCGTGAGCACAATTTGCGCGATGTCGACGTGTCGCTTCCGCGCGACTCGCTCGTGGTGATCACCGGATTGTCGGGCTCGGGCAAGTCCTCGCTCGCGTTCGACACGATCTATGCCGAGGGCCAGCGCCGCTATGTCGAGAGCCTGTCGGCCTATGCCCGCCAGTTCCTGGAACTGATGCAGAAGCCCGACGTCGACTCCATCGAGGGGCTGTCGCCGGCGATCTCCATCGAACAGAAGACCACGAGCCGCAACCCGCGCTCGACCGTCGGCACGGTGACCGAGATCTACGACTATCTGCGCCTGCTGTTCGCCCGGGTGGGCATCCCCTACTCGCCCGAGACCGGGCTTCCCATCGAGGCCCAGTCGGTCTCCCAGATGGTCGACCGGACGCTGGAGATGGACGAAGGCACGCGGCTCTACCTGCTCGCGCCCATCGTGCGCGGACGCAAGGGCGAGTACCGCAAGGAACTCGCCGGCCTGCAGAAGCGCGGTTTCCAGCGGGTGAAGATCGACGGCGAGATGTACGAGATCGCCGACGCCCCGGCCCTCGACAAGAACTACAAGCACGATATCGCCGTCGTCGTGGACCGCATCGTGGTGCGTGACGGGATCGAGACCCGGCTGGCGGACTCCATCGAGACGGCGCTCGAGCTCGCCGACGGGCTCGCCTTCGCCGAGAACGCGGACACGGGCGAGCAGACGATCTTCTCGTCCAAGTTCGCCTGCCCGGTCTCGGGCTTCACCATCGAGGAGATCGAACCGCGGCTGTTCTCCTTCAACAACCCGTTCGGGGCGTGCCCGGCGTGCGACGGGCTGGGCACCAAGGTGGTGGTCGATCCGGACCTGGTGGTCCCCGACAAGACGAAGAGCCTGCGCGACGGCGCGGTGGCGCCCTGGTCCAACTCGTCGAGCCCCTACT
>JAYQGE010000074.1:0-2187 GCA_038140435.1 Rhodospirillaceae bacterium | reverse complement strand
ATCGTCATTCCCCCGTGAATTCCGAGCGGCGCACGGTAGCAAAACCGGGCCAAAAGCGTCCAATAAACGGCTCAGCCATGCGACGGATAAATATCCCGGTAGCCCGGCCAATCGTCGAGCGTATCGGCCGCATGGACCCCGCGCGCAATCGCCCTGGACAGGCAATCCGCCGCCGCCATGCCGATGCGTGCGACGTCACGCACCGGGTCGGCAAGCGCGACCCGCCCCGTCGAAAGAGCGAAGACGACATCGCCGTCCATGGGCGTAAAGACCGGCCGAATGGCGCGCGCCATCCCCGCCTGGGCCATTTTCGCGACCCGCGCGGCCTGCACCTTCGTCAGCACGACATCGGTCGCGACGACGGCCAGGGTCGTGTTCGGTGCCGCGTCGCGCACGCCATACTTGTCGAGCGGATGATCCGGTATCTCGAGCGTCGCGGCGCCCCCGCGCCCGCCAAACTCACCGCCGCGCTCGAGCGGACCGGCGAGGAACTGCCCCGCGCTGTTCGCGACAACACTTCCCAACGCGTTCACGGCGGCCAAGGCCCCGACGGTCACACCGCCGTCGAGAACGAGCGATGCGCTCCCCTGGCCGCCCTTCAGGCGACGTCCGTCATGGCCGGTCGTGGTCGCACCAAATCCCGCGCCGGCATTGCCGAGCACGACATTGCCGCCCGCGTCCGCAACCGCTGCCCGGGCCAGGGCGCGGTAGGGCAGGCCGTTGTCGGATGTCTCACGGAACGCGGTCTTGTCGCCGCCGTTCAGGAGATCGAAAAGAATCGCGGCCGGCACAATCGGCACATGCAGATCGCCAACTGCGAAACCCCGTCCCCGGTCGGCCAGCCACCCCATCACGCCGTCCGCCGCGCTGAGCCCGAAGGCCGAGCCGCCTGCGAGCACGATCGCATCGACCGCATCGACGGTGCCCTCGGGGCGGAGAAGCTCGAGCTCACGGGTGCCGGTGCCGCCGCCCTGCACATCGACCGCGGCAACGGCGCGCACATCCGGCAGCACGACAGTGACCCCGGTCCGGATCACCGCATCCTCGGCCGACCCGACGGCCAGCCCCGGCACATCCGTGATCGCGTTCCGCGCACCCGGCTCCATCATGTCTCGCCCCGCAGAAGTTCCAGTGCCGTCGCCGCCATCACCTTGGCGGAAACGACCATGTCGTCGATATCGATATACTCGTCAGGTTGGTGCGCCAGCTCGAGGATTCCCGGCCCGTAGGCAACGCAATCCCTTAGCTTGCCGACCCGCCAGACATGCTTCTGGTCATAGGTGCCGGGCGATGCAACATGGCGCGACGGCGCGCCCAGCACGCGTTCGATGTTGCGGTCGAGCGCACATACCAGAGGCGATTCGGGTGGCGTCAGGGTCGGCGGCACCGACCAGAGCTCGCGCAGCTCGTACGCAAAGCCCTCGCGCTCCGCCGTCAGCCGGTCGAGAATCTCAACGACCTCGGCACGCACCTCGGCCTCGTCCTCTTCCATCAGGTAACGCCGGTCGAGCACCACGCGGCACCGGTCGGCGACCAGGGCCGGCGGGAATCCGTTTGCCATGTCCTGTTCGTCGAGACCGCCATGAATCGAGTTGAAGTTAAGGGTCGACCGACGCGCCGCGTCGGGGATCACCGGCATCGCCGTATGGCGCTGGGCAAGCCGGGGATACAGCTCGTGTTCGACCAACTCCAGGAACGCTGCCATGCCGCGAATGGCCGAGATGCCGAGGAACGGCATCGAACCGTGGGCGATCCGCCCGCGCACCTCGATTTCTGCCCACCAGACCCCGCGATGGCCGAGGCAGACACTGTCCTTGTAGAGCGGCTCTGGAATGATGACATGGTCCACCCGCGGTCGCGAGAAATGGCCGCGTTCGGCCAGCCAGGCGACGCCGGCATAGCCACCCGATTCCTCATCCACGGTCCCGGATATCTCGATCGCACCGGGGAACGGTGCCCCCGCTTCCAGCAGCGACTCGACGGCAATCACGCTGGTCGCGAGGCCGCCCTTCATGTCGCAGGTGCCGCGGCCCCAGACACGGCCGTCGCGGACGTCGCCGCCGAACGGGTCGACGGTCCAGCCCTCGCCCGGTTCGACCACGTCGATATGGCTGTTGAAATGCACGCAAGGGCCATCCCCATCGCCCTCGATACGCGCGACGACGTTGGTCCGGGGATACGCATCGC
>JAYQGE010000073.1:0-2187 GCA_038140435.1 Rhodospirillaceae bacterium | reverse complement strand
GCGATGCGTATCCCCGGACCAACGTCGTCGCGCGTATCGAGGGCGATGGGGATGGTCCTTGCGTACATTTCAACAGCCATATCGACGTGGTTGAACCGGGCGAGGGCTGGACCGTCGATCCGTTCGGCGGCGACGTCCGCGACGGTTGCGTCTGGGGCCGCGGCACCTGCGACATGAAGGGCGGACTCGCGGCCAGCGTGATTGCCGTCGAGGCGCTGCTGGAAGCGGGGGCACCGTTCCCCGGAGCGATCGAGATATCCGGGACCGTGGATGAGGAATCGGGCGGGTATGCCGGCGTCGCCTGGCTGGCCGAACGCGGCCATTTCTCGCGGCCGCGGGTGGACCATGTCATCATTCCCGAGCCGCTCTACAAGGACAGTGTCTGCCTCGGCCATCGTGGGGTCTGGTGGGCAGAAATCGAAGTGCGCGGGCGGATCGCCCACGGTTCGATGCCGTTCCTCGGCATCTCGGCCATTCGCGGCATGGCAGCGTTCCTGGAGTTGGTCGAACACGAGCTGTATCCCCGGCTTGCCCAGCGCCATACGGCGATGCCGGTGATCCCCGACGCGGCGCGTCGTTCGACCCTCAACTTCAACTCGATTCATGGCGGTCTCGACGAACAGGACATGGCAAACGGGTTCCCGTCGGCTCTGGTCGCCGACCGGTGCCGCGTGGTGCTGGACCGGCGTTACCTGATGGAAGAGGACGAGGCCGAGGTGCGCGCCGAGGTCGTTGAGATTCTCGACCGGCTGACGGCGGAGCGCGAGGGCTTCGCATACGAGCTGCGCGAGCTCTGGTCGGTGCCGCCGACCCTGACGCCGCCCGAATCGCCTCTGGTGTGTGCGCTCGACCGCAACATCGAACGCGTGCTGGGCGCGCCGTCGCGCCATGTCGCGTCGCCCGGTACCTATGACCAGAAGCATGTCTGGCGGGTCGGCAAGCTAAGGGATTGCGTTGCCTACGGGCCGGGAATCCTCGAGCTGGCGCACCAACCTGACGAGTACATCGATATCGACGACATGCTCGTTTCCGCCAAGGTGATGGCTGCGACGGCACTGGAACTTCTGCGGGGCGAGACATGACGGAGCCGGGTGCGCGGAACGCGATCACGGATGTGCCGGGGCTGGCCGTCGGTTCGGCCGAGGACGCGGTGGTGCGGACAGGGGTCACCGTCGTGCTGCCGGATGTGCGTGCGGTTGCCGCTGTCGATGTGCAGGGTGGCGGCACCGGCACCCGCGAGCTCGAGCTTCTTCGCCCCGAGGGCGCCGTGGATGCGGTCGATGCGGTCGTGCTCGCCGGCGGATCGGCCTTCGGACTCAGCGCGCCGGACGGCGTGATGGGGTGGCTGGCCGAGAGGGGGCGGGGCTTCGTGGTCGGCGATCTGCATGTGCCGATTGTGCCGACCGCGATTCTGTTCGATCTCCTGAACGGCGGCGACAAGACCGCGTTCCGTGAGGCATCCGACACCAGCCTGCCCTACCGCGCCCTGGCCCGGGCAGCGGTTGCGGACGCGGGCGGCAATGTCGTCCTCGGCAATGCAGGCGCGGGATATGGTGCGACCACGACCGGCCATGACGGACGTCGGCTGAAAGGCGGCCAGGGGAGCGCGTCCCTGGTCCTTGATGATGGGTTGGTCGTGGGTGCCTTGGCCGCCGTGAACGCTCTCGGCACCGTCGTCGCTGATGCCGCGGGCCGTTATCTCGCCGGACCGCTGGAGTGCGGCGGTGAGTTCGGCAGGCGCGGGGGCGCCGCGACGCTCGAAGTACCGGATCATCCGATCGACAAGTATGGCGCGCGCGACGCGGCACCGAACACGACACTCGCCGTCGTCGCAACCGATGCCGCTCTGACGAAGGCGCAGGCCGCGCGTATCGCGAAGATGGCCCAGGCGGGGATGGCGCGCGCCATTCGCCCGGTTTTCACGCCCATGGACGGTGATGTCGTCTTTGCTCTTTCGACGGGGCGGGTCGCGCTTGCCGATCCGGTGCGTGACGTCGCACGCATCGGCATGGCGGCGGCGGACTGCCTGTCCAGGGCGATTGCGCGCGGGGTCCATGCGGCCGATACGCTCGGCGATTGGCCGGCCTACCGGGATATTTATCCGTCGGACGGCTGAGCCGTTTATTGGACGTTTTTGGCCCGGTTTTGCTACCGTGCGCCGCTCGGAATTCACGGGGGAATGACGAT
>JAYQGE010000072.1:0-2319 GCA_038140435.1 Rhodospirillaceae bacterium | reverse complement strand
TACTGGCCGTCGAGGAAGGAGGCGTCGTCGAAGACGATGAAGAACTGGCTGTTGGCGCTGTTCGGGCTCTGTGCGCGGGCCATGGAGACCGCGCCGCGACCGTGGTTCGCGTCGGAGAATTCCGCCTCCAGGTCCGGCTTGTCCGAGCCGCCCCGCCCGGTGCCGGTCGGGTCGCCGGTCTGGGCCATGAAGCCGTCGATCACGCGGTGGAAGACCACGCCGTCGTAGAATCCCTCGCGGGCCAGCTCCTTGATGCGGGCGACATGGTTGGGGGCAAGATCGGGGCGCATCTCGATCGTGACGCGACCGTCCTCGAGGTCGATATAGAGTGTGTTTTCCAAGTCGCGCTCCTGTGCGAGAGCCGGTCCCGTGGGGGACACGAACCCGTCCGTTGCAAATAGGCTGAAGGCCGCGACGAGCGCGGCAAGAAAGAAACGTCGTTTCATCATGGGTGTTTACTCGTTGGCGGCCTGCAGGTCGAGCCGCCCGAAGCGTTCGTTCACGCGGCGGGCCACATCGGGGGATACGAAACTGCCGATCTCGCCGCCGAGCGCCGCGATTTCCTTCACGAGGCGCGAGGCGATGAACTGGTGGTGTTCCGATGCCATCAGGAACAATATTTCTATGTCGGGATTAAGGCGGGCATTCATCCCGGCCATCTGGAACTCGTAGTCGAAGTCCGACACCGCGCGCAGCCCGCGCAGGATGCAGTCGGCATTTTCCGATTCCGCGAACTGCATGAGCAGGGAATCGAAGGGCTTGACCTCGATCGCGCCGGCCTTGGGATCGTCGATCGCCGCGACCTCGTCCTTCACCATCTCGACCCGCTCGTCTAGGGAGAAAAGCGGCCCCTTGCCCGCGTTCACGGCCACGCCGATCACAAGCCGGTCGAGCACGCGCGCGCCGCGCCGGATTATGTCCATGTGGCCGTTGGTGGTGGGGTCAAAAGTGCCGGGGTAGACCCCGACCCGTTCAGTCTTCGCCATTGTCTTCCTCGGACGCCGTTTCGCCGTCTGCCTCCTGCGTGCCTCCAGCAGTCTCGTCTGGCGTCTCGCTCCCCGACTCCGCGCCGTTTTCGGCGTCTGCTTCGTTTCCGACGTTCCCGTCGTCTTCCTCATCATCGTCGCGCAAATGGGCGACGGTCACAACCCGCTCGTCCTCCGCAACTCGGAACAGCGTCACGCCGCGCGTCGAGCGGCCGGCGATGCGCACATCGGTGACGCCGGTACGAATGAGCTGCCCGCCGTCCGTCACCATGACGAGCTGGGTGTCGTTCTCGACCGGGAAGGACGCGACGACCGCGTTGTCCTTGACGTCCTGGAGCGTGATGTTGACCACGCCCTGCCCGCCCCGGTTGGTGATCCGGTACTCGTAGGCCGAGGTGCGTTTGCCGAAGCCGTTGGCGGTCACCGTTAGGATGAACTGTTCCTGCTCGGCGAGCTCGGCGTAGCGTTCGTCCGTGAGCTCGATGGAATCGCCGTTCTCGCTCTCCGCATCCGTGCCGTTGGTGCCATGGGCGTCCTCACCTTCGGCCCGCTCTGCGCGGCTGCGCTTGAGATACGCCTCGCGCTCGTCGACCGAGAACTCGGCGTGCGACAGGATCGACATGGAGATGACCCGGTCCCCCTCGCCCAGCCGGATGCCGCGTACACCGGTGGAGTTGCGCCCGGCGAAGACTCGCACGTCGGTCGCCTCGAAGCGGATCGACTTGGCGTTCGCCGTCGCGAGCAGCACGTGGTCGGTGTCCTCGCAGGGCTGCACGCCGACGAGCTGGTCGCCCTCGTCGAGCTTCATCGCGATCTTGCCGTTGGATTTCACCTGTACGAAGTCCGACAGCCGGTTGCGGCGCACGTTGCCGCTCTCGGTGGCGAACATCACGAACAGGTCTTCCGCCTGGGATTCGTCCTCCGGCAGCGGCATCAGGGTCGTGATGGTCTCGTTTTCCTCGAGCGGCAGCACGTTCACCAGCGCCTTGCCGCGCCCCTGCGGCGTGCCGACGGGCAGGTTGTAGACCTTGGTCTTGTAAACCATGCCCCGCGACGAGAAGAACAGCACCGGCGTGTGGGTGTTGAGCACGAAGACCGAGCTCACGAAGTCCTCGTCGCGCGCCCGCATGCCGGCCCGGCCCTTGCCGCCGCGCTTCTGCTCCCGGTAGGTCGAGAGCGGCACGCGCTGGATGTAGCCGTTGTGGGTGACGGTGACGACCATGTCCTCGCGCTGGATCAGCGCCTCGAGGTCCTGCTCGAACTCGCCCTCGACGATCTCGGTGCGCCGGTCGTCGGCGAACTCCTCGCGCATGGCGATCAGCTCGTCGCGCAG
>JAYQGE010000071.1:0-2433 GCA_038140435.1 Rhodospirillaceae bacterium | reverse complement strand
CATGCCCCCGCCGGCACAGAGCAGGATGAGCCCAGTCCGCCGCCCGGCCTCGCGTGCGGGAAGCAGTTCACGCACGCTCACCGGATAACAGGGCAGGATCCCGCCATACCCGAGCCCGAACAGCGCTGCGGCGAGATAGACCGTCGGCAGGTCGTTGACGAAGGCCAGGACGAACAGCAGCGTCGCCTGGGTGGATGAAAAGACGAGGATCGCGCGCAGGCCGCCATAGCGACCGCCGAGAAAGCCGACCCCGAAGAAGCTCGCCAACGCGGAGCAGCCGAGCATCACGGACAGGACCTCCGCGCCGCGTGCCGGATTGTATCCGAGGTCGCTCACATGGCTGACGATGTGGGCCAGGGGCAGGGACATGGCCACGCAGCAGCCGATCGACGCGACCGAGAGCAGCAGTTGGACGCTGCGCGGCGACAACGGCGCGCGCACGGATAGGTCATCGCGATCATTGGCGGTGCGGTGCGCAGCGTCGGTTTTTGTCGCAGGCGGTCGCTGGCGGAGGATCATCGCGAGCGGCAGCATGGTCCCGAGCGCGAAAAGGCCATAGATCAGCGCCGTCTGCCGCCACCCGACGGCGGCGATCAGATAATGGAACACCTGCGGCCACATCAGGCCCGCCAGTCCCTGGCCCGATCCGACGACCCCGACGGCGAGGCTGCGATTGTGTTCGAACCAGCGGGTGATGTTGGCCATGAGCGGCGTGAACAGGCTCGAGCGGCCGAAGAAGCCGAGCATCACCCCGTAGATGAAGAACAGCTCCCACTGGGTCTGGACGAAGCTGGTCGCGATCGCACCCAGCCCGACCATGCTCGCGCCGACAAAGGCCGGAATCGCCATTCCGCGGCGGTCGAGCAGCCAGCCCATGAAGATGCCGCCGATGCCCGCGCCGCCATACTGCAGGGCATAGGCGATCGACGGGACGGCGCGCGGCCAGGCGAACTCGGCGCTGATCTGCTTCAGGGCGACGACGATGAAGTAGATGCTGCCGGTGCCGACCAGCATGAACAGGAGCGAGGCAACCAGCACGATGCTCCGTCGGCGCACGTCCGGCTGCCGCAGCGCCCCGATCATGTCGGTCACGCGGACCCCCGCGCCGCTACCAGCCGGCCCGTTCGAGATTCTCCGGACCGGGCTCCAGCTCGCCCGCGTGGATCTGCCGCGCCATCTCGGTGATGCCCGCACAGACCGGCGCGGGGCGGCCCGAGCGCTCGCACTCGCGCGCCACCAACCCCTGGATCATGTCGGTCTCGCACAGCCGGCCCTTCATCAGGTCCTGCAGGGACGTGTTCACCGGCCCGGGGCCGATATCGGCAAGGATCTTGTCGAGCAGGGTCTCGAGGAGGTTGTTGGTGTTGGTCACGTCCTCGGGCTTGAGCCCGAAGACCGGCACGACCTTGTAGTCGAGGGCCTGGCCGGCCGCGAGGGCCTCTTCGCCCGCCTGCAGGAACCACTTGCGCGCCCGGGCGGCGAACTCGGGCCCGTTCTGCTGCAACACCTGCTCGGGCGTACCGCCGAGCACGGCCATGGAGCCCATGATCATGGCATTGACGATCAGCTTCACCCATTTTGCCGACAGGATCTCGTCGATCACCTCGACCGAACCGGTGTGGGCACACAGCTCGGCGACCGTCTCGATGTGGCGCTCCTGGGAGGGGTCGAAGGCGCCGACCCCGAACCAGGTGTGATCCTTGCCCGTGCTGCGCCGGACGTCGCCCGGGTCGAACAGCTGGGAGGCAAGCTCGATGACGCAGCCCAGCGTCCGCTCGACGCCGACGATCTCGGCGACGGCCTCCGCCGTCATGGCGTTCTGGACCGCGACTAGAACGCCGTCGTCGGCGAGATGGGGCTCGATCAGCTTGGCCAGCCACTCGGCGTCGTAGGCCTTGGAGACCAGCAGCACCACATCGAACTTCTCGGAGAAGGTGCAGACGTCACTCAGGTGGTAGGCGTTGACCGGAACGTTGAGCACGTCGTCCTTGTACCGCACAGTCAGCCCGTTGGCCCGCATGGCCTCCACATGCTCGGCCCACATGTCGATCATGGTGATCTCGAGGCCGGCGCTGACCAGGTCCGACGAGATAACGCTGCCGTTCGCGCCCGTGCCGAGTACGGCGATCTTCTTGTCCATGCTTTCCCTCCCGCGATTGCCCAGCATCGCGATCTTTTTCGATTGTGTCACGAGCGTATCCCGACGCGCGGCGGGCGCGCCTGGCGGTCAGGCCTTGCCCTCATAGACCTCGATCACCCGGGTGGCGTCGTCCTTGGCCCAGCCGGCCGCCGCCGCGCGCTCGAACATGGCCCGCGCGGCGGGCACGACAGCCAGGTCGATGCCGTTCTCCTTCGCGAGGTCGATGGCGATCCCCATGTCCTTGACGAAGATCTCGACCGCGCCGCGGGGCGTGAAATCGCGCTGGGTGAGGG
>JAYQGE010000070.1:0-2621 GCA_038140435.1 Rhodospirillaceae bacterium | reverse complement strand
ATCGGCGATTGTGACGGTCATGGTTCCAGCGTCAGTTCGGCGATGGCCCGGTTACGCAGCTTTTCCAAGCTGCCATTTAACATGATGTAGTCACCGTCACGCCAACGGTGGGCAAGATCGTCATAGTGCGGCGATGCCATCTGGCCCGACTGGCCCGGCGCGATCATGTAACGCGCGCCGTCCGGGTCGGCCATGTCGAAGATCGCCCGCAGGCCCGCGCCATGCACATGCGGGAAGCGGCCACCGCCGGCGTTCCAGTAGGTGCCGCGGTTGACCGTGTGGTCGCCACCGCCTGTCGCGACCGTGGGTGCGAGCAGACGGCCCAACGGGCCCGCAAAACGCAGGAGCGGATGACGGAAGGCCGCGCGGTGTGCGTCGCCCCAGCGCCAGGCGGAGGTGTCGTTTCCGTGATCGCGCCGGAGATCGGCGAGCGCGTCGTCGAGGGATGCGCGCACGATTTCGGTGCAGGTCTCCGTCGCGTTCGTCCGTGTGTCGTCGCACCAGTCGGGGCGATCAGCCAGGATGCGCACGATCACCCGTGGCCGAACGCCGCGATATCGGTCCCCGAAGTCGCCCAACTCGTCGTCCAGCAGGCGTTCGTGAAGTGCCTGGGACCAGGCCGCGTAGATGAGCGGTTCCGGTCGCGCGGCATCCATCGTGCCATCCCAGGATTCCATGCGTGTCGGGATGTCGCTCCGGCGACGGTTGTCCGGAAGCGCGGCGAGCATCGCGGTCGTTAACTCTCGCGCGCCGAGCGATCGAACGTCGGTCTGGATCGCTGCGAAACTGTCGGGCGTGTGCCGGTCCCGTTCCGCCAGCAGACTCAAAATCCGCTCGGCGCGGAACCCTTCGGGCCAGTCGTTGCTGATCACATGCGGATAGTTCCCGGGGGCGACGCGGTTGTTCGCGTTCACAATCACGCTCGCGGTCGGGCTGTGTCGTTGCGGCAGCTCGTCGAAGGACACGAAGCCGCGCCAGTCATGTTCGCCGGTCCATCCGGGCACCGGGCGGAGGCCCGCGCCGCCGGGTCGGACCGGAAGCCGCCCCAGGGTTGCGAACCCGAACGTGCCGTCGCGGTGGGCATAGACGATGTTCTGCATTGGCGCGTGGAAGTCGCGCAGCGCGGCGCGGAAATCCGCCACCGTCACCGCGGCGTTGATCGCATGGACCGCATCGGCGGTGCGGTCGTCCTCGCGCAGGGCCGCGAACGCGAGCGAGACCACCGTGCCAGGCGCGGCTGCGCGGGCCGCGTCGGGCGAGATGTCCGAGATGACCGGCCCGTGGCGGGTCGCGCGCACGGTCAGCGTTTCCGGTGCGCCACGAAACCGGACTTTTATCTCCTCGCTGCGCGTGGCGAACGGCGTGCTCCCGCCGGGCGTCAGGTAACGTCCGGAATCTTCGGGGTCGATCCGCTCGACGAACAGGTCCTGGGTGTCGGCGTGGGTCGTCGTCAGGCCCCAGGAGAGGTTACCATTCTGCCCGATCATGAAGAAAGGCTGGCCGGGCAGCGCGCCGCCCGAGGCTGTGAAGTCCGGGGTGACAATCCGTGCCAGGTGCCACATGCCGGGCGCTGCGAAGCCGAGATGCGGGTCGTTGGCCAGCAGCGGCTTGCCCGATGCGCTCCGCGCGCCGGAGACCACCCATTCGTTCGATGCGCTGCCGGCCGGAAACAGGTCGGGGATCGCCGCCGCGAGCCGCTCGAGATGACCGGGGAATTCCGCCAGTGTCGTCGGTGCGTCGGCGGGTTCGTCGGGCCAGAGATCGCGCAACTGCATGGGGGTCAGCACACGGCCCAAGTCCGCACGCAGCAGTTCGGTCCGGAAATCACCCGAGAGCAACAGCGACATCAGCCGCACCCACGCGGCACTATCCGCTGCCCGCCAGGGCTCGAACGGGAGCCCCAGCACGACCATCTCGGGTGGGCGCTTGCGGCCGGGTGTGCTTATCCAGTCGTTGACGCCCGCGACATAGGCGTCGATCGCTCCGCGGGCCTCGGGCGAGAGTTGCGCGACCGACGCCTCGGCCAGCCCGTAGATGCCGAGGGTCCGCATGAACCTGTCCGTGCGAAGCCCCGGCGGACCGATCACCTCGGCGAGCCGCCCGGCCGCGGTCCGACGCATGAAATCCATCTGGAAGAAGCGGTCCTGGGCGTGGACGTATCCCATAGCCCGGTAGGCGTCGCGCCGGCTTCCGGCAAAGATGTGCGGGATGGCATTCTGGTCGCGGATCACCGAGACCGGTCCGTCCAGTCCGTCGATGCGCGTGCTGCCGCCCAGTTCGGTGTCGGCGGTGAGGAAGATGCTGACGACGACTGCCGCCGCGAGCGTGACCAGGCCTGCCGGGACGGCGGCCAGGGTAGCCAGCAAGGCGGCAATGGCGCGAACGAGGCGCATCGCCGGCTAGATATCGACCTGGTAGGTCTTCCAGGGCGTTGCGTGTGCCACCCGGTCGTAGAAGCCGCGGCCGCGATAATTGTCCTCGGCCGTGAACCAGCGCAGCCAGGACCAGCCGCGTTCCCTTCCGATCTCCGCGATCGCGTTCACGAGTGCGTCGGCGGCGCCGCTGCCGCGCGAGTCCGGTTCGACGAACAGATCGTCGAGAAACCCCGCCTGGGTGCCGGA
>JAYQGE010000069.1:0-2660 GCA_038140435.1 Rhodospirillaceae bacterium | reverse complement strand
TGCTGATCGAGCAACTGGCCAAGGACGAGGCGATCGCCGAGGCCGACACGCTGCTCCTCACCGTGCCGAACCAGCTCGGCGTCGACTACAACGCCCATGTGATTGAATCGATCCTGACCCATGTGGCCCCGGCGCTCGGCTGGCGCCTGGCGGCCGCGTAGCGGGGCTCCTATTCGGCCTCCGCCTTCCGGCGCTCGATCTCGGCCACCTCGGCGGCGGTCTTACCCCACAGGGGCGGGTCTTCCAGATAGACTTCTTCCTCGGGCGTGTTGACCCGCCCGAGCGCCGCATTGCGGTGGGGGAAGCGCCCGAAGCGGCGGATCGCGTCGCGATGGCCGTACGCGGCCGCGAGCGCGCGTTCGTCACCCACATCCTCGTAGAGCGCGCAGGCACGATCCTGGTCCGCCAGATGCTCGCTGTGCTCGAAGGGCAGGTAGAAGAAGAGGCGATGCCAGCGGCCCATGCCCCGGTCGTGGCCATGGTCGAGGGCCATCCGCGCGACCTCCCGCGCCTTCGCGTCCGTCGCGAATGCGCGCGGGCTGCCGCGGAAGAGGTTGCGCGGGAACTGGTCGAGCATCAGGACCAGCGCGAGGCAGTCGCCCGGGTCTCCGATGAAATGGTCGAACGCGCCGCCGCCAGCACGCTCCTGGATGGCGCGGTAGCGCCGGTCGATGTCACCATCGAACTCGGGCGTTGACCGAAACCACACGTCACGCCGTTCCATGTCGCGGGCCGTGTCCGTATCACCGAACCAGAATTCGAGAATGTCTTCGCTGAGGGGATCCATCTAGACCGTAATCCAAGGTGCAGCTCGCTGCCGCGCAGTGTAGCACCCCAGATCCGGGTTCAGCCGTCCGCCGCAAATTCGAATCGCTCAATCAGATCGAACGCTGCGCCCGGCGCGGGTTCGCAATAAAGCGCGATCCCGCCGGCCGGCATCGGCGCATTCGCGATTCCGGCAGTCGCGGCCTCGAGCACCGACCGCACCCGCTCCAGCGTGTCGGCCTCCAGCCGTCCGGTGAGCGTCATGTGAAACCGGAATTCGTCGAGGACATAGGGATAGCTCCAGCGGGCAAGGTTCTCCCGTTGCGCGGGCGTGAGGTGTTCAGGCCGGCGACGGGCCGTCTCTTCGTCAGTGAGTTGCGCGCGGAAACTGTCGAACTCCGTCACACATTCCCGTGCCAGATCAGCAAGCAGCGCGCATGGGTCAGCCGGGACGAGAGCGAGGAATCCGTCGAGCACCACGAGCGAGAGTCGCGGCACCACGAACGTCGAGCGGCCGCGCGCAAACGCAGTGAGCGCGGCGCGCAGATCGTCGGCACCGACACCATCAGCCAGCCGGAAGGGCGGCTTCAGGGTGGCGTGGAACCCGTATCGCGCGGGCGCGGCGGTGACGTCCCGGTGCAGCTTCTCCGGCAAACCATAACGCGCGGGCACCTGCACGCCCGCCTCCGGATCGCGGCCGAGCCAGCCCGTGCCGAACCGCCAAAGCGCGCTGCCGCGCGCGGGCGCGAAATAGATTGCATATCGCTCGGTCATGAGCGCGGCCCGAAGAAGCGCTCAGGCGACACGCTGCCCTTCGCGCCAGACCTCTCGCACCACTGGCACGCGCTGGGCAACGTACACCCGCACCAGATCGGCGCGCTTTCCGGTGGCGATTTCTCCGCGATCATCAAGTCCCACCACGTCGGCCACATTGGCCGACACCATGGCGACCGCGTCGGGCAATGTCACGCCGATCTCGCTGTCCAGCTGGAACACCGCCTGGAGCAGGCTGGACGGCACATAATCCGAGGAGAGACCGTCGAGCAAACCGTCTTCGGCCAGGTCGATGGCCGAGACGTTGCCCGAGTGGGATCCACCGCGCACGACGTTGGGCGCGCCCATGATGATCGTCATGCCCTTCTCGCGCGCCAGCCGCGCAGCGGGCGATCCCGGTTTCCACGGCAACGCCCTCATCTCGCGGCTGGCGATGTCGGAGCCGATGCTGGTGCGTCTCGGCGACGCGCATCGCTGGGAGACCGGCCGCACACGCCGTATCGGCAACCGCATCGCATTGGCGACAAGGGTCATACTCGATGACGCGCCGATCGTGCTTGTGGCCACCCATCTGGAGAGTCATGCGGGGCCCGACGTTCGGGCCAACCAGATGCGCATGCTTCTGGACGCGGTGGAAGACTATGCCGACGGCGCGCCGGTCCTGATCGGAGGCGATTTCAACACCCGCACCGCCGCCAAGGACGACATGCGTGACCCGTCTGCGCGGATGAGATTGCGTGCGGCCGACCCCACGCTCCTGACCAGGCCGGCGCCGCGCGAGCCGCTGTTCGCGCTGGCCGAGGTGGCGGGCTATGACTGGCGGATGTGCAACTCCGATACACCGACCGAACGCCGCGCAGAACATGGCGACCCGAGCTTCAGATTGGACTGGTTCTTCGCTCGCGGGCTGGTCTGCGATAATCCGGCGACTGTTCCGGCTGTGCACACGAACAGCGAAGCCCTGTCCGACCA
The DNA here is from genome assembly GCA_038140435.1 of Rhodospirillaceae bacterium. Classification (GTDB taxonomy): domain Bacteria; phylum Pseudomonadota; class Alphaproteobacteria; order UBA6615; family UBA6615; genus UBA8079. The sequence goes on along the minus strand of JAYQGE010000069.1, from coordinate 149 downwards.
TCATGCGATCACGCTGGACGTGCGACTCGCGTGATACCGGGACGCGAATGCCGACGGTGCCGAAAGGCCCCGAATTCGCAGTGACATATGCTGGTATGTGGGAAAGCCTGGCGCGCCCGGGAAGATTCGAACTCCCAACCTCCTGATCC
>JAYQGE010000068.1:0-2688 GCA_038140435.1 Rhodospirillaceae bacterium | reverse complement strand
GCGCCGCATGTGCCGTGTGGGCCCATAGCTCAGCTGGTAGAGCAACTGACTTTTAATCAGTAGGTCCCAGGTTCGAACCCTGGTGGGCTCACCATTTTTCCGGACAGATCGACCTATGCGTAAGCCGGCCGCAGGTGCCATGTCCGCAGGGTCAGGCCGCCGAGAATGGCGAGATTGGCGAGGTTGAACCCTACGCCGATCAGGAACGCGATCCGGTAGCTGCCGGTGACATCGTAGACATGCCCGCCGAGCCACGAGCCGAGCGCCATGCCCCCGCCGGCACAGAGCAGGATGAGCCCTGTGCGCCGTCCTGCCTCATGTGCGGGCAGGAGTTCGCGCACGATCACCGGATAGCAGGGCAGGATACCGCCGTAGCCGAGCCCGAACAGCGCCGCGGCGAGATAGACCGTCGGCAGATCGTCGACGAAGGCCAGGACGAACAGCAGGGTCGCCTGGGTCGATGAGAAGACAAGGATCGCGCGCAGACCACCATAGCGACCGCCGAGGAAGCCGACCCCGAAGAAGCTCGCCAGCGCGGAGCAACCGAGCATCACGGACAGGACCTCCGCGCCGCGCGCGGGGTTGTATCCGAGGTCGCTCACATGGCTGACGATGTGGGCGAGCGGCAGGGACATGGCCACGCAGCAGCCAATCGACGCGACCGAGAGCAGAATCTGGACGCTGCGCGGAGACATAGGAGCCCGCACGGGCAGATCGACATGGGCATGGGTCGGTCTTTGCGCAGCGCCGGTTTTCGCTGCCGGCGGCCGCTGGCGGAGGATCATCGCCAGCGGCAGCATCGTGCCGAGCGCGAAAAGGCCGTAGATCAGCGCCGTCTGCCGCCAGCCGACCGCGGCTATCAGGTAGTGGAACACCTGCGGCCACATCAGGCCGGCCAGCCCCTGGCCAGACCCGACGACCCCGACGGCGAGGCTGCGGTTGTGTTCGAACCAGCGGGTGATGTTGGCCATCAGCGGCGTGAACAGGCTCGAGCGGCCGAAGAAGCCGAGCATCACCCCGTAGATGAAGAACAGCTCCCACTGGGTCTGGACGAAGCTGGTCGCGATCGCACCCAGCCCGACCATGCTCGCGCCGACAAAGGCCGGAATCGCCATTCCGCGGCGGTCGAGCAGCCAGCCCATGAAGATGCCGCCGATGCCCGCGCCGCCATACTGCAGGGCATAGGCGATCGACGGGACGGCGCGCGGCCAGGCGAACTCGGCGCTGATCTGCTTCAGGGCGACGACGATGAAGTAGATGCTGCCGGTGCCGACCAGCATGAATAGTAGCGAGGCAACCAGCACGATGCTTCGTCGCCGGGTGTCCGGCTGGCGCAACGCCTCGAAAATATCCGCCACGAGGGGCGCTACCAGCCGGCCCGTTCGAGATTTTCCGGGCCGGGTTCCAGCTCGCCGGCATGGATCTGCCGCGCCATCTCGGTGATGCCCGCACAGACCGGTGCCGGGCGGCCGGACTTTTCGCACTCGCGCGCCACCAGCCCCTGGATCATGTCGGTCTCGCACAGGCGGCCCTTCATCAGGTCCTGCAGGGACGTGTTCACCGGCCCGGGGCCGATGTCGGCGAGGATCTTATCGAGCAGGGTCTCGAGCAGGTTGTTGGTGTTGGTCACGTCCTCGGACTTGAGCCCGAAGACCGGCACGACCTTGTAGTCGAGGGCCTGGCCCGCCGCGAGGGCCTCTTCTCCGGCCTGCAGGAACCACTTGCGCGCCCGGGCGGCAAACTCGGGGCCGTTCTGCTGCAACACCTGCTCGGGCGTACCGCCGAGCACTGCCATCGAGCCCATGATCATGGCGTTGACGATCAGCTTCACCCACTTCGCCGACAGGATTTCGTCGATCACCTCGACAGAGCCCGTATGGGCGCAGAGCTCCGCGACCGTGTCGATGTGGCGTTCCTGAGACGGGTCGAAGGCGCCGACGCCGAACCATGTGTGATCCTTGCCCGTGCTGCGCCGGACGTCGCCCGGGTCGAACAGCTGGGAGGCGAGCTCGATGACGCAACCGAGCGTCCGCTCGACGCCGACGATCTCGGCGACGGCCTCGGCCGTCATGGCATTCTGGACCGCCACCAGCACGCCGTCGTCGGCGAGGTGGGGCTCAATGAGCTTCGCCAGCCACTCCGCGTCGTAGGCCTTGGAGACCAGCAGGACCACGTCGAACTTCTCGGAGAAGGTGCAGACATCGCTCAGGTGATGGGCGTTCACCGGCACGTTGAGCACGTCGTCCTTGTAACGCACGGTCAGCCCGTTGGCGCGCATGGCCTCCACATGGTCGGCCCACATGTCGATCATGGTGATCTCGAGGCCGGCGCTGATCAGGTCCGACGAGATGACGCTGCCGTTCGCGCCCGTGCCCAGCACGGCGATCTTCTTGTCCATGGCTCCCCTCCCGTCGATGTCGTGCATCGCGATTTCGTCACTGTTTCGGAAAGCATAGCGGCGCGCAGCAGACGCGACTAGCGGCTAGGCCTTGCCCTCATAGACCTCGATCACCCGGGTCGCGTCATCCTTGGCCCAGCCGGCTGCGGCCGCGCGCTCGAACATGGCCCGTGCGGCGGGGACGACCGCCAGGTCGATGCCGTTCTCCTTCGCGAGGTCTATGGCGATGCCCATATCCTTGACGAAGATCTCGACCGCGCCGCGGGGCGTGAAATCGCGCTGGGTGAGGG
>JAYQGE010000067.1:0-2841 GCA_038140435.1 Rhodospirillaceae bacterium | reverse complement strand
GGCCGTCCTTGAGGATCACATAGGCCTTCACCATCTCGCCCCGCGCCTCGTCGGGAACGCCGATCACCGCCGACATCTGCACGGCCGGATGGGTGAGCAGCGAGTTCTCGACCTCGGCCGGGCCGATGCGGTAGCCGGCGGAGTTGATGACGTCGTCGGCGCGGCCCACGAAGTAGATCCAGCCCTCGTCGTCCATGGTCGCCTTGTCGCCCGTGTCGAGCCACTGGTCGCCATTCTCGTCGGTCAGGAACTTCTCCTTGGTCGCTTCCGGGTTCTTCCAGTATTCGAGGAACATCACCGGGTCGGGCGCCTTGACGCAGATGGTGCCGAGATCGCCCGGCGCCTGGATGTTGGCGTCCTCGTCCATGATGCGGAGCGTGTGGCCCGGCGAGGCGCGGCCCATGGAGCCGTCCGGCGGGGTCATGATCGTCGCGCAGCAGCCGACGATCACGTTGCACTCGGTCTGACCATAGGCCTCGTTGATGGTGACGCCCAGCTGTTCGCGGCCCCAGTCCATGAGCGAAGTGCCCAGCGCCTCACCGCCGGAGAACATCGTCCGCAGATCGTAGTTGTAGCGCCCGCGCGGGTTCTCGACCTGGCGCATGACCTTGAGGCCCGTGGGCGGGATGAAGGCGCAGCGCACCCCGTAGCGGTCGAGCAGGTCGAACACCGCCTCGGGGTCGAATCGGCCGGGCGGATTCACCACCTGGGGAATGCCGTGATAGAGCGCCGGCATGGCGGAATCCATCAGCGCGCCGATCCAGGCCCAGTCCGCGTTGGTCCACATGACGTCGCCCGGCTGGGGCAGGAAGTCGAAGATAAAGTCCACTCCCGGGACGTGGCCGATCATGGTCCGGTGGGGCAGCAATGCGCCCTTGGGATTGCCCGTGGTGCCCGAGGTGTAGATCAGCAGCGCGGGGTCGCCGTTCGCGGTATCGACCGGGGCGAAGCTGTCCTTCGCACGCTCGAGCTCCGCATGAAAGTCGAGTGCCCCGCCGGCCCCGTCGTCGGCCGGCCCGTCCACTGAAAGAACCAGCTGAAGGTCGGGGAGCGACTCCCTGATCTGGGCGATCTTCTCGCAACTCGCCCTGTCCGTGACGATCGCGCGCGCGCCGCTGTCGGACAGCCGGTACTCGAGCGCATCCGGCCCGAAGAGTTGCGCCAGCGGCATCACGACCAGCCCGGCGCGATAGCCCGCGATGTGCGCCACGAGCGTCTCCGGCATCTGCGGCAGCAGCACCGCGACCCGGTCGCCACGCTGGAGGCCGTGGGCCACGAACAGGTTGGACAGACGGCTCGACAGCGCCTTCAGATCGCCAAACGTGTACTCGCGGCGCCCGCCGTCCGGCTGCGGCACGATCAGGGCCGTCGCCTTCGCGTCCTGCGCATCGCAGACCGAGACCCCCATGTTGAAGCGATCCGGCACGTCCCAGCGCCAGTCGCCCCAAGCCTGATCGTATGTTTCCGAGATTTTCATCGCTGTCCCCCCGAACGCGTTTGAGAAAGTCTAGCCAGAAGCGGCGTCCGCGCCAATCAGGCGTCACCGCCCGCGAGTTCCAGCATCGCGCCCAGCAGGACCTGGCCGCCGGCGGTCACCCATTCGGGCTTCGCGTCTTCGATCTCGTTGTGGCTGATCCCGTCCACGCAGGGAATGAAGATCATCGAGGTCGGTGCCACGGCGGCAACGTTGCACGCGTCGTGGCCGGCGCCGGAGATGATGTCGCGGGCCGACAGGTTGCGGCTCTCAGCCGCGTTGCGGACGGCGTTGACGCAGCGGTCGGCGAAGACGATCGGCGGGATATAGAAGATCTCCTCGAACTCGCATTCGAGCCCGATCTCTTTCGTGATCTCCCGCAGTCCATCCCGCAGCTTGGTATCCATGTCCCGCAGAATGTCGTCGTCGGGATGGCGGAACTCGGCCGTCATGAAGACCTGCCCCGGGATGACGTTCCGCGAGTTCGGATAGGATTCGATCATGCCCACGGTCGAGCGCGCATCCGGCGCGTTGTCGATCCCGATCCGGTGGACCAGCTCGACGATCCGAGCCGCGCCGACGAGCGCGTCCTTGCGCCGCTCCATGGGCGTGGTGCCCGCGTGTGACTCCTGGCCTGTCAGCGTGATCTCGCACCAGCGCTGGCCCTGGGCACCCGTGACGACGCCGATGGAAATGTCCTCGTCCTCGAGGATCGGCCCCTGCTCGATATGCGCCTCCACATAGGCGTGCAGATCGCGACCATCGACCGGCAGGTCGCCGGCATAGCCGATCCGTTCGAGCTCCTCGCCGATGGTGAGCCCGTCCGCGTCGGCGCGGGACAGGCCATGCTCCAATGTGTGCTGGCCGCCGAAGACGCCGGACGAGATCATCGCCGGCGCGAACCGGCTGCCCTCTTCGTTGGTCCAGACCACCACCTCGATCGGGTGCTCGGTCTCGTAGTCCAGGTCGTTGAGGCTGCGGATCACCTCGAGGCCGGCGAGGACGCCGAATATCCCGTCGAACTTGCCGCCTGTCGGCTGAGTATCCAGATGGCTGCCGGTCACCACCGGCGGCAGGGAGTCGTCGCGCCCGGCACGGCGCGCGAAGATGTTACCCATTCGATCCACGCTCACGGTGCATCCGGCCGCCTTGCACCAGTCGACGAACAGATCGCGCGCCTAGCGGTTCGGCGCCTCGGCGCGCTCGTCGGGGCCGTAGTCACGCAGCACCTTGGCGACCCGCAGCCGGTAATCCTCGAAAATGCCGCCACGGCCCCTGCCCTGGGCGATCCGGTGTTCGGCGTGATTACGCGATGCGCTGACCGCGTCCTCGTCGCGAAAGAAGGACAGCGCGAGATACTTGCCCGG
>JAYQGE010000066.1:0-2939 GCA_038140435.1 Rhodospirillaceae bacterium | reverse complement strand
GCGAGTGCGAGCGGCGACGTCAACATCCTGCGCGGAATCGATCTGACCATCGGCGCGGGCGAAACCGTCGGCGTCGTCGGCCCGTCGGGATCCGGCAAATCGACGATGATGATGATCATCGCCGGGCTTGAGCGCCTGACGGGCGGGTCCGTCGCGGTCGCGGGCCAGGACCTTTCCGCGCTGGACGAGGACGCGCTCGCGCGCTTCCGCCGCGACAATGTCGGCATCGTCTTCCAGGCCTTCCACCTGATCCCGACCATGAGCGCGCTCGAGAACGTGGCGGTCCCGCTGGAATTCGCTGGCACCGGCGACGCGTTCGCACGGGCCCGGGAGAGCCTCGCGGCGGTCGGGCTCGAACACCGGCTGGACCACTATCCCGCGCAGCTTTCCGGCGGCGAACAGCAGCGCGTGGCCATCGCGCGGGCCTTCGCCCCCCGTCCCCGGCTTCTGCTCGCCGACGAACCGACCGGCAATCTCGACGGCGAGACCGGCGCAAACATCATCGAGACACTGTTCGCCCTGTCCGCGGAGCGCGAGACGACCCTGCTGCTGATCACCCACGACCCGGCGATCGCGGCGCGGTGCAGCCGGGTGGTGCATCTGCGCGACGGACAGGCCTTCGACGGCCCGCCCGATACCGGTGAAACCCCGGCGTGAACGGCGCACCTCCCGCATCGCCGGTCACCTGGTCCCTCGCCGCGACGCTCGCGCGCCGCGAGCTGCGCGGCAGCCTGCGCAGCTTCCGGATCTTCATCGCCTGCCTGGCACTCGGCGTGGCAGCGATCGCCGCCGTCGGCTCGACGCGCGCCATGCTGGAGGAAAGCATCAGCGCCGATGCGCGGGAGATTCTCGGCGGCGATGTCCTCGTCGATATCGTGCACCGGCCGGCGACCGCCGACGAGCGCCGGGCGCTCGATGGATCGGGCACCGTGGCCGGCAGCGCCGAGATGCGGGCCATGATCCGCGCCGGCGGGACGGACAACAATGCGCGGTCACTGATCGAGCTGAAGACCGTCGAGAACAGCTATCCCCTCTATGGCGCCCTGGAGACACAACCGACGCTCCCCTTGTCCGCGATGCTCGGGCGCAGCGGCGATATCTGGGGCGCGGCGGTCGCGCCGGAACTCATCGACAGGCTGGGCATTGCCCTCGGGGACCGGGTTCGGATCGGCGACGCCGACTTCGAGGTCCGGGCAACCATCCTCCACGAGCCCGACCGGGTCGGAGGATCGGGGCTCTTCTCGCTCGGCCCGCGTGTGCTGATCGCGGACGCGGCGCTCGCGGAGACGGCGCTCGTCCAGCCCGGCAGCCTGATCCACTACAACTACCGGGTGCGCCTGCCCGAGACGGCGACGCCGACCGGCTTCATCGCTGCGATGAACGCCGGCTTCCCCGACGCCGGATGGCGGATCAGGACGCTCGATGAATCTTCGCCCCGACTGACCCGGCTGATTGGCCGCGTCACCCTGTTCGCGTCCTTCGTCGGGCTGACGGCACTCCTCGTCGGCGGGGTCGGCGTCGCCAACGCCGTGCGGGCCTGGCTCGACGGCAAGACGGCGACGATCGCCACCCTCAAATGCCTCGGCGCGCCCCGCGCGCTGGTGTTCCGCGTGTACCTGCTCCAGGTGATGGCGCTCGCGCTGGCGGGCATCGCCATCGGGCTCGTCGCGGGCGCCGCGCTGCCGCTGATCGCTGCCGATGCGCTCGCCGCCGTCGTTCCCGTTCGCGTGGCGGGTGGCATCTTCCCGCTGCCGCTGGCCACCGCCGCGCTGTTCGGGCTGCTCACCGCGCTCGTCTTCTCGATCTGGTCGGTGGCGCGCGCCTGCGAGATTCCGCCCGCCGGGCTTTTCAGATCCCTGGTGACAGCCTCGGGCGGGCGGCCGCGCCCGGCCTACATGGCCGCGACGGGCATGCTGGCGGCGGCGCTGGCGGCCCTGGTCATCGCCACCGCGTCGGACGCGGGGTTCGCGGCCTGGTTCGTGGCGGGCTCCATCGGCGCCATGGTCGCGTTTCGCCTCGCCGCCATGGGGATCGCCGCCGTTGCCGCCCGAATCCGGCATGTCCGCCGTCCCGCGGTGCGGCTGGCGCTCGCCGGGCTTCACCGGCCCGGTGCGGCGACCGGCTCCGTCGTCCTGTCGCTCGGCCTCGGACTGTCGATGCTGGTCACGGTGGCGACGATCGAGGGGAACCTGTCCCGGCAGATCTCCGACGAGCTGCCCCGGGACGCGCCCGCCTTCTTCTTCGTCGATATCCAGCCCCGGCAGATCGCGCCGTTCCAGGAGATCGTCGCTGCCACGCCGGGGGTCGCACGCAGCGAGCAGGTGCCGATGCTGCGCGGCCGGATCACCGCCATCAACGGGGTGCCGGCGGGCGAGGCCGACATCTCGCCCGACGCACGCTGGGTGTTGCGCGGCGACCGGGGCATCACCTGGGCCGCCACGGCGCCCGCCCACAATCCCGTCGTGTCGGGGGAATGGTGGCCCGCGGACTATCGCGGCGACATGCTCGTGAGCCTCGATGCGAACGTCGCGGCCGGCCTCGGGCTCGGGATCGGCGACACGATTACGGTCAACGTCCTCGGCCGCGCCTTCACCGCCACGGTCGCCAACACCCGGCAGATCGACTGGCAGCGCCTGGCGATCAACTTCGTCATGGTGTTCTCGCCCGGCATCCTCGAAGCGGCACCGCGCATGCACATCTCGATCGTGCACGCCGAACCCGACGCCGAGGATCCGCTGGAGCGCGCCGTGACCGACCGCTTCGCCAACATCACCGCCGTGCGGGTGCGGGCCGCGCTCGAGACCGTCGCCGCGCTGATCGGGAATGTCGGCGCGGCGGTCAGCCTGACGACGGTCATCACCCTCGTCTCGGGCACCCTGGTGCTGGCGGGTGCGATCGCGGCCGGACGCCGGCGTCGCATCTACGACAGCGTCGTCCTC
>JAYQGE010000065.1:0-2946 GCA_038140435.1 Rhodospirillaceae bacterium | reverse complement strand
GGGTTTTTCATAGTATCCCCCTCTGCAAGAACCCGAATCGGACTATAGCAAATTCACTGCGTCGAGCCTACGCGACACACGGAACGTCCGGAAACCCGGGCGAGGGAAGCGATGAGCCTCTCAGCGAGCGAACTATACTGCCTGGACGCTGTGCGCCGGCACGACCACGACCGCTACGTAACGGCACTGTTCCTGCCGGCCGATCGGCGGGCGGCGACGCTCGCGCTGTATGCCTTCAATCTCGAGATAGCGCGCACCCGGGAGATCGTGAGCGAGCCGCTGCTCGGGCAGATTCGGCTCCAGTGGTGGCGCGAGACCATCGAGGGCCTCTACGCCGGCGCACCGCGGGAGCACCCTGTGGTGGAGGCTCTGATGTCCGCCATCGAGACGCATGGGCTGTCCCGCGCGTGGCTCGACGGACTGATCGATGCCCGGGAAGCAGACCTCGACGATGCGCCGCCGCCCGATCTCGCGGCACTCGAAACCTACGCGTGCGAGACCTCGGGCGAATTGTCGGCGCTTGCGATGGTCTGCCTTGCGGGGAACTCGGCACCGGAACTCGATGCCGCGCGCCGCGTCGGGACTGCCTGGGCTCTGGTCGGCCTGGCGCGCGCGGTCGGCTTTCACGTCCAGACGCAGCGTCTTTACATCCCGGAAGACCTGCTCAGCGCATACGAGGTCGAGCGTCGGCGGTTGTTCGACCTTAAGCCGTCGCCGGGGCTCAACCGGGCAATCGCGGACATGGTGGCGCGCGCGGAAGGGCTGTTGCGCGAGGCGCGGGACAACACTCCCGAGATCGGGCGCCCGGCGCGGCGCGGTCTTCTGCTGGCGCGGCTCGCGGATCGGCAGATCGCGGCGATACGCCGGGCGGGCTGCGACCCCTTCGCGCTTCCCGCCGCTCGGCCGGCGCCGATCCTGCGCCTCGCGATTGCCGCCTGGCGCGGGCGGTTCTAGCTGTCCGACGGTCCCTTGAGCTCGACGATATTCCCCTCGGGATCGCGCAGGTAGATGCTCGGCCCCGTTCCGTCGGCGCCGTAGCGCGGGCCTTCCTCGACGATCTCGAGGCCGTTCTCCGCGACCCAGGCGTGCAGCGCTGCTTCGTCGAATTCGGCAATCCGGATCGCGAAGTGATCGAGGTTTCGGCCCTCCGCACCGGGCGCAGAACCTCCGCGCTTCCCGAGAACGCCATCCACGGCGATCAGGTCGATCAGCTGGCTGCCGGCGCGCAGGTGATACAGGTCGAAGTCCGCGTTGTGGCGGACCAGCTCGCAGCCGATCAGGTCGCAGTAGAACCGCTGCATCGCTGCAGGATCGACACAGCGGATGACTAGATGGTCGAGGCCAATCATCTCGATCGGTGCGCGCGTTGCCATGCGGATGTCTCCCGTCAGTTGTAGGCCGGGTCTGGCGGCCCCTTGAGCTCGACCGTGTTGCCCTCGGGATCCTTGATATGGATGCCGGGGCCTTCGCCCTCCGCGCCGCCGCGGATGATGGTGGCGCCCAGGTCGACGCCGTGCGCCGCGAGGTATTCACGGATTGCATCGTCGTCATACGGGGTCACCTGGATCGCGAAGTGATCCATGTTGTGGCCGTCCGCGCCGGGCGCAGGACCGCCCTTGCGGCCCGACGACTCGTCCACGGGCATCAGGTCGACGATGTGATCGCCAATGCGGACGTGGTAGAGGCCGATGTCGGTGTCTTCCTCCGCCATCGTCCCGCCGAGCACATCGCAGTAGAAGCGCTTCATGGCCGCGAGGTCGGTGCAGCGGATAACGACGTGATCCAGCCCCTTCATGGTGAACGGTACGGTCATGCGTCCTTCCTCCGCGCGCGAAGCCGGATCACTGCGGCGGGACCGCCATGACGTTCGCTCGCCGGCAGCTCGGTCTTCAGCTCCTCGAGATGTTCTATATCGAGAAGGCCGGCGAAATCGTCGCGCAAACGCTGCTTGGTGAACATCATGCGTGTGTCCTTGGGGCCGCCCTTGCCATGGCCCAGATGATCGGGGGTAAACCCCTCCAGAAGCAAGAGTCCGCCGGGCTTGAGCGTTTCGGCAATGGTGCGATGAACTTCCGCGCGGTCGTCCGGATCCACATGCAGGAACGCCAGCACTGCCAGGTCGAACGTGCCGGCTGGTGCTGCCCAGTCCCGCAGATCGGCGACCCGGATGTCGATCTCGACCCCGCGGGCCGCGGCCAGTCGGTGCGCCTTCTCGACGCCGACGGGTGAGGCGTCCACCGTGGTGACATGGAGGCCGCGTTCCGCGAGCCAGACCCCGTTCCGGCCTTCGCCATCGCCGGGTAGAAGGGCGCTCATGCCCGCCGCGAACAGGTCCGCATTCGCCGCCATCCAGACATTCGGCTCCTGGCCGAAGACATAATCGTCTCCGACATAGCGTTCGTCCCAGAAAGCGGCGGGGTTATCGCGGATCCTGGCCATGCCTATGCCGCGGCCAGGGGGGTATCGGAAAACCAGACGGCGATGTCCGAGAGCGCCCGCTGCGACATAAGACGCCGACGCGCGGCCTTGCGCTCCTTGCGCTTTATGCCCTCGAGCGCGCCGTCCTCCAGCGGCGGAATCAGGCCGAAGTTCACATTCATCGGCTGGAAGGTCTCGTCGTCGGCCCCGCCGGTGACATGGGCGAGGAGCGCTCCATGGGCCGTGGTGGCGGGCGGTGGGACGACGTCCTCGCCATGACGCTCGGCAGCCGCGAACCGGCCCGCGAGCAGCCCCATGGCCGCGCTCTCGACATAACCCTCGACGCCCGTGACCTGGCCGGCGAAACGCAGCCGCGGCATCGCCTCGAGCCGCAGGGTGCCGTCGAGCAGGCGCGGCGAATTCATGAAGGTGTTGCGGTGAATACCTCCGAGCCGCGCGAACTCGGCATTCTTGAGCCCCGGGATCATCCGGAAGACCTCCTGCTGGGGGCCGTAGCGGAGCTTGGTC
>JAYQGE010000064.1:0-2947 GCA_038140435.1 Rhodospirillaceae bacterium | reverse complement strand
GACCAAGCTCCGCTACGGCCCCCAGCAGGAGGTCTTCCGGATGATCCCGGGGCTCGAGAATGCCGAGTTCGCGCGGCTCGGCGGGATTCACCGCAACACCTTCATGAATTCGCCGCGCCTACTCGACGGAACCCTGCGGCTCGAGGCGATGCCGCGCCTGCGCTTTGCCGGCCAGGTTACGGGCGTCGAGGGCTATGTCGAGAGCGCGGCCATGGGGCTGCTCGCGGGGCGTTTTGCGGCAGCCGAACGTCACGGCGATGCGGTCATTCCGCCGCCTGCAACGACGGCCCACGGGGCGCTCCTCGCCCATGTGACCGGCGGCGCCGACGACGAGACCTTCCAGCCGATGAACGTAAACTTCGGCCTGATCCCGCCCCTGGAGGACGGCGCGCTCGAAGGCATCAAGCGGAAGGAGCGCAAGGCCGCGCGGCGCAAGCTCATGTCGCAGCGGGCGCTCTCGGACATCGCTGTCTGGTTTTCCGATACCCCCATGGCCGCGGCATAGGCATGGCCAAGATCCGCGATAACCCCGCCGCTTTCTGGGACGAACGCTATGTCGGAGCCGATTACGTCTTCGGCCAGGAACCGAATGTCTGGATGGCGGCGAATGCGGACCTGTTCTCGGCGGGGATGAGCGCGCTTCTTCCGGGCGACGGCGAGGGACGGAATGGGGTTTGGCTCGCCGAACGCGGGCTCCATGTCACCACGGTGGACGCCTCACCCGTTGGTGTCGAGAAGGCGCGACGCCTGGCCGCGGCCCGGGGGGTCGAAATTGACATCCGGGTAGCCGATCTCCGGGACTGGGAAGCACCGATAGGTACATTCGACCTGGCGGTGCTGGCCTTCCTGCATGTGGATCCGGACGACCGCGCAGAAGTTCATCGCACCATCGCCGAAACGCTCAAGCCCGACGGACTCTTGCTTCTGGAGGGCTTTACCCCCGATCATCTGGGCCATGGCAAGGGCGGTCCCAAGGACACACGCATGATGTTCACCGAGGTGCGTTTGCGCGACGATTTCGACGGCCTTCTCGATATTGAACATCTCGAGGAGCTGAAGACCGAGTTGCCGGCGAGCGAACGTCATGGCGGTCCCGCCGCGGTGATCCGGCTTCGCGCACGGAGGAAGAACGCATGAGCGTACCGTTCACCATGAAGGGGCTGGACCACGTCGTCATCCGCTGCACCGACCTCGCGGCCATGAAGCGCTTCTACTGCGATGTGCTCGGCGGGACGATGGCGGAGGAAGACACCGACATCGGCCTCTACCACGTCCGCATTGGCGATCACATCGTCGACCTGATGCCCGTGGACGAGTCGTCGGGCCGCAAGGGCGGTCCTGCGCCCGGCGCGGACGGCCACAACATGGATCACTTCGCGATCCAGGTGACCCCGTATGACGACGATGCAATCCGTGAATACCTCGCGGCGCACGGCGTCGACCTGGGCGCCACCATCATCCGCGGCGGCGCGGAGGGCGAAGGCCCCGGCATCCATATCAAGGATCCCGAGGGCAACACGGTCGAGCTCAAGGGGCCGCCAGACCCGGCCTACAACTGACGGGAGACATCCGCATGGCAACGCGCGCACCGATCGAGATGATTGGCCTCGACCATCTAGTCATCCGCTGTGTCGATCCTGCAGCGATGCAGCGGTTCTACTGCGACCTGATCGGCTGCGAGCTGGTCCGCCACAACGCGGACTTCGACCTGTATCACCTGCGCGCCGGCAGCCAGCTGATCGACCTGATCGCCGTGGATGGCGTTCTCGGGAAGCGCGGAGGTTCTGCGCCCGGTGCGGAGGGCCGAAACCTCGATCACTTCGCGATCCGGATTGCCGAATTCGACGAAGCAGCGCTGCACGCCTGGGTCGCGGAGAACGGCCTCGAGATCGTCGAGGAAGGCCCGCGCTACGGCGCCGACGGAACGGGGCCGAGCATCTACCTGCGCGATCCCGAGGGGAATATCGTCGAGCTCAAGGGGCCGTCGGACAGCTAGAACCGCCCCCGCCAGGCAGCAATCGCGAGGCGCAGGATCGGTGCCGACCGCGCGGCGGGAAGTGCAAAGGGATCGCAGTTCGCCCCGCGGATTGCCGCGATCTGCCGATCCGCGAGCCGCGCCAGCAAAAGACCGCGCCGCGCCGGGCGTCCGATCTCGGGAGCGTTGTCCCGCGCCTCGCGCAACAGTCCTTCCGCACGCGCCACCATGTCCGCGATAGCCCGGTTGAGCCCCGGCGACGGCTTCAGGTCGAACAACCGCCGACGCTCGACCTCGTATTCGCTGAGCAGGTCTTCCGGGATGTAAAGACGCTGCGTCTGGGCGTGAAAGCCGACCGCGCGCACCAGCCCGACCAGCGCCCAGGCAGTCCCGATGCGGCGCGCGGCATCGAGTTCCGGTGCCGAGTTCCCTGCAATGCAGAACATCGCAAGCGCCGACAATTCGCCCGAGGTCTCACGCGCGTATGTTTCGAGTGCGGCGAGATCGGACGGCGGCGCATCGTCGAGGTCTGCCTCGCGGGCATCGATCAGTCCGTCGAGCCGCGCGCGCGGTAACCCATGCCCCTCGATAGCAGCCATCAGCGCCTCCACCACAGGGTGCTCCCGCGGCGTGCCGGCGTAGATGCCCTCGATGGTCTCGCGCCACCATTGGAGCCGAATCTGCCCGAGCAGCGGCTCACTCACGATCTCCCGGGTGCGCGCGATCTCGAGATTGAAGGCATAGAGCGCGAGCGTCGCCGTCCGCCGATCGGCCGGCAGAAACAGCGCCGTTACGTATCGGTCGTGGTCGTGCCGCCGCACCTCGTTCAGACAGTATTCGTCGCTCGCCGTTAGGCTCATGCGTGCCCTCGCCCGCGGTAACCCAGTGTTTTCCGTGCTGCGTAGGATCGACGCAACGAATTTGCTATAGTCCGATTCGGGTTCTTGCAGAGGGGGATACTATGAAAAACCC
>JAYQGE010000063.1:0-2947 GCA_038140435.1 Rhodospirillaceae bacterium | reverse complement strand
GATTTGACCGACGATGCGTCAGGCAGCATTACGCTGGAAGACGGGAGCGTGATCAGCTTCGACGGCCTCGAACGTATCGAGTGGTAACCAGGACAATTCACACGGAACAAAAAAAAGGACGCCGTCCGGCGTCCCTTCGAATGTCGGGTGGTGCGGCAGAGAGGACTTGAACCTCCACGGGGTTACCCCCACTAGCACCTGAAGCTAGCGCGTCTACCAATTCCGCCACTGCCGCGTGACCCGATGTCTGTTCCCGAATGTTGGTGCGGCAGAGAGGACTTGAACCTCCACGGGCTTGCGCCCACAACGCCCTCAACGTTGCGCGTCTACCAATTCCGCCACTGCCGCTCCGTTCGGAAGCGCGATTTCTTACCCGAAGCCCTGCACCGAAGCAACCGTCCACCGCCGGATTTGTTGCCGGGTTGCCCCCGGGTACCGATCAAGCGCATTATCCGGGGAAATCAGCCATACGCGTTGGGAGGCACTATGGCGTTCAGCTCAATTCTGGTCCCGCTCGAGGAGAGCGAGATTCTCGACTCCGTGCTCGGAACGGCGCTCGTGTTCGCGCGCCGCTACGACAGTTACATCGAGGGCCTTTGCATCCGGCCGTCGCTCGCCGGCGCAGTTGCTGTCGGGTTCGAAGGGGGTGCCGCTGCCCTGTCGGGTACTGAGGAGCAGTTCGAACAGGAACAGCAGTTGCGCACCGAGCGCCTGCACGCCGAATTCCAGAATTTCATCGAGGCGAACTCGATCCCCCTGGCCGAGGACAACTACACCAAGCTGTGCGCGCGCTGGGTCGAGGACGAGGCGTCGGGCATCGGCATTTTCGGCCAACGCGCCCGCGTTTTCGATCTCACGGTCGTCGGGCGGCCCATGCCGGGCGCCATGACACCCGCCATGAACACGCTGGAGACGGTGCTGTTCGAATCCGGCCGGCCGATGCTGATCGCACCCCCGACCACGCCAACCGACATCGGTCGGCATATCGTGATCGCCTGGAATGGCGGGACCGAGACGGCGCGGGCCATCGCGTTCGCCAAGCCCGTCCTGCGCGAGGCGGACCGGATCACGGTGCTGGCCGTCGAAGGCGGCATGGTGCCGGGACCGAGCGCGGAGAGCGTCCAGGTCAACCTGGCGCGCGATGACGTCGCAGTCGATGTGCGGTCGGTGCCCGGCCGGCGGTCCGCAGCGGAGGCCGGCAACATCATCCTGTCCGAGACCATGGAGGTCGGCGGCGATCTTTTGATCAAGGGCGGTTACACCCAGAGCCGGCTGCGGCAGATGATCTTCGGTGGCGCCACCAGCCAGATTCTCGCCAACGCCGAAGTTCCGGTGCTGATGGCGCACTAGGCGCCGACCGAGCCCGGAAAGTTCAGCGGGCGAGCTGGCGCTCCAGCGCGATCACGAGCTGCCCAACCGCGGCCCGCAGGGCGTGGAAGCGCTGTTCCGCGCGGTTCAGGCGATCCGTCAGCAATGGTACGTCGCCGGCAGGCTCCGGCAATACGGGACCGTCACGCTGGGACGCGAGACGGTCGAGCGATGCCTGCATCTGCTGGCGCAGGACCTGTTCGCGCTCCTGCAACTCCAGGAGTTTGTCGACCCGGTCATTGAGGCGTTTCTGCTCCGTGAGCAGGCGGTTGAGCTCGACCCGCTGCAGTTCAACCACAACGGCGAGCTGGTCCGGCGACAGGTCGTCGACGATGCCATCGGTCATCCGTGCCGTCCCTCCCGGAGGTCATGAGTCCGCCTTCGCGCAACCGATCAACGCTTTCCGAAGGCAATAATCTCCTCCGCCAGCGCCTCGGGCTGCTCCTCATGGACATAATGCCCGCACGCGTCGAGTCCCCGTCCCGAGAGCTTCGGGGCGACGGATTCCCACATTTTCAGGACATCGAACGGCCCGCCCATACCGCCGCTGTTGCCCCACACGCAGTGGACGGGTTCGGCGATCCGGGCATCCGGGTTTTCCGCGTCGAGCGCGGGATTCTCGTCGAACATCGCCTTGTAGTAGGCGAACCCGCCGCGCAGCGCGCCCGGCTTCGAGTAGGCACGGGCATACTCGTCGATCGCCTCGTCCATGTCGGCGGGGTTGTGATACTTGGGCCGGAACATCGCCTGCAGGAACAGCTTGATATCGTGCGCGACGAGCTGCTCAGGCATGTCCGGCACCGCGTTGAAGAAATAGTGCCAGGCACCGCGAGCGTAGGCGGGGCTGAAATTCGCGAAAATCTGGTCGTGGGGCACGATATCGACAATGCACAGCCGGTCGAGCACGCCCGGCCGGTCGAGCGCATAGCGCCGGGCGACGAGACCGCCCCAGTCGGCACCGACCAGATAGACGTTCTCCAGTCCCATCGTCTCGCACATGGCGTGGATGTCGTTCGCGACCGTCCGCATGTCGTAGCCGCCGACCGGCTTGTCGGAATCCGCGAAACCCCGCAGATCCGGGGCGATGCAGCGATAATGCGGGGCCAGCAGCGGCAGCATCTTGCGCCAGGAATAGGATGTCTGGGGCCAGCCGTGCAGCAGGACCATCGGCGGCCCCTCCCCGCATGCCCGGTAATGCAGCGTTATTCCGTTGGCCTTGATCGTGTTTCGCTCGATTTCCGCCATACCCTGACCTCCCCGGCGTCCCGTGTGTTTCGCGGGCGCAACAACTCGTGAACCCGTCCCGATGGACGGTTTTCGATTCTTGGCGTACGATTTTCATTATGCCGGGTCACAGACAAGTCGAAACCCTGTTTCAGCAGCTCGATCTCGTGCCGCGCGTGGGTGAACGGCGCGAAAGCGAGCTCTGCGTGATGTCGCTGGTCGCGCTCCTGGCCGGCGAACGGCACACCGACCGCCCGGCGACCGCGTGTCCCGTGATCGCGGTCTATGCAATCAAGGTGAACGATACCGTCGATTGCGACACGCGCCAGGGCCTGAAGCTGATGGCCACGCGGAT
>JAYQGE010000062.1:0-3008 GCA_038140435.1 Rhodospirillaceae bacterium | reverse complement strand
GAAGTATCTCGACGGCGGCGGGCGGGCCGCAGCAGGTGGCACGCTGGGCACAATGGCCGAGCGCGGACTGTCGGAGGTTCCGTTCCGCGGCATTGTTCCGGCGACCCTGACGGTCCCCGGCGCGCTCGCGACCTGGGACGAAGCCCACAGGGCCTACGGACGACTGCCGCTGCCGCGCATTCTCGAGGCCGCTATCGGCTACGCACGGGACGGGTTTCCGGTGACGGACCGGATCGCCACCCATATCCGCGAGCGGGCGGACGACCTCGCCTCAAACGCGTACTCCGCGCAGATCTTCCTGCCGGACGGCGCGCCGCCGGCGGCCGGGTCGAAGCTGGTCAACCCGGACCTCGCGCAGAGCCTGGAACGCTTCGCCGACGGCGGATGGTCGGGCTTCTACGCGGGCGAGACCGCAGCCGAGATGGCGCGCTTCGCCGCCGAGACGGGCGGTGTGTTCACCGCGGACGACTTCGCAGGACAGAAAGCCCGCTGGGGCGAACCGATCGTCGGCGAGTATCGCGGCGTCACCATCTTCAACACGCCGCCGCCGACCCAGGGCTTCACCCTGCTGGAGATCCTCAACCTGATCGAGCCCTTCGAGCTGCATCGAATGGAGATGCTGAGCCCCGACCACATCCACCTGCTGGTCCAGGCCAAGCAGATCGCGTTTCACGACCGCGACACGCTGCTCGCCGATCCGGCGTTCGTGGATGTGCCCATCGAGCGGCTCATCTCGAAAGCCTATGCCGACGAGCGGCGCGGCCTGATCGACATGCAGACGGCCCTGCCCTGGGACAAGGTGCCGTCCTACGGCAGCCTCGACGGCGACACGGTCTACATGGCGACGATCGACGCCGACGGGAACGCGGTCTCCCTGATCCAGAGCCTGTTCGCGTCCTTCGGCTCGGGCGTGGTCGCCGGGCGGACCGGAGTCATGCTGCAGAACCGGGCGAGCTACTTCTCGCTCGACCCCGCGCACCCGAACCGGCTGGAGCCGGGGAAGGTGCCGCAACACACGCTGATGGCGTCGATGTCGAAGCGCGACGATGCGCTCTGGTCGGTTCTGGGCACCCAGGGAGCGGACGGTCAGCCGCAGATCCAGCTGCAACTCCTGACCGACATGATCGACTTCGGCCTGAACATCCAGGAGGCGCTCGAGGTGCCGCGGTTCCTGTCGGGCCGCATCTCGCTGGGCGAGGCCCGGGACATGCTGCACCTCGAGGGACGCATGCCCGAGCCCCTGTTCGACGCGCTGGCCGCGCGCGGCCACAAGATCAACCGCTGGGCCGACTGGAACAACCGGGCCGGCCAGGCCCACGGCATCGTCATCGAACCCGGTTCGGGCCTCTACACCGGCGGCTCGGACCCGCGCTCGGACGGTGCGGCGATCGGGTACTGACCGACAGCCTTCGCGCGCATGCTTCGAGACGCCGCCTGCGGCGGCTCCTCAGCATGAGGAGAGCAAATCCCGCACGTCATACCCGCACTTGATCCGGGCATGACGAAGAATAATCAGGGCCGGTGCAGCTCGACGGCCGACCGGGTAAAGGTCCGCCGCCCGGCCTTGAAGCCATAGCGTGCCTCGGCGTTGATCGCCACGGCATCCGCGGCGCTCTCCGCATCCCAGACCACCAGGTCGGCGGCGCTGCCGACAGCGACGCCGTAGTCGTCGCGACCAAGGAAACTGGCCGGCCGGTCGGTCATCATCGCGAAGCACTCGGTCAGTTCGTCGCGCGTCCCGCGCTGCGCCACGTTGGCGTACATGTTGGCGATCCGCATCAGGGAGCCGTCGCCGAAGGGCGTGAACGGATTGAGGATGTTGTTGGTGGACAGGCAGCAGTTCACGCCGTGGGCGTGGAGCGCATTGCCGTCGGCAACCCCGCGCATCACCGAGTGATCCTGGTGCCGGCCGACGGTGAAAAGATCCGTCGCCGGCAGCACGGTCAGGGTCACGCCGCTGTCGGACATGAGCTTGCCGAGATCGCGCAGCTTGTCCGGCGGCATCGAGGAATATTTCGAGCCATGGCCGACGGCGACGCGGCCGCCCCAGCCGATTTTGTCGGCCAGCTCGCAGACCTGGTAGATGTCGAGGTGATCATGGTTCGGGCCGACATCCAGGTGAATGTCCACGTCCACGTCGTATTCCTTCGCCAATTCGAAGATGCGGGCGATCTGACCGGGGCCGTCCTCGTCGTAGCTCGGCGCGCCGCCGATGGCGGTGGCACCGCGCTCCAGCGTCGCGACCAGGTTGGCGTCGCCCTCGGGCACACCGGTCCAGCCTTCCTGCAGGAAAACGCAGAGCTCGAGATCGATGCCCCAGGCGTAATCCTTCGCGAGCTGCTCGAGCGCATCGACGCTCTTCAGCCCGACATTGGGATCGACCTCCACATGGGTGCGCATGGTGGTGCAGCCATGGGCGATCGCAGTCTCAAGCGACGCGCCCGCGCGCCTGTACACATCCTCGACCGTGAACCCCGGCTTCACCGCCGAGACCCGCTTCATGTGATCCATGCCGCGATCGGGCGCGGGTTCGGATCGGTCGAGGATGCGCGACTTGTCGAGATGGATGTGGGTCTCGATCAGGCCGCCGGAGACGAGGCCGGCTTCGACATCGAGGCTCTCGCCGCCGTCGGGGAGGCTCGTCTCGATGGCCGCGATCCGACCATCGGCGATCCCGATGTCCCGCAGCGGCGCATCCGCATCGTCTCCAACGACCCGCGCATTGCGCAATACCAGATCAAGACTCAGGGTCCACTCTCCCTGCAAATTCCTGTTTCGAGCCTAGAACAGCCCCGGCAGGGGCGCAAAGCGCGCCGCGCCTAGCGGTTCGGCGCCTCGGCGCGCTCGTCGGGGCCGTAGTCACGCAGAACCTCGGCGACCCGCAGCCGGTAATCCTCGAATATGCCCCCACGGCCCCTGCCCTGGGCGATCCGGTGTTCGGCGTGATTGCGCCATGCGCTGACCGCGTCCTCGTCGCGAAAGAAGGACAGCGCGAGATACTTGCCCGG
>JAYQGE010000061.1:0-3094 GCA_038140435.1 Rhodospirillaceae bacterium | reverse complement strand
AGTCCGACGAGGAGTGGGCGCGGTTCCAGAACATTCTCAGCGAGGGGAAGGCCCATCGCGAGAAGACGGGTGAATCGCTGATGGTGGGTCGCTGGGATATCGTCCCGATCCCCCAGCATCTGCGCGGGCACATGGGCAAGAACGTGCTGATGGAGTTCCCGGCCGAGACGGCCCAGAGCATGTATGATTTTCGCGCCAACGACGTGATCGCGAACATCTCGCCGCGTCCGGTCCTGCTGTTTCACGCGGCAGACGATTCCGTCACGCCGACGGACCAGTCGCTGCAGCTGTTCGCGCATTCAAAGCAGCCCTGCGACCTGATCCTCGCCTCCGATGTCGACCATTTTCCGTTCTCGGTCGACAGCATCCGCGCGCGCGAGGCCGTCAAGGGCTGGCTGGACCTCTATTTCCCGGCGCGCCCCGCCTAGTCTCCCGGCGTTTGTCGGAGGCCGGCGATGCCGGCCACGATCAGGGCGCCGACGACAATGACGACGCCGACCGACTGCAGCGGCAGCAGGGCCTGGCCGAGGAAGACGTACGCGGAGGCGATGACGGCGATCGGCTCGATATAGGAGAAGAGCGTCGTCTTGGCCGGGCCGATCATGGCGATGCCCACGAAGAAGCCGATCATCGCGATCGCGTAGAAAATATTCGTGCCCGCAAATCCCCACCATGCGGACTCCGTGACAGGCAAGGCGAACTCGCCGCGTACAAGCGTGATCGCGAGGAATGTGACCAGCGCCGTTGCGGCCATGTACAGGGTGACCTGGCGGGGGTCACCGGCGCGGATCACCCGGCTGCTGACGGCCGATACCGTCGCGAGGCCGAGGGCCGCAAGCGCGCCCAGCGCGACGCCGAGGAGGTTGAGGCCTTCTCCGCTGACTCCCAGCGCGAGCGCGAGCCCGGCAAAGGCAACGATGGCCGCGCCGAATGCGATCGGCCGCATCCGCTCCCATCCCAGTCCGGCGAGAATGAACGAGGTGAAGACCGGGAAAAGATAGAATGTGAGGACCGCCAGCGGTACGGGCAGGATGTCGATGGCGGTCAGGAGAGCCCATGTGTAGACGACCGTCACGACGCCAAGCGCCGCGGCGATGATCCCGTCGCGCCGTGGGAGCAGGATCGTGCGCCGCCGGGCGGCGAGGATGATGACGAGGACGAGGGTCGGGAGTGCGAAGCGCGCCGTCGAGACCGTGAGCGGATCGCTTCCTCCCTGATAGGCGAGGCCGGCGAAGGTGTTTGCCAGCGCGAAGCAAACGCCGATTGCGAGCACCAGGAGGATCCCCAGAATTTCGCGGCGTGTGTCCATATCCGTCCCCCGGGATGGTGTGTGGCGGCCGCGATGTCCGGAGAGACTTGGTAGAGCGGCGCGAAGTGTGCTTCCGTATCGGCAAGGACTTCGAACGGGACAGCTGAAACGAGGTTACACCATGGCAGACCCGCTGATCAGCCTGAATGGCGAAATAGTCGAAACGGCCGACGCACGGATTTCTCCGTTTGATCGGGGGTTTTTGTGGGGGGACGGCATCTACGAGGTCACGCCCTGTTTCGGGCATTCCATGTACCGGCTGGAGGACCATATCGACCGGCTTTATCGCTCGCTGCGCTACGTGCGGATCGACCCGGGCCTGTCGCCCGAGGAGATGATCGGCGCTACGGAGGCGCTGCTCGCCGCCAACGCGGACCGGCTCGACGATACGGCGATGTACCGTATCGGCCACTGGGTCACGCGCGGCGTGGACACGGCGTCAATGCGGGTGCACCACGCGGGACCGGCGACGGTGATGATCTTCTTCAGGCCCGTCGATACCGCGACCATCGCCCGGAACTATGCGCAGGGACTGCGGATGACGGTTTCATCGGTGCGCCGGAACCCGCCGGAATGCGTGGAGACCCGCGCCAAGGTCACAAGCAAGATGAACCAGATTCTCGCCGAGCTCGACGCCGCGACGCGGGATTCACTGCCTCTGATGCTCGATCTGAACGGGAATATCGCGGAAACGTCGGTCGCCAACTTCTTCATCGTGCGTGACGGGGTGGTGTGGACGGCGCCGGAACGGAACATCCTCGAGGGCGTGACGCGCAAGGTGCTGTTCGAGCTCTGCGAAACACTGGATATCCCGCTCAAGGAGAAGCTCTTCACCATGTACGACGTGGCCCAGGCGGAGGAGTTCTTCATCACCTCGAGCGCGATCTGCGCGACGCCGGTCGCATCGGTCGACGGGTTCACGCCCAAGTTCGAAGTACCGGGGCCGATCACCGAACGCCTGATCGAGGCGTTTGCCGCCGACACGGGTTACGACTTCCGGCGGCTCGACGCGGCGGCCTAGGGAGGATTGCATGGCCGGGCTGAGCGCCTTCAACTTTCGCACCTGGATCGAAGAACATCGCGAATTGCTCAAGCCGCCCGTCGGCAACGCTGTCGTCTGGAAGGACACGCGAGCGCGTGATCCCGGCCTACATGGGGCTCATCAAGCGGCTCGACGACCAGATGGGGCGCCTGTTCGCCTATCTGGAGGATACTGGCCGCATGGAGGACACCATGATCGTGATGTCGTCCGATCACGGCGACTATCTGGGCGATCACTGGCTCGGCGAGAAAGACCTGTTCCACGACGCCTCGGCCCGCATTCCGCTGATCATCTACGATCCACGCGAAGAGGCTGACCCGACCCGGGGCACCACGTCGGATGCGCTGGTCGAGGGCATCGACCTCGCACCGACCTTCCTGGAGCTGATGGGTGGGGAGGCGAAGCCGCACATCCTGGAGGGGCGCTCGCTGGTGCCCATCCTCGAGGGGCGCCAGACCGAATGGCGGAAATACGCGATCTCCGAGTACGACTACGCGACCCGCCAGTCACGCACCGAGCTCGAGCTCGACCAGGCCGATGCCCGGCTCCTGATGATCTATGACGGGCGCTAGAAATACATCCTCGCCGAGGGCTTCCGGCCCCTCCTGTTCGACCTCGAGAACGACCCCGACGAACTCGTCGACCTCGGGGCGGAACCCGAGCATGAAGCGATCCGTGCAGAGCTGCACGAGGCGCTGTTCGCCTGGGCGCGCCAGCACCACACGCGGATCACGCGGGCGCCG
>JAYQGE010000060.1:0-3096 GCA_038140435.1 Rhodospirillaceae bacterium | reverse complement strand
GTCACCTGGTTCTCGGTGATGCCCGGCTTCAGGAACTTCATGCACTCCCAGTGGGCCGCGTCGCCGATGGCGCCGACGATGCGCGCGCATTCCTGCTCGTCCTGGTTCTTGACGGCGCGGGCCTCCATCATCGGCGTCATGCCGTCGGCCCACTCGATGCCCTCTTCCTGGAAGTGGTTCATCATATTGATGTCCACGAAATCGACGCCGAGCTTCTCGCCCGCCACGCCGAAGCGCTTCATCTCTTCCTTGATGGCGTTGGTGAACTTGGTCACCTGCTGCTTCGAGGCACCGCCGGCCGCGCCCTTGATCCAGGCGTAGGAGTAGCGAATGTTCTCGGGCGGAATCCACGGCGCGTGACGCTCGACCTGCATGCCGATGTCGCCCTGCTCGAACAGGACCGGCGCGCCGTCGCCGCACAGCAGCGCGTAGCGAAGGCCCGGCTTCAGGCGGTTCCAGCCCGGGGTCAGCGTGCCCGTGATGTAACGAACATTCTCGTCATACATGACCAGCATGGCACCCAGGCCAGCCTTCTTCATCATGTCGCGGGCGCGTTCGAGCCGATAATTGCGCAGGCGGTCCCAGTTGACCTTCTCCTGCCAATCGACCCCGGCAATGCCGAAATTCGCCGTTCCGTATCGCATTCTCTTCTCCCAGCCTTTCCCAAGGCTACTGTTTTAATCTAATCCCCCGTCCGGAACCGACGCACACAAAGTACGCTCGCCCGTTCGAACGAAAGCACACATCCGGTCAGAACATATCCGTTTATGTGGCGCAATCAAAGGCTTGTCTTGGTTCGCACCACGCAATCCAACCAGGGCGCAACATCGCACACGAATCGCGCCCGGTCAGCGATACGGGAGTCACAGAACTTGTGCTCCCGCAAGCCACACGAACGGTCTGAAACGGCCTACTCCGCGGCCTCGGCCGGAACCTTGACCGGGTCGGTCGAGAAGGCAATCCCGCCGCCATCGGTGAGATGCAGACGCGTCACCTTGCGCCAGTCCTCGTCGTTGGTGTCGGGATAGTCGAGGCGATAGTGCGCGCCGCGGCTCTCCTCGCGTTCCAGCGCCGCCGTCGCCAGGATGCGGCCGAGCAGCGCCAGGTTGCGGATCGAGAGCGCGCTCTCGATCTCCTCGCCCCGGCCCTTGCCGGTCTCGCGCGCCTCTTCCGACAGGCGCAGGTTCGGGAGGTCCTCGCTCTCGATACGCTCATACTCCTCGAGCGCCTCGCGCAGGGTCTTCTCCTCGCGGATCGGCCCCAGCTTCTCATGGGCGAGCATCCGGCAATGCATGCGCACATCGCCCTGGAACGGGCCCTCGGTCCGCTCCAACAGGCCGGCGAGCCATTCGCGCTCGCTCTCGGGGATCACGTCGTCGCCCGCGGGCGGGATCGACACCGGTTCGTTGTTCACGATTTCCGCCGCTTTACGGCCGGCCCGGCGGCCGAACGCCAGCGACGCAGCGAGCGCCGAACCGCCGATGCGGTTGCCGCCATGGATGCCGCCGGCGGTCTCGCCCGCGGCAAACAGACCCGGGATCGAGCTCTGGCAGTAGGTATCGACGTCGAGGCCGCCCAGCCATGTGTGGCTGCCCGGCGCCACCTCGAGCGGCGTCTTTGTAATGTCGATGCCGCGATGCAGGCAGGTCTTGTAGACATGTGGGATCTGCTTCTGGATCGTCTCGATCGGGATCGCCGTCGCGTCCATGAAGATGCCGCCCGTCGATCCGGCGCGGCCCGCATGAATTTCCTTGGCCATCGCCAGGATGACCTCGGAGCGCGACGACTTCTCGGCCGTGTCGGGGAAATAGCGCTTCAGGAACTCCTCGCCGTCTTCGTTGCGGAAGACCGCGCCGGCATTGATGAAGCCGGTCGGATGCGGGGCGAAGCCGAACAGCTCCTCCGGCGAGCAGCACATGGCCTGGAAGTCGATCATCTCGATGCCAAGCAGGTCCGCGCCCGCCCGGAAGCCCATGACATAGCCGTCGCCGGTGACCTGCGGCGGGTTGTCGTTGACGTAGAACAGGCCGCTGCCGCCGCCGGTCGCCAGGATCACCTGCTGCGCGGTGTAGGTCACGAGCTTGGCGTTGCGGTAGTCCACACCCCACGCACCGACGACCCGCCCATCCTGTTTCACCAGATCGACGATCGCCGTCAGCGAATGCTTCTCGATCCGGTCGTCACCGCGCAGGCGCTTGGACAGCACCTTCGTCACCATGTTGCCGGTGGTGTCGTAGTGATGGCACGCGCGCGGATGTGTGTGGTTGGGGAACATCTTGAGATCGAGCTCCCCGTCCTCGCCACGGATGAACTCCGCGCCCCACTCCTCGAGGTCCTCCACGATCTGGACGATATCCTCGCACCAGGCGCGCGCCATCTCGGGATCGATCAACTCGCCACCATATTTGAGGATGTCGGCGAGGTGCAGTTCCGGGCTGTCATCCTTGCCCATGGCCGCCGCGAAGCCGCCACGTGCCACCGTTGTCGTGCCGCTCGTCGCGCGGCCCTTGGTGACCTGGATGGTCTTGACGCCCGCGACAGCGCATTCGAACGCGGCCATTGTCGCGGCTGCGCCGCCACCGACGATCAGGACGTCTGTCTCGTAATTCTCAACCTCGATGGAAAGACTCATCACGCTGCTCCGGATGTACGGGTTCCGCCCTTCGCGGACCCCATGAGTTCAAGGAAGGCGGCAACGCATGCGTCGGCGAAGGCCGCCTCGTTAATATGGTGGGGAAGTTCCTCGACCGTGCCGTGCGTCAGGTTCGCGGTCAGCGCGGCGCTGAACGCCGCATCGGTCTCGGGCTGCGCCCAGGGTCCGAGCTCGTTCTCGGACAGATCGTGTGCCTTGCGCTTGGTGTGCTCGCTGTATCCCCTGGATGGAACAAGCACCCGGACCGGCCCGGTCGCGGCATTGAGCCGCTCGGCAAACGCGCGGCCGAGTTCGTCCATTTCCGCGCCGTTGGTACGCATGAGAAGGTTCTGCGCGTTGTACTGAAAGAACTCGCGATCACGGAACTGCTCGGGCACCTGCCCGGCCCAGAAGTTCGAATGGTCGATCGCGCCCGGCACCACGACCTGCGGCAGCCCCATCGC
>JAYQGE010000059.1:0-3308 GCA_038140435.1 Rhodospirillaceae bacterium | reverse complement strand
GCGACGACGTCCGCGCGATCAGAATATCCGGTCGAACTCTTCGTTGGCGCGCCGATAGTCGTCGATCTGGCCGATGTCCACCCAGTATTCCTGGATCGGATAGGCGAGGGTTGGAAGTCCCGCAGCCCGGCATGCATCGAACAGTTCCGGCATGTCGAAGGCGCGGTCCTCGGGCACGAGCGCGAGCGCCTCGGGCTCGAGCACATAGATGCCGGCGTTGATGAAGTGCCGGGTGACGGGCTTCTCGTGCATTCCCCGGATCTGGTTGTCGTCGATGTCGACGACCCCGTAGGGCACCTGCACCTCGTAGCTGCGTACGGCCATGGTCGCGGCCGCGCCGTTCTCGCGGTGAAAGTCGAAGAGCTGGACCGGGTCGATCTTCGAAAGGATGTCGCCGTTCATGACCAGCACAGGGTCCGTCGCGTCGGAGCAAAGCTTGGCCAGGGGGCCGGCGGTCCCGAGCGGCCGCTCCTCGTCGATATAGGACACGTTCACGTCCAGCGATGTGCCGTCGCCGAAGTGGTTGCGGATGACATCGGCGCGGTAGTTGACCGAAATGTGGAACTCGGAGAAACCGGAATCGGCGAGCCGTCGGACGATCGTCTCGAGAATGGGGCGCCCGCCGACATCGAGCATCGGCTTGGGTGTGTGTTCCGTCAGCGGCCGCAGCCGGAGGCCCTCGCCGCCGGCCATGAGCACCACCCGGTAGGGCTGTTCGTGGGGCGCGAGCAGCGTGTCGATGGTGATCAGATCGACGGCGCGGCCGGCGAAATCGACGACCGGGATATGCTTGATCTTCTCGCGTCGCATGAAGGCGAGGATGTCGCCGCGCGGTTCGCCGAAACGGATCGTCCGCGGTGCCGGGTTCATGATCTCGCGCACGGGTGCGTCGGTGGTGACGCCGCGCAGCAGGCCGCGGCGCAGATCGCCGTCGGTCACCGTGCCGATGAGCTTGCGACGCGCGTCGACGACCAGGCCGATCTGTGCGGTCCAGGCGGTGAATCGCTCGATCAGGGTGTGGATCGAGGTGTCCGGGCCGATCAGGCTCTGGGCCTGCAGCGTCTGCGGCGGGGGCACCTCGCTGAGAGGCGCGGCGCGTTCCGCTGTGGCGGGAATATGGGCGAGCGCGGATTCCATGACTTGAATGCCTAGAATTCGCGAAAAACTTTAACGATCGATTGACGTTAACGATCTATTTCGCCGGCGAGCCCTGCGCCGGACGGCAGGGTCAGGCCGCAGGCGGCCAGGCGCTCGGTCGTCTCGAGCGCGGCCCGCGGCGCATGCGCGTACATGGGCATGCGATGGAGCGGTGCCCAGAACGGTCGGCTGGCGTATCCGGCGTCGGTGAGTGCGCCCAATGCCGCGTCGCGATCGCCCGGGTCGTCGAACACCAGCCCGCAGAGCCAGTTGTTGCTGCGGCCCCAGGACGGCGCGGCGGCGGAGCGGACGCCGTGCAGGCCGCCGAAGGCGGCGACGTACTGATCGGACAGGCGCTGCTTGGCCGCCAGGAGTTCGTCGAGACCTTCGAGCTGGGCGCAGCCGAGCGCGGCGTTGATATTGGGCATCCGGTAGTTGTAGGCGACCATGTCGTGGACCAGGTCGTCCCCAGCGTTGACGCGCGCGGTGGTGGTGAGGTGCCGCAGGCGCCGGGCCAGCAGGTCATCGTCTGTGATCAGCGCGCCGCCGCCGCCGGTGGTGATCGTCTTGTTGCCGTTGAAGCTGAAGGCGCCGGCGCGGCCGAAGCGGCCCGTATGGGTGCCGCCGATCGCGCTGCCGAGGGACTCGGCCGCATCCTCCACGACCGTCAGGCCGAAACGTGCGGCGATGTCCGCCAGCGCGGACATGTTGGCCGGATGGTCGTAGCAATGTACCGGGACCAGCGCCCGGATGATCGCGCCGGTTTTGCGATTGATAAGGGTCTCGCCGTGAACCTCGCCGATTGCGTCGAGATGCGCGGCGAGCGCCACCGGATCGATCCCGAGGCTGTCCGTCTCGCAGTCGACGAAGTGCGGCGTGGCCCCGCAGTAGGCGACCGCGTTGGCGGTTGCGACGAAGGTGAAGGAGGGCAGCAGGACCTCGTCCCCCGGCTCGACGCCGACGGACAGGAGCGCGGCGTGCAGTGCTGCAGTCCCGTTGACGGTGGCGACGGCGTGGCGTGCGCCGGTGATCTCGGCGAGCATGTCCTCGAACCGGTCCACCCAGCCGCCGACGGACGATACCCAGCCGGTGTCGAGGCAATCCTTCACGTAGGCCCAGGCGTTGCCGTTGATTATGGGTGCGTGCAGCGGGTGCGGCCCCGCGTCACGCGGCAGGACCTCGTTCATCCGGTCCAGCACGCACCCGGCGATGTTCGTGTCCGGCGTCGCCGGGACGGCCGCGCTGTCAGACATTGTAGAGATGAGCCTTGTAACCGGCACGGTTGGCCGGTGCGGCGAACCACTCGATGGTGGCGGCGAGACCCCGTCGGAAACCCTCGAGGCCGGTGTGGCTCGGCTGCCAGCCGATCACGGCGGCGGCCTTGCTGTTGTCGCACCACAGGCGCTCGACCTCCGAGGCGTCGGGCCGCAGGCGCTGGTCCTCGGTCTCGATCTGAATCTCGATACCCATTTCCGTTGCGATGGCGCGGGCGGTGTCGCCGACGGAGATCTCGAAGTTGGTCCCGAGGTTGATCACCTTGCCCATGGCCGCGGGCGTGTCGGCGGCGGCGAGAAAACCGCGCACCGTGTCGCCGACATAGGTGAAATCGCGGGTCGGCGCAGTCGCGCCGAGGCGGATCGCCGCCGGGCCGTCCGCCCGGTCGTGGGCGGCGAGCTGGGTGATGATGGTGGGAATGACCGCGCGTGCCGACTGCCGGGGGCCGAACGTATTGAAGGGGCGGACCACGGTCACGGGCGTGCCGAAGGACCGGCCGTAGCTGAGCGCGATCTGGTCCGCGCCGACCTTTGTCGCCGCATACGGGGATTGCGGGTTGAGCGGGTGTGCCTCGTCGATCGGCACATACTGCGCCGTGCCATAGACCTCGCTGGTGGAGGTGTGCACGATCCGCACGACGCCCAGATCGGTGGCGGCCTGGACGATGTTGAGCGTCCCGGTCACGTTCGTGTCGACGTAGCTTTCGGGCGCCAGGTAGGAATAGGGAATGCCGATCAGCGCGGCGAGGTGAAACACCGTGTCGCAGCCGGTCATGGCCTGGCGGACCGCATGGGAATCGCGGATGTCGCCGGCGATCACCTCGATCGCGTCGCGGGTGTCTGCGCCGACATCGTCGAGCCAGCCCCATGAGCCGCGGGAATCGTATTCGACGAAGG
>JAYQGE010000058.1:0-3483 GCA_038140435.1 Rhodospirillaceae bacterium | reverse complement strand
GACCGTCCGCGTGCTTTCCTCGAGGCGGGAGGCGACATTCACCGTGTCGCCCACGGTCGGCCGGGCCAGGAACGGCGTGTCGATCCCGAGATTGGTCGCGAGATCGATGGTGACCGGAATGGAGATCACGTCCGGCATCCGGATCTGCGGCTGGGTGTTCAGATCCGCCGGAGCGACCGCGTTGCCGTTCACGTCGACGCCCGGGCGGTAATTCACGTCCGCGGCAGCCACATGGTTCACCAGCCGGCTGCAGTCGGCCTCGGTGATCCGCACGGTCGTTTGCGCGTGAACAGGCCCGGAAGCACCTGAAATCAGGGCCAAAACGGCGAATATGGGTACGAGTCGCATCCTACTTGTATAGCGATTCATTGCTAACAATTCGTAATGACAAACCGGGGAATCGGGCTAACGTTTCCCCAGCAAGAGGGGAATCGCCAGTTTTTACGTACGGCACGTGCACAGTTTTTGTGCACCTTCCGCTCTCGCGTGGATACTTTGGGGACCACGGGAGACCAACCATATGTTCGAAAACCTGTTCAAGCTGTCGGAGAATGGTACGACAGTCCGCATCGAGGTGATGGCGGGCCTGACGACCTTCCTGACGATGGCTTACATCATCATCGTCAACCCGGACATCATGTCCGCGGCGGGCATGGACAAGGGGGCGCTGTTCGTCGCCACCTGTATCGCGGCGGCCATCGGCTGTCTGATCATGGGCCTGTGGGCCAACTACCCGATCGCGCTGGCGCCGGGCCTCGGCCTCAACGCCTTCTTCGCCTTCGGCGTCGTCGGCGGCATGGGCGTGCCATGGCAGACCGCGCTGGGCGTGATCTTCCTGTCGGGTGTGTTCTTCCTGATCATCACGATCCTGCCGATCAGGGCGGCGATCATAAACTCGATACCAAAATCGCTGAAGATGTCGATCTCGGCGGGCATCGGCCTGTTCATCGGCGTCATCGCGCTGCAGATCTCGGGCATCGTCGTCGATCACCCGGCGACGCTGGTCACCCTGGGTGACGTCGCCTCGCCGCAGGTCGTGATCGTCGCGATCGGCCTGGTGGCGATCATCGCGCTCGACCGGCTCGCCGTGCCGGGTGCGATCGTGATCGGCATCATCGGCACCACGATCCTCGCCCACATCCTGGGCCAGGCCGGCGGCGCGTCGATGGACTTCTCGATCCCGTCACTCGCCCCGACCTTCCTGCAGCTGGACATCGCGGGCGCGTTCCAGGTCGGCATGATCTCGGTGATCATCGCCTTCCTGTTCGTCGACATGTTCGACACGGCCGGCACCCTGATCGGCGTGTCGCACCGTGCGGGCCTGCTCGACGAGGACGGCAAGCTGCCGCGCATGGGCAAGGCCCTGTCGGCCGACAGTATCGCCACCATCACCGGCTCCATGGTCGGCACCTCGACCGTGACCTCGTATATCGAGAGCGCGTCGGGTGTCCGCGAAGGCGGGCGGACGGGCCTGACGGCGGTCGTCGTCGGTATCCTGTTCATCCTGGCGCTGCTGCTGGCCCCGGTCATCGGGCTGGTGCCGCGCTTCGCGACGGCCCCGGCGCTGCTGTTCGTCGCGGTGCTCATGGTGCGCGGGCTGACGGAGATCGACTGGGAAGACGTCACGGAATACGCCCCGGCGGTGCTCGCCGCGGTGGTGATGCCGTTCACCTTCTCGATCGCACACGGCATCGCGTTCGGCTTCATCGTCTTTGCGGCCGGCAAGATCCTGACCGGGCGCTTCAGCGAGGCGAACCCGATCGTCTACATCATGGCGGCGCTGTTCGTCGTGCTTTACGCCTTCGGGCTGATCTAGAACCGCTTAACCAGCGTGCGAAGCGGGCCGGAGATCACTCTCCGGCCCGTTTTGATTCCGGATCAGGCGGCGCGCATCCAGGGCGGCTCCGCCCGGGCGATCTCGGCGAAGACCGGGCATCTCTCCCGATGGGCGCCGGGCAGGAAGCCGGTGCTCATCAGGAACTCGCCGGTGATCTCGCCGCCGGTGAACTTGAAGGTCTTCCGGAACAGCTTCACCCAGGCGTCCTTGTCGTTTTTGTTATGGGTGTGTTGTTCCGTGAGCCATTTAAAAAAACTCCCGTGGCTGGCGCGCAGATCGCAGATCACGCCGGCATTGTGGATCGCCGCGTCGACCTTGAGCTGGTTGCGGATGATCGCCGCATCGTCGAGCAGCCGCGCGCGGTCCCGCGCCCCGTAGCCGGCGACCTTGTCCACGTCGAAGCCCTCGAACGCGGCGACGAAGCCCTGGCGCTTCTTCAGGATCGTCAGCCAGCTCAGGCCGGCCTGGTTGATCTCCAGCACGAGCCGCTCGAACAGGGCGGCCTCGTCATCGGTCGGAAACCCGTATTCGGTATCGTGATAGGGTCCGTGCCACTCGTGTCCCGGGGCGATATCGCAGTATCCTGACACCGTATCGTCCTTCCCGCAGTTTCAGCCCCGAGAGAATACCGATTTCCGATCCTTCGCAACCCGCAGTGCAACCCGACGCGCAGCCCGGCCTCGCGCAGATCTTCTGGGCGTTCCTGGTGCTGGGCGCGACGGCGTTCGGCGGCCCGGTCGCGCATTTCGGATATTTCCGCACCGAGTTCGTCGAGCGCCGCAAGTGGATCGACGAACGCGGCTTCGCCGATCTGGTTTCGCTGTGCCAGTTCCTGCCCGGCCCGGCGTCGAGCCAGACCGGCATCGCCATCGGCATGATGAAGGGCGGCTGGGCGGGCGGCGTCGCCGCCTGGCTGGGCTTCACGACGCCGGCGGCGATTATCATGATCGGGCTCGGCTTCGGCCTGTCCTTCGCCGAGACGTCGGCCGGCCAGGGCGTCGTCCACGGCCTGAAACTCGCCGCCGTCGCCGTGGTGGCGAACGCGCTGTGGGGCATGGCGCGCACGGCGTGTAGCGATGCCGTCCGCGCGAGCTTCGCGGCCGTCGCCTGCGTCCTGATCCTGTTCGCCGGGGATGCGTGGTTCCAGCTGGCGGTGATCGCCATCGCCGCCGGCGCCGGCGGCCTGATCCTCAGGGACGCGCCGCTCGACCCGGCAGACGGCACGCCGACGCGCGGCAACCGCGCGGTGGGCATCGCGCTGCTGGCGGTCTTCCTCCTGATTCTGTTCGCGCTGCCGGTCGTCGCGGAGTCCGTACGCGCGGGCAACCTCGACGCGTTCACCAGCTTCTTCCGGGTGGGCTCGCTGGTCTTCGGCGGCGGCCATGTGGTTCTGCCGCTGCTCGAGGCCGAGGTGGTGCCCACGGGCTGGACCTCGACCGACGCCTTCCTGGCGGGATATGGCGCGGCCCAGGCGATCCCGGGGCCGATGTTCGCGCTGACCGGCTATCTCGGGAACGTCATCGACCCGGGCCACGGATATCTCGGCGGCTGGACCGGCGGCGTGCTGGCGATCGTGGCGGTGTTCCTGCCATCCTTCCTGCTGCTCGGCGCGACCCTGCCCTTCTGGGACGCGCTGCGGTCGCGCG
>JAYQGE010000057.1:2421-3562 GCA_038140435.1 Rhodospirillaceae bacterium | reverse complement strand
CCTAGGGCACCCCGGAATCCCGCGACGGCGGGACGTCCTCGACCCGCAGGTAGAACAGGACCGCGGCGACAAGCAGCACGGCGAGGATGGCGAAGTTCCAGCGATAGGCCTCGACCGGCGTCCGTCCCAGACCATCCGCCGGGAACAGGTCGATGAACAGGCCCGTGGCAACCTGCACGAGAAACACGCCGCCCCAGATGAACAGGTTGATCGCCGTCACCAGCCGCCCGACATAGCGATCCGGGAACAACGCGCGGGCATGGGCGAAGATGGGCGATGACAGGCCTGAACAGAGCCCGAGAGCGACCATGACGACGGTCGCATAGAGCAGCGAGTTGCCGTCGGCGAGCGCCAGCAGCGCGAACCAGGCCGCCATCAGGGTGCCGCCGGTCGCGACGACCAGCCGGCGCGTGTCGAAGACCCTGTCGAGCGGACCGATCGCAACGGCGCTGACGAGCCAGGCCAGCGAGATCACGAAGATGATGTCGCCGCGCGCAATCAGGTCCGAACCGTAGACGTCGTTCAGATACGGCCCGACCCACAGGGCGCGGAAGGTCAGGAACGAGCCGACGGTCATGCCGCCCATGCAGCCGAGTGCGTAGAGCCTGGGTTCGCGAAACACGACGGCGAGCCCGCGTGCAACCTGCGTGATGCTCTCCGGCGGTCCCTCCGGCGCGGGACTGTCGGGCGGGCGGTCCCGTACGGTGGCCAGGATGATGAGGACCAGGAACAGCGAGAACCCGGCGACGATGGCGAGGGTATCCCGCCAGCCGAAGGCCTCGGTCGCGGCGGCGAAGGGCGCGGCTGACAGGAGCATGCCCGTGCCGCCGACCCCTACGGTAAGCGCGGTCGTGGTCGCCAGGCGGTCGCGGCGCACCCAGCGCGAGAGAAGCACGATCGTTCCCATGAACACCGGCGCAATGCCCCAGCCGGTCACCAGCAGCCAGACGGTCAAGCCATGCGCCGTTTCCGCCTGTGAAAAACCGAAAACGCCGGCTGCCGTCAGAAGCACGAATGCCGCCACGGTGCTGCGCGGCCCGAAGCGGTCGAACAGGACCCCGGCCGGGAGCTGCATGATCGCCGAGCCGAGAAACAGCGCGGCCGGAAGATTACTGAGCTGCCCCGCGGTCAGCTCGAGCTC
>JAYQGE010000057.1:0-2321 GCA_038140435.1 Rhodospirillaceae bacterium | reverse complement strand
CGTTTCTCGAAGCTGTAGTTCGTCTTGCGTGCCATGTGTCCCTCTCGTCCCTGTGTCGTCCCGATCAGGCCGCGCGGCGGGTCGGCCGGCGCCCGCGCCGACGGCGCTGACGCTGCGGACGGTTGCCGCCGCCGCGGTTCGGCTTGGCTTTCACCACGTTCGACGGGCGTTCGCCGCTGGCCACCGCGATGGAGCGCTTGATCAGGGCCTCGATATCCTTGAGCTGATCGTACTCGCTCGGATCGCAGAACGACAGGGCCGCGCCCTCGGCGCCGGCGCGCGCCGTACGGCCGATGCGGTGGACGTAGCTCTCGGCGTCGTTGGGCAACTCGAAGTTGATCACGTGGGTGATGTCCTTCACGTCGATGCCGCGTGCCGCGATATCGGTCGCCACCAGGACACGCGCCCGGCCCTTGCGGAAGGCGTCGAGCGCCTTCTGCCGAGCGGCCTGGGACTTGTTGCCATGGATCGCGGCCGCCTCGATCCCGGCTTTCACCAGGTTGTCGGCGACGCGGTTGGCCCGGTGCTTGGTGCGGGTGAAGACGATCACCCGCGCCATATCGCGGTCGGCCAGCAGGTCGCGCAGCAGGCGCTGCTTCTCCTTGCTCTCGACGAAATGCACGCTCTGCTCGATCGTCTCGACCGCGACCGCCTTGGGCGCGATGTCGATCCGCTCGGGCTCGTAGAGCATGTCGTGGGAGAGCTTGACGATCTCCTGGGGCATGGTGGCCGAGAACAGGAGCGACTGACGGTCCTCCGGCAGCGCCGCGAGGATCTTCCGGACGTCGCGGATGAAGCCCATGTCGAGCATCCGGTCGGCCTCGTCGAGGACGAGATGCTCGATATGCTTGAGCACCACATGGCCCTGCTCCATCAGGTCGAGGAGCCGGCCCGGCGTCGCGACGAGGATATCCACGCCGCGGCGCAGCTTGGTGACCTGGGCATGCTGGGAGACGCCGCCGAAAATCACGGCGTGGCGCAGGTGCAGATACTTGCCGTAGGCGTGGATCTCGTCGCCGATCTGGATCGCCAGTTCGCGGGTCGGCGCCAGGATCAGGGCGCGGGGATGACGGCGTTTGCCGTCGCCATGGCCGCGCGACAGGATGTGCAGGAGCGGCAGCGCGAACGCGCCGGTCTTGCCGGTGCCGGTCTGGGCGATGCCCAGGAGGTCGATGTCTTCGAGAAGCCGGGGGATCGCCCGGGCCTGGATCGGCGTGGGCGTTTCGTGGTTGCGGTCATGCAATGCCCGCAGGATCGGATCGGCCAGGCCGAGATCCGTGAACGTAATGTCTTTCACGTAATGGTCCTTGTGCGCCTGAGCCCCGGTCGAACGTGCGACTCGGTGCGGGCCCGGCGTTTTGTCGTCACCGGGCGCGGCCGGCTCGACAGGATTTCTTGGAGGTCATTCTCAAGATATGCGCCGATTTGGTTCGGCGCTTCGCGCAATCGCGAGATAACTGATGACCGGTATATCGGCCTCTGTCGGTATTTTGTCAAGAAAATCAGAAATTTAATCGCAGAGGCCCGCTGAACACACGCGCCGTCTCGGCTATATTTCCCCTTCGAATCAGGCGGAACGACCGAAGGGGGGACGCACATATGGGCGAGAAACTGGGGATGATCGGGCTCGGCAAGATGGGGCTCGCACTGTCACGCGAACTACTGGCCGACGGGCACACGGTCGCGGGCTACGACATCGATCCGGCGCGCATGGACATGCTCGCGGAGCTTGGCGGCACACCGTGCGCCAACGCCCGCGAGGTCGCGCTGGCGAGCGACATCACCTTCTCGATCCTGCTCAAGCCGGAGCATATCGAGGAGAACCTGTTCGGCCCCGACGGCATCGACAAGGCCGGCAAGGACGCGCTCATCCATGCGGAGATGAGCACCATGCCGCCGTCCTACAGCAAGGAGCTCTGCGCGAAACTCGCCGCGCAGGGCATCGACATGCTGGACGCGCCGATCTCGGGCTCGACGCCGCAGGTGGACGACCGCAGCATCACTTTCATGGTCGGCGGCAGCGACGCGGCCTTCTCCCGTGTCGGCCCAATCCTCGAGAAGCTCTCCGCCGACGCCACTCACACGGGCCCGTCGGGCACCGGCGCGGTGATGAAGGTCGTCACCAACCTGTTCGTCAATGCGAGCACCGCGCTCCTCGCCGAGGTGATCGTCACGGGCGAGCGCGCGGGGCTGTCCCATGAGGTGATGGCCCACTGCCTGCCCAAGGGGTCGGTCAAGGGCAAGATGCTGGATATGTCCATCGGCCCCCTCACCCAGCGCGATTTCACGCCCCGCGGCGCGGTCGAGATCTTCGTCAAGGA
>JAYQGE010000056.1:0-3654 GCA_038140435.1 Rhodospirillaceae bacterium | reverse complement strand
CGAGGCGCTGTTCGCCTGGGCGCGCCAGCACCACACGCGGATCACGCGGGCGCCGGCGCAGGTCGACCGCATGGCCGCCGGGGGCGAGCCGCCGGGCATCCAGATCGGGTTCTGGAACGAGGAAGAGCTCCGGGAGTCGGGGCGCAAGAGCGTCCACCCGCCGGTCAATCTCGACACCTAGCTTCCGCTAGTACGGAATCTTCGTCTCCGAGACGGCCCACGCCTCGAACGACTTGATCGTTTCCTCGCGGAGGATTTGGCTGGTCGGGATCGCGCGCTGGTCGATGGGCTTCGGAATCTCGGTGTAGAGAAAGTCGTCGTCGAAATCGATCGCCGCCGCGTCGGCCTTGGTGTTGCCGTAGAAGATGCGGTCGAGCCGGGCCCAGTAGATCGCGCTCAGGCACATGGGGCAGGGCTCGCAGCTCGTGTAGACCACGCAGCCCTCGAGGTTGAAGGTCTCCAGCTTCTCGCAGGCCTGACGGATGGCGACGACCTCGGCATGGGCCGTCGGGTCGTTGCTGCTCGTGACCTGGTTCGTGCCCTCGCCGACGATCACGCCGTCGCGCACGATGACAGCGCCGAAGGGCCCGCCGGTGCCGTCGGCGACGTTCTTTTCGGCCAGCGCGGCGGCGGCCCGCATGAATTTCTCGTGGTCCATTCTCGGTCAATCCCTTGTCGGCTGCGGTCAATGGTATCACGCGTCGTGGGTGACGTTTAGGGGTGCTCGCCAACACCTGGCGGGCGCGATATCCTAGGATGTTTGGTTCGCGCACGGGGTGTGCGGATGTCAGGGCTTGGAGCGAAGCGTGGGGATCAATTTCATCCTGAACGGTGAGCCGCGAACCGAGGACTCGCTCTCTCCGACGCGTACGGTTCTCGAGTATCTGCGTGAGGATTGTGGGCTCACCGGGACGAAAGAGGGCTGCGCGGAGGGTGACTGCGGCGCCTGTTCGATCGTCATGGTCCGCAACGGCTCGGGCCGGGTTGAGGCGGTGAACTCATGCCTGCTTACCGTCGGCCAGCTCGACGGTGCGCGGGTCGCGACCGTCGAGGGATTGTCGGAAAAGGGCGGCGAGCTCGAGGCCGTGCAATCGGCGATCGTCTCCGAGGACGGCACCCAGTGCGGGTTCTGCACCCCCGGTTTCGTGATCGCGCTGCACGCGCTGCGCCATGACGGCGAGACGGTCACGGACGAGGTGATCCACGACGCGTTGGCCGGGAACCTCTGCCGATGCACGGGGTACAGGTCGATCGTGGCCGCCGCGCATGTGGCGACGTCGCAGCCCGCGACGCCGCCGGCTATCCTTGCGAACCCCGCGCCGGCGGCGGGTGAACTCTACGAGGCGGCCGATCAGACGTTTCTCGCGCCGAGGAGCCTGGACGCGCTCGTCACCGCGCGCGCGGCCCATCCCGACGCCCCGCTGCTCTCCGGAGGGACGGATCTGGGGCTCAGCTTCAGCAAGGACCGGAAGGCCTTTCCGGTCACGATCCACACGCAGAACGTCGCCGAGCTGAAACGCATCGAGGAGGACGACGCCGGCATCCGCATCGGTGCCGCCGTTACCTATTCCGAGGCGCTTTCCCGGATCGAGGAGCTCTACCCGTCCTTCGCCGTCCTTATCCACCGGATCGGCTCGCGCCAGATCCGTAACGTCGGCACCTTCGGTGGCAACATCGGCAACGCCTCGCCCATCGGCGACACGCCACCCTGCCTGATCGCGCTCGACACGACGCTGACCCTGCACGGGCCGAGCGGCCCGCGCGACATCGCGCTCGAGGACTTCTTCCTCGACTATCGCAAGACCGATCTCGAGGCCGACGAGGTGATCGCCTCCCTGACCATCCCGAAGCTGGCGGACGGCCAGGTCTTCCGAACCTACAAGGTCTCCAAGCGCTACGACCAGGATATCTCCGCCGTGGTGGGCGCGTTCCGCCTGACCATCGAGGACGGCACCGTCACCGAGGCCCGGATCGCGTTCGGCGGCATGGCCGCGACGCCGAAGCGGGCACCGGCGTGCGAGGCCGCGCTGGTCGGCGAGCCCTGGAACGAGGACACGGCCCGGCACGCGGGTGAGGCGGTCGGGCAAGACTTCCAGCCCATCGACGACCACCGGGCGACCGCGGGTTACCGCCTGCGTGTCGCCGCCAACCTGTTCGTGCGCCTCCGTCGCGATCTCGAGGGCGCCGATGACATCGAGGTGACCACGCTATGAACGCAGACGG
This sequence comes from Rhodospirillaceae bacterium, assembly GCA_038140435.1. GTDB lineage: Bacteria > Pseudomonadota > Alphaproteobacteria > UBA6615 > UBA6615 > UBA8079. The sequence continues at coordinate 1,431 of JAYQGE010000056.1, read as the reverse complement.
CGACATCCGCGGCGTGGTTCATTCGAGCGTCCGCCACGACAGCGCGCGCGGCCATGTGACGGGGTCGGCGCGCTACATCGACGACATGCCGCTCCTGCCCGGCACCCAGGAGATCGTGCTGGTCACCAGTCCGCACGCCCATGCGCGCATCGTTTCGATCGACGCGTCGGCGGCGCGCGCAATGGGCGGCGTGCGCGGAATCGCGACGGCGGCCGACATCCCCGGCCACAACGACATCGGCCCGATCTTCGAAAACGAGCCGGTGCTGGCCGACGGGGTCGCGGAATATGCCGGCGCGCCGGTGGCGGCCGTCGCCGCCGATACCTATGACCAGGCCCGCGCGGCGGCAGCGGCGGTGAAGGTCGAGTATGAGGAATTGACGCCGGTCCTCGACATCGAGGACGCGCTCGAACGCGAGCAATACACCTATCCGCCCCAGATCATGACCCATGGCGATCCCGAGGCGGCGATCACGGGTGCCGCGCACCGGATCGAGGGCGAGCTTCGCTGCGGCGGGCAGGATCATTTCTATCTCGAGAGTAACGTTGCGCTGGCGGTGCCGCGCGACGACGGTGACCTGGACGTCTACAGCTCGACCCAGCACCCGAGCGAGGTGCAGCACGGGGTCGCCCATACGCTGGGCGTCCCGTCCAACGCGGTGACCGTCGAGGTGCGGCGCATGGGCGGCGGCTTCGGCGGCAAGGAAAGCCAGCCGACGATCATCGCCGCCATCGCGGCTCTGATGGCGGACATGACCGGTCGTCCTGCGAAGCTCCGGCTGCGGCGCGACGACGACATGATCGTGACCGGCAAGCGCCACGACTTCCTGTTCCGTTACACCGCCGGCTTCGACGAAGACGGCCGCATCGCCGGCGTGGACATCCTGATGGGCATGCGTTCCGGCAATGTCGCCGATCTGAGCCCCGGCGTGCTCGCCCGTGCGCTCTGTCACGCGGATAACTGCTACCACCTGCCGAACGCCATCATCCGTGGCTACCCGTGCAAGACCAACACGGTCTCGAACACGGCCTTCCGCGGCTTCGGCGGTCCCCAGGGCATGATCGTGATCGAGGCGATGCTCGAACACATCGCCCGCGAACTCGGCAAGTCCCTCGATGACATCCGGGCGGTCAACTACTACGGCACCGACGACCGCAACGTGACGCCCTACCAGCAGACGGTGAAGGACAACATCATCGTCGAGCTCACCGACCGGCTGCGCAAGGAGGTCGATTTCGACGCGACCTCGGCGGCGATCGATGCGTTCAACGCGTCCCACGAGACCCTGAAGAAGGGGCTCGCGCTCATGCCGGTAAAGTTCGGCATCTCGTTCAACACGCCCAAGCTCAACCAGGCCGGCGCGCTCGTGCATGTCTATGCCGACGGCAGCGTCCACCTGAACCATGGCGGCACGGAGATGGGGCAGGGGCT
>JAYQGE010000055.1:0-3974 GCA_038140435.1 Rhodospirillaceae bacterium | reverse complement strand
CGGACATTGTCGCCGTCGAGCACATAGACCTGGTAACCCTTGTCGAACAACCGCTGCTCGAGCGCCATGGCGAGGGTCGATTTGCCGGCACCCGACAGGCCCGTGAACCAGAGCACGCCCGGCCGGTGACGGTTGCGTGCGATCCGCCGCTCGGGCTCGACGCGGTGGTCGACCTCGGTCAGGTTCGTGCCGCGCACAGTCACGAGCTGGCGCTGGTCGGGATAGTTGCCGAGCGACAGCACGCCGCCGCCGAGGGTCAGATGCCGGTCAACGAAGACGACGCGGCCCGTCCGCGGCAGCGTGTCATGGTCGTCGAAGGCGATGAGGCGGCTCGTGCGAATGATGACATCGGCGATCTCGTCGCGTGCGACGGATGTCGCGTCATGATCGGAGAGTGCGTCGATATCGATGACCCGCTCGATCTTCTCGACCGTCGCGTCGACCCGGCTGGGGCCGATCTTGAGTTCGCAGGATGTTCCGATCTCGAGCGGCTTGTCGGCGAGCCAGAACAATCGTGCGTGAAACACGTCGGACTCGACCGGCGCGTCCGCCTCGTGGCTGATGATCTCGCCACGCTCCACGAAAATCTGTTCGTCCAGCGTGATCCCGATCGATTCGCCCGCCGCCGCGCGTGTGACAGGGCCGTCGGAGTTCCAGCACTCGATGGTCTCGACGCGCGCGGTGCGGTTGCTGGGTGAGAACAGGAGCTCATCGCCGACTTCCAGCGCGCCGGACTCGACGCGGCCGGCGAGAATCCGGCGTTCGTCGAATTTGTAGATATCCTGGAGCGGCATTCGCAGCGGCTGTTCTTCCGCGGATGCGGGGTGGCGGAACTGCGGCAGGGTCTCGAGAATGCTCGGGCCTGTGTACCAGGGCATTTTCTCGGACGCCGCGGCGACGTTGTCGCCCTCGCGTGCGGAGATCGGGATGATCTCGCGCGGCGTGATGCCGATCCCCTCCAGATACGCGCGATACTCGGCCTCGATGGCGCGGAACCGCGCCTCGTCATAATCGACCAGGTCCATCTTGTTGACGGCGACCGCGACCTCGCGCACGCCGAGCAGTTGCAGCAGGTACATGTGGTGACGCGACTGGCGGCGCACACCCTGGTCCGCGTCGATCATGAGCAGGGCCGCGTCCGCGTTCGACGCGCCGGTGACCATGTTGCGGATGAATTCCCGGTGGCCCGGCGCGTCGATCAGCACATACTCGCGCGCGTCATGCCGGAACCAGATCTGGGACGTGTCGATGGTGATGCCCTGGTCGCGCTCGGCCTTCAGGCTGTCCATGAGGAACGCCCATTCGAATGGCATTCCGCGCCGGCGGCACATTTCCTCGATGGCCTCGAGCTTGCCCTCGGGAAGCTGGCCGGTGTCGTGGAAGAGACGGCCGACCAGGGTGGACTTGCCATGGTCCACGTGGCCGACGATGACCACGCGCATCTGGCGTTCGGGGGCCGGGCGGGCCTTGATGGCGGGCTCGGTCATGGGCTGCACATTCGTTGCGTTCGCCATTACATGTACCCCGAGGTGCGGAGCCGCTCGAAGGAATCCTCGGCCTCGTTGTCCATGAGCCGTCCGGCGCGCTCGGGTGTCTTCGTGATCTCCAGCTCCTCGATGATCTCGTCGATCGTGGCGGCGTCGCTGTCGACAGGGGCCGTGATGTTCTTCTCGCCGAGCGACCGGTAGCGTTTTCCGTCCTGCGCGAAATAGAGCGGGTTGACGGGGATGTTCTCGCGCTGGGTGTAGCGCCAGACGTCGATCTCGGTCCAATGCAGCAGCGGATGGATGCGCAGGTGGGCGTTCTCGGGCGTGTCGGTCGTAAACTGATCCCAGAACTCCGCCGGCTGGTCGCGAAACTCCCAGCTCCCGTCCGTCGCGCGCGGGCTGAAGACGCGTTCCTTGGCCCGGGTGGCTTCCTCGTCGCGGCGGATCCCAACGAGGATTCCCTTGTAGGCTCCATCGGCGAGCAGGTTCGCGAGGCCGGCGCTCTTCCGGGCGGCCGAACGGGTCATCGGTGGCAGGCTCGGGTCCATCTCGCTTTCGGGCGGGCAGTCGATCACGACCAGGTCGAGATCCCACTCCTTCGCGTATCGGTCGCGATAGGCATAGACCTCGTCCAGCTCCATGCCGGTGTCGAGCTGCACGACCGGGAACGGGACTCGACCGAAGAAGGCCTTACGCGCGAGCCAGAGGACGACGTTGGAGTCCTTGCCGATCGACCAGAGCATGGCCAGGGGGCGTGCGCGGGCGTAAGCCTCGCGGAGAATGTAGACGCTGCGCGACTCGAGGATGTCCAAACGGTCCATTTCACAATAACATTTTGTTGTTAACAACATTTCACATCATGTTCGCGGCAAACGAAGTGTGTCGGTCCTCTCCACAACGCAAGGGCGCCCGCGAAAAATCACGAAACTGCGGGGCAAATGGATGAATTTTGCTTCAGTTGCGGGATATCTCGGATCGATGCAAGGAGAATTGCATCGAATCCTATCGGCCGGCATGTGCCGTACCGCTTGGCATTTCGACCCCGTACGCGTTATGAGCGACGCGCAATAGCGCGTCGTCGCGGCGCCCACCGGAGCAGTACTGGATGTTCGCCTCTCCCCGTATTTCCATTATCGGCCTCGGTTATGTCGGCCTGCCGCTGGCGATCCATCTTGCCCGGCATTTCGATGTGACCGGCTTCGACATCGACGCGACGCGGATTGCCGAACTGAAGTCGGGCGAAGACCGCACGGACGAGGTCGACGGTGCGGCCCTGCGCGACACCAGGATGGACTTTACGGACGATGAGGCAGCGCTCGCCGGGACGGATATCTTCATTGTCACGGTGCCCACGCCGGTGGACGCCGACAACGCGCCGGATCTGGCCCCCGTGCGCGGTGCGAGCGAAACGGTCGCGCGCAACCTCGCGGAGGGTGCGATCGTCGTCTATGAATCGACGGTCTATCCCGGCGTGACCGAGGATGTCTGCGGGCCGATCCTCGAAGCCGGTTCGGGCCTCTCCTGCGGCACGGACTTCTTCCTCGGTTATTCGCCCGAGCGCATCAATCCTGGCGATCGCGAACACACCGTCGACCGGATCACGAAGGTCGTCGCCGGACAGACACCCGAGGTGACCGCCCAGCTTTCGGCCATGTACGGTGCCGTTAACAACGGCGACGTCTTCGAAGCCCGGAATATTCGAACCGCCGAAGCGGCCAAGGTCATCGAGAACGCGCAGCGCGATATCAACATCGCCTTCGTCAACGAGGTCGCCGTGATCCTGAACGGGCTCGGGCTCGATGTTCTCGACGTCCTGGAGGCTGCCAACACCAAGTGGAACTTCCTGCCCTTTCAGCCGGGCTTGGTCGGGGGCCATTGCATCGGGGTCGATCCCTTCTATCTGGCGCACGCCGCCCAATCGATCGGCCACAATCCCGAGGTCGTGTTGGCCGGACGCCGCATCAACGACAGCATGGGCGCCTATATCGCGGACGAGATCGCCGAGCGTCTTGCGGCGGATCCCGCGCGGGTGCTCGTCCTCGGCCTGACGTTCAAGGAGAACGTCCCCGATCTGCGCAACACCCGCGTGGTCGATATCGTGTCGCGGCTGACGGAGACGGGGCATCGGGTCGATGTACACGATCCCCATGCGGACCGGGCCGAGGCCGGTCAGTTCTACGGGATCGAACTGCTTCCGTCGCTGGACGATGCCTCGGGGTACGACGCGGTGATCGGCGCGGTGCGTCACGCCGAGTATGCCGCACTGGAGGCCGGGTCGCTGGCGTCACTGCTGACGGACGGCGGCGTTCTCGCCGATATCAAGGGGATGTGGCGCGGTGTCGAGCTCCCCGGAGGGTATCGCCGCTGGCAGCTCTAGTTGCGACGCGACGACGTCCGCGCGATCAGAATATCCGGTCGAACTCTTCGTTGGCGCGCCGACATCGTCGAGCCAGCCCCATGAGCCGCGGGAATCGTATTCGACGAAGG
>JAYQGE010000054.1:0-4299 GCA_038140435.1 Rhodospirillaceae bacterium | reverse complement strand
CTCTCGCGCCTGTCCGATGCCGGCATCGAGGTGGACAGCAAGGACCCACGCATCTCCCGCCTTGTGGAAGACGTCAAGGTGCGCGAGTTCGAGGGCTACACCTATGACGGGGCCGAGGCGAGCTTCGAGCTGCTCGCGCGGCGCGCGCTCGGCGAGGTGCCCGAATTCTACCGGGTCGAGAGTTTTCGTTCCGAGGTCGAGCGGCGCTTCAACGCGCGCGGGGAGGTCACGACCATCAGCCAGGCCGTCGTGAAGATGCAGGTCGGAGACGAGCACTCGATGCAGGTCGCCGAGGGGAACGGCCCGGTGAACGCGCTCGACGATGCCATGCGCAAGTCGCTCCTGCCCCAGTATCCCGAGCTCGAGGCCATGCGGCTGGTGGACTTCAAGGTCCGCATTCTCACGCCGCAGCGGGCGACCGCGGCCGTCACCCGGGTGATGATCGAGTCCAGCGACGACACGGGGCTGCGCTGGGGCACCGTGGGCATCTCGCCGAACATCATCGATGCGGCCTACGAGGCGCTCGATGATGCGATCGTTTTCAAGCTGCTGCAGGGCCGGTCCTGACCGGCGATCACACCGAATTGAAGCTCATGTCATGCGCGCGCCCGAGGCCAGCGCGCTAGGTTGCCGCATGTATTTACGGTCCGCTGTCCGGCCCGGGAGCCTCATCGATGATCGCCCTCTTGTCCATCTTCTCGCGAGTTCGAGTGCTCGCACTCCTGCTTGGAATGGCTGCGGTGACGTTTGCCGGGCCAGCCGTGTTCGCCGACCTCGATCAGTGGCAGAAGGACTGGCCGCGGACCGACTTCACGAAGCGCGATGTCGATCTTGCCGAAATCTTCTCGGGTGGGATCGGCCGCGACGTGATCCCGGCGATCGACGAGCCCACCTTGGGTGGGCTGGAGAAGGGGGCGGAAACCCACGAGCCGCGCGAGCCGATCATCCGGGTGACGGTCAACGGCAAGACCCGCGGATATCCGCTTTCGGTGCTGATCTGGCACGAGATCGTCAACGACGAGCTGGGCGACGTGCCCATCGCCGTGACCTATTGTCCGCTGTGCAACACGGCAATCGTGTTCGACCGGCGCGTCGAAGGGCAGGTTCTGGACTTCGGGACCACGGGCAATCTGCGGTTCTCCGATCTCGTCATTTATGACCGCCAGACCGAGAGCTGGTGGCAGCAGTTCACGGGCGAGGGGATCGTGGGAACCTTCTCCGGGGCGCAACTCACCATCATTCCCAGCCGGGTCGAACCGTTCCGGGTGTTCGCAGGGGGCTTCCCCGATGCCGATTTGCTCGAACGCCCACCGGGCTTTCCCCGTAACTACGGGGTGAACCCCTATCACGGCTACGATACGGGCGCGGCGCCGTTGTTTCCGGGGCTTCCCCTGCCCGAGGGGGTTGCGCCCATGGCCTACGTGGTCGCGGTCGGCGAACAGGCCTGGACGCTCGACCGACTGCGCGCCGAGAAGCGCATCGAGGCAGACGATCTCGTCCTGACCTGGGCGCTCGGTCAGATTTCGGTGCTGGACGTCTCCTACATCAAGGAAAGCCGCGATATCGGATACGTTACCGTTCAGCGCAGGACATCCGCGGGGCTGCAGGACGCGATCCACGACATGACGTTCGCGTTCGCCTTCCACGCCTTCAACCCCGACGGCACGATCCACAAATAGCGCTTCCCCGGATGACGGGCGCGGTCGCCTCGCGTAGGTTGCGTCCCGCCATGACGCAACTGTCCGACATACTCAGCTGTCTCGTTTGGGGCCAACGATAGCCCCATGGCCGGCACCGATCGTACACAGACCCCGGTCCTCGGCGGGCCGCGCGTCGTCCTCATCGAGCCGCAGCTCAGCGAGAATGTCGGCGCGGTTGCCCGCGCGATGCTGAACTGTGGCCTGACGGACATGGCGCTCGTCAACCCGCGCGAGGGCTGGCCGAACGACAAGGCCATCGCCATGGCGTCGGGTGCGACCGAGGTGCTCGATGGCGCGCGTGCGTTTGCGACGACCGAGGATGCGGTCGGCGATATCACCAATCTCTATGCCACCACGGCGCGGCCGCGCGAGATGACCGTGCGGGTGATGACCCCGCGCGAAGCGGCGGCCGACATGCGTGCAGCGACGGCGCGTGGCGAGGCCGTCGGTGTGCTGTTCGGCCCGGAACGCTCCGGGCTGACCAACGATCATATCGCGCTCGCCGACACCGTGATCACGGTGCCGCTGAACCCGGCGTACACCTCGCTCAACCTGGCCCAGGCCGTGCTGCTGGTCGCCTACGAGTGGTACACGGCCGGCGACGCGACGCCGTCCGACACGCTGGCCATGTCGGGCACCCGCATGGCCGAGAAACACGAGCTGATGGAGCTGTTCGAGCGGCTCGAGACCGAGCTCGACGCCGGCGGTTTCTTCCGCGCACCGGATCTGCGCCCGTCGGTCATGCGGAACCTCATGTCGATGCTCCAGCGTGCCCGCCTGACGGACCAGGAGGTCCGCACCTTCCATGGCATGATCAGCGCGCTCACGCGCAGCTGGCAGAACACTCAGAACGCCCGGCGCCGGCGCGGCGAGCTGGACGACTAGCGGTTTGCGATGGACGGTCAGCCGGGACGCGTCTCGCTGCGCAGCCCGATCGCGAAGTGGATCGCGAGCGTCCCGATGATCACAGCGCCACCGATGAGTGAAAGCGGCGACGGGGTCTGGGAGATGAACCACCAGGCCCAGATCGGGCCCAACACGGCCTCCAGCAGCATGATCAGGCTGACCTCGGGTGCCGGAAGGTGCCTCGGGCCCAGCATGATCATGAAGAACGAGATCGGCAGGATCACCAGCCCCAGCAGGCCCAGCCAGAGCGCGTCGAGGGCAACGATGGTCACTGTCGGCGCCACGACAAGCGCGACCGCGGCGACGATGTAGCCGCTCAACGCCATCGCAGGGCCCGGGTCGTCGACCTGTGCGTGGCTGAGGAAGACCAGCATGCCGGCCCAGGTGAGCGCCGTCGCGACGGCGGCCAGGTTGCCCGCGAGATCGCCCCGGCCGAGACCCTCGGCGAAGATCACGCCCATGGCCCCGATGGCGATGAGGATCGCCAGGATCGTGCGTACCGGCACGCGCTCACCGAGAAAGATTCGCGCGAATATCGCGGCGAAGAGGGGCGCGCCCGCGACGATGAAGAGCGTGTTCGCGACGCTGGTGAGGGTGACCGCGGTGACCCAGCCGACAGATGAGCCCGCGAACAGGACTGCCACGATCAACTGCGGTCCGTGACGCAGGCGTGTGACGATATCCGAGATACGACCGCGATAACGGACGAGCAGGAAGGCCGTCATCGCGATCCCCAGCAGGAGGCCGCGCCAGAACAGCGCCGTGCGGATGTCCGCGGCGACGAGCGAGGTGATGAGGCCGTCGGGCGACAGGATAACGACGCCGCCGGCGGTGATCGCTATCCCCTTGAGATGATTGTCGGATCGGGTACTGGACGTCATGAAACGCGACACCTGGGGAGCGAAAAAAGGGAGCATATGGACGCGCCATACGCGTTTGACATCGCGCCCTCGATCCCTATAGTGCGCGCCATTCCCGTGTATGCGGACCGGCAACGACCGGATCCCGTATCGCGTCACTTATAGCGCGGTGCTGATCGGGACAACAAAGACAACAACGGAAATTGAAACATGTCGAAGCGGCATTCCGCGAAGTACAAGATTGATCGCCGTCTGGGCGAGAATCTCTGGGGCCGGCCCAAGAGCCCCGTTAACCGCCGTGAACACGGCCCCGGCGAGCATGGCCGCCGCCGCAAGAAGCCGTCGGATTACGGTCTTCACCTGATCGCGAAGCAGAAGCTCCGTAAGTATTACGGCGATGTCGGCGAGCGCCAGTTCCGCCGCTACTACGACGAGGCGGTGCGCCGCCGTGGCGACACGGGCGAGAACCTGATCGAGCTTCTGGAGCGCCGCCTGGACGCGGTCGTGTACCGGATGAAGTTCGTCCCGACCATCTTCGCCGCCCGCCAGTTCGTGAATCACGGGCACATCCGGGTCAACGGCAAGAAGGTGAACATCCCGTCCTACCAGGTGCAGGACGGCGACGTGATCGAGGTCAAGGAGAAGTCCCGCGAGCTGCCGCTGGTGCTCGAGGCGATCGCCTCCACCGAGCGCGACCTGGCCGAGTATATGGACGTCGATCTGAACGCTCTCAAGGGGACCTTCATTCGCGGACCCAAGCTGGCCGACGTTCCCTATCCGGTCCAGATGGAGCCGAACCTGGTCGTCGAGTACTACTCGCTCTGATCGGTTCG
>JAYQGE010000053.1:0-4367 GCA_038140435.1 Rhodospirillaceae bacterium | reverse complement strand
TCGTCGTCGATGACGACGAGGATATCTGCACCTATCTTTCCGTGCTGATCCACGACAGCGCCGACGCCATCAAGGCGACCGACGGCGACAAGGGTATCGAACTTGCCGAATCGGAATTGCCGGATCTCATTCTCCTCGACCTCATGATGCCGGGGACGGACGGATATCAGGTCTGCAAGACACTGAAGCGGAATCCCGAAACCCGGCATATTCCGATCGTTTTTATCACTGCGCAGACCGACCGGGGCTTCGAGGCCGCGGCCCTGAAGCTCGGCGCCATCGACTACGTCGTCAAACCCTTCGATACGGAGATCGTCGCCTCGAAGGTAAAGAACTACCTGTCGATGCTGCATCAGGGCGAGGAACTGAACACCGTGCTGCGGCACCGGCGCGGCCGATATCTCGCCTATGGCGCCTGTGCGGTGCTGCTCGCGGGCGGCATCGGGTATTTCACCCATGGGTATCTTGATTTATGGAAATCCAGCCGCGAACCGGCCCGCATACCGGCGGCCGCGCAGCCGGCTCCCGCCCCTTCGATCGCGGTTCAAGCGCCACAGCCCCAGGCGCCACTGCCCCAAGCGGCACAACCCGAAGCGGCACAGCCCCGGGGGACGCCGGAAGCCGTGTCGCCGGCGTCCCTTCCGGCGTCGCCACCTCTTCCGGCCCCGCGTCTGTCGACACCGGCACCCGCTGCTTCCGTACCAATCCCGACGCCGGCCCCTGGACCGGCCCCCGCGCCGCTGGCTGCGGCGCCATCCGGATTGACGGCGCTGCCGGAAACCGGGGCATTGGCCGATAGCGGCCCAAAGCGGGCCTTCAACAAATACGACTGGGTCCGGGACGCGCATTGCGGCGTCATTCCGCTGGTCGACTGGTGGCAAAACGTGACGCCGAACAGCATCGCGGAGTATATCGAAAAACATCACGAGGGGCAGTGGGGCGCCTACACGAAGAAGTGGAGCGATCACCTGATTCGGACGGAGAACACCATGGCCAGAGGCGGCGCCCTGAAGGCACCGAACGGCACCATCCTGCAGGGCGCTAAACTGCGCGAGTTCGTGGCCAAACTGCGCAAGCGGGTCGATGTTGTGCAATGTCTGGCCCGGGCCGCCTCGCGCCACGGCTCTTTCGGCGAATAGCCGAAGCCGCCCCAGGCCCTCATTCATGGACGCCATCGGTCCCTACCGCATAGTCCGCCGTTTGGGCGGTGGTCCCTTCTCGAGCGTCCACGAGTGCCGACGCGACGGCCGGACGGTCGCGCTCAAACTCTTCCGACCGTCCCGGCGGCGCCAGCGCCACGCGCTCCGCCGCCGCCAGGCGGATACCGTGCCGGACTGGCGCCGCGCCTTTGAATGGGAGGCGGCTCTGTTGGCGACATTCGACCATCCGGCCATCGTACCGGTACTGGACCAAGACGTGACGGAGGACGAGGCGCCCTATTTCGTCATGCCCTATTTCATCGACACAATCGCGACCCGGATGTGGGGCACCAACCTGCCGAAGAAATCTGCCAATCCCTTGCCGCGCGATCTGGCCTTGTCGATTCTGCGGGACACCCTCTCGGGCGTCGCCATCCTGCATGGACGCGGCGTCGTCCACCGGGACCTGAAACCGCAGAATATTCTGATCGCCGCGAATGGAAACGCCGCCATATGCGATCTGGGACAGGCGCTTTCCGCTGACGACGGTACCGCGCTGCCCCTCAAATCTCCGGGAACCTACCCTTATGTGGCGCCCGAATTGCGCGACGCGCCCGACACCGTCGACGGCCGGGCCGATATCTTCGCCATCGGCCTGATCGGCCATCTCATGCTGGTCGGCGAACTTCCCGACGACGGGCAGAAAAGCTACAAGCGGCTGCCGTCCGGCGCGGTGCGGGACTGGATTGCGGCAGCGTTGCGACCGGATTCCGCCGAACGGCCGCGCGACGGCAGCGCACTGGCGATGGCGGTCACGCTGCCGAAATAACCCGCTTTCCGGCACGCAACAGCACGACCGGCTCGCCCCACTCGCCGACCGGCACCGTATGACTGACGAGATCCGCCTCTCCGGCCCCCGCATCCTCCATCCACAGATGGACGGCGAAGGCGGGCGGCTCTCCGGTGATCGAGAGTACCCGCTCCGGCCCGGTCTCCAGCGCGAAAGGGTAGCAGGTCGTCGGCGCGGCATAGCCGATCGTGCCGCCGAAGGCGCAAGTGAAGGGCCGGTGGGCGTGCCCCGCGATGACGCGCACCACCTGGGGATGGCGGCGCAGCAGGGCCGCCAGTTCCGGGCCGCCCTCGACCAGTCCGTTGCTTGTGGTTCCGGTCATGCCGGAGCCGAACGGCGGATGGTGCAGAGCGACAATGGTCGGCTTTGCCGGGTCCCGGCTCAACTGCGTGTCGAGCCAGGACAGCCGCTCGGCGCAGAATCCGCCGGGTGTCTCGCCTTCCCGGACGGAATCGCAGCAGACGATCCGCAGCGCGAAATCATCGATGACGTAGTGCAGGAAGACGCCGTCCTTGGGCATCCACGCGGTATCGGCGAAAGCGGCCCGAAACGAATCGCGCCCGTCGTGATTGCCCGGAATGGCATAGAACGGCACCCGCAGATCGGCAATCAACTCCCTGAAGTGGCTGTAGCGTTCGGCGGAGCCGTGATGCGCCATGTCGCCCGTATGCAGCACCAGATCGGGCGCGGGGTCCATCCGGTTGATCGCGGCGACGGCGGCTCGCAGGTTGGCCGCCGTGTCGTAGCGGCCGTAGGCGAGGTCTCCTGGCTCCTCGATATGGGTATCGGTCATTTGTACCAGCAGCATTGTCTGCCCTCCCGCTTCTCGCCAAAACTCGGATTAAGCCGTCATGAGACGAGACTAACCGAATAACGTTGCCCTTGTCGCATTTGAACTGACCTTTTAGATACCGGTGCGACGCTTTCGCCGCTTCCGGAAAGGCAGCAGATATGACACATCCCGCATTCAGTCCCGGCCGCACGGCCGTCGTCACCGGCGCCGCCAGCGGCATCGGTCTCGCGACCTGCAAGAAGCTCGCGTCCTTCGGCATGAACGTCTGCATGACGGACATCGCCGACGAGGCCCTGGAAGCGGCGGCGCGGGAAGTGAGAGAAGCATCGCCCGACGCCGGCACGGTCAGGGCCGTCGGCTTGGATGTCGGCGAGCTCGACGCGATGACGGCCTTCCAGGACACGGTCGCCTCGGAGTTCGGAGAAATCGCGTTCCTGATGAACAACGCCGTCACCCGGATCGATGCGGGAACTTGGGAGAATCCCGAAGCCTGGCGCCGCACGGTCTCCGTCAACATCATGGGGGTCGTCAGCGGCGTGCTCGCCTTCGCCCCGGCGATGATTGCGGGCGCCGATCCCGCGTTGATCGTCAATGTCGGCTCGAAGCAGGGCATCACCAATCCGCCCGGCGGCAAACCCGCCTACAACATGGCGAAGGCCGCGGTCATCAACTACACCGAAAGCCTGCAGCACGAGCTGCGCAACCGGGACGGCTGCCGGGTGACCGCCCATCTGCTGATTCCCGGATGGACGACCACCGGCACCAGAACCCACCAGCCAGGGGCCTGGCTCCCGATGCAGGTCGTGGACTACATGCTGGCCGCGGTCGAGCGGGGCGATTTCTATATTCTGTGTCCCGACGACGAGGTCGACACCGCCGAGGACCGGCGCCGCGTGTTATGGGCGGCGGGAGATATCGCGGAAAACCGGCCGCCGCTGTCGCGCTGGCATCCGGATTTCGCCGACCGTTTCAAAGCCTTCAAAGGCGCCTGACATGAACGACGCGCCGACCGTCCTGCTCGCCGGACAGATGTCCGAGCCCCGCGCCGCCTGGCTCGCCGAACATCTCGCCACCGACTGGAGGATCACCACCTGGAGCGAGGCGGAACCGTTCGAGCGTTTCGCGGAATTGATCGTCGAGGCCGCCGCCATGGTCGGCGGACGCATCAAGGGGGAGTGGCCGGAAGTGCCGCGGCTGCGCCTCTATCAGGTGCCGTTCACCGGCTACGAGTTCCTGCGGCCCGAAGACCTGCCGAAGGGGTGCACCGTCTGCAACGCCTATGGCCACGAAGTCGCCATCGCCGAGTTCATTCTGGCCGGCATGCTGGAGCGGGAGATCGGCCTCTCGACCTATGACCGGGAGTTCCGCGAGAAGGGCTGGCAGGGCCGCGTGCCGGGCATCGGTCCGAGCCACGGCGAACTTTGCGGCAAGACCCTCGGCATCGTTGGCTACGGGCATATCGGGAAGGCCGCCGCCGAACGCGCGGCCGCCTTCGGCATGCGCATCGTCGCCGTCAACCGAACCGCGCGGAGCGCGCCGCCGCCGCTGGAGCGGCTCGACGGTCTCGACCAGCTCGACCGGCTCC
>JAYQGE010000052.1:0-4561 GCA_038140435.1 Rhodospirillaceae bacterium | reverse complement strand
TTCAGTTTTTCGCGGACAAGTTCGAACAGGCGTTCACCGGAGGTGACCAGCTCGAGGTCACGCGTGGCGAAATCGGCCCATCCCGGGCTCGACAGTCGGAAGGCCGGCATTCCCGGGGCGATCCGCGCATGACTGTCACCCAGGCCGGATATCGCCTCTGTCGACTCCGGTCGGGCCAGGACCCGCGCCGGATCGGACGCGGGGCCGTAAACGAGCCGCAGTTCTATATGTCCATCTCCAGGATGTAGAGGCCGCCGGCCCAGCGATCGCCGCAATAGACGATCCCGTTCTCGTCGACATAGACCTCGTTCATCTGGATGGTGGGAACTCGGGAGTTCTCCGGCCCCGGCGGGACGAAGTAGGCGATGCACTCCGGCTGGTAGGGGTTCTTGAGATCGTAGACGCGAATGCCGGCATTGAAGAAGGCGCCGACGATGATTTCCTCGCTGTGGAAGGACGGGCCCGGCCGGTTTTCATGCAGGTTGTGCGATCCGAAGCGTCCGCCCTTTTTCGCATACTCGTCGACCGGCGGAAGCGGCAGGGTGCTGATGGGGACGAGATTCTCCTCGTTCCGGGCGTCCAGCACCCATGACAGCTTGGGCCAGTCCGCGCCGTCATCCTTGATGCACTCGTCCGTCACGACGATCAGGCCGCGGTCGAACAGCGGCATCACCGTGTGGGTGAACCCGGGGTAGGGGTTGTGCGGACTCCAGTGCGAGACGACTTCCGGGTTCGCCTTGTCGGAGATATCGAGAATGAAGGCGCCGCCATCGATGTATCCCAGATAGGCCCGGTCGGGATGGCTCGGGTAGATGTTGGCGTTGTGCAGCCGGAAGGCGTCGCCGCCCCGCAGCGAGTCCATCGGCTCGGGGATGATCCGTGCGGGCGGTTCCGCGTCGTCGCCCTCGCGGGTGCCGGGATACCACCAGCGTCCGGCCTCGACCGGCTTGCTCGGGTTCCGAACATCGATGATCTGGTAAATCTGGTCGTCGCGCGGATGCCGCGGTGTGAAATCGGGCGCGCCGCTGGCCATGTGGACATACTCGCCATCGACGAACCACAGGCAATGCGCGCCGCGTGAATTCGGCCCGGCTGTCGAATAATGACTGATCGACTTCGGGTTGCGCGGGTCGCTCACATCGAACAGTTCGAAACCGGCGGGCTCAACGCCGAGCTCGTAAACCTGATAGGCCACCGCCAGGATGTCGCCCGTCACCTCGAGCGAGTTCGAGCGCATGTTCGTGTGCGGCAGTTCGGTCTGGCAGATCACCTTTGGATTGCGTGGATCGGTGACATCGACGCCGGTGAAGTTCTTCGGCGGCCCCTCATGAGCAATCCACAGGACACGCTCGCCCTTCGAGGTCACTTGCAATGCCATGCCTTCGCCGACACCGCCATGCCCGTTCAGCGGGTCTTGCGCGATCAGCTTCATGTTGTGGATCAAGGTTTCGGACATCACTCACCCTTTCGGTCGCGATTGTTCGGCGACATTCCCGTTCATCGTGCGTCCGACCGATTTAGAACGTTCCCTCGGACAAGTCGAGACACCCATCCGATTGTTTTCGCTAACAGCGATCCCATACACTCGTGCGATGCAGGAGACGAAAACGCAGCAATCGAAGGCGCAAGCCAACCGTGTGCCGGTCAGCCTGGTCACAGGGTTCCTCGGCAGCGGCAAGACGACGTTGCTGAATCACCTCGTGAGCCAGCCCGGCATGGAATCCACCGCGCTCGTCATCAACGAGTTCGGCGAAGTAGGGCTCGACCACCTGCTAGTCGAATCCGCGATCGAGAACACGCTGCTGCTCGAAAACGGATGCATCTGCTGCTCCATTCGCGGCGATCTGGTGGACACCCTGCTGGACCTGTTCCGCAAGGCGGACAGCGGCGAGATTCCGCGTTTCGACCGCATCCTGATCGAGACCACGGGCATTGCCGATCCTGTCCCCATCGTCCGCACTCTCGACAGTGATCCCGCGGCGGCAGACCGTTGCCGGCTGGACCTGGTGGTGACACTGGTCGACGGCGTACAGGGACTGCGCCAAATCTCCGATCATGACGAGGTGGTGGCCCAGGTGGCGGTCGCAGATATCATCCTCGTGAGCAAGTCCGACCTGGTTGACGAGACCGACACCCAGCGCCTCCGCGACGCGCTGGCCAGCATCAATCCCGCCGGCGGGATTCGATCAATCTCCCATGGCGAAGTCGATCCCGATTCGCTCTTCGCCGAAGGGGCGTCTCGGGACGCAACCGCTTCCGATAACGGACCCGGTCATGCCTATAACCACACCGATGCTCACCGGCACGGCGAAATTTCGACCTGTTCGATCGTCCACGGACCGGCACTCGACCCGGAACGATTGCGGGCATGGCTGCGGATGATCGTGTCGCTACGCCCCCATGCGCTGCTGCGCATCAAGGGATATGCCCATGTCCGGGGCATGGACGAGCCCTTGCTGCTACAGGCGGTGGGCCCGGTCGTCAGCCCGCCCGAAACCATCGATTCCTGGCCGGACGATAGACCGGAAACCCGCCTCGTTCTGATCTTCAAGGGGCTGGAACCAGCGTCTATAAGTGAAAGCTTCCGACGGTTTGTCGTCGACACGGGCAGTTGATCGACAACGGAGATCAACGCAACCGGCTTGGCAATCGCGCCGGGCGGAACATGATGAAACGAAACTCAGTCCAAAAGAGGAGGGAACAAATGCCGATCTACAAGGGAGCCGAGATGGAGCCGACGCCGGATGTCATCCGGCCGCATATCATGATGAAGCAGTATGGTGGTGAGCTGATCAAGGCCGGGATCGTGACCTACGCGCAAGGGGACGCACCCCCGCCGCACGTTCATCCGAACGACGAGCAGTGGATCTACCTGCTCGAAGGACGCCTCGCGGCGATTCTCGGCGATGATCTCGACATCATCGGACCGGGCGACATGGTCTACATCCCGCGCGGCGTGCCACACGGAATTCGTCTCCTGGGGGACGAGTGCCGCTTCTTCACGTGCAAGAGCCCGGCGGGGACAGGCGCCCTGAGCGAGGACTACACGCCAATCCCGAACCTCGACGAGATGATCCAGAAGCTCGACGAGGCGGCGGCATCGGCCTGAGCCAGCTTTGACAGCGGCGCAGCCGTTTTCGAAACTGTCTTCTATAAGAGTGGACAAGGGTCGTGCCGCAAATGATACTCGTGCGATCAAGGTTCCGTGAGAAAGTTCGGAGTTCGAACCTGACCGGAATCGTGAGCGAGGCGAGCGCACGGCCCGCCTCGGAAGCACGATGCAAAAGTTCCTGTGGGAGGATACCTCAATGAAGAAACCAATCGTTATGGGCCGTATGGTCCTGGGCGCCTTCGCCGGTGCGATCCTGTCGGTCGCGGCGAGCAGCGCCATGGCCGACTTCCCCGATAAACCGATCACTTTCATCGTCCCGTATTCCCCGGGCGGTGGCTCCGACCAGCAGGCACGACGCCTGCAGCCGGGCCTGGAAGAGGCCCTCGGCGTCGAGGTCCGGATCGTTTACAAAACCGGTGGCGGCGGCGCTGTCGGCTTCAACGAGCTGTGGCGTTCGAAGCCCGACGGCTACACCATCAGCAACGTGGTGGTGCCGAACGTCGTGATTGCCGCGAAGGGCAAGGACGTCGGCTTCAAGCCGGGCGAGTTCGAGTATATCGGCATGACGGTACGTTCCGTCGGTGCACTCATGGTGCCGAAGGGCAGCAAGTACGGCTCGCTTTCCGAGTTCGTGGCCGCGGCCAAGGCGAACCCGGGCAAGCTGACCGTCGCCGGTGTCGGCAGCACCGGTGAACGCAACTTCGCCGAGCTCGCCAAGATTCTCGGGATCGAGACCACCTACGTGCCGGTCTCCGGCGGCGTCGGCAAGATGATGCCGATGCTCCAGGGCAAGCATGTCGATGCGGGCATGACGGCGTCGAACCACGCCGTGAAGCACAAAGCCACGGTGGATACGCTCGTCGTGGCCGGCCCGAAAGAGACCGCAGCGCTGCCGGGCGTGCCGAGCGAACCCCAGTGGACCTACACCACGACGTGGGGAATCATGGCGCCTCCGGGCACTCCCGCCGACCGTGTCGCGAAACTGAACGAGGCACTCTACAAGGCGACGGCCAAACCTGAAGTCGTCAAGATCGTGAACAGCCTTGGGCTGACGCAGATGCGCCAGACCCCGGCCGAGGCAGCAGCCTACGTCGGAGAGGCAATCAAGAAGTTCGCCAACTAGGCGTTCGAGCGTCAGGCTGTCCCGCACCGGATAAAGGTCGCGGGACAGCCTGTCTGCTTGCCTGACGAACGAATTAACGCCGCCGGAACCGAACCGGCGGGGCTCCCGGTACAAATACTCAAGTTGGGAACAGCGCGGTGATCGACGGTCTGATGCAGACGCTCACGCTGACGGTCTTCTTCTGGATGACTGTCGGCGTCATGATCGGCATGGTGGTGGGTACCTTGCCGGGACTCACTGCGACCATGGGAACGGCGTTACTCGTGCCGTTCACCTTCGCGCTTCCGACGGATGCCGGGATCGCCATGCTCGGCGGCCTCTACGTC
>JAYQGE010000051.1:0-4680 GCA_038140435.1 Rhodospirillaceae bacterium | reverse complement strand
CGCCGGCACCGCCGAGGACCACGTCGTCCCCATTGCCGCCCGTGAGCTTGTCGTCTTCTCCGTCGCCCTCGAGGAGTGACGGCTCCATGACATTGCTGTGCACGTTGGCCTTGTCATCGTCCTCGCAGAGAACGATGCGGATGGATTCGACGTCTTCGGCCGCAAAGGTCAGCTTCTTCTGGTCGGTGAAATTGGTCTTCACCACCAGGTCGATTCCCTCGCCGTCGCCCCCGTTGCGATAGTCGCGGAGCGCATCGGCAGCCGAACCACCGGAACCGGCACCAGAGCCCGAACCACCGCCGGAGCCGGATCCGTTGCCCTTGCCATGGCCGGAACCCAAACCGTTGCCGCGTGCGGGAACGGCATTGACGTCGACCTTGTCCTTGCCGGTCGTACCCACGATCTGCAGCTCACCGGTCGTCGGATCGACGCGGACACCCGAGACCCAGGCCTCGGTCGAGGTCGTCACCGAACCGGTATCGTCGTCCGTGGTGGTGATCACCACGTTGAAGATACCGCCCGTGGCATAGGCATGCTGGGCCGCGAACGCGCCCGAGCCGCCGCCGTCGACATCGAGGAGCGTGAACACCTCTGGGTTGTCGATGGAGTTGCTGGACGTCCCGTCACCCCAGTCGATCGTCACCGTGTGGGTGTCGAGCGTGCCGACATCGGTGAACGAACCGCTCACCGTCACCGGATCGCCCGGCTCGAAGTCCGAGCAACGGATCGCGTCGATCTCGAGCGGCGCATCGTATTCGGGCGCCGCATTGTCGACCTGCACCGTCGTCGTGGTGCTGTCGGTCCCCGCGTCGTCGTCCGTCACCGAGGCACTGATCGTGTAGGTGTCGGACGGCGTCGCGGTCGGGTTGTCGTCGAGATACTGATGGGTCAGCGTGAACGTCTGGCTGCCGACCGGGCTGGCGGGCAACGTTATCGTCTGGAGGCCGCTTCCGTCACCCCAATCGATGTCCACCGTGAAGGTGTCCAGCGTCCCAGGATCCTCGACCGTTCCCGTCAGCGTGGCGATGCCGTTCTCGACGATCGCCGTGGTCGAGGCGGAGCCAACACCCGTGTCGTCGTCCGTCGCCGTCACGTTGATCGTGTAGTCGTCGGACGGAGTCCCCGTCGGGTTGTCGTCCAGATACTGGTGCGTCAGCGTGACGTCCTGCGTCCCCGTATCCGAGGCCGCGTCCCGGCAGCGCACAACAAAAAACAGCACGACCGAACCCTGCTCCACCGTCGATCGAAGTCGCGGCGTCGCGGGAGGTGTGCTGTTTCAGTCGCCCGCCAGGTGGCGGGGCGACGGATGGCCGGAGGCTGGACCGGGCTCGCGCCCGGTCCCTCCGGAACATCGGATACTTAGGCGGCCGACAGGTCGACGGCCTTGGGGCCGCGCTGGTCGTCCTGGACCTGGAAGTTGACCTTCTGACCTTCGGTCAGGGTGCCCATGCCGGCCTGCTCAACGGCCGTCACGTGCACGAACACGTCCTTGCCGCCGTCGTCCGGCGCAATGAAACCAAAACCGCGGGTGGTGTTGAAGAACTTTACGGTACCTGTAGGCATTTAAACTTTTCCAATCGTCGTAAGACACGCGGACACCATGTCTGCGTGGTGAGACCAGCTTCGCCTGCTTATCCGGAGGTCGTATTGCCGCGAGGATTATCGCGGAATTCGGCTCAATCGAAGTCAGAGAGCAGATTTCGTTGACGCGAACATGGGCCCGGCGAACGGCGATGGCAAGTAATCTCTTGTTTCTCTTAGTGGAATTATCGACCAAATGCCCGATTTCGGGCGGTTTCGGTACTTTTGTATGGGCAAGATAAGGGAATTTGCCCCGTCCCACGACCTCAGGCGGCGCGGCTGGCCTTCTTGCGCTCGTGTTCCTTGAGGAACTTCTTGCGGATCCGGATCGCGTTCGGCGTCACCTCGACCAGCTCATCGTCGTCGATGAACTCAAGCGCGTATTCGAGGGTGACCCGAACCGGCGGCACGAGGATCAGGTTCTCGTCGGTGCCGGCCGCGCGGATGTTCGTGAGCTGCTTGGCCTTGAGCGGGTTGACCATGAGATCGTTGGCGCGTGTGTGAATGCCGATCACCATGCCCTCATAAACGTCCGTGCCGTGGCCGATCATGAGCTGCCCCCGCTCCTGCAGGTTGAACAGCGCATAGGCGCGCGCCATGCCCGTATCGGTCGAGACGAGCACGCCGCGCTGGCGCTGGGCGAGTTCGCCCGCGACCCGCGGGCCGTAATGATCGAAGGCGTGATACATGAGCCCGCTGCCCGACGTCTGGGTCAGGAAGGTCGCGCGGATACCGATCAGGCCCCGGGTCGGCACCAGGTAGTCGAGCCGCACGCGGCCCGTGCCGTCGGGCACCATGTCCCGGAGCTCCGCCTTGCGGGTGCCGAGCAGTTCCATGACGGCGCCCTGATGTTCCTCCTCGACATCGACGGTCAGGGACTCCCAGGGCTCGCGGGTCTCGCCGTCGATCTCCTGCAGGATCACCTCGGGGCGCGAGATCGCCAGCTCGTAGCCCTCGCGGCGCATGTTCTCGATCAGGATAGAGAGGTGGAGCTCGCCGCGTCCCGACACCTTAAACCGGTCCGGGCTGTCCGTGTCCTCGACCCGCAGGGCGACGTTGTGAAGCAGCTCCTCCTGCAGCCGGTCGCGCAGGTTGCGGCTGGTGACATACTTGCCGTCCTTGCCGGCGAAGGGCGAGTCATTCACCTGGAAGGTCATCGAGATGGTTGGCTGGTCGACGCTGAGTGCCGGCAGCGCCTCGACCGCGTCGGGGTCGCACAGCGTGTCGGAGATGTGCAGTTCCTCGAGGCCGGAAAACGCGATGATGTCGCCCGCCGCCGCCTCCTCGCGCTCGACCCGGTCGAGCCCGTGGAAGCCGAGCACCTGGAGCAGCCGGCCCTGGCGTTTCGCGCCGTCGGCGCCGATCACGGTGACCGGCGCGTTGCGCCGCGCCCGGCCGCGCGCGATCCGGCCGATGCCGATCACGCCCACATAGGAGGAATAGTCCAGCGCCGAGACCTGGAGCTGGAGCGGTCCTTCCCGGTCCACGTCGGGCGGGTCCACCCGATCGACGATGGTCTGGAAGAGGACGTCCATGTTGTCGGTCACGCTGTCGGAGGCGTCCGATGCCCAGCCCTGGATGGCCGATGCGAAGACCGTGGTGAAGTCGAGCTGCTCGTCGCTCGCGCCGAGCCGGTCGAACAGGTCGAAGGTCTGGTCCACCACCCAGTCGGGGCGCGCGCCGTCGCGATCGACCTTGTTGATCACGACCACCGGCTGGAGGCCCGCTTCGAGCGCCTTGCGGGTGACGAAGGCGGTCTGCGGCATCGGCCCCTCGACGGCATCGACGAGCAGCAGCACCGAATCCACCATCGAGAGCACCCGCTCGACCTCGCCGCCGAAGTCGGCATGGCCCGGCGTGTCAACAATGTTGATGTTCCAGCCCTGCCACTCGATGGCGGTGTTCTTGGACAGGATCGTGATGCCGCGCTCGCGCTCGAGATCGTTGGAGTCCATCACCCGCTCGCGTGCCGCCACCTCGCCGTGGGTCGCGAGCGTGCCCGACTGGCGGAGCAGCTGATCGACCAAGGTGGTCTTGCCGTGATCGACATGGGCGACGATCGCGATATTGCGGATCTTCTCGGCAGAATCGGACATGCAAACGGAACCAGGGACGCGTGAATGGGTGGGAAGCGCGCGTTCCCTATCACACTTGATCGCGTCGCGGCAGAAATTCAGGCGTCGCGGGCGCGAATGTCGTCCACCGCCGCGAGGATCGCCTCGGGCGTCGCGGGCGCATCGAGCTTCGGCAGGTGCCGGTGGTCGGCGATGCGCGAGACGGCATCGCGGATCGCGAGCCAGACGGAAATCGCCAGCATCAGCGGCGGCTCGCCGACGGCCTTGGACCGGAACACGGTCGGCACCAGGTTCGGCGCGTCCTCGAGAATGTGGACGTTGAATTCCGGCGGCACGTCGCGGCTGCCGGGAATCTTGTAGGTGGACGGCCCGTGGGTCAGGAGTTGGCCCCGGTCGTTCCAGACCAGCTCCTCGGACGTCAGCCAGCCCTGCCCCTGGACGAACGCGCCCTCGATCTGGCCGAGGTCCACCGCGGGGTTCAGCGAGTTCCCGCAATCCTGGAGAATGTCGGCGCGCAGAACCCGGCTCTCGCCGGTCAGCGTGTCGATCACGACCTCGGCGACTGAAGCGCCGTAGGTGAAATAGTAGAAGGGATTGCCGACGAGGGACTTGGCATCCCAGTGCAGGCCCGGCGTCGAATAGAAGCCGGCGGCCGAGAGCTGGATGCGCCGGTTGTAGGTCTCCTCGGCGAGCTCGCCGAAGGACAGGCTCTCGTTCTCGGCATAGACCCGGTTCTGGCGGAACTCGATCCGGTCGGGCGCGGTGTCGAAGATTTCCGCCGCGACCCCGGTCATCCGCTCCTTGATCGTGGTGGCGGCGTTGAAGGCCGCCATGCCGTTCAGGTCCGATCCGGACGACGCCGCCGTCGCCGAGGTGTTCGGCACCTTGTCCGTACGGGTGGCGGAGATCTTCACATTGTCCATGTCGATCTGGAACACCGACGCGACCACCTGGGCCACCTTGGTGAACAGCCCCTGCCCCATCTCCGTGCCGCCATGGTTCAGGTGGACGCTGCCGTCGGCAT
>JAYQGE010000050.1:1475-5646 GCA_038140435.1 Rhodospirillaceae bacterium | reverse complement strand
CCGCCGGTTACTGCGCGGCGGGTTCTCCGGCCGTCTCGTTTGCCGCGATCGCGGCCAGGTTCCGCATGAAGCGCCGGACACCGACGGCACGCTTGTTCGGGTCGTTCCAGTCACGCCGGTAGACGAGCTTGTGATCGGGCCGCAGCTTCACGGTTCCGGATTGCTGCGCGATGAAGGCGACCAGCCCCGCGGGATTCGCGAAGTCGTTGTCCCGGAAGGTCACGACCGCGCCCTTGGGCCCTGCGTCGAGTTTCTCGACGCCTGCGTCTCGGCACAGGCGTTTCAGGGTGATGGCTTCGAGAAGGTTCTCCACGGCATTGGGTAACGGCCCGAACCTGTCGATGAGCTCCGCGGCGAAACCCTCGATCTCTTCGGGGTTTACCAGCGAGGCGATGCGCCGATAGAGCCCCAGGCGGACGCCCAGGTCGGCGACATATTCGTCCGGGATCAGGATCGGCGCGCCGATGGAGATCACCGGGGTCCATTCGTCTTCGGGGAGCGTGCCGCTTCCAGCTTCGCGCGCGGCCGCCACGGCGTCCTCGAGCATCTGCTGGTAGAGCTCGACGCCGACCTCGCGGATATGCCCGGACTGTTCCTCGCCCAGCAGGTTGCCCGCCCCACGGATATCCAGGTCGTGGCTCGCGAGGCTGAAGCCGGCGCCCAGCGTGTCGAGCGTCTGCATGACATCGAGCCGTCGCCGCGCGGTCTCCGACAGGATGCGGTCATTCGGCAAGGTCAGGTAGGCGTAGGCCCGGGTCTTCGAGCGTCCGACCCGGCCCCGCAACTGGTAGAGCTGTGAGAGTCCGAACATGTCGGACCGGTGCACGATGATCGTGTTCGCCGACGGAACATCGAGTCCGGACTCGACGATGTTGGTGCACAGAAGCACCTCGTACTTCCGGTCGTAGAACGCGGTCATGACGTCCTCGAGCGCGCGGGCCGGCATCTGCCCGTGGGCGACACCGACGGAGACCTCCGGCACGAGTTCCTTCAGCCGTTCCTGCAGGCGCTCGATATCGCTGACCCGCGGGCAGACATAGAAACTTTGTCCGCCGCGGAAATGCTCGCGCATGATTGCTTCGCGGATCGTCACGCCGTCATAGGGCAGGATGAAGGTGCGGACAGCGAGGCGGTCGACGGGCGGGGTCGCGATCAGGCTGAGCTCACGCACGCCGGTGAGCGCGAGTTGCAGGGTGCGCGGGATCGGGGTGGCCGTCAGGGTCAACACATGGACATCGCCACCCAGGCCCTTGAGCCGCTCCTTCTGTGCGACGCCGAAATGCTGTTCCTCGTCGACGACGAGCAGGCCGAGGTCCTTGAAGGCGATGGCATCAGACAGGAGCGCGTGGGTGCCGATCACGATATCGATCTGCCCGTCCTCCAGGCCCGTCCGCACATCCTGGGCTTCCTTGCCCGTCGTCAACCGCGAGAGCTGCGCGATCCGGACCGGGAGCCCCTTGAAGCGCTCTTCGAAGGTCCGGAAATGCTGGCGCGCCAGCAATGTCGTGGGAACGACCACGGCGACCTGGCGTCCGCTCAGCGCCGTCACGAAGGCGGCGCGCAAGGCCACCTCGGTCTTCCCGAAGCCGACGTCTCCGCATACGAGCCGGTCCATGGGCTTGCCTGCCGCGAGGCTCGCGACGGTGTCGTCGATGGCGCGGTTCTGGTCCTCGGTCTCGCTGAACGGAAATCGGGCGCAGAACTCTTCATAGAGGCCCGCAGGTGGCGTCAGCTTCGGTGCGTGACGCAGTTCGCGTTCGGCAGCCAGCGCCATCAGCTTGTCGGCCATCTCCGTGATGCGATTCTTGACCCGCGCCCGCCGTGCCTGCCAACCGGCGTTGCCCAGCTTGTCGAGCTGCACACCCGCCTCCTCCGAGCCGTAGCGCGATAGCAGGTCGAGGTTCTCGACCGGGAGGAAAATCTTGTCGTCGCCCGTATAGACAAGCCGCAGACAGTCATGGGGAGCGCCGCCGATTTCGAGCGTCTCGAGCCCGTCGTAGCGCCCGATCCCGTGATCCGCATGGACCACGATATCCCCGAGAGACAGGCTCGAAATCTCCGAGATGAGATGCTCGGAGGGTTTCGCCTGGCGCCGGCGACGGACCAGCCGATCGCCGAGAATGTCCTGCTCGCTGTAAATGGTCCGGCCTGGAAGCGTGAAGCCATGTTCCAGCGGCAGGACGCAAACGGGCACCCGATCCTGCGTTGCGGCGAGCACCCTGTCCCAGCCCGCGACCGGAAGCGCGGTGTCGATGTCGTGATCCGTGAGGAGCTGGGTCAGACGTTCGCGCGAACCGGTCGTGTGACACGCGATGGCGATGGCCTGTCCCTCGGCCTGCTCATTGCGGATGCGGGTTCGCACGGCGTCGAACAGGTTGGTGTCGACCCGGTTGCGGGCCTCGGCGAAATCGATCGTTCTGCGCCCGCCGATGGAATGACTGCCTCCCTCGCCGTCCGGCGCCTCGAAACCGTCGAATTCGGCGACTGCCCGTCCCTCGCACAAATCCATCCATTCGTCCGGCGACAGATAAAGGGCGTCAGGCGGTAAAGGATTGTAAGGGGCTTCGCCTTCCGCCCGGTCCGGAGCGTTGGCGCGGGCCGTGAAGTGGTCGGCAATCTGGTCGAAACGCTCCCGAACGGCATCGGCGGTCTGGGCGCCCAGGATGACCGGGCCATCGCAATAATCGAAGAGGGTTTCCGGTACGTCGTAGAAGAGCGGCAGCCAGTGCTCCATGCCCGCGTGACGCACCCCTTCGCTGACGGCCTCGTAGAGCGGGTCGTCGCCTCGCACCGCACCGAACCGGGCCCGGTACCCCGAACGAAACCGCGCAATCGTATCGTCGTCGAGCAGTATCTCGCTCGCCGGCAGGAGCATCAGGCTCGAGATCGATTCCGTCGTCAGCTGGCTCAGGGGGTCGAAACGCCGTAGCCCCTCGATTTCGTCGCCAAAGAGATCGATGCGGACAGGCTCGGCATACCCCGGCGGAAAAATGTCGATGATGTCGCCGCGGCTCGCGAACTCGCCCGGCTCGCGCACCGTTTCCGTGCGGTGAAAGCCGTTCGCGGCGAGGAACGTCATGACGTTCGCGAAATCGACCGTCCGTCCGGGTATGATTTCGATGCGGGCGTCTTCGACCCGGGCGCGCGGCGGCACACGTTGCAGGATGGCGGCAACGGTGGTGAGGACGAGCGTTGTCGGCTCCGTGGCCTGTCGTTCCGTCTGGCCGAGTGCTCCGAGGGTGGCCATGCGCTCGGCGACGAGCTCCGCGCGTGGCGGCACCCGGTCATAGGGCAGGCAGTCCCAGGCGGGAAACTTGAGCAGGCGGGTCGTCGGGCTGAAGAAGGCGACGGCCTCGGCGAGCCGGTTCATCCCCAGATCGTCGCTCGAGACATGCAACAGGGGCGCGGACGCGTGTTCGAGCAACGCAGCGATCAGGAGCGCGTCGCACCCGTCGGGCACGCCGGTGAAGCGCGTGCTGGAGCCCGTCGGCCCCCATTCGAAGTTTGGAGCTAACAGCAAGTCAGTCGTCGAGCTTGAATTCTTGCAGACGCCTCATGATCGGGCCGTCCCAGTCCGCCGGCACCGGCTTGCGGCCGCTGATCCACATATAGAGATCGGGGTCGCTGTTCTCGATCAGGGCCTCGTATTCATCCAGCAGGGCATCGTCGAGGGTGTGCAGCGTACGCCGCGCGAAGGTTCCGAGAATGATATCGGTCTCCTTCGTACCGGTATAAATGCTGCGATAGACCAGACGCCTGATCCGGCTCTCGCGTGCTTCGTCGGAGGTATTTGCGGTCATCGTTCCGGTCCCGCCGGGCTGCTGCTGACTCGGGCGTTCATGCTTCGTAGGATATAGCCTTCCCGTGATCGGCTGTCAGCCGCGTGAACCCCATAATTCGGTGCTGCCGTGCCCCAACGCGCCCGCCCTGAGATTCTCTTCCCGCTTTTTGCGCCTGTGACGGCTCTCAAGGGTGTCGGGTCGCGGATCGGTGCAAACCTGGAGCGCCTGGCCGGGCCACAGATTGTCGATCTGCTCTGGCATTTGCCGTCGGGGGTCGTCGATCGGCGCTACAGCCCGAACCTCGTCGATCTCGGGGCGGGCCGGGTCGCAACGCTGGAGCTGACGGTGGTGAAGCATCACCCGCCGCCCGTACGCAACCGTCGAATCCC
>JAYQGE010000050.1:0-1375 GCA_038140435.1 Rhodospirillaceae bacterium | reverse complement strand
ATGCGGCTCGCCTACGACGAGCTCCTCGCGAGCCAGCTCGCGATCATGCTGGTGCGGTCTCACGTGCGGCGCCAGGCCGGCCGCCCGATTGTCGGTAACGGGAGCCTGCGATCGCGGGTGCTGGACGCCCTGCCCTTCGCGCTCACGGAAAGTCAGAAGACCGCGATCGACGAGATCGGCGAGGATATGGGCGCCGAACACCGGATGCTGCGTCTCCTGCAGGGCGATGTGGGCAGCGGCAAGACCATCGTCGCGCTGATGGCGATGCTGACGGCGGTCGAGGCCGGGCGGCAGGCTGCGTTGATGGCCCCGACCGAGATTCTCGCCCAGCAGCACCATGCAACCATCGCGCCCCTGGCCGAAGCGGCCGGCGTGCCCTGTGTTCTGCTCACCGGGCGCGACAAGGGCAAGGCGCGTGCCGCACTGCTCGAGGGGCTTGCCGACGGTTCGACACCGCTCGCGGTCGGCACGCATGCGCTGTTCCAGGGCGACATCGCGTTCCGGGACCTGGCCCTCGCAGTTGTGGACGAACAACACCGGTTCGGCGTGCACCAGCGGCTTCTCCTCGCCGAGAAAGGCTCGGCGGTCGATGTCCTCCTGATGACGGCGACGCCGATCCCCCGCACCCTCATGCTCGCCGCCTATGGCGATCTCGATGAGTCCCAGCTTCGTGAGAAGCCGGCGGGCCGGAAGCCGGTGAAAACGACGACCGCCTCCATCGACCGACTGAACGATGCCGTCGCGGGCGTGCGCCGCCAGCTCGAGGCCGGCGGCAAGGTGTTCTGGGTCTGCCCCCTGGTTGAGAAATCGGAGACCGTGGACGTTGCGGCGGCGACGGCGCGGCATGCCGCGTTGCGCGAACATTTCGGCGACCGCGTTGGGCTCGTCCACGGCAAGATGCCGGGCAGGGAAAAGGACGCCGTGATGGCACGGTTTGCCGGGCATGACGGGCCGCCAATTGACGTGCTCGTCGCGACGACGGTGATCGAGGTCGGAGTGGATGTTCCCGACGCGACCGTCATGGTGATCGAGCACGCCGAACGGTTCGGCCTGGCGCAACTCCACCAGCTACGCGGGCGGATCGGGCGCGGCGAGCGGGACGCGACCTGTCTCCTCCTCTACGGCAGGGAGATCGGCGCCACGGGCCGCGAGCGGCTTCGAGTGCTGCGGGAAACGGACGACGGCTTCGAGATCGCCGAACAGGACCTGCGCCTGCGCGGTGCCGGGGATGTGCTGGGCACCCGCCAGTCGGGCCTGCCCGAGTTTCGGCTGGTCGACCTGGAAGCGCATGGCGAGTTGCTGGCCGTCGCGCGGGACGACGCGCGCCTGATCATGGAGCGGGATCCGGGCCTCGAGACCGCGCGCGGCGATGCGT
>JAYQGE010000049.1:1673-6468 GCA_038140435.1 Rhodospirillaceae bacterium | reverse complement strand
AACCCGCGACCTACTGATTACAAATCAGCCGCTCTACCAACTGAGCTAAGCCGGCCCCTTACATTGGTCGGCGAGACAATATTCGCCGCGCTTTGTTCCGACAAGCGTCTGTCGGGACGACCTGTCGTCGTCGACTACCGGCAACGGGGTTCACTTGTGCAGGCCTTCGCGAGGGGTTTCTCGCCTTCATCCGCCTGCCCGAAGTTCCGACCGGAGACATCATTCTTCCAGCGTCACCGGTTCGCCATGGGGCGTTGTCGCGAAGGCGTGTTCCCATGCATGCCGGCGGGCGGCGAGCTCGTCCGGCCGCGTCATGTCTTTGCCCGTGGTCAACCTTTCCAGCGCCGTGAGCCAAAGGCTGTAGTAGTCGCTGCCGTCGCGGGTCGGGTTGTCCCGGTCTGCTTCGGCGATGACGGAGGCGAAGACGTCCGTCCATTCCTGCCATGTGAAGTGCCCGGCCTCGAAGAGCTGGTGGGTCAGTGCGAACGCCTGCGCTTCCCAGGCCTCGTTGAAGGGCGGGTCGTTCTCGCCGCGTGCAAATGGGGAGGTGTCCGTCGGGTCAGGCCGGTTCAAGGTAGCTGTCCCACAGATCGACGAAAATCTTGTCTTCCGGGTTCGGTGCGTCTTCACCCCACAACTCGGCGGCAGTAAAGCGCACGCTGTAGATCATCTGCGGGTCTTCTCCGGCGAGGCTGGCGTTGCTGTCGGGAAACACGAACACGCCGTGCACGCGGTCGACAACGCCCTCGCGGCCGCGCACATAGCGCGGCAGGCGGGTATGGGTCCGAGGATGGATGTTGCGCGCCCGGACCGTCTCGCCGGGAGCAAAGCGCGCTTCGCCGGGCCCGGTATCACGGCGGGCCGAGCCGCCGCGGCGAAGTGCAGGGGCGACTTTCTCTTTCGTGAATGTCGGTGCGCGGGGTTCGGTGTCCGGAGCCGGACGGCCCGACGCCAGTTCATCCTCCGTCACGAGCCTGGCGTCGGCCGCCAGGCGGGCCAGGGCGTCGAGCCAGATTTCGTAATAGGTGCTGTTGAGGTATTGCGGCCCGGGAGTCAGTTCGCGGAACCAGCGACCCCGGTCGATGTTCCACCGCTGCCACGCGTTCATGGCAAAGAAGCAGGCGAGAACCCGGCCTTCCCATTCGGCATGGAAGACCGGCTCGTCGCTCTCCGGCATGACCGGCCCCATGCCGTGCATGCCCCCCATGTCGTGTGCGCTGTTCATGCAACGTCACCTGGTGAGAGCGGTAGCCCGGTCCCGATCATGGAATCGCGGGTCACCAGTTCAGACAACCTGGTCTCGTCCCAGCCTTCCGTACCCTCGGGGCGCATGGGAATGACGAGGTATCGAAGTTCTGCCGTGGAATCCCAGACCCGGACTTCCACGTTCTCGGGGAGGTTGAGTCCGAACTCCGAGAGGACGGTCCGCGGCTCGATGACGGCACGCGACCGGTAAGGCGCGGACTTGTACCAGACCGGTGGCAGACCCAGCACCGGAATGGGGTAGCAGGAACACAGCGTGCACACGACCATGTTGTGGACGTCCGGCGTGTTCTCCAGCGCCACCATGTCTTCACCCTGGCGGCCGGTGTAACCGAGATCGGCAATGGCCGCGGAAGCGTCGTCCATGAGCCAGTCGCGGTAGGAACGGTCCGACCAGGCACGGGCCACCACATGTGCGCCGTTCCTGGGGCCGACCTCGTTCTGGTAGAAATCAACGATGGCGTCGAGAGCACCTGGATCGACGAGACCTTTTTCGACCAGCAGGGACTCCAGCGCCCTGGTCCGCAACGCCGGATCGGATGGCATTGCGTGATGATGGTCGTCGTGATCGTGATCGCCGCTCATGGCCGGTTTTGCCTCCCGTGTGCCCGGAAACTATACCGCAATCCGCGTTCAGGGGGCCTCGGATTTGCCGATGTCGGGCATCGGATCGCCGTCGGCCGTGCCGGCCTTGCCCTCGTTATACGGCTGCATCATCTCG
The DNA here is from genome assembly GCA_038140435.1 of Rhodospirillaceae bacterium. Lineage (GTDB taxonomy): Bacteria > Pseudomonadota > Alphaproteobacteria > UBA6615 > UBA6615 > UBA8079. Next base: position 4,484 of record JAYQGE010000049.1, on the reverse strand, counting down.
AAGATGTCGTGGGTGCGGCAGTAGCGCGGCCCGCCAAGGCGGCCCACCGGCGCCAGTTTGTGAGCGTCTATGTACTTGCCATCGACCAGCAGGTCGTCGTGTACATGCCAGCGCAGCACCCTGCCGATCACGAGTTGGGTCGTCCAATCGTCGCCGAAGTTCAGCGTGCGCTCGTATGCGCACTCCATGGCGATAGGGGCGTCCTTGATGCGCGGCGCGTCCACCACATCCGACGGTATGGTCTCCAGGCCGGCAGCCACGAATTCGTCTTCCTCGGGCGGCAGGGCCGCGGAGGAGATGTTCATTGCGTCTTCCCAGCCGTCGACGACGGTGTGAATGACGTAGCCCCTGGTCGCCTCGATGTTGGCGGCGGTGTCCTTGGCCTGTCCGTCGCGCATGCCGACGGAGATGGAAACCATCGGCGGGTAGTGATTAACCAGCGTGAAAAAGCTGAACGGTGCAAGGTTCGCGATGCCGTCGGCGTCGATGGAACTGACCCAGGCGATGGGACGCGGCACGATGGAGCCAACGCAAAGCCGATAGGCCTGGCGATGGTCGATCTTCTCGGCGTCGAAGGTGTGGTAGGTCATGTCGTGGGCCTCCGGCGGGTCGGGCAGGGAAATGGTCCCGGCTGCAGGGTTCGAACTGCCGACCCACGGATTGCAAATCGGTTGCTTCGTCAACCGGGCGAAGCCGGACCCTGTCTGCGGATGGGCGGGACAATAGGCGCGCCGCCGCGCGCACGGCAAGTCTGGCCCGTCTGCGTGCACCTCTTCCCATCGCAGTTTGGCGGAATTGCGGGTAACCTCGCCGGATCGATTCACGCGGGCAGGGGGCGACCGTGTCGGACAGGAAGATCGCAATACTCGGCGCCGGCGCGAACGGCGCGGCGTTCGGCGCGGACATGGTGAATGCGGGCCTCGACGTCACCCTGATCGACCAGTGGCCGGCCCATGTCGAGGCGATGCGCGCGAACGGGCTGCGGGTCGAAATGCCCGGCGAGACGGTGACCACCCGGGTTGACGCGTTCCACCTTTGCGACGTCGCGACCATGAACGACGTGTTCGACATCGTCTTCCTCGGCGTTAAGGCCTACGACACGCGCTGGGCGTGCGAGCTGATCCGTCCGCGCGTCGCGCCTGACGGGCTGGTCGTCGGGCTGCAGAACGGCATGACCATCGACGATGTCGCGTCGATCGTCGGGCCGGAACGAACCCTGGGCGCGGTGATCGAGGTTGCGGCCTACATGGACGAGCCGGGCATCATCGGCCGCCAGACGGGGCCGGACGGCACCTGGTTCGGCGTCGGCCCGTACGACGAGCGCACGAAGGGCCGCGAAGCGGAAGTGATCGAGGCGCTGCGCCATGCCGGCGCGGCGGAGGCCAGGGACGACATCCGCTCGGCCAAGTGGATGAAGCTGGTGGTCAACGCGGCCGAGTTCCTGCCGTCGTCGATCCTCGGGCTACCGCTCGCCGAGGCGATCAAGTTGCCCGGGATGCGCGAGGTCATGATGGCGTCGGGCCGCGAGGCGGTGCACACGGCGCTGGCGCTCGGGCAGGACCTGGTGCCGATCTTCGGCAACTCGAAGGTCGAGGCGAACGACCCGGACGGCTATGCGACGGTGCTGCTCGACGCGGTGCTGTCGGACTGGACCCTCCCGGACACGCGGGTGACCGTCCTGCAGGACTGGCAGAAGGGCCGCCGCGCAGAGGTCGACGAGATCAACGGGCTGGTGGTGCGCGAGCGGGCGGCGCGCGGTGAGGCGGCGCCGGTCAATGCCCGGCTGGTGGAGTTCGCCCGCGAGATAGAGCGCGGCGAGCGCGCCGCCGAACCGGGGAATGCCGAACTGCTCCGTTCGCTGCTCGGCTGACGCCGGGCGTTACTTCTCGTCGGGCCGGGCCGCCAGTTCGTCGGCCTTGGCATGCATGGCGGCGATGAAGCCCTCGAAGCCGCGGTCGCGCAGGACCGACGAGAACTCCGACCGGTGAAGCGCGAGCAGGCTGATCGTTTCGTCGAGATAGACGTCGAGGATGCGCCAGCCGTCTTCGGTGGGTTGCACGAGATAGTCGATCGGCACCGCGGGGCTGTCCGCGCGCAGGTGGCGTGCGTGGACGATCTTGCGTCCGGCCTGCGCATCCTCGCTACCCTCGATCTCGAAGCCCTGCTCGGTGGTCCCGACGAACCGGCTGGCGTGGGTGGCGACCATGAACCGGGCGAAGGCCTCGATGAACCGCTGGCGCTGGAAGCCGTCCCAGGTCCGGTAGGTGCGGATTCCCACCGCGGCCTCGCCCATGGCGTTGATGTCGAACGTGTCGCCGATCAGCTTGCCGAGCGCGGCGCTCCGCGCCGCACTGCCGCCCGGTGGCGGGTTGGACATGATCTCCAGCAATCCGTCCTGGAGCGTTGCGACCGCCTTCGTCTCGACAGGCTCGGCCGCGGCCATGCCTGCGGGGATGAGGAGGAGCAACGCCAGCGCGGCCGCGCGAAGGGCGGATGCGAGACGGGGACGGCAAACAAGCGTCATCGAAACGTCATCTCGTGTGTGGGGCGTGGAAACTAGGCTCAGACCCACGTTCCAGCAAGTCACTGGATTTTGCTTCGGAATCCTGCGGTGGACGGTTTAAACCTGCCATTGTCTTGGGCCTCGTTCGGGTGGCGCGATTGCGCGGGAACGGATCATCCATCGTTGCGGACATTCTGGTCGCCTGTGTCGTCCGTGTGACGCGCCGGCCGGCGGCGACCGTTGCCCTGTTCGCGGTGCTCGCGGCGCTCGCCGGCGGGTGGGCCGCCACGACGCTGCGTCTCGAGGGC
>JAYQGE010000049.1:0-1573 GCA_038140435.1 Rhodospirillaceae bacterium | reverse complement strand
TCGGGGCTCGACCGGCTGATGCCGCCGGCCGCCGCCATCTATTTCGTGCCGTTCCTGCTCTACGCGCACACCTACGACGAACTCTTTGAAGAGGTCGTCGGTCTGTTTCTGCTGGTCTACGTCATCGACCTCAGGCGTCGGCTCAGGTACGGCGCGTGACCTCGTAGAGCGCCACGGCGGCCGCGTTCGAGACATTGAGGCTTTCGACGGCGTCGCTCTGCGGGATCTGCGCGAGCGTGTCGCAGCTCTCGGCGACCAGCCGGCGCAGGCCGCCGCCTTCCGCACCCAGCACGATGGTGGTCGGGCCCGCGACGCGGGCCTCGGCGAGCGAGGTCTCCACGCCACCCGCGAGGCCAATGCACCAGAAGTCGCGCGCCTTCAGGGCCTCGATCGCGCGCGCGAGGTTCGTTTCACGGACGAGGGGCACCGCCTCCAGGCCGCCCGAGGCCGCCTTGGCGAGAGCGCCGGTGACCGGCGGGGCGTGCCGGTCCTGAACGACGACGGCCGCGGCACCGAACGCGGCCGCAGTGCGGATGATCGCGCCGACATTCTGTGGATCGGTCACCTGGTCGAGAACGAGGATGCAGCTGGCCTCGGTCTCAAGCGCCCGGTCCATCGCGTCCTCGATCCCGATGTCCTCGAGCGGTCTTGCGAGAAGCGCAATTCCCTGGTGTACGGCTCCCTGAGGCAGGACAGCCGCAACATCGTCGCGCGAGACCCGGTCGATCACCCCATCATGCCCGCCGGTTTCCGCCGCCGCCGAGGCGCGCAGGGCGTCTTCGTCGTCGGCGACGAGCGCGCGCTCGCACACCCGCGAGGGGTTCGCGAGGGCAGCCAGTACCGCGTGGGTGCCGTAGAGCCAGTTCGGCGCGTTCGGGTCTCCGGCGCTTCGCCGGCGGTGGGTTTTCCCGGGATTCGTGCGCCGCTTGGGGTGTTTTCGTGCCATAATGGGCGCTCATAGGCCATTCGACGCGCCCCCGCAACGATGGCGTCGCACGACGGGTTGCAACGTCTGTGCACAAACGGCTGTTATTTTGAGGTTTTCCGCCGATTGGCGGTTGACACACTGGCCGAAATCTCCATATTGCGCCCCCACGGGCCGGCGCTCATTGGCGTTCGGCGCGTTTGCTGTTGGCCGCATACAAGCTGTGTGCGGCCGTTGCGGCAGGAGGAGGGGTGCCTGAGCGGTTAAAAGGGGCGGACTGTAAATCCGTTGGCTACGCCTACGTTGGTTCGAATCCAACCCCCTCCACCACCCGCACAGGCACACGAGACGAATTGACCGGGGCGTGCCCCGCAGGATTGGAACGGCGCAAACGAATTCGGCGGGTGTAGCTCAATGGTAGAGCAGAAGCCTTCCAAGCTTACGACGGGGGTTCGATTCCCCTCACCCGCTCCAGAGGGTTGGTCGGCAAACGCCAGATAAGTTTGGCACCGCCGGCAGGAGCAACATCGCGGTCCGCCGTCGTGGCGGACAACAGACTTAGACGACAGTCATACAGGACCAGGGCAAAGAACATGTCGAAAGAGAAGTTTGAGAGGACAAAGCCGCACTGCAACGTTGGCACGATTG
>JAYQGE010000048.1:0-6572 GCA_038140435.1 Rhodospirillaceae bacterium | reverse complement strand
CTTTGATGAATGTTTTCAGCGCCTTCAAGGCGATCGTTGAATCGGAAATTGAATCGCTGGTCGCCAACGGCACCTTGCCGGCGGGGACGGACGGTGCACGGGTCAGCGTCGATCCGCCGCGGGATGCGAGCCATGGTGACCTGGCGACCAACGCCGCGATGGTGCTGGCCAAACCGGCCGGCCTGAAACCCCGTGACCTGGCGGAAACCCTTGCCGAGCGGCTGGGTGCCCGGGATTCCGTAGAGTCCGCCGATGTCGCCGGTCCCGGGTTCATCAACCTGCGGCTCTCCGATGACTTCTGGCGGGCGCGTCTGGTCGATATCCTCGACGCGGGCACGGATTACGGCCGGAGCGAGATGGGGCAGGGGCTGCCCGTCAACGTCGAGTATGTGTCCGCGAACCCGACGGGACCGTTGCATGTGGGCCACGCGCGGGGCGCTGTCGTGGGCGACGTGCTCGCTGCGCTGCTCGACAAGGCGGGCTTCGCGGTCACTCGCGAGTACTACATCAACGATGCGGGCACCCAGGTGGACGTGCTCGCGCGCTCGGCCTATCTGCGCTACCGCGAGGCGCTGGGCGAGGACATCGGCGAGATACCCGAGGGGCTGTATCCGGGAGACTACCTGATTCCGGTCGGGGCCGCGATCGCCGCGCGGGACGGGGATAAGTGGCGGGACGTCGAGGAAGAAGCGTGGCTGCCGGAGTTCCGGGCGTTCTCGGTCTCCGCGATGATGGACCTGATCCGCGAGGATCTGGCGGTTCTCAACATCCGCCACGACGAATTCTCGTCGGAGCGCGCGCTCGTAGACGCAGGTGGTGTCGATGCGGCCATGAAGACCCTCGACGAAGCAGGCCTGATCTATGTCGGCACCCTCGAGCCGCCCAAGGGAAAGCTCCCTGACGACTGGGAAGAACGGCCCCAAACGTTGTTCCGCGCAAGCGACTTCGGCGACGACACGGATCGCCCGCTGAAGAAGTCCGACGGTTCGTGGACCTATTTCGCCAGCGATCTCGCCTATCACCAGGACAAGTACCGGCGCGGGTTCACGCGGCTGATCGATGTCTGGGGGGCGGATCACGGCGGTTATGTGAAGCGCGTCGGGGCCGGGGTGAATGCGCTGACCGACGGCAAGGCCGAGATCGATGTGAAGCTGTGCCAGATGGTGCGGCTGCTCGAGGACGGCGAACCGGCCAAGATGTCCAAGCGGGCCGGCACCTTCGTCACCCTGCGCGACCTGGCCGATGCCGTCGGCAAGGACGTGATCCGCTTCATCATGCTGACCCGCAAGAACGACGCGCCGCTGGACTTCGACCTCGTGAAGGTGCGCGAGCAAAGCCGCGACAATCCGGTGTTCTATGTGCAGTACGCGCATGCGCGCATCCATTCGGTGGCCAACATGGCCGCGGAAGCCTTTCCCGACGCCGATTTCGGCGTGGAATCGCTTGGCGGTGCCAATCTCGCTCGCTTGACCGACTCAGACGAGCTTGCGTTGATCCGGTTGCTGGCGGCATGGCCTCGCACCGTGGAAGGCGCGGCGGGGGCCCATGAGCCGCATCGCTTGGCGTTCTATCTCTACGACCTTGCCGCGGCGTTTCATGCGTTGTGGAGCAAGGCCCGCGGAGAGCCGGGCTTGCGGTTCGTCGTCGCGGAGGACCAGGAGGTTACACGCGCCCGCATGGCCCTTGTGCTCGCCGTTCGGGCGGTCGTCGCATCGGGACTGGAAATCATGGGAGTGACTCCGGTCGACGAATTGCGCGAATGAGGCGTTCATGACCGAACCCGAGATACTCGGACCCGGGGAATACTACGAGGAACCAAGGCCGGGCATGAGCCCGTTGGCCAAGGCTTTTGCGGTCGGTACGATTGCGGTCGGCGCCATCGCGCTCGCCGGCGTGGTTTGGTTCGCCTACCAGCAGGGCATCCGGTCAGGCGCCGAGGATGCGGCCCCGGTAATCCGTGCCGCCGAAGACCCCATCAAGCGCGAACCGGAGAATCCCGGCGGCCTCGACGTGCCGCACCAGGACAAGCTCGTTTTCGGCCGCCTGGCACCGGGCCAGATCGAAGAACCGGTCGAGCGCCTGCTGCCGCCACCCGAGGAGCCGGCGGAACGCCCGCAGCCCGCAGCCCAACCGCCGAAGCCGGAGATGACGGCGGAACCGGCCCCTGAACCCGTCGCCGAGAACGCATCAAAAGCGCCCGAAGCAGCGCCGATCGAGGCTGTCGAACAGATGGCGGCACCGGAACCCGCGCCCCCGGAACCCGAAGTCGTGGCGGCACCAACGCCGCCTCCACCGGCGGCCCCGGCACCGGCCGAGCCCGCTCCTGCTCCGCAAGCCGCCGCGCCAAAGCCGATACCGGCACCGGCCGTCAAACCAGAGCCTGCCACGCCTGTGACCGGCGGGGGATGGCGCGTCCAGTTGGCCGCCGTCTCGAGCCAGGACCGCGCCCGTTCGGAATGGAGCCGTATCCAGTCGCGAAACAACGACATCCTGGGATCGTTGGATCTCAATGTTCAGAGCGTGAAGCTCGATCGCGGCACCTTCTATCGCATACAAGCCGGGCCGCTTGCCGACAGGGCTGCCGCGAGCAGCCTGTGCAGCCAACTCAAGAGCCGCAACCAGGACTGTCTGGTTGTTGCACCGTGACCGGCGCGCATGAACGGGCCCAATGCCGTCCTGTTCGGCGTGTCAGGGGCCGCGCTGACACGCGATGAACGCGCGTTCCTGCGCGACGCCGATCCGTTGGGCTTCATCCTGTTCGCACGGAACCTCGGTAACGCAGACGATATCCGGCACCTCACGTCCGACCTGCGCGAGACGGTTGGGCGAGGCGACGCGCCAGTGCTGATCGACCAGGAAGGCGGCCGCGTCATGCGGCTGCAACCGCCGGACTGGCCGGCGGCACCTGCAGCGGCGGAGATCGGTAAACTCCACGCGCGCAATCCTGACGCGGGACGCGAGGCCGCCGAGACACTCGGGAGGATGTTCGGCGCGATGCTCAACGACCTCGGGATCGACGTCGATTGCGCCCCGGTGCTCGACCTTGGCCTTCCCGAAACGACCGATGCCATCGGCGACAGGGCTTATTCCGCCGACCCGGAGACGGTCTTGGTCCTCGGTGGCGCCATGGCGCACGGGTTGATGCGCGAAGGGTGTCTGCCTGTCATCAAGCACATGCCCGGACACGGCCGGGGCACCGTGGACAGCCACAAGGAACTGCCACGTGTCGAAGCCGATCTCGAGACCCTGCGCGCCACGGATTTCGCGGCGTTTCGCCCGCTCAACGATCTCCCGCTCGGCATGTCGGCACATGTTGTTTACGAAGCAGCCGATCCCGAAAACCCGGGGACTGTTTCCCGGGTCGTGATCGACGAACTGATACGCCGCGAGATCGGCTTCAACGGGTTTCTCTTGACGGACGACATCGCCATGGAGGCGCTCTCCGGCACACCGGGTGAACGTGCGACGGCCGCGCTGGCGGCGGGCTGTGATGCGGTTTTGCACTGTTCCGGTGTTCTGGCGGAGATGGAAGACGTCGCCGGAAACGTATCCGTGCTGTCACAATCTTCCGTTGGACGCTGGACACGGGCCCGCGCGGCAACACAAAAGCCGGAAGGGGCGGATTTTCGGAAACTTGCCGTTGCCCTGACTGCGCAACTCGAAGGAACGTGAGCGGGTGAACATCGACGACATTCTCTTTCTCGCTTCGATCTGGGTCATCCCGGTTCTGCTGGCGATTACCCTGCACGAGGCGGCCCACGGCTGGGCCGCGTCGAAGCTCGGGGACGACACGGCAAAGAACCTGGGCCGGGTCACTTTCAACCCGTTGGCACATATCGATCCGTTCGGAACGATCATCCTGCCCGCGATTCTGATATCGGCCGGCGGCATTCTTTTCGGCTGGGCAAAGCCCGTTCCGGTCAATTTCGGGCGACTCGGGCGTCCGCGAAGGGACATGGTGCTGGTCGCGGCGGCCGGTCCGGCCGTCAATATCGGGCTCGCGATCGTCTCTGCCTTGGCGCTTCATTTGTTGCCATTGTTTGGCCCAGACGTCGGAGAATGGGTCGGGCGAAACCTGATTAACTCAATTAATATCAATCTGTTGCTGGCTATTTTTAACATGATGCCGCTGCCGCCCCTGGACGGCGGCCGGGTGGCCGTCGGTGTGCTGCCACGCCCGCTCGCCTACCGGCTCGCGCGGCTCGAGCGCTACGGTTTGTTTATTCTGATCGGGCTCATCTTTATCCTGCCGCTGCTGGGAAGACAGCTCGGTACCGACCTCAACATCTTCCGTTGGCTGGTGCTGGGACCGCTGGAATTCCTGCGCAGGATACTGTTGCAAGGCGTCGGCCTGATATGAGCGAGACAACCGAAAGCTTCGAGCAGCCCGTGCCGGATCACCTGGCAGCACAGGGCGAGGCGGGAAGCAGCCACGCACTGGTCGTCAACCTTGAGGGGTTCGAGGGGCCGCTGGATCTGCTGCTCGCGCTTGCGCGCGACCAGAAGGTCGATCTCACAAAGATTTCCGTGCTCGCACTCGCCGAGCAGTATCTCGACTTCATTCAGACCGCTCGCAAGCTTCAGCTCGAGATCGCGGCAGACTGCCTCGTGATGGCGGCCTGGCTTGCCTACCTGAAGTCACGGCTTTTGCTCCCGGTCGAAGAAAACGAGGAAGAGCCGACAGCTGCGGAGATGGCCGCAGCGCTGCAGTATCAGCTGCAGCGGATCGAGGCGATGCGCACCGCTGCCGAAGCCCTGTTTGCCCGCCCGCTGCTGGGCCGCGACGTCTTCGACCGGGGCGCTCCCGAGGGCATTCGCGTCATTACCCATCCGGTCTATGACGCCTCCCTGTTCGAGATGCTCGATGCATATGGCGCGATCACCCGGCGCGGCAAGGCCGAGACCCTGACGATCGAGCAGTTCGAGCTGTTCTCCATGGACGATGCGCTCGGCCGGTTGCGCGGCGTACTCGGCAGCGCACCCGAATGGGCGACACTTTCGAGTTTCCTGCCCGAGGGACTGCGCGAGGGTCTGCCCAAGCGTTCCGCGATCGCGGCGACCTTCGCCGCCAGCCTCGAGCTTGTCCGCGACGGGCACGCCCAGATTCGACAGGACTCAAAGTTCGGGCCGATTTTCTTCCGGCGCTGCCCGGGTGCCGAATTGCCAACGCCAGCGAACGAAGGGGGCGAGACCCTTGACGATCAATCCTGAACTGGAACCCGATGAACACACCGACCTGCTGCGCCTTGCGGAGGCGGTGCTGTTTGCCGCCGTCGAACCGCTGGACGAGGCCTCGATCGCCGCGCAGCTTCCCGAGGGCACGGACATTCCGGAGCTACTGGACGAGCTGCGGCGTCTCTATGCCGGGCGCGGCGTGAACCTCGCCAATGTCGCAGGCAAGTGGGTGCTGCGCACGGCGCCCGACCTTGCCGACAAGCTGAAGATCGAACGGGAATCCCAGCGTCGCCTGTCCCGCGCAGCTCACGAGACGCTTGCCGTCATCGCCTACCATCAGCCCGTGACACGGCCCGAAATCGAGGAGATTCGCGGTGTGAGCCTGAGCAAGGGCACCATGGATGCGCTCTTCGAGGCGAACTGGATCAAGCCCGGTCGCCGCCGCAATGCGCCCGGCCGGCCGCTGACATGGGTCACGACCGAGACGTTCCTGTCTCATTTCGGCCTGGAAAGCCTGAAGGAATTGCCGGGACTGCAGGAACTCAAGTCTGCGGGCCTGATCGATTCACGACCGGCTGTGAGCATCTATTCCACGTCGGCGCAGAACGACGAATTGCCGTTCGATTCCGTAACCGGACAGGACGAGGCGGATCCGGAGCTCGATGAGCCTCTCGCTCACGACGACGAGCCCGTGCAGGAAGATGAAACCGGGACGTAAGCCGCAGCCATGGTTGAGAGTGAGAACCGCTTTCAATAGGCTCCGCCACCCCTGACGATATCGGCCTTCGGGCCCGACGGATTATGGCGCGCGAACTCAACGACCTTGTGCTCGAACATGTGTCGCACCGCTTTGGCTCAACGCTCGCGGTGGACAATGTGGACCTGACGGTCGGGGCAGGCGAGGTCGTCTGTCTCGTCGGTCCGTCCGGTTGCGGCAAGACAACACTTTTGCGCGTGGCAGCGGGTCTGGAACCCTTGCAGGATGGTCGGGTTCTGATCGGCGGGACCGTCATGAGCGACAACCGGCAATCGGTCGCACCGGAAGACCGGAACGTCGGCCTGGTCTTCCAGGACTACGCACTTTTCCCTCACCTGACGGTCCGCGGCAACATCGCCTTCGGGCTCAAGCATCTGGCGGGAGCCGCGCGGGACGAACATGTCGCGGCGGCGCTGGAACGCACCGGAATGTCGGGTTACGCGTCGAGCTACCCGCATCAACTTTCCGGCGGACAGCAACAGCGCGTCGCGCTTGCCCGCGCGCTCGCGCCGCAGCCGCGCATTGTCCTGCTCGATGAACCGTTTTCCGGTCTTGATGCCTCGCTGCGGCAACGGGTGCGAGATCAGGCCGCGGCAATCCTCCGCGATGCGGGGGTGGCCACCTTGATGGTGACGCATGA
>JAYQGE010000047.1:5615-6881 GCA_038140435.1 Rhodospirillaceae bacterium | reverse complement strand
AGCAGCGTGTCGGCCTCGGCGATCGCCTCGTCCTTGGCCAGTTGCTCGATCAGCACGTCCGGCTCGGCGGCGTAGCTCCGCCCGAAGATCGAGCGGGTGTTCGCGTCGAGATAGCCAATATGGTCCTCGGTCTCGCCGGCGCGCCCGAAGTAGGCGCGGTCCATGTCGTTCACCAGCGCGAAGATCGAGCGGCTGACCGACGCGCGCGGCGTGCGGGCATGGCCGGCCTCCTTCCAGGCCGCGCGGAACGCGCGGATCTGGGCGGCCTGCTGGACGTGCAGCGGCTCGCCGGTCTCGTCGGTCTTGAGGGTCGAGCTCTGGAGGTTCATGCCCATCTTCGCGGCCCATTCCGCCGTCGCGTTCGACGCCGCGCCCCACCAGATGCGGTCGCGCAGCCCCTCGGAATGGGGCTCGAGGCGCAGTGCGCCGGGCGGGTTGGGAAACATCGGCTGCGGGTTGGGCTGGGCGAAGCCCTCGCCCTTGAGAACCTCAAGGAAGGCCGCGGTGTGCCGCCGCGCCATGTCGGCGTGGGTCTCGTCCTCAGCCGGCTGGTAGCCGAAGTAGCGCCAGCCGTCGATGACCTGCTCACCCGAGCCGCGGCTGATGCCGAGCTGCAGCCGGCCGCCGGAGATCAGGTCGGCCGCCCCGGCGTCCTCCACCATGTAGAGCGGGTTTTCGTAGCGCATGTCGATGACGCCCGTGCCGATCTCGATGTGCCGGGTCTTCGCGCCGACCGCCGCCAGCAGCGGGAAGGGCGAGGCGAGCTGGCGCGCAAAGTGATGGACGCGGAAATAGGCGCCGTCGGCGCCGAGTTCCTCGCCGGCGACCGCAAGGTCGATCGCCTGGAGAAGGGCGTCGGACGCGGTGCGGGTCTGCGAGCCCTGGCCGGGCGACCAGTGTCCGAAGGAAAGAAATCCGATTTTCTTCATGGTTCAGTCCGTTTCGCGCGTACCGTGCGCCTCTATCTGGTATCGCGGCGGCCGTTCGGCAAGCCGATCAGGGTTCGTCCCAGGCCGGCCGACGCACCTCCGGATCGATGACCCGCAGATGCCGTTCCTTCATCCGTCCAATGCGGTCCATCTCCGAATCGCTCAGGGTGAAGTCGAAGAGCGCGATGTTTTCCTCGATCTCGGAGATCTCGAGCGCACGGGGGACGACACCGATTCCGGGCTGCTGCACGGTCCAGCGTAACGCGACCTGGGCCGCCGACTTTCCGTGCGCGGCGGCGATCTCGAGGATCACGGGATCGTCCAGCATCGCGCCGCG
>JAYQGE010000047.1:2839-5515 GCA_038140435.1 Rhodospirillaceae bacterium | reverse complement strand
GGCTGCGGCCAGTGGATCAGCAGCAGGTCCACATGATCGAGGCCGAGGGTCTCGAGGCTGGTTTCCACCGAGCGGGCGAAGTCATCGGCCTTGGCGTTCTCCTCGGTCACCTTCGTCGTGACCCAGATCTCCTCGCGCGGCACGCCCGATGCCCGGATCGCCTCGCCGACCCATTGCTCGGTGCCGTACTTGCGCGCGGTGTCGATATGGCGGTAGCCGCAAGCCAGCGCGTGGCCGATGAGCTCGACGGCACGGTCCGGGTCGGGGAACAGCATGGTGCCGTAGCCGACCGCGGGGATCGCGGCGCCATGGGCTTCGATGGTAGGAACGGCGGTCATGGCGGGGTCGCCTTTCTGCGGGATTTGCGCGGGCGGGCAGCATAAGGCGGCGAGGCCGGGTTCGTAAGGTCGCGCACGGACGAAATTTATGTCGGGGCGAATCGGGTGCCGGTTCCAGTTTCCCCGGGTGCGACAGGGGCACGGCAGGGGACGCGGGATGGCGTACACACCGATCCATTTCACCGAGGACGACCGCATCTTTCAGGCGCAGGTTCAGCGTTTCGCCGAACGCGAGGTCGCGCCCATTGCCGACGCGATCGACCACGAAGACCGGTTTCCCGAAGAGGTCATTGCGAAGTTCGGGGACATGGGCCTGATACAGTGGAGCGTGCCCGAGGTCTATGGCGGCCCCGAGGGATCCCTCACCAAGCTCTGCATCGCGCGCGAGGAGCTGGCGCGATACTCCCTCTCGCTGTCGGTCATGGCCGGCGAGAATGGAAACGGCATGGCGCTGCCGCTGTTGTTCGCCGGCACTGAAGCGCAGAAGACGAAGTATTTTCCGATGCTCGCCGAAGGGAAGACACTGGTCGCCTTCGCCCTTTCGGAGCCGGAGGCCGGCTCCGATGCCGCGTCCTTGCGGACACGCGCGGTGCGCGACGGCGACGACTGGCTGATCAGCGGCAACAAGATCTTCGTCACCTGCGGGCCCGTCGCGGACTATGTCCTGGTGTTCGCGCGAACGAATGACGCACCGCGGGCGAAGGGGGTCTCGGCCTTCATTGTCGATACGTCCTTGCCGGGGGTCACGCGGGGGCCGAAGAACCGGAAGATGGGCTATAACGGCGCGACCCCGAACTGCGACTTTTTCTTCGACAACGTGCGGGTACCCGCCGACGCGATGGTCGGCGGCGATGGCGAGGGGTTCGCCATCGCGATGAAGTGCATGGAGTTCAATCGGCCTGCGATGTCGGCCTCGGCCGTGGGCATTGCCCAGGGCGCGCTGGACCGGGCCGTCGCGTTTGCCAAGGACCGTGAGCAGTTCGGCAAGCCGATCGCGGAGTTCCAGGGACTTCAGTTCATGATGGCCGACATGGCGATGCAGATCGAGTCGGCCCGGGCTCTGCTCTACGAGGTCACGGCACGCTACGATGCCGGCCAGATGGACGGCTATGGTGCCCTGTCGGCCATGGTGAAGACCCTGTGCAGCGATGCCGCCATGAAGGTGACGACCGACGCCGTGCAGATTCTGGGCGGGTACGGCTACATGCAGGAGTTTTCGGTCGAGCGCATGATGCGCGACGCGAAGGTCACGCAGATCTTCGAGGGCACGAACCAGATCCAGCGCATGTTGGTTGCGCGCGATCTGCTGGCCTAGCGGCGGAGGCCGGATCTCGATGACGGGTCTTCTCGACGGCGTCCGGGTACTGGATTTCACGACCATGATGGCCGGACCCTATTGCACGCGCCAGCTGGCCGACCTGGGGGCGGAGATCATCAAGATCGAGCCGCCGGCCGGGGAACAAAACCGGCGCGCCGTTCCCATTCGTGACGGCGAAAGCATGGTCTATGGCCACCTCAATTGCGGCAAGCACAGCCTCGCTATCGACCTGAAGACGGACGAGGGCCGGGCCATCGTGCGCAATCTCGCGCAGCATTGTGACGTGGTGGTGGAGAATGCCCGGCCCGGCGTGATGGCGCGCCTGGGACTCGATCATGCGGAGATCCGGTCGGTCCGGCCCGATGTCATTTACTGCTCCATATCCGGGTTCGGGCAGACCGGGCCCGCCTCCCAGAATCCGGCCTACGCGCCCGTCGTGCAGGCCGCGTCGGGATACGAGATGGCGATGCTCGAGCAGCAGCCGGAAATGTCCCGCCCGGGGTTCGTCGGCGTTTTCCTGGCCGACGTGATGGCGGCGGTTCAGGCATTCGGCGCGATCAGCGCGGCCCTGTTTGCCCGCGAGCGAACGGGCGAGGGGCGGTATATCGACGTGTCGCTCATGGAAAGCGTGATCTGGCTGCTGGTCTACGAGATTCAGCTCGCCCAGAATCCCCTCGACACGCCGCGGGGCTACTACCGTCCGGTGCGCGCGCGCGACGGGTTCGTCATGGTCGCGCCCGGCGGCCAGCTCACATTCGAGAACATGGCGCGCGCGACGGGTCATCCCGAGTGGATCGACGACCCGCGTTTCCGGACCCATCCGGACCGCAACCGGAACTATGCGGAGCTGATGGCGCTGGTCGAAAGCTGGACCGCCGAGCGGTCGGCCGAGGAATGCGAGCGTCTGCTCATGGCCGGCAAGGTACCGTGCGCACGCTATCGCGCGGTGGAGGAACTGTTCGACGATCCGCAACTCGCCCATCGAAACGCGTTCACGACGGTGTCCGACCCAGCGGGGGG
>JAYQGE010000047.1:0-2739 GCA_038140435.1 Rhodospirillaceae bacterium | reverse complement strand
GAGGCGAATGACGGGATGCTGCGCGGCCCGCTGCACGGGGTTCCGGTGGCGATCAAGGATATCTGCGACGTGGCGGGTTGGCCGACCCGTTGCAACAGCCGCACCCGCGCCGACGCGCCGCCCGCGACCGCCGACGCCGAGATCGTGACCGCCTTGCGGACGGCGGGCGCGATCATTCTCGGCAAGACGCAAACGACCGAGTTCGCCTATTACGACCCGTCGCCGGCGCGCAACCCGCACAATGTTGAACACACGCCCGGCGGCTCGAGCAGCGGCTCGGGCGCGGCGCTGGGCGCGGGCATGGTGCCCGCCGCTATCGGCACCCAGACCGTTGCGTCGGTCAATCGTCCGGCGGCCTACTGCGGGGTCGCCGCGTTCAAGCCCTCCACCCGGAGCATGGCCACCTACGGGATCGCGCCGCTGGCGCCGGTGTATGACACGCCGGGCGTCTATGGCTGGACGGTAGCGGATGCGTGCTACCTGTACGATGCGGTACGCCCGCCCCACGGCCGTCCCGATGACGACCTCGACGGTGAGGTCCGGGTGGTGGTGATGAACGATCCGTTCCTGGGCGAGGCGGAAAGGGAGATCATTGCGGCGCGCGACGATGTCGCGGCCCGGCTGCGCGACGCCGGCCACGACGTTATCGAGATGGACTCGCCCATCGCGCTCGAAGACCTGAACGACCTGCAGGGACATACCACCGTCTATGAGCTTGCCCGCATCCATGCCGGGCTGCTCGAATTTCCGGAGGACCAGGTGGGCGCGGTCCTGCGCCAGTCGGTGATCGACGGGAACCAGATTGACGACGAGGTCTATCAGGCGGAGCGAAGGCAGATCGATGCCATGCGCGTCGCCATGCTCGATGCGCTTCGCCCGGCCGACCTGGTGCTCTGGCCCGCGGCCCCGGCAACGGCCCCGGCCGGGCTCGAATGGACGGGCGACCGGCGCTACATCGCGCCCTGGACAGCCATCGGAGGTCCGGTGGTCTCGCTGCCGTCGGGCCTCGGAGCGGGTGATATGCCGATCGGGATGTTGCTCGCCGGCGTGCCCGGCTACGACCGGTTCGTCTCTCGGGTGGCGCCCCGGCTGGCCGAAGCCGTGCCCCAGGCAGAGTGAGAAAGACTTCATGGAATGGATGATCAAATGCGTGTCCTGGCCGAACATGGCCGAACGTCGCGCGGCAACCATCGACGCGCATGTCGCGCATCTCGACAACTACAAGGCCGAGACCTGGTATTCGGGGCCGATGCTGGTGGGTGACGGGTCCAATGCCAACGGGAGCTTCCGGGTGGTCGATTTTCCCGACCGGGAGAGCGCGCGGGGTTATATAGACACAGATCCCTATACGACGGCCGAGATCTTCCGCCGGATCGATATCGAACCCGTGCGGCCGTGGACCGATGTGCACCAGCGCGACTTTGAGCAGACCGAGGGCCGGGCCCAGTTCATCGTGATTGCGCGGACGGACCCGCTGACACTTGAATCGGTCGAGGCAGACGTGTCCGGTTTCCTGGCCGCACATCGTGACGCGGTGGTGTTCGCGGGTGCGCTTCTGGATGAACCGCGTGAGGCGCTTGCCGGTGCGCTCTATGTGATCGATGTTGATGGCCGGGAGGGCGCGGACGCGTTCCTGGCCGGTGAACCCCTGTTCCGCGGCCCCGAGGGCCGCAGCCTCACGATCGAACGCTGGCGTTTCGGCCATGTCTAGGCCGGCGCCCGGAGGAGAACAAACATGACCAGCGCCGTCATCGTATCCACAGCCCGCACGCCCATCGGGAAGGCGTTTCGGGGATCCTTCAACAACACCACGCCGGCGAAGCTCGGCGGCACAGCCATCAAGCACGCGGTCGCGCGGGCCGGGATCGAACCCGACATGGTGGAGGATGTGCTCATGGGTTGCGCTATGCCCGAGGGCGCGACCGGCCAGAACTTCGCCCGTCATGCGGCGTTGTGGGCGGACATTCCCGTGACCGCCGGCGCGGCAACCATCAACCGTTTCTGCTCCTCGGGCCTGCAGTCGATCGCCACTGCGGCGAACCGTGTCGTAATGGACAAGGTTCCGGTCGCCGTGGCGGGCGGAATTGAATCCATCAGCGCGTTGCCGCCCGAACATCAGGCCGACATGCGCGTCGAGGACGACCATGTGCGTGCAGTGAAGCCCGAGATTTACATGGTGATGCTGGACACTGCCGAGACGGTTGCCGCACGCTATGACGTCAGCCGAGACAGCCAGGATGAGTATGCGTTGTCGAGCCAGATGCGGACCGCTGCAGCGCAGCAGGCCGGCCGTTTTGACGACGAGATCGTGCCCGTCGAGACGACGATGCTGGTCAAGGACCGGGAGACCCGGGAGGTCAGCGAGAAGCCGGTCACGCTCGATCGCGACGAATGCAACCGGCCGTCCACCAACGCCGAGAGCCTGGCCGGCCTGGGCGCCGTTCGCGAAGGCGGTTCGGTGACGGCAGGCAATGCGAGCCAGTTGTCGGATGGCGCCAGCGCATGCGTGGTGATGGACGAGAAACTCGCGGAGCAGCGCGGCCTCGAGCCGCTGGGGCGCTATCTGGGGCTGGCCGTTTCGGGCTGCGAGCCCGACGAGATGGGCATCGGTCCCGTGTTTGCCGTGCCGCGGTTGCTCGAGCGTAACGGGCTGACCGTGGATGACATCGACCTGTGGGAGCTGAACGAGGCCTTCGCCGTGCAGGCGCTTTACTGTCGTGACACGCTTGGC
This sequence comes from Rhodospirillaceae bacterium, assembly GCA_038140435.1. Taxonomy (GTDB): domain Bacteria; phylum Pseudomonadota; class Alphaproteobacteria; order UBA6615; family UBA6615; genus UBA8079. The sequence goes on along the minus strand of JAYQGE010000047.1, from coordinate 8 downwards.
ATCGACCC
>JAYQGE010000046.1:0-7503 GCA_038140435.1 Rhodospirillaceae bacterium | reverse complement strand
GGTTAATCGGGTACGGCGAAGGTCAGGTTTGCCCAGAGCGTTTCCCAAACGGCATCCGTGCCCCGATGGCGCTCATGCGGCGGCCGGAAAATCACGGCATTCGCCATATAGTCAAAGCCAGGCTCAATCGGCAGCATCGCGACGCCATCGGCATCGGTTCGATGGGTTGATGCCTTCACTTCACCGAGTGATCCCTTTGAATACAGTTCGACTTGAGAATTCGGAAGCGGGGCACCCTGGAGAAAAAGCTGCACCCGGACATGACGGGCATCGTTCGGAAGGTATGGATTGTCCAAAGCAACAAGCTCGGCCTCGAGCCCTATCCGGCGGTCGTCACCTCGTGCGGCCCCGACGCTGACCAGCGCCTTCGAATACCGGGTATAGACTTCTTCGAGTGGGCCGGAGGACAAGCCCCGCGCGGAATGCTTCGCTGCGATGTCACCAACGCCGTGGTTCATGGCGAAAGCTTCAAACTTTTCGAAACTGTCGTAGGAAATCGTTCTGGGTTCAGTCTCGTAAACAATCACGTTCAACCCTGAAGCGGGTGCTGCCTGATCGACTGCCGGTCGATCGCCAAGCCGGCTGGTCACCACCGCACCCTGGTTTGCGCCAAGGATCACAAAATGCGCGAAGTCGGTCGGTAAATAGGTAAGCTGGATTCCTTCGAAATTCTCACCGTTCTTGATGTGCGCAACGATATTGTCCGCAGTGCGCAGCTGATAATCTTTCGGCTCGATCCAAAGCTCGTGGGCCACGGCGGGCGAGACCAACATGCAGGCGAGCAAGACTAGAATTCGCATGGAAAAATTTCTCTTTTGGGTCTGGGCTGCAGCACAGGCATTGACGGTGTTCTTCTGGCTGGCGAGCACAGCTGCCAACGCTCACGAAGTATCTCCGTCCGTGGCCGATCTGTCACATCAAGATGGCGTTGTGAGGCTGGATATTGAACTGGTGCTGGAAGGTTTTCTGGCGCGCATTGATCTGTCGGCTGTCACGGACACAAATGAAACCGAAGCCGCCGCGAGATATGATGAACTGCGGGCGCTTGCAGGGCCGGAGCTCGAGGCCGAGTTCGAACGGTTCTGGCCCTCGATGGCCCCGCGGCTTGGATTGTCTTCGGAGGGCGTCCCGCTCATGCCGGAGCTTGGCCGGATATCCGTGCCAGACGTCGGCAACATAGACCTGCCTCGGCTGTCGCAGATCCAGGTCACGGCCGTTCTGCCCGCCGGGGCCCGGAATGTCGAGATCGGCTGGGATCGGGAATACGGCGCGCTTGTTCTTCGTCAGGTGGATGTCGAGAGCCCGTATGAGGCCTACCTTGCAGCGGGGACCAGCAGCGGTCCGATCCCGGTCGCGGGGGGAGGTCAGCTTGGCGCCTGGGAGACGTTGACGCGCTACACGGTTGTTGGCTTCGAGCATATTGTTCCCAAGGGTCTCGACCATATCCTCTTCGTCCTTGCTCTCTTTTTCCTCTCTCCGACCCTTCGTCCTCTGCTCTGGCAGGTTTCGGCTTTCACGCTCGCCCACACGGTGACGCTTGCAGCCGGCGTGACGGGCCTTGTTTCCGTGCCCGGCGAGATCGTCGAGCCCGTAATCGCCGCATCCATCGTCTTTGTTGCCGTGGAAAACACCCTCAGTTCGGGCTTGAGCCGGTGGCGGCCGATTGTCGTGTTCGTGTTCGGGCTGCTGCACGGACTTGGATTTGCCAGCGTCCTCCAGGAGTTTGGGCTGCCCGCGGATCGACTTGTTCCTGCGCTGGTCGGCTTTAATGTCGGTGTGGAACTGGGGCAGCTTGCGGTCATCGCATGCGCGTTCGCACTCCTGGGTTACTGGTTTCGGGGCAAGACCTGGTATCGCCCCGTCATCTCGATCCCCGGTTCGCTGATGATCGCTCTGGTTGGCGCGTATTGGTTCGTGGAGCGCGTGGGCATTGTTTGACGTGCGGGCGCTGTCTGACAGACCGGGCGTGACCAACGCCCTCGTATCACCGCGCCGTTGGATGAGAACTCCATTGCGCTAGACTGCGCACGGTTTGATGGGGCTTGGGGGGCGTCGAAATATGGAAGTGAAATCGAACGGGGTGACCTTCAACTGTATGGTGGAGGGGCCGGAAGGCGCGCCCTGGATCACCTTTTCGCATGCGCTCGCGAACAACCTGACCCTCTGGGACGATGTCGCCGCGGCGCTGCGCAGTGATTTTCGCATATTGCGCTACGATCACCGCGGCCACGGGAAAAGCGAGGCCGTGCCGGGGGCCTACAGCTTTCCGATGCTGGTCGAAGATGCGGTCGGGATCTGGGACGCGCTCGGGGTGACGGAGAGCCACTGGGTCGGCCTCTCGATCGGCGGCATGATGGGCTACGGCATGGCCATCCATCAGGCCGCGCGCGTGAAAACCCTCGTCACCTGCGACGCCCGGCCCGACGCGCCGCCGGACTATGCGGCCTATTTCCAGTATCGCATCGACACGGCGCGCGAGAAGGGCATGGACGGCCTGGTCGAGCCGAGCATCGAACGCTGGTTCACCCCCGCCTTTCGGGACCGGAACCCGCCGGCGCTGGACAAGCTCCGCGAGATGATCCGGACCACCGACCCGATGGGCCATGAAGGCAATTGCGAGGCGCTCAAGACCCTTGGCTACGGCCCGGACCTGCACCGGATCACGGCGCCGACATTGGTGCTCGGCGGGGCCGAGGACAAGGGCGCGCCGCCCGATGTGCTTGCGGCGGCGGCGAAAAAAATTCCCGGCGCGGAGCATCTCGTCCTGCCGGACGCCGGGCACATCACGCCGCTCGAATGCCCCGAGGCATTCCTGGCCGCGCTGCGCGACTGGTTCGACCGCCACGGCTGACCGAGCGCGGCCGAAGCCCTACATTGGCGGTGCCGGTGATGTCTTGTCGCACCGGCCCGAGCGAGACCATGAGCCTGACAGAAGACGAAATCTCGGACATCCACGCCGCACTCGCCCGCATGGGCCTGATCGGCGAGGGCGAGACGGTGCCGCTGGTTCCGCTGACCGGCGGCATCTCGTCCCTGATTGTTCGCGCCGACCTTCCCGCCGGCAGCGTCTGCGTCAAGCGCGCGCTGCCGCAGCTCAAGGTCGATGTCGAATGGAAGGTGCCCGTGGACCGGAACAGCGCCGAAGTCGGGTGGATGCGCATCGCGGAACGCGTCGCGCCCGGCAGCGTTCCGTCCATCCTCGGGGAAGACGAGGTCGGGAAGGCGTTCGCGATGGCCTGGCTCGATCCGGCTGATCACCCCGTGTGGAAGTCGCTGCTGCTCGACGGCGTCGCGGATGTGTCGACAGCAACGGCGGTCGGTAGGGGCCTCTCGGCTGTCCACAATGCCTGCGCGCTCGACGATGAAATTGCGCGCGAGTTTGCCAACGACGGCAATTTTCATGCGATCCGGCTCGATCCGTATTTCGGCGCTTCGGCCGAGGTGCATCCCGACTGCGCCGGGGCGCTGCATGCGCTGATCGAACGCACGGCCACCACGCGGCGGACCCTCGTTCATGGAGATATCAGTCCCAAGAACATCCTGGTCGGTCCCGATGGTCCGGTTTTCCTCGATGCCGAGTGCGCGTGGTACGGCGACCCGGCCTTCGACCTGGCGTTCTGCATGGCGCACCTGTTTCTCAAGTGCGTGCCAAGGCCTTCGTCCGCCGAGGATTACCTCGCCTGCTTCGACGCGTTCACGTCGGCCAATCTCGATTCGGTCGGCTGGGAAACGGCGTCCGAACTCGAGGCACGAACCTGCATCATGCTGGCGGGCATGGTCCTGGCGCGGATCGACGGGAAGTCACAGGTCGAGTACATCATCGATGAAAGCGAGAAGGACCGGGTGCGTGATTTCGCCCGGCACTTTCTCCTGACCCCGGCCGAGCGCCTGTCTGAAATGCGCGACGCCTGGCACGCGGAGTGGTTGCCATGAACACAGAAATTTCATCCGTTCACGGACGCCGGGTCTGGGATTCCCGAGGTCGCCCGACCGTCGAGGTCGATGTCGAGCTGGCGGGCGGCGCCCGGGGACGCGGCATGGCGCCGGCCGGCGCCTCGCGCGGCCGGTTCGAGGCGATCGATCTGCGCGATGGTGGTGCGCCGCTCGGCGGTTTCGATGTGTCGGGAGCCGTCGCCAACGTGACCGGGCGGATCGCGCCGGCGCTCGCCGGCATGGATGCGCGCGATCAGGATGCCGTGGACGGACGGCTCACGGAACTCGACGGGACGGAGAATTTCGCGGTCCTTGGCGGCAACGCGTCGATCGCGACCTCGATGGCCGTCCTCAACGCGGCGGCGAGCGCGGAGGGGCTCGATCTCTGGCGTTACCTGGCGGACGATGCGCCGGTGAGGCTGCCGCTGCCCGAAATACAGATCTTCGGGGGCGGGGCGCATGCCGGGCGGCGCGTCGACGTGCAGGACTTTCTGATCATGCCGGTCGGGGCGGCGAGTTTCGACGAGGCCATGGTCATGACGGCGGAGGTGTACCGCGCGGCCGGTGAAATCATGGCGGACCGCGGCGCGCTCGCCGGGGTCGCCGACGAGGGCGGCTGGTGGCCCGATTTCGCGGCCAACGAGGATGCCCTGGACACGCTGGCAAAGGCGATCGAGGCGGCGGGATACCGGAACGGCGAGGTCGTCATCTCGCTCGATATCGCGGCCTCGGAATTCGGCGAGAGCGGTCGCTACCGCCTCGGGCTGGAGGATCGCGAGTTCGACACCGGCGCATGGATCGACCGGCTCGGGGAGTGGATCGCCCGCTATCCGATCCTCTCGATCGAGGATCCGGTCGGGGAGGACGACCCGGAAGGCATGCGGGCGTTCACGGAGGCCTTCGGGGATCGGATTCAGATCATCGGCGACGACTATCTCGTGACCGACCCGGCTCGTGTAAAGGATGCCATTGCGGACGGGGCCTGCAACGCGGTCCTGCTGAAACCGAACCAGGCGGGAACGATCAGTCGCACACGCGCGGCCATGGAGACGGCAAAGGCGGCCGGCTGGGGCATGGTGGTGTCGGCGCGGTCCGGGGAGACCGAGGACACGATGATCGTGCATCTCTCGACCGGCTGGAACACAGGTCAGCTCAAGGTCGGCTCCTTCGCGCGCTCGGAGCGGATGGCCAAGTGGAATGAAGCGCTGCGGATCGAGGAGGCGCTCGGCGGTGCGGCGGTCTATGCGGGTGCGGACGCGTTGCCCGCGGCGGTGTGCGAGAATCTCTGATGAAGACCGTCCTGCACTATCGTGCCGGGCCAGGCTTCCAGGCGCAGATCGCCGCGAATGCGCCGGCGGACATCGAGGTCGTGATCGTCGCGGAGGACGACGAGGCAGCGTTTGCGCGCGAAATGAGCGATGCCGACGCATTGCTGCACGTCCTCAAGCCGGTGACGGCCGATGTCATTGCGGCGGCACCCGCGCTGAAGCTTATCCAGAAGATCGGCGTCGGGGTGAACACGATCGATCTGGACGCGGCGCGCAGCCACGGCGTCGCGGTGGCGAACATGCCGGGCACCAACAGCCAGGCGGTCGCCGAGATGACGCTGGCGCTGATGCTCGCGACCCTGCGCCGCGTCCCGCTGCTCGACGAGGCAATGCGCGCGGGCCGGGGCTGGGATCTCGATCCCGCGACCTTCGATGCCATGGGCGAGATCGCGGGCCGCACGGTCGGACTGATCGGTTATGGCGAAGTGCCCCGACGTCTGGCGCCGGTGCTGGTCGCACTGGGCGCCGAGGTCATCTACGCCGCCCGTGCGGAGAAGAAGGATGCGGTCGGCGTTCGCCGGGACCTGGATGAACTCCTGGCAGAGGCCGATATCGTATCCCTGCACCTGCCGCTGTCGGATGCGACCGCGAAGATGATCGACGCGGCGGCTATCGCGCGCATGAAGAAGGGCGCCGTGCTGATCAATACCGCGCGTGGCGGGCTGGTCGATGAAGATGCGCTGCTCACCGCCCTGAAGACGGGCCGGATCGCCGCGGCAGGCCTCGACACAGTCTCCGTTGAACCGGCACCGGCGACGAACCCGCTGTTCGCCCTCGACAATGTGGTGGTGACGCCCCATATCGCCTGGCTCACGCCGGAAACGCTCAATCGTAGCCTCGCGATCGCCTTCGAGAACTGCCGGCGTGCGGCCGCAGGGGAAACGTTGCTGCACCAGGTGGTGCCCTAGAAGGCAGGTCGGCCCGCATCAGCCGCGCGGCTTGCGCAGCAGGTACAGGCCGCTCGCGATCAGGATCGCACCGCCAATGAGCGTGGCACCGTCCGGCACATCGCCGAAGGCCGCAAACCCGATCGCCGACGCCCAGACGATCTCGCTGTAGGCAAAGGGCGCAACCAGCGATGCGGGTGCCGCATGGTAGGCGCGGATCAGCAGGAAATGGGCGGCTGCGCCGAAGCATGCCGCGATCGTGAGAAACCCGGTTTGCGCCAGGCTCGGTGTTTCCCACGTCAGCGGGAGCGCCAGCGATGATACGGCCAGCCCGACCAGCGTCGCGGCGTACAGCATCGATGTCGGTGTCACGACCTGGCTGATCGGCCGGGTCAGGGTCTGGTAGAGCGCGACGCAGACTGCCGCGCCCAGCGGTACGAGCGATGCGGCGTCGAAGATACTGGTTCCGGGCCGGATGACGATGAGAACACCTGCGAACCCGACGAGGATGGCGAGCCACTGGCTGCGCGTGACGCGCTCCCGGAGAAACCACGATGCCGCTGCCGCGATCATCAGCGGCGCGACGAACCCGATGGTGATCGCGTCGGCAAGCGGCATCAGGCCGACGGCGACGAACATGCCGCTGACCGCCGCCATGAGGGCAAGGGCGCGCAGGACCTGAAGCCCGATCATCCGGGTGTCGATCACACGGGAGAGCCGGGGGACGAGGAGGGCGGTGAGCAGCACCGCCTGGATTGTGTACTGCGACCAGATGATCATCCCGATCGGTACATCGCCGCGGACCGTCTTGATGAAACCGTGCATTGCGATGAAACACAGTGATGCCAGGCACATGACGGCGATGGCCGCCAGCCGGGCGCGTTGCGTCATGTCCTGGGCCGGGTGCATGCGGTGGAGTTGGCTCGAATGTCGGGATGAAAAAAAGGTTCCGGAACGCGCACTGATACCTGAGGGGACAGGTCGGGGCAATTGTGTCAGGCGATCGACGGTTCCATTGGCAAACGGCCGTAACCGGGGATCGGGTCCGTGATGCCGTGGGTGCGCAACGCGTACCAGTAGGTCACCTGGTTGACCGACAGGAACGGTTTGCCGAATTTCGCTTCCATATGCTCGATCATGTCGCCGATGCCGATCGACGCGCCGATATGGACAAGGACATCGATGTCGTCGCGGTCGAGCGTCTCGAACGCGGCCTCGACATCCGCCAGCTCGATGTTGATCGAGTTGACCGGGTGCTCCACGCCCAGGCAGGCCGAGTTGACGACATCGAAACCGATCTCTTCGTAGTAGCCGACGGTGCTCCGCAAGGTCTCCTCGTACAGGGGAACCCAAAT
>JAYQGE010000045.1:0-7804 GCA_038140435.1 Rhodospirillaceae bacterium | reverse complement strand
CCCGACGAGGCGCGGGGCGAGATGGTGAAGGCCTATGTGATCCTCAAGGACGGCCAGACCCCGAGCGACGCGCTGGCCGAGGAGATCCAGAACCATGTGAAGACGCGGCTCGCAGCCCACGAGTATCCGCGCGCGGTCGCGTTCGTCGACGAGCTGCCGATGACGACGACCGGGAAGATCCAGCGCAAGGTCCTGCGCGAGCGCGAGACGTCGTCCTGAGCCGATGGCGAAGTTCGCACATCCCGACGCGTTCCTGGACCTGGTCGGCGAGGAACTCGGCGTCAGCGACTGGGTGCTGATCGACCAGGCGATGATCGACGCGTTCGCCGCCGCGACCAACGATCACCAGTGGGTGCATGTGGACACCGAACGGGCCGCCCGCGAGCTGCCAACCGGATCGACGATTGCGCACGGGTTCCTGGTCCTGTCGCTGCTGGCGCCGCTCAGCTACGAGATCTTCGACGTCGACAATGTCGCGCATGAGCTGAACTACGGCCTGAACAAGGTGCGCTTCACGGCCATGGTGCCGGCGGGCTCGCGTGTCCGCCTGCGCCAGGCGCTGACAGCCGCCGAGAAGCGCGACGACGGCGGTGTCTTCCTCGATCTCTTGGCGACGATGGAGCTCGAGGGCAGCGAGCGCCCCGCCGCGGTGATCGAGAACCTGCGGCTGATCTATCCCGAAGTGACCTGATCCCGCATCAGCGGGTCTCCACCAGACCCCAGGCGCGCACGGCGAGCTGGCGCGCGAGGTCGCGGCGCAGCAGCGCCTCGGGCGAGGACGCGTTGCCCTGCAGGCCCCGGAAATAGACGCCCTGGATGATGGCGGCGAGCCGGAACAGCGAGAGCACCAGGTAGAAGGTCCAGTTCTCGATCTCGCCGCGCCCGGTGTGCCGGCAGTAGGCGGCGACATAGTCCTCTTCCGACGGGATGCCCGGGGTCGAGGGGTCGAGGCCGCGCATGTCGCCGAAGGATTCCTCTGGCCAGTGATAGGGCAGGCAGTTGTAGGCGAGGTCCGACAGCGGGTGGCCGAGGGTCGAGAGCTCCCAGTCCAGAACGGCGATCACCTTGGGTTCGTCATGGGCGACGATCAGGTTCTCGAGCCGGAAATCCCCGTGGACGATGGTGGTCTCGCTGTCGTCGGGCATGTTCTCGGGCAGCCAGACCATGAGCCGGTCCATCTCGGGAAGCTCGTCGGTCTTGGAGGCCTCATACTGCTTCGACCAGCGGGCGACCTGGCGGCCCATATAGCCGCCGACGCGCCCATAGTCGCCGAGCCCGACGGCCTCGAAGTCCACCTGGTGCAGCGCCGCGAGGGTCGCGATCATGGAGTCCGACACGGCCGCGCGTTCGCCTTCCGGCAGGTCGGGCATGGACGGGTCGTGGAAGACGTGCCCGTCGGCGTGGTCCATCAGGAAGAACTCGGTGCCGACGATCGCCGTGTCCTCGCACAGCGCGAGCGTACGCACGACCGGGACGCCGGTGTCGGCCAGCGCGGAGGTGATGCGATGCTCCCGGTCCACTGCGTGGGCCGACGGCAGCAGCTCGCCCGGCGGCTTCTTGCGCAGGACGTAGCGCCGCCCTCCCGCGTCGGTCAGCAGGAAGGTGGGGTTCGACATGCCGCCCTGGAACTGGGCGATCTCAAGTGGGCCTTCAAACCCGTCGATATTGTCCGACATCCAGGCGACGAGCGCCGTGTCGTCGAACCGGTGCTGCTCCAGGACGGGCACCACCTGGTCGGTGCGCGAAACGGTGCGATCGGCGGTGCTCATGCGCTGGCACCGATGGGCTCGGGAAAAAGCAGGCGCACGGTCTGGGCGATGGCCGCCGGTCGTTCGCTGCCCTCGAGCTCGATGACCGAGTCGAGGACCAGGTGAACGCTGCCGTCCGGGCGCTTCTCGGCGGTCGCGAGCGACTGGCGCAGCCTGACGCGCGAGTTCACCGGCACCATGGCGGTGAACCGCACCTTGTTGAGCCCGTAGTTGATGGTGTGGGCGAGATTGTCGACCACGAAGAACGGATAGCTCAGCCCCGGGATCAGCGAGAGGACGAGGAAGCCGTGGGCGATGGTCGTGCCGGTCGGCATCTCGGTCGCGGCGCGCTCCGGGTCCACATGCAGCCACTGGTGGTCGTTCGTGACGTCGGCGAAGGCGTCGATCTGTGCCTGGTCGATGGTGACCCAGTCGCTGACGCCGAGTTCCTGGCCCACCTTGTCGAGGAACTCGTCGGGATGCCCGTAGTGAGACAATTCCTGTACTCCGTTTGACCGTCCAATTGACCGGGGGTCCGGCCCTGCGCATCATGGCCGCGCGTGGCCGGTATTCTAGAGCCACGCATCCAGATTTGCATGTGTGCAGGGACGATCCGGGGGACGGAGATGAGCGATATCGTCGGTTACGAGATCGAGGGGCGGGTGGCCGTCCTGGCGATCGACAACCCGCCGGTCAACGCGCTGGGGCATGCGGTGCGCGAGGGCATCGTTGCCCGGGTGGAGCAGGCGGCGGCCGACAACGGGGTCGATGCCATCGTCCTGATCGGCGCGGGGCGCACGTTTCCCGCCGGTGCGGACATCCGCGAGTTCGACCAGCCTGCCCGCGAGCCGCACCTGGTGGCGGTGGTCGATCGCATGGATACAATCGAGAAGCCGATCGTCGCGGCGATCCACGGAACCGCGCTGGGCGGCGGGCTCGAGCTGGCGCTCGGCTGTCATTTCCGGGTCGCGTCGACCGATGCCCGGGTCGGCCTGCCCGAGGTGAATCTCGGTATTTTCCCTGGGGCCGCGGGCACCCAGCGGCTGCCGCGCGTGGCCGGGCTCGATCATGCGCTGGAGATGATCGTCTCCGGCAAGCCCGTCGGCGCGGCGACGGCGCACGAATACGGGATCGTCGACGAGATCGTCGAAGGCGATCTGCGCGCGGGCGCGGTGGTCTTCGCGGAAAAGGTTGTCGCGGACGGCACACCCCGCCGCGTCTCCAGCGAGCCACGGGACGGGATCGGCACGCTCGAAGAACATGCGGAGACCATCGACAGGTATCGCGACCTCGCCAACCGGCGCTTCCGCGGCCAGGACTCGCCCCACCAGGCGATCGAGAGCGTCGTCGACGGGCTGCGGATGCCCTATCCCGATGCCGTGGCGGCCGATCGCAAGCGCTTCGAGGCGTGCAAGACAAGCGCCCAGTCGGCGGCGCTGCGCTACGCCTTTTTCGCCGAGCGCGCGGCGGCGAAAATCCCCGATATCGGCAAGGAGATCGCCCCGCGCGATATCGGTTCGGCGGGCGTGATCGGCGCCGGGACCATGGGCCGCGGGATCGCCATCAGCCTCGCGGATTCAGGCCTGCCGGTGACCGTCGTGGAGACGGGGCAGGAGGCGCTGGATGCCGGCATGGCCGAGCTCGCGAAGCTCTACGAGGCCATGGTCGCGCGCGGGCGGATCGATGCGGCAACGAAGGACGAGCGGCTGGGCCGCATCTCCGGTGCCATCGACTATGGGGCGCTGGGGGACGCGGACCTGGTGATCGAGGCCGCCTTCGAGGACCTGGAGGTCAAGAAGGACATCTTCCGGGCGCTCGAGGCAGTCGCGAAGCCCGGCGCGGTTCTCGCCACCAACACCTCCTACATGGACATCGACGCGATCGCTGACGCCACGTCCCGGCCGGAAGACGTGATCGGCCTGCACTACTTCGTACCCGCCAACGTCATGCGGCTTCTCGAGGTGGTGCGCGGCGCGAAGAGCGCTCCCGACGCGATCGCGACGGGCATGGCGCTCGCCAGGCGCACCGGCAAGATCGGTGTTGTGGCGGGCGTGTGCCACGGCTTCATCGCCAACCGCTCGCGCCTGCCGCTCGTGCGCGAGGCGACCTTCCTGATCGAGGAAGGAGCGACGCCGGCGCAGGTGGACAAGGTCCTGACCGACCTCGGGATGCCGCTCGGGCCGCTCGCGGTGAGCGACATGTCGGGGCTGGATGTGAGCTGGCGGATGCGCCAGTCGCTCGCCCACGAGCGCGATCCCGAGGCGCGCTACATGCATCTGGCCGACCGGATGTGCGAACTGGGCCGCTTCGGCATCAAGGCCGGCCGGGGCTGGTACGCCTACGAGGACGGCGGACGCCGTCCCCAGCCCGACGAGGAGGTCGAGGCGATCGCGGCGGCGGTGGCCGCGGAGCAGGGGATCGAACGGCGGGAGATTTCGGACGACGAGATCCGCGCGCGTTGCCTGTATGCCGCGATCAACGAGGGCGCCAAGATTCTCGACGAGGGGATCGCGGCGCGCGCGAGCGACATCGACGTGATGTGGCTCTACGGTTTCGGGTTCCCGCGGTGGCGCGGCGGCATCATGTTCATGGCCGACGAGATCGGGCTCTCCGAGATACTCGGACAGGTCCGCGCCTTCGAGGCCGATCACGGCAAGCTCTGGGCCCCGTCGCCGCTGCTCGAACGGCTCGCGGCCGAGGGTGGCAGCTTCACCCGCTAGCCGGGATCCCCGGCTGTCATGCCGTGATTTCAGGCTCCCCCGAAAGGCGGACGCGCTCGGTGCTTTTCAATGTCCGGGCGATATGGTCCCATAGGGCAAATCACTCAGGGAGGATCTGAAAATGCTCAAGAAAATGCTTGGAACGGCTGCGGTCCTGACGCTCATGGCGTCGCCCGTTGCCGCGGACATCAAGATCGGGTTCGTCACCACGCTGACGACGCCGGTCGCGGTGATCGGCAAGGACATGCGCGACGCCGTGGAGCTGGCGATGGAGCATATCGGCGGCAAGATGGCCGGCGAGGATGTCGAGATCGTCTATGCCGACGACGAGTTCAACTCGCAGAAGGGCAAGCAGGCGACCGAGCGCCTGGTGCTGCGCGACGACGTGGATATCGTCGCCGGTTACATCTGGTCGAACGTGCTGCTCGCCTCCGCACCGGTCGTGCTCAACGCGAACAAGATCCTGATCAGCGCCAACGCGGGCCCGTCGCCGCTCGCTGGCGCCCAGTGCAACGCCAACTTCTTCAACATCGCGTGGCAGAATGACCAGACGCCGATGGCGCTGGGCGAGCTGCTCAACCAGCAGGGCGTCAAGTCGCTCTACCTGGTGGCGCCGAACTACGCCGCCGGCCAGAACATGGTCGCGGGCGTGGAGCGCACCTTCAAGGGCGAGGTCGTCGGCAAGGACATGACGGTCTGGCCGTCCCAGCGTGACTGGTCGGCCGAGCTTTCCAAGGTCAAGGCGGCGAAGCCCGATGGCGTCTTCACCTTCTACCCGGGCCCGGCCGGACCGGCCTTCATCAAGCAGTATCAGCAGGCCGGCCTCGAGGGCGAGGTGCCGCTCTACTCGGTCTATACGCTCGACTCGATCAGCCTGCCGCTGTTCCAGAAGGCGGGCATGGAGACGGTGCTCGGCACCAAGATGACCCAGTTCTGGGCGCCCGATCTCGACAATGCCGCGAACAAGAAGTTCGTCGCGGATTTCCGCAAGAAGTACGGCCGCTATCCGTCCTTCTATGCGGCGCAGAGCTATGACGCGATCATGTTCATCAAGTCGGGCGTCGAGGCGGTCAGCGGCGATGTCGACAACGTCGACGGCATGCGCGCCGCGCTCAAGAAGGCGGACTTCGATTCGATCCGGGGCGACTTCAGCTTCGGCAACAATCACTTCCCGATCCAGAACTTCTACGAGCGCACCGTGGTCAAGGATGCCGACGGCAACTGGACCACGGCCGTGGGCCGGGCCGTGCTGAAGGATCACCAGGATCCGTATGCCAGCCAGTGCAAGATGTAGGCACGCGGCAAACCTGAACGTGTGAGCGGGGATGCCGGTGCATCCCCGCTTGCGTGTTTGCCCCTTTTTCTGCCGGACGACCGATAGCGCCCGATGGACTACGTCCTCCTCACCGAACAGTTCCTGAACGGGTTCCAGCTCGGCATCATCCTGTTCCTGATGGCGGCCGGGCTGACGCTCGTCTTCGGTATCATGGACCTGGTGAACCTGGCCCATGGCTCCATGTTCATGATCGGCGCCTTCGTGGGCGGCACTATTGCGGTCGTCACCGGCTCCTTCATCGTCGGCGTCGTCCTGATGATCCCGGCCATGCTCGTGATCGGCATGGTCGTCGAGATGACGACGCTCAGGACGCTCTATCCGCGCGACCATCTCGACCATGTGCTCGCCACCTTCGGCCTGATCCTCTTCTTCAACGAGGCGACGCGGATCATCTGGGGCCCGGAGGGCCTGCTGGTGCCGCTGCCCGCCTTCCTCGACGGCACGGTCGCGCTTGGCGCTATCACCTACCCGGTCTACCGGATCGTGATCATCGTGATCGGGCTCCTGGTGGCGCTCGGGCTCTACCTCCTCGTGTCGCACACAAGGATCGGCATGCTCATCCGCGCGGGTGCGTCCAACCGCACCATGGCGGGGGCCCTGGGCGTGAACATCCCGCTTCTGTTCTCGATCGTGTTCGGCATCGGCGCGGTGCTGGCGGGCCTGGCGGGGCTGATCATCACGCCCATCACCCAGGCCCAGATCGGCATGGGCGAGGACGTGCTGATCCTCGCCTTCGTGGTGATCGTGATCGGCGGCATCGGCTCGATCCGGGGCGCCTTCATCGCGTCCATCGTCACCGGCGTCATCGACACCATGGGCCGCTCTTTCCTGGATGTGTTCCTGCTGTTGTTCCTGCCCGAGAATGCGGCCGAGTCCGCCGGACCCGCCCTGTCGTCCATGCTCATCTACGTGCTGATGGCCGCGATCCTGTTCTTCCGGCCCCAGGGGCTGTTCCCGCCCAAGGGTGCGGGGGGTTAGCCATGATCGACCTGAAGAACCCCGCGAACATCCTGACCGCCATCGTGATCGGCCTGTGCGCCGTGGTGCCCTTCCTGGCGCCGGCGCTGGGCGAGCCTTTCTATGTGATCGTCTTCGCCCGGATCATGATCTGGGCCATCGCCGCGGTGAGCCTCAACCTGATCATGGGCTATGGCGGCATGATCAGCTTCGGCCACGCGGTCTATCTGGGGATCGGCGGCTACACGATCGGCATTCTCGCCTTCCACGGCGTCAACAACGCGTGGATCCAGTGGCCGCTGGGGATCGGCATCTGCGCCCTGATCTCGCTGATCTTCGGCGCGATCAGCCTGCGCACGCGCGGCGTCTACTTCATCATGATCACGCTGGCGCTCGCCCAGATGATCTTCTTCCTGAGCGTCAGCGCCGAGCGCTACGGCAGCGACGACGGGCTCAACATCCTCGCGCGCAGCGACTTCGGGCTTCCGTTCTACAATCTGAGCGACAAGCTCACGATGTACTACACGATCTTCGCGTTCCTGCTGCTGAGCGTGTTCGTGAGCTGGCGGCTGATCCATTCGCGCTTCGGCGTGGTCATGCGCGCGGCCAAGTCGAACGACACGCGGGTGCAGGCGGTCGGCGTCTCGACCTACCGGTATCGCCTGACGGCCTTCGTCATCGCGGGCGTCATGTGCGGCATCGCCGGCATGCTGCAGGCGAACCTCGAGAACTTCGTCTCGCCCGACATGATGAACTGGCCGCGCTCGGGCGAGCTCATCTTCATGGTGGTGCTGGGCGGCATGTCCACCCTGTTCGGCCCGGTGACCGGCGCCTTCGTCTTCCTGATGCTGTCGGAGATCCTCGCCACCTGGACGATCCACTGGCACATCATCTTCGGGCCCTTCCTGGTGCTGGTCGTGATCTTCGCGCGCGGCGGTATCGCCGGGCTCCTCACCCCGCGAGCGGCCCGTGAGTAGCGGCACGGCAAATCCCGCGCTCGAGGCGCGGACGCTGCGCAAGAGCTTCGGCGGGCTGACGGCGAC
>JAYQGE010000044.1:1367-7885 GCA_038140435.1 Rhodospirillaceae bacterium | reverse complement strand
TATGTGGGAAAGCCTGGCGCGCCCGGGAAGATTCGAACTCCCAACCTCCTGATCCGTAGTCAGACGCTCTATCCAGTTGAGCTACGGGCGCTTGGCCAAGGCGCGCGGAAGCTAATCAAATGCCTCACCGAATGCAAGTACGCGGACACCACATTGCGGCATCTCGAAATGCCGCGAAAATCCGGTCCAAAAGCCGCTTGCCCGGCTGCAGGGCAATCGGTAACATCCGGCGCAACCATTTGGCTAATCAGCAATTTTTGCGCGTTCGCCGCACCCGCGGCATTTTCTGGGGATCGCGCTGGGGCACTTGAGGGACAAGGGAGCGGATGACAACTAAACGCACCTGGTCGGCACTGGCCGGCGCAGCGCTGCTATTGGCGGCCTGCGATTTCTCAGACGACGCGCTCATTCCGTCCCTGACGGGCGAGTCCCCCTCCGGCGGCGACCGGCAGGTGATTCCCGCCAGCGCGGCCGAACGCAACCCGCAGCCGACCATCTCCGGCGCCCCGCCGCAGCTCGGCCAGAGCAACTTCCAGCCCGACGGCGTGACCGCCGGCCAGTCCACCGGAACCGAGGTGGGCCAGCGCGTCGAACGCCTGCGCGGCGATCTCGGCCGCCTGCAGACGAGCATCGGCTCCGGCAACGAAGTCCTGCAGACCCTCCGTCAGCAGACCATTGCCAACGCCAACGCCTACCAGAGCCTCGTCGCCGATATCCAGGCGCGCCTCCAGGTGGGCACGACCCCGGGGAACCCGAACCTCGTCGCGGCCTGGACCCAGGCCCAGGCGACGCTGGACCAGATCTCCGACGGCGTCGGCCAGATGAACAGCCTGTCGAACAGCGTCGCCGACAGCAGCTCGCTCGCCGCGTTCATTCTCGAATCCGTCCGCGCCACCTACGGCCTGTCGGGCGCGATCGACGAAGACCACCGCCAGCTCTCCGTCCTCGAGGACGAGGTCAATCGCACGGTCGTCCTGATCGACCGCCTGCTCAACGAGCTGAGCGAGGATGTCGCGCGCCAGACCAACTATGTCGGCCGCGAGCGCAGCAACCTGACCGTGCTCTCTTTCGCCGTGAAGAACGGCGAGCTGTTCGGCACCAGCCTTGCGAACCGGGCGTTCGCGACCGCCGCGCCGGCACGCGCGCAGAGCCAGGTCTCGAACCTGGCGAACCGCCGACCGCTCGTGGTGATCCGCTTCGACCGTCCGAACGTGCCCTACCAGGAACCGCTCTTCACAGCGGCCACCGAGGCGCTCAACCGGCGTCCGGGTGCGGTGTTCGACATCGTCTCGATCGTGCCGCAGCAGGGCACGCCCGCGCAGGTCGCGCTGGCCGCGAACCAGTCGCGGCGCAACGCCGAGCAGGTCATGCAGACCCTGATCCAGATGGGCCTGCCGAGCGACCGGCTGTCGCTGAGTTCCACCTCAAGCGCGAATGTGGGCAGCAACGAGGTGCACATCTACGTCCGGTAGCGTGCACCCCGTGAGCCCGGCTTCGGCCGGGCCGCACCCCCATCGTCGAAATACCGTCTTGTGACTAGCGGTCGCGCGCGTCCAGCGCCTGGTCGAACGCGGCCAGCCGCGCGGCGACCCGCCCGTAGACGCTACCGTCGGGATAGTTCCCGTCCCCATCCCTGATCCCGGCCTCGATCCCGGTGAACAGTTCGACTGCCTCGTCCACGTGAGCGGCGGAATAAACGTGGAACCGTCCCGCCGCGACATCCGCCGTGACATCGTCATCGAGGATGAGCGCCGGCTCGTTCGACCGGGGAAAGACGACGCCCTGGTCGCCGGTGAGCGGGCCCGCCGCGACGCAGGTGCGGTAGAAGCCCTCGGCTTTCTCGATCAGCCCGCCGATCGCCTGCACCTCGCCGCGCTGGTTGACCGAGCCGGTGACGGCCAGGTCCTGGCGCAGCGGCACGTCGGCGAGATCGGACAGGATCGCGAGGACCTCGGCCAGTGACGCGCTGTCCCCCTCGACCCCGCCATAGCTTTGCTCGAAGGTGATCGAGGCGTTGAAGGACAGGGGCGCGCGGCGTGCGAACATGCCGGCCAGGAACCCCTGGATCACCAGCGCACCCTTCTGCTGGATCGGCCCGCCCAGCGCCGTCTCGCGCTCGATGTTGGTGACCCCGCGCCGGCCGACCGAGGCGCGCGCCGTCACCCGCGCGGGCGTGCCGAACGCGTGGTCGCCCATGTCGCGCACCGTAAGGCCGTTGATCTGCCCGACCGCGCTGCCGGTCGTGGAGATCATCACCGTGCCCCGCTCGATTGCCTCCTGGCTCCGATCCTCGATCCGTCCGTTGCGGTTGCGGCGGCTGCGGCGCGCCGACCGCACGGCATCGGCATCCACCGGCGCCCCCGTTCCTGCGGCGTAGATCGCCTCGTTCACGATATCTTCGACCAGCTCGAAGCGAGCGGATAGCTTCGAGCGGTCCGCGGCGATGCGTGACGCATGGCCAAGCAGGTACTCGATCGCGTCCCGCGTGCAGCGGGTGGCGCCATGCTTGTTCGCGAACCCCTGCAACAACCCGGCATAGCAGCCGAGATTCTCCGGGCTTGCCGCCATGTCGGCATCGATCTCCGCCTTCACCTTGAAGTAGGCCTGGAACTCCGGATCGACGGAAAAGAAGGTGTAGTACCACTGCGGTGCGCCGACGATGATCACCTTGACGTCGAGCGCAACCGGCGCGGGCTTCGGCGCCCCGGCGACAGGAACGCCGCCGGCGCGGTACTGCTCCTCCATCCGGATGACCCCGTCGCGCAACGCTCCCTTGAGCTGCGCCCAGCTGTCGGGATGCGCGGCGATCGCCTCGGCCCGCAGCACGAGCACGCCGCCGTTGGCACGATGCAGCGCACCCGGCTGGATCAGCGTGTAGTCCGTCGCCAGAACGCCGCCCGCCTGGCGATACTCGATCTGGCCGAAAAGGTTGGCGTAGGTCGGATTGCCCTCGAGCACGATGGGCGACCCCGCGACCTCGCTGTTGTCGACCAGCAAATTGACGGCATAGCGCGCCTCGGCTGTCGGCTGCGGAGCGGCGGATACGGCCGAGGCATCGCCTGCGCCGTCCGGCTGCGGCCGGAAGAGCGCCAGGTTGTCGAGCAGGTCCACCCGGAAGGCGACCAGCCAGCGGTTCAGGCCCGGAATGTCCGTGAAGTCCGCGGTGAGCGTATCGACGAGCCCGCCCACCGCGTTCTCGGCGACCGCGCGATTGAGCTCCTGCACGCGTCCGGCGAGCTCAGCCTGGCGGCGGGCGGCATCCCGATTGATCTCGGCGAGCATCTGGCTGACCTTCTGTCCCGCTGCTTCCATCCCCTCGCGTTCCGCCGCGGGCAGGTCCGACAGGTCACGCGGCTTCCCGTCCGCATCCATCGCCCCGACCATCAGGCCCTGGGGCGACTGCACCAGCGACAGGCCGGCCGCCTCGGCCTCGGCGCGCGCGGCCTCGATCGCCCTGCCGATCGCGGCCCGCATGGACGCCTCCTCGTCATGCAGGCGCTGCTGATACTCCTCGCGCGCGAAGGCCTGGTGCAGCGCCTCGCGCAGCCGGGGCAAGAGCGCCGACATCGCATCGCGGAATCGCCGTCCCTGGCCCGCGGGCAGTCGAACCGCAAGCGGCTCGTTGCCCCGCCGGAAATTGTTCAGATAGATCCAGTCATCGGGTTTCGGTCCGCCGGCAAGGGCATCCTCGAGATAGGCGAGAGTGGCCGTCATCCGGCCGCTGCGATTCTCGCCGACGACGAAGATATTGAAGCCCGGGTCACGCGCATTCAGCCCGAACGCAAGCGCCTCGCGCGCGCGCGCGTGGCTCGATAGCGCGAACACCTGCACATCCGCACCAGCCTCGGCCGGCGCAAAGACCGGCAACCCCGCCGCGTCGGCTTCGATTTTATGGATCGCCATCGCACTCTCCCTTGCCGGCAAACTATACAGACCAGCATGCGCACCGTCCCGCTCGCTTCGGTGCGTGGCGCGGGACATAATCTTCACATGTCCGTCACCAAGCGCCGATTCCTCGTCATCCTCCTGCTCGGCCTGCTCTGCGCCTTGCCTGCGAACGCACAGACCGACCGGCTGGACGGGGCGGCCTTTGCCGAGGTCATCACCCGCCAGATCACCGCCTTCGCACGCGACGACGGCGCGGCGGCGTTCGCGTTCGCGAGTCCTGACATCCGTCGGCAGTTCGCGACTCCCGAACGCTTCATGTCGATGGTGCGCACGAGCTTCCGTCCGGTGTACCGGCCCCGTTCCTACAGCTTCGGCCCGCCCGCACTCATCGACGGAATACCGGTCCAGCCTGTCCGCGTGATCGGGCCCAACGGGCACGGGACTGTCGCCCTCTACCAGATGGAACGTCAGCCCGACGCCAGCTGGCGGATCGCCGGCGTAACGCTGCATCCGACCGGCGAACGCGGCATCTAGAATTGCCCGGACTTTGTTCCACAAGCTTCGCGGCGGAGACGATTGCACCACCCCGGCACCGCCGCTTTAATACGCGCTCGATTCTCATCCGAAATCAGCAATGGTATCGCCATGGCCAGCCCACAGCATGATTTTCCCGTCTCCTGGGAACAACTCCACCGCGACGCCAAGGCGCTCGCCTGGCGACTCACCGAGAAGGGCCCGTGGGAGCAGATCGTCGCCATCACCCGCGGCGGCCTCGTGCCCGCTGCGATCGTCGCACGCGAACTCGAGGTGCGCCTCGTCGACACCGTGTGTGTCTCCTCCTACGATCACCAGTCCCAGGGCGAAATTTCCGTCCTCAAGGGCATCGACGGTGACGGCGAGGCGACCCTGATCGTCGACGACCTGGTGGACACCGGCAACACGGCAAAGATCGTTCGCGAGCTCCTGCCCAAGGCCCATCTTGCGACGGTGTATGCGAAACCCGCCGGACGGCCGCTGGTCGATACCTTCGTCACCGAGGTCAGCCAGGACACGTGGATTCACTTCCCCTGGGATCTCGAACTCAAGTTCGTGCAACCGATCGCCGCGGGCGGCGGCGACTAGCCCTCGGCCCCACCCTCATCCGACCCGCTCGGCCCGCAATCGCGGATCGAGCAGGTCCCGCAACCCGTCACCGAGCAGGTTGAGTCCCAGTACGGCCAGCGCGATCGCGAGCCCCGGCAGGATCGCCAGCTTCGGGTCGAGTGCCATGAAGGTCTGTGCATCGAACAGCATCCGGCCCCAGCTGGGTGCGGGCGGCTGGGTGCCGAGTCCCAGATAGGCAAGCGCAGCCTCCGCGAGAATCGCGACGGCAAACTGGACCGTGGCCTGGACGATCAATATAGGTGCAATGTTCGGCAGCACGTGATCGCGGGTCACCGCCGCCCGGGACTTGCCGATGGCAAGGCCGGCACGCGCATATTCAAGGCCCCAGATTTGCCGCGCCGCGCCACGGGCGACGCGCGCGAAAACCGGCACGTTGAAGATGCCGATGGCGATGATCGCGTTGACCGCGCCGGGCCCGAAGACCGCCGTGATCAGGATCGCCGACACGATCGCGGGAAAGGCGAAGACGATATCCGCGCCGCGGGCCACGAGATCATCGACCCAGCCGCCGCGCGCCGCCGCCACGAGGCCGAGCGCCGTGCCCGCCCCGAGCCCGATCCCGACCGCCACGACGCCGACCATGATCGAGTTCCGTGCACCGATCATGAGCCGGGTCGCAATGTCCCGACCAAAGTGATCCGTGCCCAGCCAGTGCGCGGCGCTCGGGCCCTGCATGCGCTGGGTGATCGCGACCGCATCGAAGGCATGGGGCGTCCAGACGAGCGAAACCAGCGCCACCAGCATAAGCAAGCCGGTCAGGATGGCGCCGGCCCAGAAACTCGGATGCCCGCGCCATCGCCGGGCGGCGCCATTGTCGTGGATATCGTCCGCGCGTGTGCTCATGCGGCGTGCCGGACCCGTGGATCGATCACGGCATAGGCGACATCGACCAGGAAGTTCACGACCACGACGAGACCCACGAGCAGAAGGATCACGTCGCGCAGCACGACGAGGTCGCGCTGGCTGACCGCCTGGAAGATCAGCCGCCCCAGCCCGGGGAGCGCGAACACAGCCTCGACCACGATCGAGCCGGCGAGCAGGAAGGCGAACTGCAGGCCGAGAATCGTGGTCATGGGAATGAGCGCGTTGCGCAGGACGTGCGCCCACATGATCCGGCGTGGTGCCAGCCCCTTTGCTCGTGCCGTGCGGACATAGTCCGCGCCGAGCGTGTCGAGCACCGCGGTGCGCGCAACCCGCGCGAGGATCGCCGCTTCCGGCAATGCCAGGGACATGGCCGGGAGAACAAGCGCCCACAGCGCCGCGACGATCCCTGCGTCCCAGCCCGGAAAGCCGGACGCCGGAAACCAGCCGAGCGCAACGGCGAACACCAGGATCGAGAGAATCGCGAACCAGAAGTTCGGGATCGCCATCCCGACCTGGCTGAACCCCATCACGCCGTAGTCGCCGGAGCGTCCGCGCCGGGTCGCGGCAAACATGCCAAGCGGAACGGCGATGAGCGTGGAGAC
>JAYQGE010000044.1:0-1267 GCA_038140435.1 Rhodospirillaceae bacterium | reverse complement strand
CCGATGTCGAGCGGCTCGGTGTGAGAGACGATCGTCAGGTCGTAGTCCTTGCCGCGAAACACCTGCTCGAGCCACTGGGCCCATTCGACGGGAATGATCTCGACCGTGATCCCGGCCTCCTTGAGCTGGGCCGCAACGATCTCGCCGCCACGCCGCGCATAGGTCGGCGGCGGCAGCTTCAGGGTCAGCTTCAGGTCCGACTGCCCCGCTTCGGCAAGCAGCGCGCGTGCCTTGGCCGTGTCGTGGGCCGAGACCGCACGCAGGTCGACATAGGCCTCGTGATGGGGCGCGAAATGGGTCCCGATCGGCGTCCCGAAGCCGAACATGGCACCGCCGATAACGGTCTGCCGGTCAACGGCATGGGCGATGGCGCGGCGCACGCGGACGTCGTTCAGCGGCGGCCGGGCGTTGTTCATGGCGAGGATGGTCTCGCCCTCGGTGGAGCCAACCCAAACCTCGAAATTCGGGTCCGACTGGAATGCGATCACCGCCTCTGGCGCCTGCAGGTTCGCGACCGCGTCGATGTCGCCGGCGCGAAGCGCGGCGACCTGGGCCGACGGGTCGGGCACGAAGCGAAAGGTGACCGTCCGGATCGGCCGGTCGTCCGCCACGGCCCGGAGCCGCACCTGGGAACCGCGCACCCAGCGATCGAACTTGTAGGGCCCGGTGCCGATCGGCGCGGCCTTGTTGTTGTCCGCCGATTCCGGCGCGACGATCACGGCATCGCCCCAGCCCAGGTTGAACAGCAGGCGTCCTTCCGGGCGCGACAGGGTGATGCGGACCGTCCGGGGATCGACCGCCTCGACCCGTTCAATCGCAGCGAACAGCGGCTTCTGGGCGTTGACGGAATCCTCGGCCCGGGCGCGATCGAGGGAGAACACCACGTCATCGGCATCGAAGAACGTGCCGTCGTGGAACGCGACGCCGTCACGCAGCCTGAACGTGTAGACGAGACCGTCGTCCGAGACGGTCCAGCTCTCGGCCAACTGCGGCTGCACAGCACCGTTCTGGTCGATCCGGGTCAGGCCCTCGAAAACATTGGCGTAGACGATTTCGTCAATCGCCGCGGCCGCACCGGCCGTCGGGTCGAGGTGCGGCGGCTCGAGGGTCAGGCCAATCGTGAGCGTGTCCTTCGGCTGGGCCAGCGCCGGCCCGGCGACGGGCAACGCCAACGTCGCGGCAATCACCGCCGCGATACGAAACATCTTGTACATCGTCATTCCCCCGTGAATTCCGAGCGGCGCACGGTAGCAAAACCGGGCCAAAA
>JAYQGE010000043.1:9733-11506 GCA_038140435.1 Rhodospirillaceae bacterium | reverse complement strand
TGGGCCTTCCCCTCGCTGAGAATGTTCTGGAACCGCGCCCACTCCTCGTCGGACTTGTGCTGCAGCCGGAACTTGCTCTCGCCGTCGCCCCAGCCGCACGACGAGATCACCGCGGCGATACGCTTGTCGACACCGCCGGCATATACCGCGACGGCCGCGCCGAAGCTGTGTCCGATGACACCGATCCGCTCTCCGTCGACATAGGGCTGCTCGGCAAACCAGCTCACCGCGTTCTTCACGTCCTCGACCTGGTCCTCGCACATCACCCAGCCGGTCTCGCCTTCGCTGTCGCCGCAACTGCGGAAGTCGAACCGCATCGCGACATAGCCCCAGTCGCAGAGCATGTTCGCGAGAATCTCCGGCGTGGAACCGTCTTTCCCGGTGCCGAAACCGTGCAACACCAGAAACGCAGGCCGGGAGTCTCCGGGCGCCAGGTCGGCCGGCGTGTGCACCACGCCCGCGAGCGTCAGCCCGTCCGACTTGAATGAGACATTCTGTTCCATGTTCCGTTCCTCCCTAGGACGGCGCGCCGTCGGACGCGCGCAGGGCCTGCCGGTCTATCTTCCCGGTGCCCGTTTTTGGCAAGTCCCCCCGAAATTCCACAATACGCGGATACTTGTAGGGAACGAGCTTGGTTTTCACATAGTCCTGCAGCTGGCGCGCGGTCCCGTCGCCGGCAGCATCTGCCGATTTCAGAACCACCCAGGCCTTGGTGGTCATCAGGCCATCCTCGGCGTTTACGCCCAAAACACAGCTTTCCTGCACATCCGGATGGTCGTTCAGGCAGCGCTCGATCTCGAGCGGATAGATCCACTGCCCGCTAACCTTGATCAGATCGTCGGCGCGCCCGTCGAACTTGTAGAAGCCGTCCGCGTCGATCTGAAAGCGGTCGCCGGTATAGATCCAGTCTCCGCGCATCGTCTCCGCCGTCTTTTCCGACTGATTCCAGTAGAACGGGGCCTGGGAATCGCCGCGCACCCACATCGTGCCCGCCTCGCCCGGTCCCACCGGCTGATCGTCCATGTCGAGCAACTTGATCTCGTATCCGGGAACGCGCTTGCCGGCCGCACCGAGACGAAGATCGCCGGGAAAGTTGCTGACGTAGATGTGCAGCACCTCGGTCGACCCCAGCCCCTCGATGATCTCGAGACCGTGGCGCCGCTTCCATTCGTTGAAGGTCTCCTCGGGCAGCGGCTCGGCGGCGGAGATGCACAGCCGCACGCTGCAAAGATCGCGGTCCTCGCTTCCCGGATGCGCGACCAGCGCGTTGTAGAGGGTCGGCAGTCCGAAAAACACGGTGGGCCGATGGCGCTCGATCGCCTGGTAGATCGGCTCTGGTTCCGGGCGGCCCGCGCCCAGGACGACGGCGGCACCGACGGCGAATGGAAACGTTATCGAGTTCCCGAAGCCGTAGGCGAAGAAGATCTTGGGCACCGAGTAAACGATATCGTCTTCGGTCAGTTCGAGGACGGAACGGCCGTAACTCAGGTCCGTGTAGAGCATGTCGTGCTGCAGGTGGACGATCCCCTTGGGTCGTCCGGTGCTGCCGGAGCTGTACATCCAGAACGCCATCTCGTCGCGATGGGTATCGGCCGCCGCGAGATCCGGACCCTGGTCGGCGACAAACGCGTCCCACGTCACGGTCGGAACGGGAAACGCGTCAGGCGCATCGCCATTCGCGACGACGACCCGACCGACCTCGGGGCCGTCGGTCAGCGCCTCGCGCAGCGTGTCCAGCAGCCCTGCCTCGCAGATCACCACGGGCGCGGCGCT
>JAYQGE010000043.1:7653-9633 GCA_038140435.1 Rhodospirillaceae bacterium | reverse complement strand
TCCAGATTGCGATAGAGGATTTCGCTCGCGTTGTAGTTTTCCGAAACTGCAAAACCGATCTCGCGCGCGCCCTCGGTCGTTGTGCCGACCGGATCATCAACAACACGCTGATTGTTATTGTCCTGGTTCATTCGTGATGCCTCCCACCAACGGAGTTTTATAGCAAGCGATCCAGACGGCTGCCGCAACGAAAACTCGCCGCCGGAGCCGGCGGCGGGTGCATTCATTTAAAGAATCCGGTGTCATGCCTTCTTGCGTGCGAGAACGCGGACCAGGAACAGCAGCACGCCGACACCGATGACCGCCGCGATGATTCTGCTGACATTCACACCGTCATCGCCGGCATTGATCCAGGTCAAGCCGTCCGTGCGCCCCAGAAGCGTCTTCCGCCGAATTTCGACACATGCGTGCTGAACTCGTGTAGAGATCGCGGGATACCAGCCGAGCGGATATTCCATGAAAGCCGTCATCGTCCCCGTCACCGCGTTTCAGCAGAACTGTTCGATTCTCTGGTGCACCGAAACCAACAGGGCCGCGGTCGTGGACCCGGGCGGGGAGATCGACCGGATCAATGCCGCCATCGAGGAACAGGGCGTCGAGGTCGAGAAGATCCTCCTCACCCACGGCCATATCGACCATGCCGGCGCGGCCGCCGATCTGGCAGAGCAGCTCGGTGTCCCGATCGAGGGACCGCATATCGAGGACAAGTTCTGGATCGACCAGCTGGCCGAACAGGGCGCGCGGTTCGGCGTCGATGCGGGCCGCCCCTTCACGCCCGCCCGCTGGCTCGACCAGGGCGACAGCGTGACGGTCGGAAACCTGACCTTCGAGGTACGCTTCTGCCCGGGTCACACCCCGGGACACATCATCTTCTTCGAGCCGGTCTCGCGCATCGCCTTCGTCGGCGACGTGCTGTTTCAGGGCTCGATCGGACGGACTGACTTCCCGGGCGGCGACCACGACACGCTGCTGGCGTCCATCCGCGAACAGCTCTGGCCGCTGGGCGACGACGTCACCTTCGTACCCGGCCACGGCCCGGCCTCGACGCTCGGCCATGAGCGCGCGACAAACCCGTTCGTGCTGGAGGGCTGAGGCCTAGCGGTTCCGGGTGATCGGTTCCGTGCGCGGCGTGAAGAAGTCGGGAAGCTCGCTCTCCTGCAGGCCCTCATAGAGGCAATGCTTCTTGAGGTGTGCCTCATGCTGCTCGTCGGGCGAGGCGTCCATGGCGGGCGTGGTCGGAATGCATCCCGCGCAATATGCCTTGAGGGTCCGGAGCGGCGGTTCGCCCTTGATCGATTCGTAGAGCTCGACCGCCGCGTCGATCTTTTCCTTCTCCGCTTCGGCGACCAGCACCACCGAGCCTTCCGAGCCCATGGCACCGCCACCCCCGACATGAGTGATGTCCTCGATCCCGAACAGAATCTGCAACGCCTGGACTTCGGTGACGACGGTCGCATTGGTCACCGGCATCATCCCGACCCGCTGGCCGGCGTGATAGTAGAAGGTGTCCTGCCCCATGTGCCGGGCCGCGTCCGTGACCGAGGGGATAAGTTTCTCGAGCCCGATCGGGATGATCAGGTGCCCGCCCCGCGCCATCATGATTCCCATCGCGAACCCGATGGTGCCGCACCCCGGATGGGCACAGAACACGCCGGCGTTGAAATCGGGATCGACCGCGTTGCCGCCCTTGATGAAGACGCTGGTGCTGTCGAAGTTCCGGAGCATCTCGTCCATGCGCGGCGCCGGCGGCGTCAGCTCGCCCTTCACCAGGTGGATGATCGGCGGCTTTTCCTCGGGCTGGGTCTGGCACAGAACGTGATTGATCACTTGGCCAGAGAGGTAGAACTGCTTGTGCGGCACCTCGCCCATCACCTCCTCGGCGACGAACACGTTGGTCGAACCATGGGCGATGATCATCTCGCCGTTCGCATGGGCGTTCCGGACCTCCGGCAGCGCCGCGACGGCCTTGCCGATGATCCG
>JAYQGE010000043.1:3864-7553 GCA_038140435.1 Rhodospirillaceae bacterium | reverse complement strand
TTCCCCAAGTCGGCCGGATTCCAGATGAGCGGCGGCGCCAAGGACGCAAGCCAGATGGTTGCGCTGGCCCGGGCGAACGGCTTCGAGGTGCCGGTCATCGACGCCACGCGCAAATCCTACAAGCAGGCCGCAAAGGGAGTCTGGGCGGGTCGCGACTTCGCCCTCCTCGCGGCGTGGCGGGCAATCCAGAGCAAGAAGGGCAAGCGGCGTTGATTTTCGCCGCCGGGATAATATCTCAGCGACATGACTGACCGTCAGACATGAGCCCGGAATGACCGACAGCAATTCAGACGCGATCGAACATGTGATCAACGCCCGCCCCCGCGACATTGGCGGCTTCGAGGTCGCGCGTGCACTGCCCTATGCCAAGCGGCGCACGGTGGGGCCTTTCATATTCTTCGACCGGATGGGCCCCGCGGAGTTCGGTCCGGGAGAGGGCATCGACGTGCGTCCTCACCCGCATATCGGGCTGGCCACGGTCACCTATCTTTTCGACGGCGAGATCATGCACCGCGACGACCTCGGCTATGAGCAGCCGATCCGGCCGGGCGACGTCAACTGGATGACCGCCGGGCGCGGCATCGTGCACTCCGAGCGCACCCGCGCGGAGGTTCGCGACAGCCACTCCACCATGTTCGGAATTCAGTCCTGGGTCGCCCTGCCGAAGGATCAGGAGGAGACCGATCCCGCCTTCTTCCACCACCCTGCAAACACGCTTCCGGCGATCTCTCGCGACGGGGTGGAGATGCGCCTCATCGCCGGCACGGCCTATGGCGAGACGTCGCCGGTCGCGACGGCATCGCCCATGTTCTATGTCGATTTGCGCATGGACACCGGGACGTCGCTCGAGGTCACCGACGAGCACGAGGAACGCGCGGTCTATGTCGTCGAGGGCGCCATCGCCATTGACGGCGAAACCCATGGCGAGAACGAGATGCTCATCCTTGCGCCGAACGCTGACGTAACGGTCACGGCGCAGGAGGTCTCGCGCATCATGCTCCTCGGCGGCGCGCCGATCGACGGCGAGCGCCACATCTGGTGGAACTTCGTCTCCAGCTCGAAGGAACGCATCGATCAGGCGAAGGCCGACTGGAAGGAAGGCCGCTTCGGCAAGATCGAGGGGGATGACGAGTTCATCCCGCTGCCCGAGAAGTAGTCCCCATGAGCGCTGCCTCCATCGTCATCACCATGGGCGACCCCGCGGGGGTCGGTCCCGAGGTGATCTGCAAGGCGCTCGCGGAGCTGCCGACAGCCGAGCTTGGCGATATCACGATCATCGGATCGCGCGCGGTCCTGGAGCGGGCCGACGCGCTGTGCGGGACCGGAATCACCTTCGGCACGAATGGCGTGACCCTGATCGACATCGAGACCGACGGCGTCGCCGATGCGCCGGCCGGCGAGGTCTCCGCTGCCGCAGGCGAGGCCGCGTATCAATACATCGTGCGCGCGGCGGACATGGCCAGGGCGGGTGACGTCGGCTGCATCGTGACCGCCCCCATCAACAAGGCATCTCTGAATGCCGCCGGTCACCAGTTCGACGGCCATACCGGCCTGTTGAGTCATCTCGCGGGCGGCATCAAGCCGCACATGCTGCTCACCTCGCCGACACTCTCGACCATCCACGTCTCGGCGCACGTCTCCATGGCCGACGCGATCCGTCGCTGCACGAAGGAGAACGTGCTCGACGTTATCCGCGCCGGCGATGGGCATTTCAAGCGTCTCGGAATCGCGAAACCCCGGATCGCGGTGGCCGGCATCAACCCCCATTGCGGCGAGGACGGGCTTTTCGGCGACGAGGACGACCGTGAGGTCGCGCCCGCCGTCGCCGCGGCACGAGCTGAGGGCATCGACGCGACCGGGCCGTTATCCGGCGACACGGTGTTCGCCCGCGCCAACCAGGGGGAGTTCGACCTCGTGGTCGCCCAGTATCACGACCAGGGCCATGCGACGGTGAAGCTCATCGCCTTCGACACGGCCATCAACGTGACCGTAGGCCTGCCCTTCGACCGCTGCTCGGTCGATCACGGCACCGCGTTCGACATCGCGTGGACCGGCAAGGCCGACCACACGAACATGCTGGCCGCCATCAACTACGGGCGGCGGTTGGCAAAAGCGGAACACTGAGGGTGCTGCGGTTCAGGACGTGGCCAGCAACGGCGCGTGCACCCCAGTTCCCCGCGCAACATCCGACAGTTCGACATCATAGTCGGGTAATGAAGGGACATAGCCCGCGTCGGTGGGCGCATTGCGCCGCGAGAGTATTTCCCGGACCACGAAGTCGCGCCCCTCACTTTCACGCCGCTTGATATCCGCGCCAGTGAGTTCCGCGATGAGGTCGGGCTTCTCAGCATAGGGCGGCAGCATCATGCGCCGGTACGCCCTGTGATTCTCGACAAACGGCACACGATGTTCGAGATACTTCTCGAGCTTGATCGACATGTGAATACGAAGAATACGGCGTG
Organism: Rhodospirillaceae bacterium; assembly: GCA_038140435.1. Lineage (GTDB taxonomy): Bacteria > Pseudomonadota > Alphaproteobacteria > UBA6615 > UBA6615 > UBA8079. The sequence continues at coordinate 5,091 of JAYQGE010000043.1, read as the reverse complement.
TCGCCGCCGTCTGGACCGTTCCCGGCGGCACACTGTGCAGCGCCAGCGGCCCATCGAGGAAAACGAGCAGCCGGCTCGCTCGGAACGGAACCAACCGCACGAGTTCGAGATCCTTGCGATGGTCCCAGCGCAGCGTATCCATCGCCAGATAGGCCAGCCAGTCGAGGTCCTCCCAGTCACCGCGTGGCTGCCACAGGGCAGTACCTTCGCCTTCGCCGCCCAGATAAAGCAGAAACGTCAGGGTTCAGTTCGGATTGTGGGTGAAGTGCGTGTGGATGTTCTGCCCGTCGAAATCGGTGTTGCTGTGCATCAGCGTCGGCAGCGCACCCCAGTCCGGGAAATCATTCAGGTCTTCATGGACATGCAGCAGCGTCGTCGCGAAACGCTTCATCGCGGCGTGGGCCAGGGCCGGCGAAACGACCTTACCGATCTCCTTCCAGAAATCGGCATGCTCCATGCGGTCGAACGACGGCTGGAAAAGCGTGCAGATTCCCTTGCCGATATACTCGGGGTCGAAATCACCGGGCCACTGCTCGTTCATCCGGGCCAGAAGCTCGTCCGACAGTACATCGTCGACCACGATATGGTGATACGGCAGAGGTATCATCGGGGCCGAAAGAATTCGGTCCGCGGCTATCGATTCCGAGAGGTCCATCTCCGCAGTTTAGTTTCGGATTACGGTGGCGGCAATTTCGAGATCGCGGCCAACGCACCGACAGTTCACATCATTGGAAGTCTGCGCCGGCCCGCACAAGCCCCTGGATAGCGAAACCCGTTCCGGGCGTTTCAGCCCCCAATCACCCCCGCCGGGCCCTTCTGGGCATCGGACAGGCCTGTCGGCGCGCCGACCCGCTCGGGCAGGTTGAAGCCGCCCTCGATCTGCGGGACGTAGGGCCCGTTGCCGGTCCGCTCGGGCACCAGGATCTCGCGCTGATGGTCGTCGGCGACCTTCCCGGCGAACACGTCGTTGATCCAGTCGGCGAGGAAGCCATAGAAGTCGATCCCCCCGAAATTCGGGCGGTTGCGCGGATTGTGGAAGTCATTCTCGATGACCCACAGTTCCTTCGGCGTCGGCACCTTCTCGTAGATCGGCAGCACGGTCTCGAGCGGCGCCAGCGGGTCGTATTCGCCGGTCACCTGCAGCGCCGGGCATTTGACGTCAGCGGCCACGTCGTCGAGCACCATCTTCGAGGCGAATTCGTCGAACTCGTCCTCGTCGTGGATGCC
>JAYQGE010000043.1:0-3764 GCA_038140435.1 Rhodospirillaceae bacterium | reverse complement strand
CGTCGAGCACCATCTTCGAGGCGAATTCGTCGAACTCGTCCTCGTCGTGGATGCCCGCCATGTACATGAAGACCTGCTTGAATCGTGGCGAGGCCTGCTCGAAGATCGCTGTCTTCGGGCCGTAGCACGCCGCCGCCGTCGCGACCGCCTTCACCCGGTCGTCGAGCGCGGCCAGCCGCATCCCCCAGTAGGAACCCATGGAAAAACCGGACACCGCGATCCGGTCGGGGTCGACCTCGGGACGCTCGCACAGATAGTCGATGGCTGCCGAGCCCGCGCGCTCGTAATTGTCGAGGGTGACGCGGATCTTGCGGATGTTCGACGTGCCCTGCCCCGGCCCGTCGAGATGCAGGCAGTTGAGCCCGCGATTGACGAACGGGTGATTGAGCGCGTCAACGAAGGCCTCCTTCGTCATGTCCATGCCGGGGCAGAACACCACCGTCGGCGCCTTCTCGGCCCCCGGCAACATGTGCAGCACACCCTGGATGTAGTTGCCCTCGAAGGGAATCTCGACCCGTTCGATCGGGTGGGATGCGTACTCCATCACCTTGTCGAAGCATTTGAGCAGCATGCCGTGCAGGTAGATCTTCTCGGGATTGTCGTCCTCGAAGATCGTGTGCTGCGCCTCGCGGTAATGCTCGCTCGCGACCCAGTAGAGCTCGGCCGCGGTCTCCGTGTGGCCGGCCTTCTCGGCCGCCTCGGCAATGGCAACGACATGGCGCGCGTGCTTGTCCACCACCCGGTGGATCTGGGCGTAGGACTTCACCTCCGGCGGCACCACCCGGTTGTCATAGGCGAAGTTCTGGACACGGCCCGTGGTCTTGACGATCCAGTCCAGCATCCATTGCTGGTTGTCACGGCGGCGTTCGGTCTGTTTCGACATTTCTGGTCCCCCTGAATTTCTCCACCGGCGGTTCTTGCGCAGCGGTTTTCTCCATGCCTCTATACATCCGCCGGAAAGCCGTGAATAGGCATTCACAGCCCGGCCAAACGCTCGTCTTACCCGACCGGTTCCCCATACGTCATGGCCGCTCCGCGCAATCTCAAACTGGTGGTCGTCCTGGCCCTGATCGCAGGCCTCGGCCCGATCACGATCCACGTGATCCTGCCGGTCCTGCCCGAGATACAACGCGTCTTCGTCGCCTCCAGCGCCGTGACCCAGTTCACCCTGACCCTCGGGGTCGTCGCGATGGCCTTCTCGACCATCTTCTACGGTCCGGCAGCCGACCGTTTCGGCCGCAAGCCCGTACTGGTCGTCGGGTTGCTGCTGTTCATCATCGGCAGCGGCATCTGCATCTGGTCGCCAAGCATCGAGGTGCTGATCGTGGGCCGCATCATCCAGGCGGTTGGCGGCGCGGCGGGCATGGTCGTCAGCCGTGCCACGATCCGCGACATGTTCAGCCGAGAGGATTCCGCGCGCATGATCGGACAGGTCATGTCGATCGTGGTGATCTCACCGATCATATCGCCGGTGATCGGCGGCTTCATCGTGCAGTTCGCAGGCTGGCAGTATGTGTTCATCCTGACCGCGATTATGGGCCTGGTCACGCTCGTATTCGCATTGCCGAACATTCGCGAGACACGCGTCGCCAACGCACAGACCAGCAGCCTCGCACAGACCTTCCGCGCATTTCCGTCCTTGCTGCGCGACCCGGCCTTCATGGCCTACGCAATCTATGCAGGCTGCGGCATGGGGGTGTTCATGGTGGTCGCCGGAGGCGTGCCGTTCCTGATGGCGGGCGTCTTCGACCGCTCGCCCGCCGCGTTCGGGCTGTTCTTCATGATGATGAGCGGCAGCTTCCTTGTCGGCACGGTCATCAGCTCGCGGATCACCGTACGTGTGGGTCTGGACCGGATGGTGCGCATCGGCAGCACGGGATCGATGATGGCCGCACTGACGGTCCCCGTCCTGTTTTTCGCCGGCGTCGAGACCCCATGGGCGATTTTTCTGCCCGGGATCGTCATGGGCATCTTCCACGGACTCGCCATGCCGAACGCCCAGGCGGGTGCCGTGAGCGTCAATCCACAGGTCGCCGGCTCGGCATCGGGCCTGACCATGTTCCTGCAGATGTCCATCGGTGCGGCATTCGGCCAGGCCGCCGGCATGCTGCCCCACGACACGGCGCTGCCCATCACGATCCTGCTCGCCATTTCGGGCCTCGGCGGCTTCCTCGGCTACAATGGTCTTCTGGCCGTCACCCGCACGAGGACATCATCATGATCCGCACCATTCTCATTGCGCTCGCCCTTGTCCTGCTACCCGCGCCGCTCGTCGCCCAGGTCGCGCCCGGCGCTTCGGAAATAGACGGCTATGACGGCTTGTTCCGGGCCGCCGCTACAGGCGATGTCGCGGCGATAAATCGCCTTGTCGCCGAGGGGGCCAAGCTGAACGCCCGCGACGGGCGCCAGCGGACCCCGTTGATGGTCGCAGCGCATCTGCGCCAGTACGACGCGGCCCGGGCCCTGATCGCGGCGGGCGCGAACGTGGACGCCTTCGACGCCGACCGCTACGACGTCATCACCATCGCCGCGGTCGCCGACGACCCGGAGATGCTGCGTATCGCGATCGAGGGCGGCGCCAACCCCACCCTCGTGACCAGCATCTATGACGGCACGGCGCTGATCGCCGCCGCCCATCTCGGGCATGACGAAGTCGTCCGGATCCTGATCGACAGCGGCGCCCCGCTCGACCACATCAACAACCTCGACTGGATCGCCCTGATCGAGGCGATCGTGCTGGGCGACGGCGGCCCACGGCACGTGGCAACGCTCAAGGTGCTTGTCGATGCCGGCGCGGACGTCAACATCGCCGACGGCCGAGGCGTCAGGCCTCTGACCCTCGCACGCCAGCGCGGCTATGCGGAGATGGTCGCCATCCTCGAGGCGGCCGGCGCCCGCCCCTGAACTCGAACCGCATGACGGGAAAGCACATGACCGAAATTGAGCACGACCGGCGGATCATTCGCGAGCTGGTTGAAAACTGGGTCGTCTGGCGCGACGCCGGCCTGTGGGACCGGTTTCGAACCGTTTGGCACGATGACGGCGTGATGAACGCAACCTGGACGCAAGGCACCGTCGATGAGTTCATCGCGATGAGCCGCGCCGGGTTCGAGAAGGGCGTCAACGTGCATCACTTTCTCGGCGGCACATCGATCGACGTTAAGGGCGACCGCGCCATTGCGATGACCAAGATGACCATCGCCCAGCGCGCTGAGGTGCACGACGTGCTCGTCGATGTCGTATGTACCGGGCGTTTCTACGATTTCTTCGAACGTCGCGACGGGCGTTGGGGCCTGGTGCTGCGCCAACCGATCTACGAGAAGGACCGCATGGACCCGGTGGATCCCGCCGCGCGGCTGGAGCTCGATCCGTCGGTTCTCGGCGGCTACCCCGAGGGGTACCGGCACCTCGCCTACCTGCAATCGAGGAACGGCATGGATGTAAAGCGCGACATGCCCGGTGTCCGCGGGCCCGAGGTCGAAGCGCTCTACGCGCGGGGCAAAGCCTGGCTCGACGGTGCGGACTCGCCGTTTTGATCCGCAACCTTTAATCTGTCGTCCGGTTTCCGGGAGGAGTACAAGATGCAATTCGGTATTGGCCAGTCGGTCCGACGTAAAGAAGACCCCAAGTTCCTGACCGGTCGCGGTCGGTATGTCTCCGACCTGGTGCTCCCGCGCCAGGCCTATGCCGCATTCATCTATTCGCCCCACGCGCACGCCGACATCAAGTCGATCGAAACGGCGGACGCCGAGGCCGCTCCGGGC
>JAYQGE010000042.1:2579-12209 GCA_038140435.1 Rhodospirillaceae bacterium | reverse complement strand
TCGAAGGCGAAGCACCAGCCGGTTCCGATCAACCCGGCGTCGGTGCGCATCTGCACCAGTACGGTATAGGCGTGGGAGAAGTCATGCGTTGCCGTCTTGATCGGACGGCGCATCGGTACCGCCAGGCGGATGATCTCGGTTTCGGTGATCTTCATGGCGCAGTCCGTGCGGCTCGTGTCGCGTTCGCGGGATCGGCTACAATAGCCGAAGCACGGGGGAGGTGCGCGCCATGAAGTTCCTGATTCTCGGCGCCGGCGCGATCGGCGGCTATGTCGGCGGACGGCTCACCGAGGCCGGCCGCGATGCAACCTTTCTGGTCCGCGAGGCGCGGCGCGACCAGCTCGAACGCGACGGGCTGCGGATCGAGAGCGTCTATGGCGACTTCGCGGGCCCGGTGAAGACCGTCACCCGCGACGCGCTCGCGCCCGGCTACGATTTGATCCTGCTCACCTGCAAGGCCTACGACCTCGATGACGCGATCGACGCGATCGCACCCGCCGTCGGACCCGGGACGATGGTCTTTCCGATCCTCAACGGGCTTCGCCACATCGACATCCTGAACGAACGGCTGGGCGCGAAACACGTGCTCGCCGGGACGGTCAAGATCTCCGTCGCCCGCATGGACGACGGTACGATCCGCCACATGAACGACTGGCGCTGGCTGCATTTCGGCGAACAGGGCGGCGGTATCAGCGACCGGGTCGCCGCGCTCCGCGATGCGCTGGACGGCGCGACCGGCCTCGAGCCGGTGGCGCTCGAGGACGCGATGCAGGAGATGTGGGAGAAGATGGTCCATCTCGCAACCGCCGCCGGGATGACGTCGCTCATGCGCGCCAATGTCGGCCAGATCGTGCGCACCGAGGAGGGCGCCACCCTCTTCCGGCACTTCCTCGAGACCACCGCCGCGATCGCGCGTCACGCCGGCCATCCGCCGAGCGAGGCGTTCATGGAGAACTACCGCGCACTGTTCTCGGACCCGCAGTCGAAGTATGCGACCTCCATGTTGCGCGACATCGAGGCGGGCAACCCCACCGAGGGCGAGCACATCCTCGGGATGCTGCTCGAGTCCGCCCGTGCCGCCGGCATCGACGACCCGCTGCTCGTCGCGGCCTACGCCGCGGTCAAGGCGTATGAGGCGCGCCGCGCGGACGGCGGGCTCTAGGGGTTCGTTACGGGAGCCGCGTCGCCCGGGCGGCGGCTGGATCGTGCCGGCCCCGTCCATACGCCTCCGCCAGCGCGTCCAGCCCCCGCAGGAGCGCCGCGCGCTCGATCGCATCCGCCTTGCCCAGCGGGCCGGTCTTGGCGCGCCAGAACCAGGCCGCCAGCCGGTGCTCGACGCTCGCCCGCCGGGTCTCCGACCAGGCGAGCCGCCCCGCGTTGCGCAGCGCGTTGTCGCCGCGCGCGAAGATATCCCGGGCACGGCGGTCGGTGTCGGGATAGAGGGTCGCATCTCCGCCGGTCATGCCGGTGAGCCCGCTCGTGTAGCGGGCATAGACATGGGTGTAGGGGGTCGGCTTGCCGAACGCGCGCCAGCGCATCACCGCGTAGATCCAGCCGGCGTCCATCTGCGCCTGGGTGATGTGGCCCGACAGGCGCAGGATGCCGAGGGGATCGCCCGCGCGCGGGTCGCGCGCGCCGTCCGCGCCGACCAGCAGCGCGCGGCGCGCTTGGAACTCGGGCGTTCCGGCATCGATGCGCCGGCGCTCGACCCGCGTGGTCCTGCGGCGCACCGCGTCCGGCTTGCGCTTGCGTTCCGCCCGCGCCACCGGCTACTCCGCCGCCTGGTAGAGCGCGGCCGGCTCGCGCAGGCGTGGCATCGGCGGCATACGGTTCAAGTCCTTGCGGCCCCAGTCCTCGTAGCGCCGACCCGCATAGAGCCGGGCCATCGCGGTCTTGGTGATCCGGGAGCCGGCGCGGTGCTCGCGCACCCGCGCGCGCTTCTTGCGCGGCAGGGCAGGCACCCCGAACTTCATGCGCTGGCCGTAGATGCTGGCGCGGGACAGGCCGAGCAGCCGGGCGATCTCCAGATCGGTCCCGACGGCCCGCTGCCAGGCCCGCATTTCCTCGTCGGAGCGCGGCGGCCAGTTCAGGTCCGGCCGGTTGCGGCGAAACTTCGACACGGGTCATCTCCCCTTGTTAATGTTGAAACCGACAAAAGAACGAAACGTGAACATTTTACGTATTTTGCTGTCTGATGCATGGGAAATTTCCGTCCGGTGTGGACAACGCGATACGGCCCGGATGTTGTGTTTTTCACATTGATTATGCAACTTAAAACGTGATAATTTCACAACCTACTGAAACCATGAGCCCTTTGCCGTGATCGAACTTGACTGGATACGCGACGGCCTGGCGCAACCGGGCAAGACCCAGCGCGGCCTGGCCGCCGCACTCGGGGTCGATCCGTCGGCGATCAGCCGCCTGCTCGGCGGGGAGCGCCAGCTCCGCGCCGCCGAGCTGCCGTTGGTCGCCGCCTATCTGGAGGCCGCCATCCCGGCCGGCCTCGCGCCGGAAACCGCCGCCGTCCCGCGCGACCCCGCGCCTGGCCATGCGACCGGCGCCGCGGGCCGGGACCTGCCGGTCCTTGGCACCGCGCTCGGCGGATCGGCGGACGCGCCCGACGGCATCTTCGTCATGAACGGCGAGATCCAGGACTATGTCGAGCGGCCGCCCTCATTGCGCGGCGTGGCGAGCGCCTACGCGGTCTATGTCGCCGACACCTCGATGGTGCCGCGCTACTTCCCCGGCGAGACCCTGCATGTACATCCCGGCCGCGCCGTCGTGCGCGGCGAGGATACGTTCGTCGTCGTCCAGCTCCGCGCCGCCAGCACGGGCGAACCGCCGCGCGCGCTGGTCAAGCAATATCTGCGGCAGACCGCCGAGAACCTGTATCTCCGGCAGTTCAACCCGGACACCGAGCTGGTGTTTCCCATGGACCGGGTCGAGAGCCTGCACCTGATCATCTGGGCCGGCCGGGGCTAGCGCGCCGCCGCCTGCGGGACCGACTTGCCAGAAGTTGCGTTTTGCGCAACACAAGCGCCCATGCCCGCGCCGCTGATCGAGTCGTCGAGCCACTATCGCGCGCTGTGCCGCCGGATCGCGGCCCTCGAGACCCACCTCCGTGCCATCGACGCGATCGCCGCCCGCGCCAACGCGCAGGCGAGCGTCGGCGAGATCGAACCGGAGGATACCGACGACCTCCGTCCCCTCGGCGACGCCCGCAGCGACATCGTCCACACCCTGCGCGGCCTCGCCGAGGCCGCCGGCGAGTGGGAAGACCGCCGCTTTCGCAACCGGCTCGATCACCCGATCCCCTAGGCATCGGCGCTCGGCGGCGCAGCGAACGGTTGCCCACACCGCGCGGTTGCACCACGATGCAGGCCGGGCATCCGGCCGCGGCTTTTCTTGGGGAACAGAACGGTATGAAGAACTCACCCGATGGGGGCGACGCCGTCCTCCAGGCCTTCCGCAATCTCGGCATCGACTATGTGATGTCCTCGCCCGGCTCCGAATGGGGCCCGGTCTGGGAGGCGATGGCCCAGCAGAAGCTCGCGAACGAGCCCGGCCCCACCTATCTCACCTGCGGTCACGAGACCCTCGCCGTCGACCTGGCCATCGGCTACACGCTCATCACCGGACGCATGCAGGCGGTGATGCTCCACGCCGGCGTCGGTCTCCTCCAGGGCGCGCTCGGCATCGAGGGTGCGTTGCGCGGCGCCATTCCCATGGTCATCGTCTCGGGCGAATCCCTGAGCTTCGGCGACGACCCCGAGATCAACCCGGGCTTCCAGTGGCAGGCACTGCTCAACCAGGTCGGCAGCAACACCCGCCTGCTCGAACCGCTGGTCAAATGGGCGCAGCAGACCGGCAGCGTCGCAACCATGCATCAGCAGATCATCTCCGCCGGCGAACTCGCCCAGCGCGCGCCCCGCGCGCCGGTCTATCTGTCGGTGCCGATCGAGACGATGATGCAGCCCTGGTCGCCGCCAGACAGCCCGCGCACCCCGCCGCCCCCGCCAGCCCTCACGGCGACGGCCGACGACATCGACGCCGTCGCGCAAATGCTGTTGGCGGCGGAGAATCCCGCGATCATCACGGAGGAAAGCGGCCGCGACCCGGCCGGTCACGCCGCGCTCATCGAGCTCGCCGAACTGCTCTCCATCCCGGTCGTCGAGGGCCTCTTCGCGCTCTATGCGAACTTCCCGACCGATCACCCGCTCTACCAGGGCCCGGGCCGCCCGCCCCTGATCGACGAGGCCGACCTGATCCTCACCATCGGCTGCCGCCAGCCCTGGTACCCGCTCAAGAAGACCCCGGCGAAGGCCCGGATCGTCGCGATCGACGACACGCCGTTCCGCGATCACATGGTCTATCAGCCCAGCGCGGCGGAGCGCTTCCTGGAGGGCGACATCACCGCCAATCTGGAGCGCCTCACCGCCGCGGTGCGGGCTGCGGGACCGAACGCCAACGCCGTCGCCGCCCGGCGCACGACCTGGGCCGACGCCTCGGACGCACGGCGTGCGCAGATCGCGGCGGACGAGGCCGACGCCGCGTCCCGCGACACGATCTCGCCGGGCCTGCTGGCCGCGTCCATCCGCAATGCCGCGCCGGACAATGCGATCTTCGTGGATGAGTGCATCACCCACCGGCCCGCGATCCTACGCCACCTGCGCACCGGCGCGCGCCACAGCTATTTCCGGGTTCACGGCGGCCTCGGCCAGGCCATGGGCGTCGCGCTCGGGGCCCGGCTGGCCGATCCGGACCGCACCGTCGTCACCACGCTCGGCGACGGCACCTTTCTGTACAACCCGGCGGTGCAGGCGCTCGCCTTTGCGCGCGAGCAGGGCCTCGCGACGCTCACGATCGTGTTCAACAATCATGGCTACAACGCCATGCGCAAGGACCACGAGAGCTACTTCCCCGACGGCGTCGCGGCGCAGAACGAGCTCTGGATGGGCCATCCGATCACCGAGTTCGACTATGCCGAGCTCGCCCGGCCCTTCGACGCATTCGGCGCGAAGGTCGAGACGCCGGCCGAATTGCCCGCCGTCCTCGACGAGGCCTTCGCGGCGGTCGCCGACGGACGCCCGGCCCTCCTCAACGTGCTGCTCGACGCCTAACCACCTGCATCCGAGATTTGTCTCGCGGCCGGCGTTGTTCTATGAAGCTGGCCGATTTGTCTGTTCCCGGCGAGACCATGCGCGTGAAGGGAGCATGCAGTGGCGACACCCACAATCGACGATATTCTCGACCAAGTGCTGCACAGCGAGGGCGGCTTCGTGGACGACCCGGCCGACCCCGGCGGGACGACCAATCACGGCATCTCGCTGCGCTACGCGCGCGGTATCGGGCTCGATCTCGACGGCGACGGCGACACCGATCGAGACGACATCCTGCTGGTGACCTCCAACAAGGCCCGCGAACTCTACCGGGACGACTTCTGGTCAGGCCCCGGCATCAGCCGCCTGCCCGGTGAAATTCAGCCCGTCATGGTGGACTGGGCCGTCAACAGCGGCCCGCCGCGCGCGATCATGGCGATGCAGCGCGTCATCAACATGGCTCGGATCGGGTTCGAACTCGATGACGACGGGGTGATTGGCCCGAAGACCCGTCGCGCCGCCGAACACACCCAGTCGGAGATGGGGCCGTTCTTCAACAACGCCATCGTGGATGAGCGGATCGAATTCTATCGGCACCTCGTGGCCAACCGGCCCGCATCGGAGCGCTTCCTGCGGGGCTGGCTGGCCCGTGCCGAGCGCTTCCGCATGGAGGTGGCCGATGTTTAAGACCCTCCTGAACATGATCCCGGGCGTTGGTCCGATCCTCTCGGCCGGCGTCGGCCTGGTCGAGACGGTGACCGGCAACAAGCGCGAACGCGATGCCCAGGGACACACATCCAACATGGCGGTGTCGGCGCAGTTCGCGACGGATTTCAACAGAACAACCGGAATCCGTTCGACAGCCTGATCGACGGCTTCAACCGCCTGCCGCGCCCCGTGATTGTCGCGATGATCGTCGGCTACTTCGTCACCGCCTGGCACGATCCGACCGAGTTCCAGATCATCAACCTGGCCCTCGACGGCGTGCCCGAACGCATGTGGATCATCGCGGGTGTGATCGTCACCTTCTACTTCGGCGCGCGCGAACTCGCCAAGGCGCGGGATCAGAAGCGCATGGCCCTGTCCGCCGAGGCGTTCAACGAGCAGCAGCGCCGGATCGCCGAGCTCCGCCGGCACCAGCATGTCGAGACCGGCGCCTACGCCGCCGAGATGGCCGACGAGGACACGCCGCTCAGCAACCGTTCGATAATGGAATGGAATCGACGCCGCCGCGAGGCTGGCCAGCAGGGCTGACAGTCCCTTCAGCGGGCCGCCAGCGCAGTCTGCACCTCCGCGCGCACCCTGGCGGTGATCTCCGTCAGGCCGTCGCCGCCGCCAAGTTCGGTCGGGTGCAGCGCCCCGTCCGCGAAGGCCGCACCGACCGCGTCACGGAAAATGCTGCCGCCCGCGCGCAACTCGGGTACGTCGTGGCGCTCGCCCAGCCAGTCGAGCATCATCGCGCCCGACAGGAACATGGCCGTCGGGTTGGCCTTGCCGCTGCCGGCGATGTCCGGCGCGGTGCCGTGGCAGGGCTGGAACACCGCATGCCCGTCGCCGATATCCGCCGACGGGGCCATGCCGAGTCCACCCATCAGCCCCGCGCCCAGGTCCGACAGGATGTCGCCGAGCAGGTTCTCCATCACCATCACGTCGAACACCCAGGGCTGCTTGACGAGCGCCAGCGCGGCCGCGTCCACATACATGTAGCGCCGCTCGATGTCGGGGAAACGCTCGGCGCGCTCATCGAACATGCGCCGGAAGAAGCCCATGGACTGAAGCACATTCGCCTTGTCGACACAGGTCACGATCCCCGGCCCACCTTCGGCCTTGCGACGCCGCGCGAGCTCGAACGAGAAGTCGAACAGCCGTCCGCACGCAGCCCGCGTGATGGTCAGCCGGTCGGTCGAACTGTCTTCGGTCTCGATGCCCTCCCCGCGATGGGCAAACAGCCCTTCCGTGGACTCCCGAATGATCACGAAATCCAGCTCCTGCCCGCGCGGGTCTGCCAGCGGCACACGCATTCCCGGTCGCGTGGTCACCGGCCGCACCCCGGCATAGAGCGCGAAATGGTCGCGCAGGTCGATCTGGGGCACGATCTCGGTCCCGTCGGGGTAACGCACCTCGGGATCGCCCATGGCGCCGAGCAGGATCGCATCCGCCGCCGCCGCGCGTTCGAGGGACTCCGCCGGCAGTGCCTCGCCGGTCTCCAGATAGTGACCGGCGCCCGCGGACAGGTCCTCGAACGCAAGCGTAGGGCCGCCCAGCGCATCCGCGATCTCGGCGAGCAGCGCCACGCAAGGCGCCGTCACTTCCGGTCCGATTCCATCTCCGGCGAAGACCGCGACCGTCAGTTCCGAATTGTCCTGTCTCATGGGGCACTGGCTGTTGATGGCGATATCGGCGACGCTACCACGGCGCGCGCGCGTGCCGTAAATTGTCCGCAGCGATCCAGCGGGGGAACACATGACCGATACTTTCGACTACATCATTGTCGGCGCCGGTTCCGCCGGCTCGATCCTCGCCAACCGGCTCTCGGCGGACGGTGCCACGGTCTGTGTACTGGAGGCCGGCCCGCCCGACCGCAACCCCTGGATTCACATCCCGGCCGGCTTCACCCGCACCCTGACGAACCCCGCGGTCAACTGGCTGTTCGAGTCCGAACCCAGCGAAGGCACCGCCGGGCGGCCCGTCTACGCGCCCCGCGGCAAGACGCTGGGCGGCTCCAGCTCCATCAACGGCCACATCTACAATCGCGGCCAGCGGATGGACTTCGACAGCTGGGCCCAGGAGGGCAACCGCGGCTGGGGCTACGCCGACATTCTTCCCTACTTCAAGCGCTCCGAACGCCGCATCGGCGGCCCGGACGAGGCAGCCGAGACCGCTTTTCATGGCCGCGACGGCGAGCTCCCCGTCACCGATATCGACGGCCCCGACCCCATTTGCGACGCCTTCATCGCCGGCGCGGTCGGTCTGGGCATCCCCCGCAACGACGATTACAACGGCGCGACCCAGGCCGGGGTCGGCTACTTCCAGCGCGTGATCGAGAACGGTCACCGGGTCAGCGCCTACCGCGCCTTCCTGCACCCGGTGCGCCACCGGGCCAACCTCGAGATCCGCACCGAGGCCCACACCCAGCGCATCCTTTTCGACGGCCGGCGCGCGGTCGGCGTCGCCTACCGCCACCGGAACCGCGGCGGTGACATCGAGGTGCGGGCCCGACGCGAAGTCATCCTCGCCAGCGGATCGGTCGGCTCACCCCAGCTCCTGCAGATCTCGGGTGTCGGCCCGGCGGCGCTGCTGAAGGAGATCGGGGTCGAGGTGATCCACGACCTGCCGGGCGTCGGCGAGAACCTGTCGGACCACTACCTCGCCCGCATGACAGCACGGGTGAAGAACGCCCGCACCATCAACGAGCGCGCCCGCGGCCTGTCGCTAGTCCGCGAGGTCGCGACCTACGCGCTCCGCCGCAAGGGGCTGCTCGCCATGTCACCGAGCCAGGTCTTCGCCTTCTGGAAATCCCACCCGTCGATGGACCAGCCGGACATGCAGCTCATCTTCACCCCCGCCACCTACAAAGCGGGCATGATCGCGCAGCTCGAGGACGAGCCGGGCATGACGGCGGCGACCTTCGCGCTCCGGCCCCTCAGCCGCGGCCATGTCCGCGCGCGCAGCGCCGCGGCCGGCGACAAGCCCGAGATCCAGCCCAATTACCTCGACCACGAGACCGACCGGCAGGTCACCATCGCGGGGCTCCGCCTTGATCGCCAGATCCTGAACGCGCCCGAGCTCGCGCATTTCTTCGATCACGAGATCGTCCCGGGCGCGGACATCCAGAACGACGACGAACTGCTCGACTTCGCGCGCAGCTACGGCACCACCGTGTTCCACCTCGTCGGCACCTGCCGCATGGGGGCCGCCGATCGCGGCAACGTCGTCAGCGACGAGCTGAAAGTCCACGGGCTGGAGGGGTTGCGGGTCGTCGATGCCTCGGTGATGCCCGCCATGGTCTCGGCGAACACCAATGCCGCGACCATGATGATCGCCGAGAAGGGCGCGGACATGATCCTCGGCCGCGAGGCGCCGCCCGCGGCGACGCATCTCTAGGAACGCTACTGCGGTAGATGTGCCTCGTTGCGGACCCGGCGCACCTTCCGGGTCACGAGCTTCAGCCCGCTGTCGGCGAAGTTCGCATCGAAATAGGCCGCCGCGGCTTCGCTGTCGTCCTCGAAGACCATGCGGAACCGGCCCGCGCGGGACTCCGTGATCACATCGCCGACATACACCGCCTCGCCGGCGCGAATCTCGACCGTGTAGCGCGGCTCGAACGGCTGGTAGGTGAAGATCACGTTGCCGTCGTCCCAGATGCTGAAGTGATAGCGGCCCGGCGGAATGCTGTCCGCATTGAACTCCCCCTCCTCGCCCCACCAGCCGAAGTTGACCCTCGGCGTCGGCGGATCGAAGCGCCGGAACCCGACGAACAGCCTGTTCGTGCGGTTGCGCGAGGTCCCGAGGATACGGTCGAACGAGCGCC
>JAYQGE010000042.1:0-2479 GCA_038140435.1 Rhodospirillaceae bacterium | reverse complement strand
AACGAGCGCCGCGGCCGCGAGCGAGAGGATCCGGCCCGCGCTCATCGTCCGAGCCCCGAACCGATGCGCGCGCCCGTGATCGCGCCGTTGATGATGGCCTGCATCTCCGCCGCCGTCGGAGGTGGCGCCTGCGGCGGCAGGTTGGCGATGTCCGAGCGTAGCGCCGCGTGGTACCGGGTGTTGAATTCTTCCAGCTCGCCCACCAGCCGTCGGGTCTCCGACATCGCGCCGAGCCGATAGTCCGACTCCGGGTCGCCGACCGATGCAACCGCATTGCCGGCAACAAGCTCCTTCATGCGTGCCGCGAGGTCTTCCTCGCGCACACGGCCGCCTGCGAGCGCCTAAAGATGGGTGTTCCAGTGTTCGACCATCCATTTCTGCGCCACGCTCATGACAGGCTGGGCGAACCGAAACGCCTTGAATGCCACCAGGGTGTCGAACCGGCCCAGGAGCGGTGCCTGTTCCTCCGCGACATTGGCGAAGTCCCGGGGGCCCGGCGGACGGGTGGCCTTCGTCTTGGGATCGGTCGCGATCTTCGCGGGAACGCTCGCCGCCGACAACTCGTCCCGGTACCCGATCATCCGGTCGTCCCAGATCTGCGCGTAGGACACGCGCACCTCGGTCACCTGCTTGGTGAAGGTCTGGCCGCCGCATGCGGCCAGAACCGCGCCCAGGAGCACCAGCCCCAATAGGTTGCATCTCGCGCGCGTGGTTCTCCCCCTTGTTGCGACAACGGGCAGTCTAGCCGATCGCGCCGGATCGGGAATGCCGTTTCATGCCATACTGACCAGCGACGGCTGGACGCGATATCGGGGGGAAAGCGCCATGGCGGACTTTGACGGCATCATCATCGGCGGCGGACATAACGGCCTGACGGCGGCGGCATACCTGACCCGCGCCGGCCAGAAGATCGCCGTGCTCGAAGCCAACACCGAGATCGGCGGCGGCACCTCGACCGAGGAGCCCACCGGGCCCGGCCACCGCTCGAACCTCCACGCAAACTTCTTCATGGGCCTCGCCCACGCGCCCCTGATGCGCGATCTCGAGCTGCACCGCTACGGCTTTTCGTATGTCGAGCCGCCAGTCCAGCAGGCCGGCGTGTTCCGCGACGGGAGCTGCGTTGTCATCCACAAGGATCTCGAAAAGACCTGCGCCTCGCTGGCGCGGTTCTCCGAACGCGACGCCGCAACCTTCCGCGAGCTCTACCAGCGCTACGTGATCGAGCTCCGGCCGCTGCTCGTCTCGCTCATGTACAACGCGCCCCTGCCCCTCGACGAGCTGCGGGACCGGCTCTCCGGTCCGAAGGCGAAGGAACTGCTCGGCCATGCGCAGCACGATCTCTTCTCCGTCGTCTCCGAGTATTTCGACGACGACCGCATCCGCACCCTCTTCACCTCCTACATGCACGTCATCACGACCGAGAACGTGCCCGGCAGCGGCATCGTGTTTCCCGGCATCTTCGCCAACGTGACCGGATTCACCCTGCCCGTCGGCGGCGCGGTCGCCTATCCGAACGCCTGCGTGCGCATCGTCACCGACGGCGGCGGCACCGTGCGCACTGACACGCAGGTACGCGAGATCACGATCTCGGGCGGTCGCGCCACTGGCGTGGTGCTCGACGACGGCACGCGGCTCTCGGCCGGCAGTTTCGTCGCCAGCTCGATCGACACACCGACGACCGTGGCCATGGCGGGCCGCGAGCTGTTTGCGGACGAGGTCAACGCGAAGCTGGACGACTGGCACTGGGGCAACCACAGCCTCGTCACCCTGCATCTCGCCCTGAAAGAAGCGCCGGTCTATCGCGCGCGGGACTTCGACCCGGCCATCGACGATGCGTTCAACATCTTCTTCGGGATGGACGATCTCGACCAGGTTCGAAGCTGCTTCGACGATTGCGAGCACGAGCGCTTCCCCGAGGTGCTGATGGGCAACGGCGCGTGCAACAGCGCGTTCGACCCCTCCTACGCCCCCGCCGGCCGGCACTCGGCCTTCTGGTGGCCCTTCGCGCCGTTTGCCGCCGACGGCGACCCGGACAACTGGGACGCGAAGCGCGACGACTATACGGCGCGGATCCTCGACACCTGGCGCGAGTACGCGGTCAATCTCGGCGACGACAATGTCGATGCGCGCTATCTCTACACGCCGCTCGATATCGCGCGGCACAATGCGAACATGATTCGCGGCGCGGTGCGCATGGGCGCCTACATTCCGGCCCAGCTCGGCATCAACCGGCCGCACCCCGAGCTTTCGGGTACGCGCACGCCGGTCGAGGGGCTCTATATCTGCGGATCGGGCGTGGGCAACGGCGGAGGCATGAATGGCGCGCCGGGCTACATCGCGGCCAATGCGATCGTGGACGATCTCGGGCTCGGGCGCGACTGGACGCCGGTCGCCGCACCGGAATGGCGCGAATAGACCGTCCCGCACATCAGGTTTTCAGAAGAAATGGTCGGGAAGAGAGGATTCGAACCTCCGGCCC
>JAYQGE010000041.1:0-12259 GCA_038140435.1 Rhodospirillaceae bacterium | reverse complement strand
CAGGCACGGCGCCGGCAGATCCGGATTGGGCGAGCGAGACTGCGAAGGCCGCCGATCCAAGCCAGCTGAAGCGTGCGCAGAAGCTGCACAAGAAGGGAGCGCTGGCCGAGAAACATGTCGCCTCGGCGCTTAATGACGGCCAGACGGACTTTGTCGTGGCGGCCATGTCGCTGCTGGCAGGTGTGCCCCGAGATGTCGTTCAGAAGGCGGCATCCCTCCAGAACGCCAAGGCGCTGGTGGCGCTGGCCTGGAAGGCCGGCCTGTCGATGCGGCTTGCGACCCGGCTTCAGATGAACCTCGCCAAGATACCGCCCAGCGGCGTGCTTCGCGCGACCGCGTCGGACGGTTACCCCATCTCGCAGGACGAAATGACCTGGCAGCTCGAGTTCATTGCCGGCATGGCCGCCGACGGTTGATGGCGTCGTAGGAGGAACCCCAGACATGCCGATGGACCGCGCCGCTCTTTCGAAGGTGATCAACGCCGGGCGTTCGACCGCCTTCAACGTCTACGAGATCGGTCGCCGAATTCCGGCGGATGATCCGGTCGGGAAGCTGTTCCGCAACAAGACGCTCAACGAGACCCTGTTCTTCAAGATCATGGAGCGGAACGTCTCGCAGTATCACACTGTCTCGACTGTCCAGACGTTGCTCTACTTTCCCTACAACCTCGCCAACGTTCACGAGGGCGGGGACTCGATCCTGTTCGACGATCCGGGCTTCAACCGGATGCTGCAGGTCAAGACGGGTGCCGATTCGAAGAGCGAGGAGAGCCAGGTCGACTACGTGATGGATCTCGAAATCCTCGAGATGATCTACTCACTGCCGACCCTCGATCCGTTCCTGCTCAAGAGCAAGTCCGAGCAACTCGACCTCGACGACCGGATTCACCCCTCCTACTTCAATATCTCCGAAGAGGATTGGAAGCGTATCCGCTCTCCGATCCGGACGAAGATCCGCACCCTGGTACGCCGCGCCTATATGGGTGGCGGTTCGGTGTCGGTCGACAAGATGGAACAACACGTCTCGCGATTCCTGACGAAGATCTGGGAGGCGAAGGATATCGCCGGGATCGAGGATTTCGTGCGCAGCATGGAGATACCCGAAAGCCGCGCGCCCGAGCTTTTCTTCGCCTGGAAGGCGATTTGCTACTATCAGGTTCAGTTCGAGGATTATCTGCCCGAGATGAAATCCTTCTTCGCCTGGCTGGGCGATGACAAGACGGCCATGCCGTCCGACTGGGCGCGCCTGATGCCGGAAGATCGTGACCGGGTCGAGTACTCCCTGCTCGGCTTGCGTGACAAGGTGCGCGACACCTACCGCAGCATCAAGTTCGTGCTCAGCAACTATGAACAAAGCTACCGCGCATTCATCGAAATGAACCAGCCGCGAGCCTTCAAGGATTTCCTGTCCACCGCGGACGAGGACTACACGAACCTCGCGACCTGCCTGAGTGCGAACATCCACGCGCTGAACGTCTGGTCGAAGATGACCGAGACCTACGGGCGGCGCCTGCGCCACGAGCAGCTGACGGAGCTGTTCGATACGCTGTCGATTCTGTTTGATATGCGTCGGCCGATGGCGGCCAACCTCAGGGTGTCCGCTTCGGCCTAGGCCGCCCGCATGCCGGTCAGGAGGCCCAGATCGCGGTGCCGAGACCGTGCTCGGTGAAAATCTCGATCAGCAGAGAGTGCGCCGCGCGGCCATCCATGATGACCGATGCCTCGACGTCCTTCTCGACCGCGTCTATGCAGGTTTCCACCTTGGGAATCATGCCGCCGCTGATGGTGCCGTCCGCGATCAGCTGCCGGGCCTGGTCCACGCCCATGTCCGCGATCAGGTTGCCGTCCGTGTCCATCACCCCGACGACGTCGGTCAGCATGAGCAGGCGCGTGGCCTCGAGTGCGGAGGCGATCGCGCCCGCCGCCGTATCGGCGTTCACATTGTAGGTCGCGCCGTCCTCGCCGACCCCGATCGGGGCGATCACCGGGATGATGTCCGCCTGGGTCAGGCTGTTCAGAAGCTCGGGATCGACGCGTGACGGCTCGCCGACGAACCCGAGATCGAGAATCTTCTCGATGTTCGAATCGGTCTCGCGCCGGGTGCGCCGCAGCTTGCAGACGGACATCAGCCCGCCATCCTTGCCCGAGAGGCCGACCGCGCGTCCGCCCGCCGCGTTGATGGCGGACACGATCTGCTTGTTGATCGATCCCGACAGGACCATCTCGACAATCTCGACGGTCTCCTCGTCGGTTACTCGCAGCCCGTCGATGAACTCGCTCTTGATCTTCAGCCGTTCGAGCATGGCGCCGATCTGCGGTCCCCCGCCATGCACGATGACGGGGTCGATACCCACCTGCTTCAGCAACACGATATCGCGCGCGAAGGCGCCCGCCAGTTCGGCGTCGCCCATGGCGTGGCCGCCATACTTGATGACGAAGCGGCGGCCGGCGAACTGGCGCATATAGGGGAGCGCTTCGGCGAGGACGCCGGCCTTGGCGAGCAGTTCTTCGGGCGGTGGCGCTTGGTCCTGGGCCATCATGCTGTCCGTTCGTTTTTACGGTCGCCCGGGGGTTCGGGGACCGGCGGGAACTTAGCCCAATTCAATCGACATTCGCCAGCGCGGCCAGGTCTGCCTGAAGCGCGCCGATCCCGATGGCCTTGCGCGCGCTCGTGACGATTGGCTCGGGCAGGGCGGCCGGATGGTCCTTCAGCTCTGCCGAGACCGCGGCGGTCAGCTCTGCGAGCTCGTCGGACTTTGGCTTGTCGGCCTTGGTCAGCACGATTCGATAGACTACGGCGGCGGCGTCGAGCATGGCCATCATCTCGCGGTCGCCGTCCTTGATCCCGCGCCGCGAGTCGACGAGCAGGCAGAGCCGGTGCAGGTTGGGCCGGCCGCGCAGATAATCCCTCAGGGTCGTGTTCCAGCGGGCAATATCAGTCTTCGATGCCCGCGCGTAGCCGTAGCCGGGCAGATCGACCAGCATCAGCCGGCCAGCGAGATCGAAGAAATTCAGTTCGCGTGTGCGCCCGGGCGTATTGCTTGTGCGCGCGAGTGTCTTGCGGTTGGTGAGCGCGTTCAGAAGGCTCGACTTGCCGACATTCGAACGTCCCGCGAAGGCGATTTCCGGGAGTACGGGATCGGGCAGGTCTGGCAGCCGTGCGACGCCGCGCACAAAGCTGCACTCCTGCGCGAACAGGTGCCGCGCCGCCGCGAGTTCGGCGTCCGTCGCCGCGCCATCGTCGCCGGTCATGGCGTCAGTCGGTTTTTCCGCCGCCGACGGAAACCCCCATGCGCCGCATGATGACGTATTGCTGGGTGATCGAGAGCAGGTTGTTCCAGGTCCAGTAGATCACCAGACCGACGGGGAAACTCGCCAGGAAAATGGTGAACATGACCGGCATCAACAAGAAGATCTTGGCCTGGACCGGGTCCGCCGGAGCCGGGTTCAGCTTCTGCTGAAGGAACATGGTGATTCCCATGAGGATCGGCCAGGCACCAAGTGCGAGCCCGAACGGCGGATCCCAGGGAATCGCCCCGAACAGCGTCAGGATGTTCAGCGGGTCGGGGGCCGACAGGTCCTGTACCCAGCCGTAGAAGGGGGCGTGGCGCATCTCGATCGAGATGAACAGGACCTTGTAAAGCGCAAAGAAGACCGGGATCTGGAGAGCAATCGGCAGGCAACCCGATACGGGGTTCACCTTCTCGCGCTTGTACATCGCCATCAGCTCGCGCTGCATTGCCGGTTTGTCGTCGGCGTATTTCTCGCGCAGTTCCTGCATCTTCGGCTGCAGCGCCTTCATGGCGCTCATCGACCTGTAGGACTTGTTCGCCAGCGGGAAGAAAAACAGCTTGATAATCACAGTTACGAGCAGGATCGCGAGCCCGAAGTTGCCGAGGAACTCGGCGAAGAAGATGATGACATCGAGCAGCGGCTTGGTCAGGAAGAAGAACCAGCCGAAATCGATCGACATCTCGAAGCGTTCGATGCCGAGGTTGTCGCGATAGTCGGTCAGGAGGTTGAAAACCTTGGCGCCGGCGAAGAAGCGCGTGGTGACCTCCGTGCTCTCGCCCGCGGCCAGTGCGATCGCCGCGCCGCGATAATCCGACTGATAGAGATTGGCTCCCGACGGCGTGGTGTCGAACAGGAACCGTGCGTCGATCTCCGTGTCCTGATCCGGGATCAGCGCCGTCAGCCAGTAGATGTCCGTGAACCCGAGCCAGCCACCCTCGGACTCGAAGTCCTGGGGAGTTTCGGGCTCGTCCTCGAGATCGTCGTAATCGATCTCGTGCAGTGTGTCGCCAAGGATGCCGATTGGGCCTTCGTGCAGGATGAAGAAGCCCAGCGTATCGGGCTCGTTGACCCGTGTGATCCGCCCGAACTGGCTGACGTTCACGGGCGCCGAGGTTGCGTTCTGGATGCGGTCCGTCACGGTGAACATGAAATGGTCATCGACCGCGATCGTTCGGGTCAGGACCATCCCGTCGTCGGTTCGGGTCGTCAGTACCACCGGGCTGTCGACGGTCAGTTCGTTCTGGTTTGCGGTCCAGCGGGTCTGACCGCCGCCGGATACCGTGCCGTTTCCGGTCAGCCAGCCGAACTCCGCGAAATAGGGCTCCTCCGAACCCCTGGGCGACAGCAACGTAATGTTCTTGCTGTCGGGCTCGATGGTGGCGCGATACTCGCTCAGGGTGAGGTCGTCGAACCGTCCGCCGACGAGGTTGATGGTACCGCTGAGCGCCGGCGTGCGGATGTTGATGCGCGGGGTTTCGGCGATCACCTCTTCGCGCTCGCGCGGACCCGTCGTGGCGGCTGGCTGGGCCGTGCTGCCCGCAGACGGGACCGACGGCACGCCGATCGTGTTCGGGTCGCGCCCCGCCGCCAGTTCCTGGCGTTCGAGTTCGGCCTGGCGCTCGGCCTGGCGCGGTTGCTCGACGAAGGTCTGCCAGCCCAGGAGAATGGCGAGGGACAGGGCGATCGCGAGAATTAGGTTCTTGGTATCCATCGTCGCCTAGCTCCGCGGTGCGGGCATGGAGGCGCCATGCCGGCGGTGGTCGTGTTCGTTGTTGTGATCCGCACATCGGCTGGCGGGCACAGGGTCGTATCCGGCGCCGCCCCAGGGGTTGCAGCTCAGGATGCGGCGCGCGGCCAGACAGCCGCCGCGCAGCAGGCCGTGCCGCGACAGCGCCTCCGCCGCGTAGCGCGAGCAGCTCGGCTCGTAGCGGCAGTTCTCGCCCATGACGGGCGCCAGAATCCATTGCCAGACCAGGATGAGGGTCCGCAACATCAGCACCGGGAGGCGTGACAGATGGGTCATGGGCCGGCGGTTATCCTTGTTCATGTGCAAGCGCATCGCACCGCCTGAGCGCCGTGACAAGATCGTCCTTCAGGGCGGCGTAGTTTCGCCCGGCGGTTCCCGCGCGTGCAATCAGGACATAGTCGAGACCGCCGCGCGCCTGGGTGGTCATCACGTCACGAACGGCTGCGCGCAGGCGCCGCCGCGCGCGGTTCCGCACCACCGCGCCGCCAATTTTCCGGGTGGCCGTGAAGCCAACACGGATCGTGTCCGGGGCCAGGCAGGCTTCGTCGGGGGCCGGCGCGGTCTGTAAAACGAGGCCTGGCTGCGCCCAGCGTCGCTTCGCCGCGGCGATGCGCAGAAAGTCACGACGCTTCGGCAGGCGCGCGATTGTCGAAACCGTGCGGCCGACCGAACCCGGCGTTGTTGCCTCCGCCGTCGTCGTCATGCGTTCATCAATCCCGGTGATCGTGCCCGCGCGGCCCATGCCGCGCCCGGCACCGTTCAGGCGCTCAGTTTTTTGCGGCCTCGCGCCCGCCGGCGCGCCAAGACACGCCGTCCGCCCACGGTCTTCATTCGGGAACGAAATCCGTGGCGGCGCTTGCGCACCAGGTTGCTCGGTTGAAATGTCCGCTTCACGCGAATTCTCCATTGCCCAGAAGGCCTTGCAAGTCGGCGCGCTGTATACGGTTTCAGCCGATGGAAGTCAACGGACCCGCACGGTGTTAACGGAGATGAAAAGTCACGCATTGGTGAATGGTTGAGATCGCCGCCATGCACCAAGTAGTTTCGCAGCCAAGAAGGAAAAGCAAGCGATGACCCAGTCCGATACATCCCCGGCCGGCAAGGCTTCGATCCAGACGCTCATGTTCCGCCGAATTCTCCCGATTGCCTGTCTGATCGCCGGTTTTGTGGTGTTTTTCGCCCTGGGTCTCGACCGCTTCGTCTCGCTCGAGGCACTCAAGGAAAACCGCGAGACCCTGCGTATGCTGGTGAATGAGAACGGGTTCGGCGCGATCCTGGCCTTCGTTCTGATCTATGCGGTTGTGATCGCCTTCTCGCTGCCCGGGGGCGCGATCATGACCATCACGGGCGGTTTCCTGTTCGGCGCAATCGGCGGTGGACTGGTCGTGGTCCTCGGGGCGACGATTGGCGCGACGGCGCTGTTCCTGATCGCGCGGACGGCGCTGGGCGATGTGTTGCGTGCTAAGGCCGGCCCGTTCATGTCGAAGATGGAGGACGGGTTCCGCAGCAACGCCCTGAGCTATCTGCTCGTCCTGCGCCTGATTCCGCTCTTTCCCTTCTGGCTCGTCAACCTGGTCCCGGCCTTCCTCGGCGTCTCGACCACCACCTATGTGATCGGCACCTTCTTCGGGATCATCCCGGGCACGTTCGTCTACGCCTCCGTTGGCAACGGCCTCGGTGCCCTGATCGATGCCGGTCAGGACCCGGACCTGGGGATCATATTTCGGCCGGAAATCCTCGGGCCGCTCGTCGGGCTTGCCGTACTGGCCCTGCTGCCGGTGATCTACAAGAAGCTCCAGGCGCGGAAGAGCGGCTCCCCCTCGCCGGCATCCTGAATCCCTCCCTGAATCTTCGAAACTGGTGCTGTCATGAGCGAAACACGACAAGTGGATCTGTGTGTCATAGGCGCGGGCTCGGGTGGCCTGTCGGTTGCCGCGGGTGCGGTCCAGATGGGCGCCAGCGTGGCACTGTTCGAACGCGGAAAGATGGGAGGTGACTGCCTCAACTATGGCTGTGTTCCGTCCAAGGCCCTTCTGGCGGCCGGTCATGCAGCGGCCCACTACGGCCACACCAGCCAGTTCGGCGTGAACGGAACGGGCGCGGATATCGACTTCGCCGCGGTCAACGATCATGTCCATGGCGTGATCGCGGGCATTGCGCCCCACGACAGTGTCGAGCGCTTCGAGGATCTGGGCGTCGACGTGATCCAGGAGGGCGCGAAATTCATCGGCCCGCGCGAGGTGGTCGGCGAGGGCGGCACCCGGGTGCGTGCCCGGCGGTTCATCATCGCCACGGGATCGTCGCCCGCCGTGCCGCCGATCCCCGGTCTCGCCCAGGTCCAGTTTCTCACCAACGAGACGGTGTTCGATATGCGCGAGCGGCCCGATCATCTCATTGTCGTGGGTGGCGGTCCCATCGGACTCGAGATGGCGCAGGCCCATCGCCGCCTGGGTGCGAAGGTCACGGTGCTCGAGGCTCTCCGGATCATTGGGCCCGACGACCGCGACCTGGTCGCGGTCGTGCGCGCGCGGCTAGCAGCGGAAGGAATCGACATCCACGAGGACACGAAGGTGGTCGGGGTAAAGCAGGGCGACGGCGGTGTCGCCGTGGTCTGCGAGCATGGCGACCGCAGCTTCGAGGTCACCGGCAGCCATATTCTCGTCGCGGTCGGACGGTCGCCCAACCTGTCCAGCCTCGATCTCGATGCGGCGGGCGTTACGCACGACCGCAGAGGCATCGAGGTGGACGCACGCCTGCGGACGACGAACAAACGCATCTTCGCCGTCGGCGATGTGGCCGGCCGGTACCATTTCACCCATATCGCGGGGTATCACGCGGGCATCGTCATCCGGAACGCGCTGTTCCGGATGCCGGCGAAGGTGAGTTACGACGCGGTGCCCTGGGTGACCTATACGGACCCGGAACTGGCGAATGTCGGAATGACCGAGGTGGCCGCGCGTGAGAAGCACGGGGACGCCGTTCGCGTCATCACGGCCGAGTTCACGGAGAATGATCGCGCGCGGACCGAGCGGCGGACAGAAGGCATGGTCAAGGCCGTCGTCGGCCCGAAGGGACGGATCCTCGGGGCTGGTATTGTCGGCCATCATGCGGGCGAGCTGATCCAACCCTGGATCCTCGCGATATCTCAGAGAATGAAGATCGGTGCCATGGCACAGATGATCGCGCCCTATCCGACCCTTGGCGAGATCAACAAGCGGGCCGCCGGCGCGTACTACACCCCCTCGCTTTTTTCCGACCGGACCCGCAAGGTCGTTCGCTTCCTCGCCAGGTTCGGCTAGTGACCAAGGTCGTGTGACTGACCGGCACAGCCGAATTCTGCTAAATATGCCGCGTCATGATCCGGTCGCGGAAATTCTCGCTCCCGCCGTTCGCGCGGTCCCTCTCGGCGCGGCTGCTGGTCCTGACGATCTTGTTCGTCATGCTGGCCGAAGTCCTGATCTACGCGCCGTCGGTTTCGAACTTCCGAACAAACTGGCTCAAGGACCAGGCCGATTCGGCCCATCTGGCGGTCCTTGCGCTCGAAGCGGCACCCTCGGAGCTGATTGGCGAGGACCTGAAGGCGAAGCTCCTGGCGCGCGCCGATGCCTATGCGGTCGTGCTCAACCGCACCGACCGCCGCCTCCTGCTCTACACGGGCCCGCCACCGCCCGTCGATGTCACGGTCAACCTCGCCGATGGCTCGCTGTTTGCGAATATCGGGGCGGCCTTCGCCACCATGTTTCGTTCGGGCGCGCCAACGCTGCGCCTGATCAGCCCCTCCGGCCAGGAGCCGGACCTGCAGGTCGAGGTCGTGCTGAACGAGGCAAACCTGCGTGCGGAGATGCTCGCCTATTCCCGCAACATCCTGCTTCTGTCGGTCCTGATTTCTCTGGTGACCGGGGCGCTCCTTTACCTCTCTCTGCAATGGCTGATGGTCCGGCCCATGCGCCGTATCACCGAGGAGATCACGCGGTTCGCGCAGGATCCGAAGGATCCGTCCGTCGGGGTCGAGAGAACCCGGCGGACAGACGAGATCGGCGTTGCACAGTCGGTGCTGGCCGAGATGCAGACCGACCTTCGCGGGGCGCTTCGCCAGCAGGAGCATTTGGCGGCGCTCGGTTCGGCGATGAGCAAGATCAACCATGACTTGCGCGGGATTTTGTCGACGGCCGTCCTCATGTCCGACCGCTTGTCGGTCGTCGATAACCCGGAGGTCAAGCGTGTCGCGGCGCCGCTCATCCAGGCCATCGATCGCGCCATCAACTTGTGCACCCAGACCCTCAACTATGCGCGCGACGAGGGCCCCCAACTGACCCACACGCGTTTTCGCCTGCACGCACTGATAGACGAGATCGCGTCGGACCTCTCGGTGCTGTCGGACGGCGAGGGTGATGCGCCCTGTTCCGGGCCGACGGTCGTGAACGAGGTCCCCGACGATACGATCGTCGAGGCCGACCGGGAACAGATCTATCGCGTGTTCGCCAATCTGGGCCGGAACGCCTTCGAGGCGGGCGCGCGCAGTGCCGTAATTTCGCTCGCGTCGCCGAAAGGCACCGATCTGCTCGTTGATATTTGGGACGATGGTCCTGGGCTTGCTCAGGCGGCGCGTGAAAGTCTCTTCAAGCCGTTCAAGGGATCGGCGCGGCAGGGCGGGACCGGCCTCGGGCTGGTGATCGCTCGCGATGTGATGCAGGCCCATGGCGGCGATCTGGAGATGGTGTCGTCGGGAGACGACGGAACCGTGTTTCGCCTGACCTTCCGCAGCGAATCCTAATGGCCCTCAATTCGCCGTGAGTCCGGTTTCGATCGGCGTGCAACGAACCAACATGTGGGTCATGGACCCGTCTTGCGCCGTCTCCCTTCGCAACCTGGTCGCGGCTGCCTGCGGCAGCTTCTTGCTGCTCGTCTTGTTCGCTGCGCCGGCGATGGCGGCGCCCCGGTCGGAGCTTTGGCCGCGGTGGTCTGTACACGATCCGGCTTCGACGGACGTCGTCGATCACGCCGACTGGACCCGACTGCTGCGGCTCTATACGCGGGCGTCGGGCGACGGCGTCGTCCGATTCGATTATGCCGGGCTTGCCGCCCGCGACCGGGCAGCGCTCGATGCCTATGTCGCGCGACTGGCGGCGCTGCCGGTCAGCACACTCAACCGTGGTGAGCAGCAGGCCTACTGGATCAACCTCTACAACGCGCTGACGGTTCAGGTGGTGCTCGATCACTACCCTGTCGGTTCGATCCTGAGGATCGGGATCTCGCCCGGGCTCTTCGCGGTCGGCCCGTGGGGCAGGAAACTGGTCACGATCGAGGGCGAAGAGGTGTCCCTCGACGATATCGAGCATCGCATCCTGCGTCCGATCTGGAAGGACCCGCGCATCCACTACGCCGTCAACTGTGCGTCCATCGGTTGCCCCGACCTGATCGACACGGCCTACACCGCCGCGCGGATGGAAACGCTTCTGGAGGCGAACGCGGTCGCTTATGTGAATCATCCCCGCGGCGTCGCGGTGCGCGGCGGATCGGTCATCGCATCAAGTATCTACGATTGGTTTCAGGAGGATTTTGGCGGTTCCGTGACCGGTGTCCTGGCCCATCTGCGGAAATATGCCCGCCCGGATCTCGCCCGCGAGCTCCAACTCGCCCTCGACATCGACGACTATGACTGGTCGCTGAACGACATCGCGGAACAATAACGCCTAGTCGAGCTGGATCATCTGACCCTTGAGATAGCCCGTCTCCGGCAGGAACGGATGCACCGGATGGTCCGGCGCGGCGCCGGCGCTTCGGAGAATGCGGCCGCTGCGCCCGGCGTCCGAGAGCGCACGGCGGACCACCTCGGCGAAGCTCGGCGGATCCACATGATGCGAACAGGACGCGGCAAACAGGAAGCCGCCCGGCGCCACGGCCTGTGCCGCCAGCCGGAACAGCTTGCGATACCCGCGAATGCCGGCCTGATAGTCCTTCTTGGACTTCACGAAGGCGGGCGGGTCTGCGACGACCACGTCGAAGGTCTCGCCGGCCTCCGCGAAGCCGTGGAGAAGCTGGAAGACGTCGCCCCGGGTGGCGGCAAACTTGCCGTCCACGCCGTTCGCCCTGGCGGCCTGGCCCGCGAAATCGAGGGCAGCCTGGGACCGGTCGAAGGCGTGGACCTCCGCCGCGCCCGCCAGTGCGGCCGAGACGGCGAAGCCGCCCGTGTAGGAATAGAAGTCGGCGACCCGTTTGCCCTTGGCGAGTGCGGCGACGAAGGCGCGGTTGTCGCGCTGGTCATAGAACCAGCCCGTCTTCTGGCCGGCGCGCGGGTCGGCCTGAAAGACCCCGCCATTCTCGAGTACCTCGATCGGACCACCGAGTTCGGCGCCGACGATCCGCACTTCCTGGGTCAGCCCCTCCAGGTTCCGCACCGCGCTGTCATTGCGGAAGAGGATTGTCTTCGGCGCGAGCACGTCCTGCAGGGCTCCGGTCAGCGCGTCGCCGAGCATTTCCATTCCTGCCGTATTCACCTGCGCAACGCAGACATCGCCAAACCGGTCGACGATCAGCCCCGGAAGGCCGTCGGCTTCGGCATGGATCAGCCGATAGTAGGGAACGCTGTAGAGATCCTCGCGGACGGCGAGCGCGGCACGCAGCCGTGCGGCGATAAAGTCGCCGTCGACGACTGCCGCGGGGTCCCGGCTCAGGATGCGCGCTGCGATCAGCGGGTGCGGATTGAAGGTGGCGACCCCGAGACTGCGGTCGCTCGCGTCGATGAGCTGGACCAGCCCGCCGGGTGGCAGCGCCTTGGCGCCGGCGTCCATCTCGATCTCGTTCGAGAACACCCACGGATGGCCCTGGCGGGCGCGCTTGTGGCGTCCGGCCTGCAGGCGAACTTGCGGCAGCGCGGAGATGCTTTCGGCCAGAGCGGTCATCGGCGGCACTCTAAAGCCTTGTCTGGAGAGAATGAACCACTCTAGCTTGCCTTTATGTCCGGACTGGAAATCGACGACCTGTTTCACCGCATCGACGCGCAGGCCGACGCACTCGCGTCCCTGACATCGGACCTCGTGCGGATTCCGACGATCAACCCCCCGGGTGACGCCTACGAGGCCTGCGCACGTTTTCTCGGCGAGCGTCTCGCCGCACGGGGTTTCGCCGTCGAGTATCTGCGCGCAGAGGGTGCGCTCGGCGATAGCGATGCGTATCCCCGGACCAACGTCGTCGCGCGTATCGAGGGCGATGGGGATGG
>JAYQGE010000040.1:0-13335 GCA_038140435.1 Rhodospirillaceae bacterium | reverse complement strand
TGAGCACAAAATATCGGGGGGTGAATGAAACACCCGACGACATGTATGTATCACGCGCGTTCTTGTGCGGTGCAGCACGGCACGAACTTTTCGCGCTGGCGTCGTCCCCGGATTCCTGTGTTAAGCTTTTGGCGGTTAACGGGCACGTGGTCAGATCGACACGGGTTCAGGTAGAGCCCTAAGTTGGTCTCCGGCCGCGCTGCCAAGTGCGTCAGGATCCGCCAGCGATGAGTGACACAGGGGCATCGGGCGAGAACGGGGGCGAGCGGATTGCCGCCACCGTCAAGTGGTTCAACCCCATCAAGGGGTACGGTTTCGTTCAACCCGCGAACGGAACAGGCGAAGCGTTCATCCATGTTTCGGTCCTCGAGGCCGCCGGGCAGAAGGATCTGCAGGACGGCGCCGAGCTCGAATGCGAGATCGAGCAGGGACCGCGCGGACCGATGGTCTCGGTCATCCACAGCATCACGCCCGGTTCGGGCGAGCCGCCCGAGGCCGTCGACGCGGATGCCCCCGCTGTCGAGGGGGTCGTGAAGTTCTTCGATGCGAACAAGGGCTACGGCTTCGTGGTCCCTGACGGGGAAGGCCAGGACGTCTTCGTGTCGGGGCGGGTCGTCGCGCAGTCCGGCCTGCGCATGCTGGAAACGGACTCCCGTGTCCGCGTGACCACCAAGATGGGCGACAAGGGTCCGCTGGCCGTGTCCGTGGAACTGCTGGAAGCGCCCGGGGCATCAACGGCGGACTGAGCCACCAGTATTCTTGGGGTTATCGTTCAGGCGCGCGCCAGCTTGGCGAGGCGGACCAGTTCGGCCCGTGCGCTCTCCGGGCTGTCGACCGGTGTTTCGAAATCGACACGCGATTCCATATCGTGGCGCATCAGATCCAGCCCTTCGGGATCGATGCCGGACATCGTCCAGTCCAGGCCGACCCGGTCGGCGAAGACCGTGGCATAGGCCGATACGGCGTCCGCATGATCCGCGTTCATGTGTGCGACGATGTCCGTCTCCGAAGCGGCCAGGGCGGATGGATCGGGCGCGGAGAGGATGACGTCATCCGCCGGCACAGTTTCGATCCGGCCGAAGCCGGCGATGAAATGCGCGCTCTCGACCTGCATTCGATACAGGTGGAAATCGTCAAAAGCCATCTGGCTCCGGGCGCCGGCGTGGTGACGCAGGAACCGTGATTTTGCGTCCGCATCGTCGCTCTTCACGATCCGGCCGATCAGGGTGGCGCGTGTCTGGCTCAGGGCGTTGAGTCCGAGTTTTCCGATCAGCAGCGATACGCGACCGTCGGCCAGAATGTTCCGGCTGTGGCGCGCGAGATCTGAAAGCAGAAGCAGAGGGGACGCGTCCATGGTGCAGGACATCAGGACCAGGCTGGCGTAGGGCGTCCCGTCCGTCTCGGTGTCTAGGGTCGCTAGCACACCAGAGCGGCTCGTGCGGATGAGGCGTCGGACCAGGGGGCCGCTCGGTTTATCGCGATCGTCGATATTCATGACGCGGCGGAGAGTAGTCAAAGCCGTCCGCGCCGCAAGGGGAAATAACTATCGCCCGTGTGCCCCACCGCCGTGGTTCATGGTCCCGGACCCGGTCGATGGCCCGCCGGCACCCGCCGCCTCGACGACCGCCTCGATCTCCACCTTGCCGGCCTTCTCGAATTCGAGCGTGAGCGGGATGACGGTTTCCTCGAACAGGGGGGCCTTCAGGTTGATGAGCATGATGTGGAACCCGCCCGGTTCGAGGACGGCTTTGCCTTCGGCGGGCACATCGATCCCGTCCACCGGCCGCATCCGCATGACGCCATTCTCCATCGAGTGACCGTGTATCTGCACGATCTCCGCGTCCGGCGACTGCGCGCCGACAAGGCGATCCGTGGTGTTTGCGTTGGTCGCGATCTCCATGAAGACGGCCCCGGTCTTCTGCGCCGGTGCGGTCGCCCGCGTCCACGGGTGCGAGATGGTCAGGTTTTCCGACTTCTCCTCATGGGCCGGCGCGGGGGCCGCCATGAAGACCATCACAAGAAGGGCCGAAACGAAACGTATGGTCATGCGGGGCTCCTATTTGCGGGGTTCAGTCCCGCGCACGGCTGTGCATGTGCTGTCGGATGGTATCGGCCATGTCCTCGGCCGGGGTCCCATAGCGGAACATGGATGCGACCGCGCCGTCCGGGTCTACAAGATACACGAAGGACGTATGATCCATCAGGTAGACCGTGGAGTTGGGGTCCTCGAAGCGTCGATAGAAGACGCGGTACTGCTCCGCGACATCCTTGATCTCGGCGTCGGTCCCGGTCAGGCCGATCAGACGTTCGTGGAACAGCGGCACATACTCCGCCAGCACGTCGGGTGTGTCGCGCGCGGGGTCGATGGAGATCATGACCGGGGTCACCCGTGTCCCGGCCTCGCCGAGTTCGTCGATGGCGGCCGCGATCACGCCCAGCTCCGTGGGGCAGATATCGGGGCAGAACGTGTAGCCGAAATAGATGAGCGCATAATTGCCGCGCAGCGCGGCATCGGTCATGCGGCTGCCGGTGTGGTCGGTCAGTTCGAAGGGCCCACCGATATCGACATTGATGACCATGCCGCCGACGGCCGCGCTTTCCGGTGGCTCCGCGACCCGCAGATTCAGCCACGCGCCGAGCGCGAAGACGGCGACGACGGCCACGACGACAGCGATGGGGAGCTTGCGTCTCATGGTGGCGATTTACGCCGACGTCCGGCGTGGGCGCAATGCGTCCCCGGGTCGCACGGGCTCACGATTGGTTGTGGCACGCGTGAAGCCGCCGAATTCGCGGCACAAACATGTGCGAATGCCGCCCCAATGGAGCCTCAAATGCGCCATAATGCCCGCTGAACGTGTCCGAACGACGACGATGCACGCCGAATGGCGTGTTTCGATGACACGAAAGGGGATTCCGGACATGGCACAGACAATTGCATTGGTGGACGACGACCGAAACATCCTGACGTCGGTCTCCATGGCGCTGGAGGCGGAGGGCTACAGCGTCAGCACATATGCCGATGGCGACGAGGCGCTGACCGGTCTGGCCCAGACGCCGGTCGATCTGGCGGTACTGGACATCAAGATGCCGCGCATGGACGGGATGGAGCTGCTCGGCAAGCTGCGCAAGTCCTCGCGCATGCCGGTCATCTTCCTCACGTCCAAGGACGACGAGATCGACGAGGTGCTCGGGCTGCGCATGGGCGCGGACGATTACATCACCAAGCCGTTTTCCCAGCGCCTCCTGATCGAGCGCATCCGCGCGATCCTGCGCCGCTCCGAGGCGGGGCAGGCCCCGGCGGAGGGGGACGAGTCGACCATCCAGCGCGGCGACCTGGTCATGGATCCGAACCGGCACCTGTGCGCCTGGCGCGACCAGGAGGTCACGCTGACCGTCACCGAGTTCCTGATCCTCGAGGCGCTCGCACAACGTCCAGGCCATGTCAAAAGCCGCGATCAGCTGATGGATGCGGCCTATGGCGAGAACATCTATGTGGACGACCGGACGATCGACAGCCACATCAAGCGGCTGCGCAAGAAGTTCCGCGAGGTCGATGACGCGTTCAGCCAGATCGAGACGCTGTACGGGATCGGGTATCGTTACAAGGACGCCTGATCTGTCGCCGATCTCGGCGTGAGACCGCCGGCAGATGCTACGATGAATGGGGAGCCCGCAGGGACCCGGGGAACAGAATGACGCTCGACGCCCGCACCGGATCCCGAATGATCGGGGGCAAGCGCAATGCCGGCAATGAGGCCCGGCCCGGCGCGGATAACGATGTGCCGGATGCCGGTCGTGCCCGTGTCCTGTGGACCTGGCTGCGACGGCGGCGGCCCTCGACGTCGCTGACCCGCCGAATCCTGGCGATCAACCTCCTGGTGCTGGCGGTGCCCGTCGGCGGGTTCTTCTTCCTGGACCAGTATCAGGACAGCCTGATCGAGGCCGAGATCGAGGCTCTTCGCGTTCAGGGTGAGGTGTTCGCCGGCGCGATCGGGGCGGGGGCCGTCCGGGTGGCGCCCGGCGTGGGCCAGCAGATCGATCCGGTGCGGGCAAACCTGATGCTGCGCCGGCTGACCGAGCCGACCGAGAACCGGGCGCGGTTGTTTGCCGACAACGGCGTGATGATCACCGACACCCAGTCCCTGCGGAGCGCGCGCGGCACCGTGCGGGTGCAGGCCCTGCCGCCGCCGGACGGGTTCGCGCCCTGGCTGTGGGCGCGCGACCGCTTCGAGGCCGTCCTGGACTGGTTGCCCGGGCAGGGTGAGTTGCCGGTGTATCAGGAACTTGTGCCCCAGCGGGCCAGCGACTATCGCGAGGTAACGGTCGCGCTCGCCGGAATCCAGGGCGCAGCGGTGCGGCGCCACCTTTCGGGCGGCATGATCATCTCTGTCACCGTACCGATCCAGCGCTACCGGCAGGTTGTTGGCGCACTGATGCTCTCCCGGGGCAGTGCGGAGATCGAGCGTGCGATGCGCGCAATCCGGATCGATATCCTGCAGATATTCGGCGTGGCGTTCGCCGTGACGATCCTGCTGTCGATCTACCTTGCGGCGACGATCGCCCGGCCACTGCGGCGGCTGGCGCGCGCCGCGCAGCAGGTTCGCGGCGGATCGGGGCGCGACGTGGTGATGCCCGACTTCGCAAACCGGCGCGACGAAATCGGCGACCTGGGGCGTGATTTGCGCGCCATGACGGAGGGGCTCTGGCAGCGCATGGATGCGATCGAGCGTTTTGCGGCCGATGTCGCACATGAAATCAAGAATCCCCTGACCTCCCTGCGCAGCGCGGTCGAGACGGTGGCGCGCGTCGAAGACCCGGTGCAGCAGAAGAAGCTGATGTCCATCATTCTGGACGACGTGGCACGCCTCGACCGTCTGATCAGTGATATCTCCGATGCCTCTCGGCTCGATGCGGAACTTAGCCGGGACCCGCCCCGGGAGATCGACCTGCGTGTCGCGCTGGGCGCGTTGGTGGATATCCAGACGACGGCGTCGGGCGCCGACATTGTTCTTGACCTGGAGCCTGGCGAGGACCTGTTCGTCCGTGCCTTCGAGGACAGGCTCGGACAGGTGTTTCGCAATATCATCGCCAACGCACAATCCTTCAGCCCGCGCGACGGCAAGATCGTGCTCACTGCGGTGCGCCGTGCGCGCCGCGGCGGGGACCTGATCGTGATTACGGTCGACGACGATGGCCCCGGCATCCCGGAGGCGAACCTGGAATCGATCTTCAAGCGGTTCTATTCCGATCGTCCCCCGGAAGGCCCCGACGGGGCGCGTGAGAAGTTCGGTACCCATTCCGGGCTGGGGCTCTCCATATCACGTCAGATCGTCGAGGCGGCGGGCGGCCGTATCTGGGCGGAGAACCGTCACGGTCCCGGCGGTGCCGTGCAGGGTGCGCGCTTCGTGGTGGAGTTTCCTGCCGCGCACTGATTCCGTGTGGCTGCCGGACCTTGCGCACGACCCTGTCTATCACCGATGATGGGGATAGTGTCCATTGATCTTATATAAGACCGGCTGTCCTTCTCGGATGACCCGGTCGTTGCGTATCGGGGATGGGAAATGAAACAGATCAACGTCGGTATTATCGGACCGGGCTGGTGTGGCGGTATTCGCGCCAACGCCTGTGCGATCAACCCGCATGTGAACGAGCTGCATCTGGCCGAGATTCGGCCCAAGCGTCTCGCCGAGGTTGCCGCGGAGACCAACCCTGTTTCCACGACCGACGACTATCACGAGATACTCGCGAACGATTCCGTCGATGCCATCTTCATTTCGGCGACCCCGGAATCGACCCACTATCCGATGATCAGGGATTCACTCCTGGCCGGGAAGCACGTCTTCGTCGAGAAGCCGATCTCCCAGACGATGGAAGAGGCCGACGAGGTCATCAGCATCGCCGAGCAGAAGAACCTGAAGTTCTCGGTTGGGTACTCCCAGCGCTTCAAGCCGAAGTTCGCCTTCGTCCACAAGGCGCTCAAGGACGGCTCGATCGGCGAGCCGGTGACCTGTCTCGTCAGCCGGAACGTCACGCGTGAGCTCGGTGACAAGATCACCGGCCGCACCAAGATGTCGCCCGCCGCGATGGAGGCGACGCATGATCTCGACTTCCTGCTCTGGTGCCTGCGGCCACGCAAGCCGGTGCGGGTCTATTCACAGCAGTCGGGCAAGCTGTTCGCACGCGACAGCGATACGCCGGACCATCAGTGGATCATGGTCACCATGGACGACGGCACCACGATCACCGTCGGCGCGGGATGGATTCTGCCGCTGGGTTACAAGAACTACTCCCAGTGCTGGATCGAGGTGGTCGGCACCGACGGTGCGCTGACCATCGACGACACCCACAAGGACGTGCAGTTCAACACGGTCGAGAGCGGCATCCAGTATCCGATGTCGACGATGCCCGGCGAGCCGGTGGACCATGTGTTCGCCGGCCCGATGAAGGCGGAGACGGACCATTTCATCGAGGCAATCGTCTACGACCGCCCGGTGATGGTGAAACCGGCGGAGGCGCGCGAGGTGATGGACGTCTATGTGGCCGCGGACCTCTCGGCCGAACGCGGCGAGCCGGTCATGCTGCCGCGCAACGACACGTCGGGGCCGCTGGCGGCCGAGTAGTACCGGTCGGCGGAACAGCGAACGGCGAGAACGCATCATGCCGTATAGCGGCCTCATCGAACTGGGCGCTGGCCGGGTTTACGGTATGCAGAACACGTTCGAACTGAATGGGCGCATCAGCGCCTATCCGGAAAGCGCGCGTGGTTACTCGGTCGCCAATTGCTATCTCCTGAAGGAAGGTGATCGGGCGATGCTGCTCGACACCGGATATGCGGCGCATGAAGGGGAGATTCTGGGACAACTCGGCAGCTTGATTCGACCCGATGTGCCCCTCTCCCTGTTCCCGCTGCGCATCAACGAGTTCATGTCGGTGTCGAACGCGATGGCCATCGCCAAGCGCTTCAACGTGGTCGAGTGTTTTTCCAACGTGCCCGATATCGAGGACTGGATCGAGTTCGAGACCCTGCGGGACGAGGAGCGTAACCCGATCCTGAAAACAACCCTCATCGGGCGCGGCGATCATTCGCGTGTGAAGCTCGGACCCTCGCGGATCGTGGATGTGCTGAATGCGCCGATCCGGTTGATCAGCACCCGGTGGATATATGACGAGGAGTCGAAGATCCTGTTTTCGTCGGACATGTTCAGCCATGTGTGGAGCGACAGGGACGACGGTCCCTGGATGCTGGGCGATAACGAGGAGGATGGTGTGACCGACTTCTCCTTCGTGCGATCCTTCCTGCTGAACACCCGCTACTGGTGGATCGAGGGGGCGAACCTGTCACCCATTCGCAAGGCGGTGGCCGAGGTGTATGACCGCTTCGATATCGAGACTATCGCGCCCGGCTATGGCACGATCCTGAACGGCCGCCGGCATGTCGATCGGCAGTTCGAGGTGCTGGACGATGTCCTCGATCAGCTCGATCGCAAGAAGGTCGCGCCGGCCTATGTGCCGCGCGGCCTCGAACGGTAGGGGGGCGTATGCTCGATTCCAATCCGCTGCCGCGCGAAATCGCGTCCGGGGTGTTCTGGCTCGGAGACTGTCTGGAGCAGCAATACCAGGGGCGCGCCTATCATTCCTACAATGCGGCCTTCCTTGTGTGTGGCAGCGAAGCCTCGATGCTGGTCGAGACCGGACACCCCAAGGACTTCCCGGAGATCGAACGCCAGATGATCGAGCTTCTGACGGCCGACCGCGCGCCGCTCAGGTATTTGTTCATCACGCACCAGGAAACACCCCATTCGGGCGGGCTCGGCAGGGTCTTCCAGAACTGGCCGGACATAACGGTGCACGGAGATGTCGCGGATTATCACCTGGCATTCCCGCAGCACGCGGATCGGCTCGTGCCCATGGAGGTGGGCGACGAGATCGATCTCGGCGGCCGAAAGTTCGTCGGGGTCGAGCCCGTGATCCGCGACTTGCGCACCTCGCTGTGGGGGTACGACACGGCCGCGCGATGCCTGTTTCCGGGCGACGGTCTTGCCTACAGCCACTATCACCAGGATGGGCATTGCGGGCTGGTCGCCGAGGAGGCGACATCGCTCGATCTCCAGGATGTGCTTGCGGTTTTTGCCGAGCGGGCGCTCTTCTGGACGACCACGACCGACATGAACATCTACGTCGACAAGCTCGAGGCTCTGATCGAGGAGCTCGGTGCGCAGGTCATCGCTCCGACCCACGGGCTTCCGGTGACGGACATTGGCCTGACAATGCCCAAGGTTCGTGACGGGCTGATTGCGGAGGGAGACCCCGAGATGTCCGGGGCGTCCCTGTCTCCGGTGGATTGATCCGATGTCCGCGTTCGAGATCCGCTTTTCCGGCTACCAGGGGCCGCGTTCGGTTCACAACCGGGCCGTCCGCGTGTTTGCCGAGAACCTCGCAGGCTCGCTCGGCGACCGGGTGGCCTTCGAGCATGTGCTGAACGTGACCGAGCAGGGCCGCAAGGCGGCGGACCTCCTGGACATGGTTGCGACGGGCGAGACGACGCTTTGTTACTTCTCGTCCAGCTATCTGGCCGACAAGGTGCCGGAGATCGCGCTGTTCGACCTGCCGTTCTTGATTCGCGATCGGGCCCAGGGGCACGCCATGCTCGACGGACCGCTGGGCCGGCTCATTATGGACAAGATGGCCGAGGCGGCGGACTTCCGGATCGTCGCCTGGTGGGACAACGGCTTCCGGCATTTCTCGAATGGCGTGCGGGCGATCCGCACGCCAGAGGATTGCAAGGGTCTCAAGATACGCACGCTCTTCAGCGCCCTGCAGCAGGAAAGCTTCGCGGCGATGGGGTTCGAGCCGGTGCCTCTCGATGTGGCGGAACTGCCCGGCGCGTGCGCCGACGGGACGGTTGATGCCCAGGAAAACCCGCTGACCAACACCTACAACTTTGCGATCCACGAGCACCATCACTGGATCACGCGGTCGGGACATTTCTTCGGCCCCTGCGTGGTGCTGGCGCACAAGGCGACCTGGGATGGCTGGCCGGACGATGTGCGGGCGGCCGTCGAGGCGGCGCTCGCCGAGGCGACGCCTGCCCAGCGCGCTTTCGCCGCGGGCGATGACGAGGAGATCGCAGCGAAGCTCAAAGCCGCCGGAAACGAGCTGATCGATCTGACCGAAGACGAGCGCGCCGCCTTCGTTGCAGCCGTGGCTCCGGTGGTCGAGCGAAACCTGGCCGGGTTCCGCGACGAGCTGTTCGAGTATCTGCCGAAGGGCTAGCCCTCCGCGAGGAATGCGTGGAGTTCACGGACCGCGCGTTGCCAGGCCGCTTCCTGCGACATCACCATGTGGTTCGTGCTCTCGAGGAGGACGAACTGTGCGTCGGGAATTCGTGCGGCCATATAGTGTGCCTCGGAAACGGGTGCCACCAGGTCGCCTTGCGAATGCATGATCAGGGTGGGAACCCTGATGTGCGGCAGGCTCGCGCTCACATCGATATTGTCGATCGCCTCGCGCATGCGGACCGCGTTCTCGGCGGATGTCGCCGTGCGCTGCATCCGTGACCACCAGCCAATCTGCTCGTCCGTTGCGTCGGGGAGATAAAGGGAGGCGAACATATCCCGGAACGGCGAGTTTTCCCGGCCCCAGCCCTGTTGCATCAGCGTTATGAAGGCTTCGCTCTCGGCCAGGTTTTCGGGGTTCCCGCGTTGACGCCGGCCCCGTGCGAAGCCGCCCCACAGAATGAGATGGGTGACGCGCTCGGGATGGCGGGCGGCTTAGTCGATGGCGATCGCCGCACCCTGGGAGATACCGAGAAGCGCGAAGGGTTCCCGTTCCGCGGCCGCAATGACGGTTTCGATATCGGTCAGAAAAGAATCGTAAGTGATTTCGGGGACATTCCAGTAGGACATGCCGACCCCGCGGGAATCGTATCGCAACAGGGACCGTATG
The DNA here is from genome assembly GCA_038140435.1 of Rhodospirillaceae bacterium. Classification (GTDB taxonomy): domain Bacteria; phylum Pseudomonadota; class Alphaproteobacteria; order UBA6615; family UBA6615; genus UBA8079. The sequence continues at coordinate 3,390 of JAYQGE010000040.1, read as the reverse complement.
CCGGCGAGCTCTCGGAACAGCGGCGCCCACATCGGGCTCGACCAGTCCTGTTCCAGGTGGTTCAGCCAGTTCGCGACTTTTACGAGCGTCGGCCCGCTGCCGGACCGGGCATAGGGAATCTCGATGCCGTCCGGTGTCACACAGAACCGGACGTCCTGGGATTGCGCCGGTGTTTCCCGTGCGCTGGCGCGAGGTCCCGGTATGTCGGCCTCGACATCGGCCACGAACCGGAACCCGCGCCGCGGTATTGTCCGGATGACGGATTGCTGCGATCCGGTGTCACCCAACGCACGTCGCGCCGCGCTGATCCGGCTGCTCAGCGTCGCTTCCGAGACGATCCGCCCATTCCAGATCACCTCGATCAACTCGTCCTTGGTGACGACCCGGTCGCGATTCTCGATCAGTAGAACGATCAGGCTGAACACCTGGGGCTCCAGCGGGACCGGTTCACCGTTTTCGGTAAGTTCGAAGCCCTGCGGATCCAGCACATGGTTGCCGAACCGGTACGTCATGCCCGTCGATCCTGTCCGGTCGCCAAAATCAAGGATTCCTCAAGGGCAAATCAAGCTCGCCTGCAAGCGCCGCCCATTCTCGCAATCTAGGTTGCTTCTGTCATTCAACACGGGAGCCGACCATGACCGAGATCCGGAATATCCGCCGTCTTTCCGATGGTTCGATCGATTTCGACCACTATGTGCGCCATGGACGCACCCTGCATGGTGCTGCGGTGCGCCGGGGCGTTCGCATGGTCTTCGGCCTGCCGCTCGCCTTGTCCCGGCGGATGCAGATTGCCATGCGCCGGCGCGCTCCGGAGCCGCGGGCGAACTTTTCCGCCGCCGCCGAGTAAACCGGCGTTTACTCCATCTCGCGGATCTCGTCGAAGACGGGGTAGAGCAGGCTGTAATCGTCCTCGGCCATGCCGCGCTCGATCGCCTTGTTGAGGAAGGCGCTGGTCTCCCGCGTGTAGCGCGCGTCCATTCCCAGCCCCTCGGCCATGCGCAGTGCCATCCCGAGATCCTTGTTGAGATTGTAGACTCGTGAACGGGCGTCCCATTTCTCCGACAGGATGTGGCGCGGGAAGCGCGCCTCGCTCGCATAGCTGCGGGCGTTGGAGACATTGAAGACGTCGATCATGTCGGCGAGCTTCAGTCCCGCCCGTTCGGCCATGCGTCCCGCCTCGCAGGTGGTCAGGAAGACCGCGTGGGTGACCATGTTGTGGATCAGCTTCATGGCGTGTCCCGACCCCACGTCCCCCAGATAGAAGAGGTTGGCCGCGATGGCGTCGAGCTTCGGCCGACAGGCCTCGAAGACGCTCTCTTCTCCTCCGATCATCAGGGTGAGGGTGCCGGCATCCGCGCCGGTGGCGCCGCCGCTCATGGCGGCGTCGAGATAGGCGATCCCGTGCTCGGCGGCGCGGGCGGCGATCCGTTTCGTGTCCTCGGGAAAGGATGTCGTCAGGTCGAAGACGACAGTGCCTTCGCCGGTTTTCGCGAGGACGCCGTCGGGACCCTCGAACGAGCCCTCGATCTCGGGCGTGGCGGGCACGACGTAGATCATCATCGCCCCGGCGGCCGCCATCTCGCCCGGCGGCATGACCGTCGTGTCGTCACGTGCCGCGAACGGGGCGCAGGCGGCGTCGCTGACGTCCCAGACGGCGGTCGCGTGGCCTGCTTTTGCAAAATTGTCGGCGATTCCCCGGCCCATGTTGCCGAGGCCGATGACACCGATTTCCGGCGTGGTCATGTCAGTTCTCCGGTTGGATGTGTTTGCCCGTCAGCCCCGTTCGGCCACGTAGCTGTAGTTCGATGTGTTGCAACGGCTGAGCCGCCACTCGATCGGTCGGCCGTCGATGGTCACCGCGACACGATCGATTTCGAGGAGCGGTGCCCCCGGCATGACGCCGAGGAGCTGCGCTTCGAGCGGGTCGGCCGCGACGGCGCGCACGGACTCGCCCGCCTTGGCGACGGTGACGCCGTACTCGCCCTGGAAGAAACGATAGAGATTTTCCGGCAGCTTCGTCTCGCCGCCCAGGTCGGGGAAAAGCTTCTGGGGCAGGGTCAGGCGTTCGACGATGGCCGGGTTGTCACCCAGCGTCCGGACGCGATGAAGCGCGATGACCTTTGCGCCCGGATCGAGCTGCAGCCGGTCGCGCTCGTCCTCGGTCGCATTGCGCTGTTCGCAGGCGAGGATTCGGCTGACCGGCATTGCGCGTTCGCCGTCCGGCCCGATCATGTTGAAGTAGAAGAAGAGCGCGCGCCGCTCGGTGTATTCCGAGACGAAGGTTCCGCGGCCCTGGCGCCGTTCGAGCAGGTTCTCCGCGACCATGTCGTTGAGCGCCTTGCGCACCGTGCCCTGGCTGACGGAAAGCTCGCGCGCGAGCTCGAACTCGCTGGGCAGCACGTCGCCGGGTTTCCAGTAATTGTCGATCAGGCGCCGCCGGATGATTTCCTCGACCTGGGCGTAGAGCGGCTTTCCCGGAGCCCGCTTCAGGCGCGGCGCGGTATTCTTTCCGGACTTCGTTCCGGATGGCTTTGCCTTTGTTTCGGCTTTGGCCTTCGCCGCCATGGACCGGTTTGCCTCCCCGCTGCCGTCGCGTCGAAAGCCGATCCATCGGTTGGCGCGTGGATTGGCGGCGACAGCTCCAATCTAATACGTTGTCGTTCGCCGGGGCGTCAATCTGGCGCCGGTGCCGGTCGTCGTCAGGCGTGCCCGACGCGTGCATCGGGTCGACCGCCGCATGTCTCCCAGCCGCGCTGCGTGGTTCGGTCCCCTTGCGCAACGTTCCGGGACGCGACCGGCGCTACTTGTAGTAGTCGTCGATGTCGAGCGGCAGATCGATGCGCTCGCCGAGCGCAGATGACTTGTCCATCGCCATGGTGAGCAGGAGATTGCGGTGTCCGTCCTGGGCCGTCGCGTGCGGCGTCTCGAGGCCGGCGCACAGCCGCTGGTACCAGGAGAATGTCTCCTCGCGCATCGGGCCCCAGAGCTGGTCGTTGTAGATGTCGCCGGGCGGGTAGCTGGTCATGAAGTCGACGTGACGCTGAAACTCCGGCGTGAAGCCGTCGGGCGCGTAGCCGGCACCCTGCGGAATTTCCGACGCGATGATGGTGTCACGGTGGGTGTCCTCGATGTCGATCACGCCCTTGTCTCCGATGATGCCGATCTCGAGGCCGTAGACGGCGCCGGGCCAGATGACAGGTGCGGCCCAGGAGATGTTCATCGAGAACATCGTGCCGTCGTCCATCGTGAAGATGCCGAAGGTGGAATCCTTCGTGCCGTACTGGGAGAGCGCCTTGTCGTTCGACTGGGCGTAGAGCGACACGGGCGTCTTGCCCTCCATCAGCCACATGCACATGTCGAGCGCGTGGGTGCCCGAGACCACCATCGGCG
>JAYQGE010000039.1:0-13599 GCA_038140435.1 Rhodospirillaceae bacterium | reverse complement strand
TTGATCCTCCGTTCACTAAAATACACGGTGGACCAATTCAATGGGGGTGGATCAATCGACCCGAAGACAATCAGCGTGGCAACGCCAACATGTTCTCCGGCTTTCTCGCGCGGCGCCGTCGTGTCATCCTCAGCGTTCATATGTTCGCGTTACGGGACAGCACCCGTTTCCCCACCTTCCATCGCACCGACGTTCCAGATGGATTCTAGTGACAGAATCCGGACCGGCGCGAAACTGTAACGCAATTGTCAACGTCGGCACCCCGCCCCGGTTCTCGTAATCCGTGAATGACCCAAGGGGCGCATCCATTCGAGACGATCCGGACGACCGAGATGAATGAAAGCCGCGACCACACTGAATCCCTGGAAGCGCTTGAAGCACGCGTACGCCACGAGATGGCCCTGCTCGATCACCCCAAGACGGAATGGGTGCCGCCGCGCCGAACGGCGTCGGGGGAGCATGTCTACGACGTCCTCGTGATCGGCGCGGGGCAGAGCGGTCTCGGGACGTTGTTCGCGCTCGGTCGCGAGAAAGTGACGAACACCCTCGCCATCGACCGGAACCCGGCGGGTCGCGAGGGTCCGTGGGTGACCTACGCGCGCATGCGCCAGCTGCGCACCCACAAGGACATCACGGGTCCCGCGCTCGGCATTCCCTCCCTTACCCCGCGCGCCTGGTACACCGCGCGCTACGGGGCGGATGCATGGGAGGCGCTCGTCCGCATCCCGCGCACTGACTGGCAGGCATATCTCAACTGGTACCGGGAGATCCTGGAGCTGCCGGTCTGGAACGAGACCGAGGTGGGCCCCATCGTCCCCGTCGAGCCTGACAATCCCGCCAGCCTGATCCGCGTGCCGGTCTCCGCGACCGGCCCGAACGGACACGACGGAAACTTGCTCGCCCGCGAGGTGGTGCTGGCCAACGGGCTCGAGGGCTGCGGCGTCTGGCACATCCCGGAGATTCTCACCGAGAACCTGCCGACAGACCGTTACGCGCAAGCCAACACCGAACTCGACCTGGATGCATTCGCAGGGAAGCGGGTCATCGTGATCGGCGCGAATGCGGGCGGGTTCGACGCCGCAGCGGCGGTCCTCGAAGCCGGCGCCGCGCGCGCGGACCTGCTGGTCCGGCGCGACGAGATCCCGCGGGTGAACGCACACAAGCCGATCGACAGCGTTGCATGGCTCAAGCACTTCGAGGACCTGGACGACGCCACCCGCTGGCGGCTGATGGTGCATGTCATGCGCAACAACCAGCCCCCACCCCAGGATACGTTCGACCGGGCGCACCGGCAGGCGGGGTTTCGGATGCACGAGGGCGCAGGCGTGGTCGCGGCGCGGATGGAGGATGACGACGTGGTCATCGAGACCGCCGCCGGTGTGACGATTCGCGCCGACTTTGTCATCGCCGCCACCGGCTTCGCCAACGACTTCAGCCTGCGCATCGAGACCTCCGCGATCGCCGGCGAGATCGCCCTGTGGCGCGACCGTTACACGCCGCCAGAGGGCGAGGACTGGGCACCGATGGGCACCTATCCGTATCTCGACAAGTCCTTCGCCTTCACCGAGAAGACCCCGGGTGCCGCACCATGGCTGCGCCACATTCACTGCTTCTCGCTGGGCACGAAGCCGAGCCTCGGCCTGTCCGCCGCCTCGGCGACGGCCATGCGCTACGGCGTGCCCCGCCTCGTGCAGGGGCTGACACGGCAGCTCTTCGTGGACGATGCGGCACACCACGCGGATGCGCTGCTCACGTTCGATGAGGAAGACCTGGTGGTCGATTCGCAGCCGTGACGGCGGCGGGCGTTAGCTGCCGGGATGTTCCCCCGGCCGATGGCCGAACGCCTCTTCCGGCACGAAATCGAGCTGACCCGTATCGCCCGGCTTGAGCCAGTAGAGTTCGACCGTCGAAGTAACCTGCTTCTCGAAGTAGAGAAGGTGGAGCGGATACCACCCCGGTTCGGCGATCTCGACCGGCACGAGGTCCGAGAAGCGGTCGCTGTGCACGCCCGGGTCGTACACCACGCGCTTCCCGCCGATCTTGAGGTCCACGCCGTCGTTGGAGTGCATCGCGATGGTGTAGGTCCCGGCGACGGGGAAATGCATATAACCGCGAATGTCGGCGCCCACGAAATCGGTTCGGCCGCTGGTCAGCACCTCTCCGTCGCCCACGAAATAATCGAGGATCAGGATTGGTTCGCCGGGCACGCCCTCGCGATACTTGGCCCAGTCGAGGATTTCGCGCGTGTCGTCGAACTTGTGGAAATAGTAAGTGACCGCGAGCCCCGGCTTCAGGTCGGACGCGGCGGGTTGAGGCATCGCGGGCTTCAGTCCGAAGACCTTGTCCGCGGCGGAGACGGACCCTGTCGCAAGCGCAAGCCCGAGCGCCGCCACCGCCAGCGTTCGCGCAATCGTTGTTTTCATCACGCTGCGCCTCTTCGCCCCTAGCTCGCGCGTTCCAGGACCGTCGCGATGCCCTGACCGACGCCGATGCACATGGTGCACAGCGCATAGCGGGCGTCGCGGTCCTGCAGCTCGTAGGCCGCGGTCGTCGCCAGCCGGGCCCCGCTCGCCCCCAGCGGATGGCCAAGCGCGATCGCCCCGCCGTTCGGATTGACATGCTCGGCATCGTCCGCGACGCCAAGATCGCGGGTCACGGCCAGCGCCTGCGCCGCGAAGGCTTCATTCAGCTCGATCACGTCGATGTCGCCGATCTTGAGTCCCAGTCGTTCCAGCAGCTTGTGGGTCGCCGGCGCCGGGCCGAACCCCATGATCCGGGGCGCCACGCCCGCGGTGGCCGTGCCGACGATCCGGGCCATCGGCGTCAGGCCGTATTTCTCGATGGCGTCTTCCGAGGCGATGATCATGGCACAGGCACCATCGTTCACCCCCGACGCATTGCCGGCGGTCACGCTGCCATCCTCGCGGAATGGTGTCGGCAGCTTCGCCAGCGTGTCGAGGTCCGTGTCCGGCCGCGGATGCTCGTCCGTATCGACGATGACGGGATCGCCGCGCCGCTGCTTGACGGACACCGGGACGATCTCCTTCGCCAGCCGGCCGTTCTCGAGGGCTGCCTTGGTACGCGCCTGGGACCGGTATGCGAACGCATCCTGGTCGGCGCGCGAGACCTGGAACTCATCCGCTACATTCTCCGCCGTCTCGGGCATCGAATCGATTCCATACTCCGCCTTCATCTTCGGATTGACGAAGCGCCAGCCGATGGTCGTGTCCTCGACCTGGTTCGATCGGGAAAAGGCGCTGGTGGCCTTGGGCATGACGAAGGGTGCGCGCGACATGCTCTCGACGCCGCCGGCGACAATGAGATCCGCTTCGCCCGTGCGGATCGCCCGCGCGGCCGCCGTGAGGGCTTCGAGCCCCGAGCCGCACAGCCGGTTTACTGTCGCACCCGGAACTTCCGGGGAGTATCCGGCCAGCAGCAGCGCCATGCGCGCCACGTTGCGGTTGTCCTCGCCCGCCTGGTTGACGTTGCCGTAATAGACTTCGTCCACCTTCTCCCAGTCCACGCCCGGGTTGCGCTCCTTCAGGGCCATCATCGGGATCGCGCCCAGATCATCGGTGCGCACACTCGATAGCGAACCGCCATAGCGGCCGAAAGGCGTACGCACGGCATCGCAGATATAGGCTTCGGGCATTTTCACTCTCCTGTCGTTCAGGCCGTCGGTCGGCGTCCGTGGAAGGCATCGTCGAGCAGTGCCCGGATACCTTCGCGCGTGATCGGGCGCGGATTGTAGTACGGGTTTTCGGTTGCAATGTCGGCGGCACGATCGAGGTCGTCCTCGGTCATGCCCAGGTCGCGCAAGGCGAGCTTGGCACCGATCGCCTCGGCCAGGTCGAACAGCGCGCCCGCCGGCGCATCCGTTTCGAGCGCGCGCGACAGCCGTTCCTTCGCATCGGGCGCCGCATCGATGTTGTAGGCCGTCGCGTGCGGAATGACGATCGTGTGGGTGTCCGCGTGGGGCAGGTTGAAGCTGCCGCCCAGCGTGTGACAGAGCTTGTGGTGGAGCGCCATGCCCACCGCCCCGAGCGACGCGCCCGACAAATAGGCGCCGTAGAGCGCGTCGGTGCGCGCGTCCATGTCGTCGGGGTCGCGCACCACGGCCGGCAGGGCCCGCGCGAGTGCCCGCACGCCCTCCTCGGCCATCATCGAGACTATGGGGTTGGCGGTCTCCGAGTACATGGCCTCGACGCAGTGCGCGATCGCATTCATGCCGCTCGGAGCCGCGATGTGGACAGGCAGGGTGCGCGTCAGGTTGGGGTCGTAGACGACCGTCGTGGGCAGAACCTTGTTGTCCCGGCCGGTCTTCTTGATCCCGTCCTCGGTCAGTCCCCAGATCGGGGTCATTTCGGACCCGGCATAGGTCGTCGGCACGGCGATGATCGGCAGGCCGAATTCGAGCGCGATGGCCTTGCCGAGACCGATGGTGGAACCACCCCCGACGGCAACACAGGCATCCGCGCCGAGCCGCTGGGCCTCCTCGCGCGCCGCCTGGGCCACTTCGACCGGAACATGCATCTCCGCCCTGTCGTAAACACCGGCGAACTTGTCGCCAAGCCGTTGGGCGACGTCCTCGGCCTGGTCGCGCTGCTGGGGGGTGGACAGGACCAACGCCTTGTCGACGCCGAGGCGCGCAACCTCGTCGGCCAGCCGGTCGAGGCTGCCAAGTCCGAACACCACGCGGCCCGGCAGGGCTTCGTAGACGAACTCACGCATCTTGAGTGCTCCCCCGCGATTAACGCCGGAACTATTGCACAGGCGGTGACCCGCATACAGGCCGACGCGGGCTCGGGCGCAGCACCGGGTTCGCCATGCGAACCCCCTGTTCTCCCCATGCGACCGCTCCTGAAACCGGCGCATTCCCGCCACGCCGACACCCCATGACCAAGAGAATGTGATCACGCCATCGGCAACACGCGACATATGTTGAAACCATGACGGCACACACGAGCCTGCTCCGGGTCGGCGCCATCTGCGCGACCGTGTTTCTCGCGTTCGCGCCAATCTCCACGCGTGCGCAAACCTCACCCGCGCAAGGTGCTGAGCTCAGCAATGCCGAGGTACAGAATATCGCCCGGCAGATCCTCCAGGTGGGCACGCTGCAGCGCAACGGCCTGATGGCGCACCTCGTGGATCGCGGCGACACGGACGTGGTGCCCGCGCTGATCCAGTCGCTCCGGTTCCTCGGGCAGGATCCATGGACGATCGTCAACGCGCTCCAGCCCCTCACTGGCGAGGACCACGGGACCCGCTGGCACAGCTGGATGCTCTGGCAGGAGGGACGGCCGGACATTGTTCCGTTCGAGGGTTTCGACGCCTACAAGGCGTGGGTGTACTCCCATATCGACCCGAACCTCGGCGCGTTCTTCTACGCGGGCATCCCCCACACGATCCGCCTCGAGGAAGTCGTGTGGGGCGGCGTCGTCAAGGACGGCATCCCGGCACTGGTCAATCCGACCCTCGTCGCGCCCGATGAAGCCGACTACATCACACCGGACGAACTCGTCTTCGGGGTGGAGATCAACGGCGACGCCCGTGCCTATCCGCTTCGGATGATGGATTGGCACGAGATGTTCAACGACGTGATCGGCGGCGTGCCGGTCGCGCTCGCATACTGCACCTTGTGCGGTTCCGGCATCCTCTTCGAGACGGCCGTCGCGGGCCGCGACAAGCCCCTCGAGTTCGGCTCGTCCGGCTTCCTGTATCGCTCCAACAAGCTGATGTTCGACCGGGAAACCGACACACTGTGGAATCAGTTTACCGGCAAGCCCGTCGCGGGCCCGCTCGTCGGGTCCGGCATAACGCTCAAGGTCCGCCCCGTCGCCATCACGAGCTGGGCGAAATGGCTGGCGCGTCACCCCGACACGACCGTCCTGTCCATCGACACCGGCTTCGACCGCGACTACACGCCGGGCCGACCCTACGGCCCCTACTTCGAAAGCCCCGACCTGATGTTCCCCGCGCGGGTTCACGACGAGCGCCTCGCCGCGAAGGACTATGTCTTCGCGTTGCGCCTCGGCGAGGCCGAGAAAGCCTGGGCCCTCGACCTGTTCGCGGACAAGCCGGTCCTGAACGACACGATCGACGGGCGCACGATTGTCCTCGTGGGCGATCCCACCTCTCGCAAGGTCCGCGCATACGAGTCCGGTGGCCGCACGTTCGGCGCGCATTCCAGCGAACCGGAGAGCCTCGTCTCGACCGGCGGCAACTGGCGGATCACCGAGGCGGCCCTCGTCGCGGCGAACGGCGAGACACTGCCACGCCTGCCCGGCCACATCGCCTACTGGTTTGCCTGGCAGAATTTTCGGCCCGGCGCAAAGACACGCTTTGAATAGCCTTCCCCGGAACGCGACTCCCGGTATTGCGAGCTTTGCATTAGGATTTCGTCCAACCGAACGACGATGCGGCGAACGCCCATCCGAAAAACGAGGGGGACATCGATGAAAACCAAGAACTTCACGCCCGAGGAAATGGAGGCGCGCGTCGCACGCTTCAAGACGCTGAAGCCGCAGAGCAGCAGCTACGACGCGGAAGTGGGCATCCCGCAGGAAGTCTACGAGATGATGACCGCGCGGACGCTTTACCTGCTGATGTCGCCGGAGAACCAGGGCGGCCCGATGGCCCAGCACCCGGCCGTGACGACCGAGGACAAGATGAGCGTCATCATCGCCGAGTGCCCGCCCGGCGACGGCCCTCTCCTCCACGCGCACCAGTTCACCCGGGAGACCTTCTTCTGCCTCAACGGGCGCTTCAAGATCCAGTGGGGCGACGAGGGCGAGAACGAGCTTTTCCTCGATCCTCTCGACATGATCGCGGTGCCGCCGGGCGTGGTGCGTCGGTTCGAGAATGTCAGCGACGAGACGGCCCGCCTTCTGGTCTGGATCAACGGCGATTCCGAGGAAGCCTTCAACGACATCGACCACCCGCGGATCGAGGCCGACCGGCTCGCCGAGAAGTTCGGCGACGAGACGCTGGAGAAGCTGCGCGGCATCGGCGTCAGCTTCGAGGCGGGCGTCGAGGACGGGCGCGACGCGGCGGAATAGACCCGCCTGCGGGCCTGTTCATGAAAAAGGGCGCCCATGGGCGCCCTTTCCTTTCCGTGACATTCGTCCGATGATCAGGTCTCGACGCCATCCCGGGCGGCGATAGCCTCGGACGGAATTCCTGTCGGGTTGGCCTGCCAGTAATCCTCGTAGCAGTCGATGGTCGCAAAGGGCATGACCATCCCCGGGCTGAAGGGCACCGGTTCCTCGCCCGCCGCGATCTTCTGCGGCCATTCGGGGTCGGCCAGCGCGCCCTTGGCGATGGCGACGAAATCGCCCTCCTCCTCGACAATCGCGCGGTCGGCCGCCGACGGATCATGCAGCTTTCCGTTCGCGAAGGTCGGCAGGCCCGAGTAACGCCGCGCGAGCCCCGACAGGGAATGGTCGGTCCCGAAGACATGGTCGAGTCCCAGATGGGCGCTGCAATCGAAGAAGTCGATACCGGTCGCTGCGATCGCGGGAAACACCACCTTTGCGTCTTCGTCGCCGCCCGGCCAGACATAGGTGAGATCGTTGACCTTCGTCTGGGAGATGCGCACGCCGACGGGAACGTCGGGCGCCGCGTCGCGGACCGACTGCATCACCTCGCAGTGATAGCGCACACGGTTCTCGATCGGGCCGCCATACTCGTCTTCGCGCAGGTTTGTGTGCACGGTCAGGAACTGATCGGGTAGATAGCCATTGGCGCCATGCACCTCGATGCCGTCGAAACCGATCTCCACAGCGCGCCGGGCAGCCGCGCCATAGCTCTCGACGACTTCGGCCATCTCGTCACGCGTGATCTCGCGCGGTGTCTGGAAACCGGTACCGGCACCGCGATAGCGCGGAATCTGCTCGCCGACCGGCGTCACTGCCGAGGCCGAAATCGAACCCTCGACCCAGTTGTTGCCCTGGTTGATGGCGCCGCAATGGAAGATCTGCATGAAGATCGGAACGCCCTCGGCATGAACGGCATCCACGACCTTGCGCCAGCTCTCCGCCTGTTCGTCCGTCGCGATCCCGGGCTGGAATGTGTAACCCTGACTGTATTTGAGATCGATATAGACGCCTTCTGTCATGACCATGCCCCAGCCGCCACGCGCGAAACGGGCGTAATACTCGGCCATCTGGTCGGTGACGATCCCGTCCTCCGTCGCGCTGGTGCGCGTCATTGGGGAGACGATGCAGCGGTTTGCCAGTTTGACACCCCTGATTTCGCCGGCTTCGAAGATATGCGGGTACTTCTCGACACCCGGTCCGCTCAAACTCATCTCGTCACACTCCGTTTCACAGGTTTACCGGGTCATTGCGACCCGACATGCGTTTCCGCGCGCTACTTCTCGATCGGCACGCCGACGAGACTACCCCACTCGGTCCACGACCCGTCATAGCTGCGCACATTCTCATAGCCGAGCAGCTGGGTCATGGTGAAATAGGCCAGCGTCGCGCGATGGCTCAGGCGGCAGTAGGAGATCACCTCCTTGTCGGGCGCCGCCCCGACCCCTTCCAGCAGGCCACGCAGCGCGGCCTCGTCCTTGAAGGTCATATCGTCATTGAGCAGTTCGTCGAAGAACAGATGCTTCGCGCCGGGGATGCGTCCCGCGCGCTCCGCGCCGACATCCGGCGCACCGACCATGTTGACCCGCTCACCGTTGTACTCTTCGGGCGATCGGTGATCGATGAGCGCCGTCCCGCCGCCGGCCTTCACATCGTCGAGCCGATCGAGGATATCCGTGAAGCGCGCGCGCATATGATCGTTCCGTCCCGTCCCCGGCGTGTACATCGCGGGTGTCGGTGTCGGCACGTCGGTCGTGGTCGGGCGCCCCTCCTTCTCCCACAGTACGCGCCCACCGTTCAGCAGGCGCACATCGGGATGACCGAGATAGGTGAACACCCACCAGCCGTAGGTGCCGAATTGCACCGGGTCGCCATAGCAGACGACGGTGGTATCGTTGGAAACCCCCAGCGCCCCGCAGCGCTCGGCGAACAGTTCCGGCGACGGGAAATCGCGGATCGAGTCGTCCCACAGGAAATCCTTCCAGAAGAAACCGTGTGCGCCCGGGATGTGCCAGGCGTCGTAGGAGTCCGTTCCTGTCCAGTCAAACTCGAGGACCACGACGTTCGGGTCTTCGAGATGTTCCTCGAGCCACGCGGGCTCCACCAACCTGTCCGATGCCACCTCTTCCCCCGTTCCGATACCGCGATGATAGGATGGCGGCGATGTAAGCGTGCCATGCCGCGAAAATCAATCGTGGTGGCAACTTCCGGGGGCATTGCCTATGGCGATCGGCACAATCGGTATCGTGAGCACGGGCGACATGGGACACGCCGTCGGCCGGACCCTGCGCGAAGGCGGATTCCGGGTCGTCACGGCGCTCGAGGGGCGCAGCGAACGATCCCGAACACTGGCGGCCAAGGGAGGCATCGAGGATATCGGCGGCCTGGCGTCTCTCGTCACGGCATCCGATCTCGTGATGTCGGTCATGCCACCCGCCGCGGCCGCCGGATTCGCGACGGACGTGGCCGCCTTGATGACATCTACCGGCGCCAAACCGCTGTTCGCGGACTGCAACGCGATTGCCCCGGCAACGAGCCGGGAAATCGCGAACATCATCGGGGGCGTTGGCGGCGACTATCTCGATGGCGGCATCATGGGGATGCCGCCGGGCCGCAAGAACCCGCCACGGCTTTACGTCAGCGGAGAACGTCCGGAACGCCTGCAGATCCTCGAACGCCCGGACCTGATTGTCCGCACGCTCGACGGCGGCGTCGGCCGGGCCTCTGCGATCAAGATGTGCTACGCGGCCCTCAACAAGGGCGGCATGACGCTGGAGGCTCTCGTGATGATCGGGGCGGCGCAGCTCGGCCTGTCCGGCGAGCTGCATCGGGAACTCACCGAAGCCCAGCCGCAGATGCTGGCGCGGATCGAGGGCCGCGTGCCGTGGCTAGCGGCCGACGCGGACCGCTGGGCCGGCGAGATGCTGGAGATCGCACGCACATTCGCGGATGTGGGCCTGACACCGCGCATCCATGAGGGCGCGGCCGATATCTTCAACCTGCTGGCGCAGTCTTCTCTTGCGTCCGAGACCCGCGAGACCGCGGATCGCTCTCGGACTCTCGAGGAAGCGGTCGAGGCCTTCGCGGCTAGCCTTTCCGACCGCGGCCGCGACGCGGCGGACTAGACGGTTTCGGACCGCGCCCGCCGCCGGACCGCGCACCACGCGCCGCTCCGGCGCCGCGCCCCATCTTTCGCAGCTTCTTGAGCAGCGCATTCAGCTCGCGGCGCTCGAACCTCAGCTCCTCCTCCGCAGCGGGTTCGCCGCGCACGGCGCGGATTTCCTGGTCGAGCTGGTTGATGACATTCTCGATCGCGCGGGTGACCTCGTTCATCTGCGAACGGTCGCGCGTCCGCAGGACCACCTCCTGATTCATCATCAGGTCCGAAAAGGCCTCTGAATCGCTCTCGCCCAGTCGCGTGAGCGTCCGGTCGACTTCCGTCCAGGCCGGCCGCCAGTCGCCATAGACGGAAGGTGCCTTGGCCCGACCGCGCGCGCGCGCCACTGTCTCAAGCTGCACCATGATTCGAACGAACTGCCAGACGACAATCCGCAATTCGGTCGCCGTACCGCCGCCATCAGGCCGTGAGGTATTCATTCCGGGGTTTCCTCGCGCAGGCGCCCACGCTCCGGCCCGCAATCGGCGCAGTAGCAATCCCCGATCTTGCGGCGCGGCCGGCGCACATAATGATAGGCCTGTGCACAGCTCGTGCAGCGCCAGATGATTTTCGCATTGGCCTCGCGCGACAGATACGGGATGCGGTGGCGTACGTTCGGCACCTCGCCGAGAAGCCGCATCATCTCGCGCCAGCGCGCGCCGTGCCGGCAGGGCCGTTCGTGAAACAGGTCCGCGAGCACATGCGCGCACTCGTGCAGAAAGGTTGCGTCGCGATCTTCCTCGCACCCGCTTTCCAGCAACCTGGCGTTCAGGACAATCCGCCGCTCGGCGGCATAGGCCGCGCCCGCCAGGGTTCGCGCCCGGCGGCTGACGATGACGGCGCAGTCGAGCATTTCGCGAAACGCCGGCCCCTTGTCGGCGGCGCGAGAGAGGCGCGCCGCGAGCCCCCAGCGCTCGGCGATCTCGCGAACGGTGCCGATGTGGCGGTGACCCCTGATTCGCGCATTCACGCTTGCCTCGAGGGATGCGTTGGCAGACGAACTAGCGGGCAATGGAGATGACCCTCCCGGCCTGTTCCGGACGCGGCAGCTTATCATGGCTCGCCGCGACCGCGTCGAGGCGGGCGACAATCTCGCCGGGCATCGCGGCGGAGCGGCGCGCCGTCATGTCCACATGCAGGCTGATCAGTTCGTTCGTCGAGGCGAGATACCCCTCCTCGGCGTGATACATGAAGTGGATGTAGTGAAGCCGCTTCGCGTCGTGGGCGAGCAGCTGGGTCTCGAACCGCATGGGCGCGCCGGCCATGAGCTCGCGATCGTAGGTGATGTGCCCCTCCAGCGTGAACGTCGAGGCGTTGTTGGCCTTCAGATAGGCCTCGCCCAGCCCGACGAAGTCGAAAAACGCATCGGTCGCATGGTCGAACGCCAGCATGTAGTAGGCCAGGTTCATGTGCCCGTTATAGTCGATCCATTCGGGCTGCACGGTCTCGCGGTGCAGGGCGAGCGGTGCCGGCATTTTGGCGGAATCCGGGGGCGTCTGCGCATTCATGGGCGCGAGCATAGTCGCTCGCCGCCGCTTCGCAAATCCCCGCGCGCAGACGGGCGTGTGCCGCTATGGACGCAGGTTCAGGCGCCGGCTCATGTCCGACTGGAAGCGCCCGTCGGGGTCGATTTTCGCGAGAATCTCCCGGAACTCTTCGAGGCGCGGGAACATGGCCGCAAAGCCCTCGGCGGTCATCAGCGCGTCCTTGGCGATGTAAAGCCGGCCGCCGTGGTCGAGGGTGATCTGCTCGATTTTCCGGTGCAACGCCTCGATGCCCGTCCGGCGCGGCAAATCCACCGCATAGGCCATGCCCTCCACCGGGAACGACAGGAGCCCGTCGCCGGGTCCGCGCATGGGTTTCATAACGGCGGCGAAGGACCCGGCACCCGCAGCGGCAATTGTTTCCATCACCGCGACGATGCCGTCGCGCTGGGTTTCGCTCGGAAACCCCGTATGCACCGAGTAGAAACCGCGCCGCCCGTAGACGCGGTTGAAACCATCGATATGGTCGAGGGGAAACAGGTAGGGGCGCAGGTGCAATCGCGCGCGCCGCCCTTCCGCCGGCATCTTGCGGTACCGGCGATCGGTGAACCGCCGCAGGAGGACCGGATGCAGCAGCGCAGACGGCGGCTGGATCCGGATCCGCTTCGGGCGCGGCGCGGGCGCAACCCCCTCGCTGGAGGCGGCAAGGTTTCCCAGCTCCAGAATGCCGCGGCCCAAATTCGCGCCGGTCGCCATCGCATCGACCCAGCCGAACAGGAACGCGTGCGACTCCCGTGACGCCTCGATGGCGTCGATCATCGCGTCGGCATTCACGAGCGGTCGATACTCGGCATCGGCCGCGTGCGAGGACACCCGCATCAGGCGGAAACACACCCGCAGCACGGTGCCCGTGAGTCCCGCGCCGCCGAGGCTCGCGCGAAAGATATCGGCGTTCTCGCTGCGCGACGCGCGCACCAGCTCACCGCTGGCAAGCATGATGTCGATCCACTCGACATGATGTCCGAAACTGCCGACCCGGTGGTGGTTCTTGGAATGGATGTCGTTGGCGAACGCGCCGCCGACCGTCACGCTCGCGGTCGCGGCGGAGACCGGAAAGCAGAAGCCGGCGGGCAACACCGCGTCGAGCAGCTTCGAGAAGGTCACGCCCGCCTCGCAGACGATCTCGCCTGTGCCGGTGTCGAACACCTCGATCCGGTCGAGCGCGTTTGTCAGGATCGTCTGGCCACGGTCGTCGAGCGCCGCGTCGCCGTAGCAGCGCCCCCCGCCATAGGTGATGACGCCGCGCGCGTGCGTGTCGCCGATCGCGGATCGCAACCCTGCCTCGTCGCACGGCACCACGGTCGCCGAGCGCGCGTAGCGGGAACGGCCCCAGGTCGTCAGTGTTGTATCCGTCCAGCTCACCCGCCACTCCTGCCTGCCGCGCCTAGTCGCGGCGCGCGATCGCCGGGCAGTTTACCAGAATCCCGTCCGCGCCGATCGCCCGGCCGCCGGGGCCGTGAACGAGACGCAGTCCGGCCAGCCCGCGCACATCGGCTTCGCTGGTGATGCGCCATCGCCGGTCCAGGGACGTGTCGGCCCAGTTGACGGGGTGGGAGGCCCAGAGCGGGCTGTAGCCGTCCCCGAGGGTCGGGATATCGCCCGTGACGTTGAGGGGCTGCAGCCCGTCGGCCAGCGCGCTCTCGAGGCCCTGGCGGCTGGGATTCGCATCCCCGGTCTCGCCGTTGATCACCACGTAGATCGGCTCGACCGCGCTGTCGGGCGCATCGTCCAGGTCCGCAGGTAATTCCGCCAGACGCGGCGCGAACGTCGCTCCTTCGAGCGCGGCGACGAGGGCCACGCTCGC
>JAYQGE010000038.1:0-15548 GCA_038140435.1 Rhodospirillaceae bacterium | reverse complement strand
CGTGACGGGCGCTCGTAGCTCAGTCGGATAGAGCGCGGGATTCCTAATCCCGAGGCCGCAGGTTCGAATCCTGCCGGGCGCACCATTCGCGACGAGGTTTCGAGAGTTCCATGAAAAAGCCCCGGCGACCGGCCGGGGCTTTTCCGTGTTTGATTTCGGGGTGACGATCAGTCGTCGCCGCCCGCCTGCGCCACATCGTCCGCCAGTTCTTCCGGCAGGATGAGGTTCAGGATGATCGCGATGAACGCCGCCGGCAGCAGGCCGGAGGCCAGCAGCACGCGGATCGAGTCCGGGACATGCTGGAGCGCGCCCGGCTCGAGATAGAGCCCCAGGCCGAACGCCATGGAGACGGCGAAGATGATCATGTTGCGCCGGTTCCATGTGACCTCGGCGAGCATCGACAGGCCGGCCGCGGCCACCATGCCGAACATGACGATGACGCCGCCGCCGAGCACCTCGATCGGGATCGTCGTGACGATCGCCCCAACCTTGGGGATCAACCCGGCGAGGACCAGGAAGATGGCGCCGATGGTCACCACGTGGCGGCTCATGACGCCGGTCATGGCCACCAGGCCGACATTCTGGCTGAACGAGGTGTTCGGCAGCGCGCCGAACAGGCCCGCAACCGCGGAGCCGAGGCCGTCGGCATAGGTCGCGCCGACGATCTCCTTGTCCGTGGCCTCGCGCCCGGCGCCGCCCTTGGCGATGCCCGACACGTCACCGACGGTCTCGACCGCCGACACGAAGGCCATGAGACAGAAGCCGATGATCGCCGCGGTGGTGAACTCGACCCCGAACGGGAAGAGCTCTGGCACCTCGAAGACGGCCGCGCGGCCGACATTGGCGAAGCTCACCATGCCCAGCGCGTAGGCGAAGATGTAGCCGACGATCAGGCCGATCAGCACGGCTGCGACCGACCACATGCCCCGGGCGAAGAACTTCAGGCCCAGGGTCACCACGATCACGCTGCCGGCGACGGACCAGTTCAGCAGGCTGCCGTATTCCGGCTTGCCGATGGCGGGAACGCCGCCCGCTGCGTACTGGATACCGACCTTCAGCAGGATCAGCCCGATCAGCAGCACGACGATGCCGGTGATCAGCGGCGGGAGCGCAAACCGAATCTTGCCGATGAACGTGCCGAGCAGGGCGTGGAACAGTCCACCGACCAGGACGCCGCCGAACAGGGCCGGCAGCGCCTCGACGCCCTGGCCCGCGACGAGCGGGATCATGATCGGCAGGAACGCGAAGCTCGTGCCCTGCACGACCGGCATCTTTGCCCCCACGGGGCCGATGCCGATGGTCTGGATCAGGGTTGCGACGCCGGCGAACAGCATCGACATCTGGATCATGTAGATCAGGACCGGGAAATCCGGCGAGTTCGAGCCGAACCCGAACCCGGCCGCACCGGCGACGATGATCGCGGGCGTGACGTTGGAAATGAACATTGCCAGCACATGCTGGATGCCGAGCGGAATCGCTTTCGCGAGCGGCGGCGTGTAGTTCGGATCGCGGAGTTGCTCCGGCGTCCCGAGGTTGGACGTGTTAGCCATCTTTGAGTGTGCCTCCAGTGGTTGGGGAGAAGCCTGCCGATTGCGAATGGGTGTCCGCTTGCGGTTCTTCGTTTTCGTGGGATTCAGCGGACCTCGTAGGGTTCGTCGAACCAGTGCTCCTCCAGATTTTCGCCGGGACCGATGCGATCGACCACGGCGAACAGCCCGGGTTCGTGGAGCGGCGTCAGGACGCCGTGCCAGGTCCCCCGGTGATAATTGACGCCCTGACCGGGTTCGGTCCGGAACGCCTTGGGTTCGTGCGGGCGTCCATCGAGGTCGCTCGCGACGATGACCAGGAACGGATCCGCGCTCATGGGCAGAAAGGCCTGATTGCCGAGCGGGTGCCGTTCCATCATGTCCAGCGTGTACGGTAGCGTGCGCGCCGTGGCCTTGAACACACTGATTCCTGTGCGTCCGTCGCCCTGTGCCACGTCGATCTTTGCGCGGTCGTGGAACCGCCCGCACATGCCCCGGTTGATCATCATATCGGGCTCGCCGGCCGCTTGGATCACATCGCCATAGGGGGCGAACGCGTCGGCCGTGAGGGCTGCGATGTCGATGGTGCCGGTCACGAGGCGCGTCCGAACAGCCGAAGGCGGCTCACGCCGCCGTCGGGGAAGATGTTGAGCCGCACATGGGTGACCGGTCCGTGGTCGCTCAGCTGGTTGTCCAGGAACTCGTGGACCGCGTCGGCCGAGAGTTTCTGCTGGTTCAGGAGCGTGGGCCAGTCCTCGGAACCCTTGATGTTGTCGTCGCCGATATCGACGCCGATCGTGCCCAGGTCGGTCGCCTGGATCGAGCAGCTGTCCGGGAAGTTGCCCTTGAAGTAGGCGGTGTCGACGACCGCGCGGGAAATCGTGCCGCGCACGCCGAGCGCAATGACGATCCAGTCATGGCCGGGTCCGCGCCGGCGCCGGGTTTCCCAGCCGTCGCCCATGTTCTGGCCGCGCCCCGGGACGAGCAGCCGGTGATAGGTCCCGTAATGGGCGTCGGAATAGGCGACGATCCGGCCGCCGGTGAGAGTCGCCGCGAGATCGATGTCGCGGCCCTCGATGCTGGCCGGGTCGAGATAGGGGGTGCCGAACACCCGCAGCCGCGCGACCCCGCCGTCGGGATGGATATGGAAGCGCAGGTGGCTCCACACATTGTCGTCGGCGCAGGGCAGGAAGTGGTGCGAGTCCGGGTCGAGATGCTGCATCCCGACCAGTTCCGTCCACGCCGTGTCGTCGTCGGGGTCACCGTCGGACCGGCAGGCCTCGATCCGGCACTCGGGCGGGTGGTTGCCGGTGAAGTAGGACGTATCCACGTCGAAGCCGTCGATCGTCCCCGGCACCGCCAGCGCGATCACCGCGTGGTCGTGTCCGCCGCCGCGCCGGCGCCGGGTCTCCCAGCCATCCATCCACTTGCCGTGATCGTCATACTTGTCGGTGATGAAGACCGGGCTTGAGTCCTGCAGCATGCGCACCAGCGGGGCGAAGAACTCGTCCGTCGCCGAGACGCCGCGCGCGCCGAGCCCCGCCGACGCGAGGTTGATCGCGTTGCGCGCGAAGTCGGGCATCTCGTCGGCGCGCAGCAGCGGCTTGCGTTCCAGGTTCATGGCGGCGTCAGTCATCGAGCATGTCCTTCAGGCGCAGAAGCGCGATCCGTTCGACCTGGCGGCACGCCTCGGCGAACTCCGTCTCGAGGTCGTGTGCGACCCGCGTTTCGAACGCCGCGAGGATCTCCGCCTTCGTGAGCCCCTTCACCGCGATGATAAACGGGAATCCGAATGCGTCGCGATAGGCCGTGTTCAGGCGCTCGAAGGTCGCGCGTTCGCCGTCGGTGAGGGCGTCGAGACCCGCGGACGCCTGTTCGGCGGTGGATTCGTCTGTCAGTCGCTTGGCCTGGGCGAGCTTTCCGGCCAGATCCGGATGCGCCGTCAGCACGCCGAGGCGTTCGTCCTCGCTGGCCGCCCGGAACGCCCGCGCCATCGCGCCGTGCAGCCCCGTGGCCGTGTCGTGCGCGGGTCCGAGCTCGAGTTCGTACGCGCGCTCGGCGACCCAGGGCGAATGTTCGAAGACGCCGCCGTAGCGAGAGACGAACGCATCCCGCTCGAGCCGGGAGGGCCTGTCCGACAGATCGGGGGCGGGGTGGGTCGCGTGCCAGTGCTGCGCGATGTCGACGCGGCGGGCGAACCAGACCGCGTCGTGGGACCGGGCGTACTCGACGAAACGCTTCAGCGCCTGGATGCGGCCGGGCCGCCCGACGATCCGGCAGTGCAGGCCGATCGAGAGCATCTTCGGCGATCCGGCCAGGCCTTCCTCGTAGAGCGCGTCGAAGCTGTCCTTGAGGTAGTTGAAGAACTGGTCGCCCGCATTGAAGCCCTGGGCGGTGGCGAAACGCATGTCGTTCGCCTCGAGGGTATAGGGCACGACGAGCAGCGGCGTGCGGCCGGACATGTGCCAGTAGGGCAGGTCGTCGGCGTAGCTGTCGGCCGTGTAGGCGAAGCCGCCGATATCGGCGATGAGGTCGAGGGTGTGCTCCGTGCCGCGCCCGGTGTACCAGCCCAGCGGACGCACGCCGGTCGCCTCGGTGTGAATGCGGATGCCCTCCTCGATCAGCCGGCGTTCCTCGTCGATCGGGATGTCCTTCCACTCGATCCACTTGTGGCCGTGGCTGGCGATCTCCCAGCCGGCGTCCAGCATCGCCGCGGTCTGGGCCGGGGAGCGTTCGAGAGCGGTGCCCACCGCGTAAACGGTGACGGGGATGTCGGCGCCGGTGAACAGCCGGTGCAGGCGCCAGAAGCCCGCGCGCGCGCCGTACTCGTACATCGTCTCGATGTTCCAGTGGCGCTGGCCGGGCCAGGGCTGGGCACCCACCACCTCGGACAGGAACGCCTCGGAGGCCGCGTCGCCATGGAGGATGTTGTTCTCGCCACCCTCCTCGTAGTTGATCACGAACTGGACTGCGATGCGGGCACCGCCCGGCCATTGCGGGTCCGGCGGCACGGCACCGTAGCCGCGCAGATCGCGTGGATAACGTGTCAAGTTTGTCCCCCTCGGCAAACTGGCATTTACGTATAATCGAATTAAATGCGTTCGATTTTCAAAAAGAACAAGAAAGACATATATCGAAACACGGGTTTCGATTCGGCGTAATAGGCGGTTGGATCGCAACGCGCGGTTCGCAGCGCAAGACAGGGGGGCACCCGATGGCCGGCGACGGCGGATATCTGACGACTCATGTGCTGGACACCGCGCGCGGCACGCCCGCGGCGGGCCTGCGGATCGACCTGTTTCGCCTCGACGGCGACGCGCGCGAGCACCTCGGAACTTTCACGACCAACGCGGACGGTCGTACGGATGCGCCGGTTCTGCCGGTCGAGGCGTTTGCGACCGGTGCCTACGAGCTGCT
Source organism: Rhodospirillaceae bacterium (assembly GCA_038140435.1). Taxonomy (GTDB): domain Bacteria; phylum Pseudomonadota; class Alphaproteobacteria; order UBA6615; family UBA6615; genus UBA8079. The sequence goes on along the minus strand of JAYQGE010000038.1, from coordinate 10,605 downwards.
CTTTCATGCCGGCGACTACATCGCCGGCTCGGGCGCGGCGCTTGCCGAGGGAGTGTTTCTGGACAGTGTGCCGATCCGCTTCACGATCGCTGATGCCGGCGCGCACTATCACGTGCCGCTGCTTCTCTCGCCCTACGGCTACGCGACCTACCGCGGAAGCTGAAACACGGATTCCCGTTCCTTGAGCTGCTGCTTGCACCGCTTGACCATGAAGTCGATGAACAGCTGGATCTTCGGATCCTGGAAACGCTTGTGCGGGTAGAGGCAGGCCAACTGCGCCGGCTCGGGCGGTGTCGTCCGCGCGACGGGGACGAGGGCGCCCGAGCGCAGATGCTCGGCGATCTCGAACACCGGCTTCATGGCGATGCCCCGGCCGTCGAGCGCCCACGCCGTGAGCACATCGCCGTCGTCGGACTCGAACGGCCCCGAGACATCGAAACGCTTCGGCCCGCTGTCGGTCACCAGCGTCCAGCGGGTTTCGTCGGCGCCGGGAAACCGCAGCATCAGGCAATCATGCCCGTCTGCCACCAGATCGTCGCCGCCCGCCGGCGTGCCGCGGCGCGCGAGATAATCCGGCGCAGCACAAAGCACCCGCGGGCATTCCGCGATGTTGGTCAGGCGCAGCGCCGAGTCCGCGAGGTTTCCGAGATGGAATGCGATATCCACGCCCTCGCGCGTCAGGTCTACGTTACGGTCGGACATGCGCAGGCGCACGCTGATGTCGGGGTAGGCGTCCTTGAAATCCGGGACGTGGGGCGCGATCAACCGCTTGCCGACCCCCAGCGGCGCGGCGACGTAGATCGAACCGCGCGGATTGCGGGCGATACTGGCGACGGCGGCCTCGGCCTCCTCGATCGCCTGGAGAATTTTGACCGCGCCGTCATAGTAGGTGATGCCGTGCTCGGTCGGGTGCAGCCGACGGGTCGTGCGGTTGAACAGGCGCACGCCAAGATGTTTCTCCAGCCGCGAGATGCGGCTCGACGCGACGGCGGGCGAGACCTGCTGGTCGCGTGCAGCCTCGGACATGCTGCCGAGCTCGAAGACCCGGACGAACATGCGGATGTTTTCAACATGCGGCATCGTGTGTGCAATCTATCGGAAATGGCTGCAAGATCGGCAAGCAATTGTGGAGCACGGCGCGTGACGCCGCGCGTTACGGGGTAAGCAGGGGGATTGGATGGAAACCGCACTGGTCATGGAATGGCTGTCCTTCGCGGCGCGATGGTTTCACGTCATCGCGGGCATCGCGTGGATCGGCTCGTCCTTCTACTTCATCGCGCTCGACCTCGGGCTGCGCAAGGTCCCGGACCTGCCCGAGGGCGCCTATGGCGAGGAATGGCAGGTCCATGGCGGCGGCTTCTATCACATCCAGAAATACCTGGTGGCCCCGGCTGCGCTGCCGGAGCACCTGACCTGGTTCAAATGGGAGTCCTACTGGGCGTGGATGTCGGGGTTCATCCTGATGACGCTGGTTTACTACGCCGGTGCGGAACTCTACCTCGTCGACCCCGACGTCCTCGACATCTCTCCGGTCGCGGGCATCGCGATCTCGATCGGTTCGCTGGTGTTCGGCTGGTTCGCCTACGACCTCATCTGCAGGAGCCCGCTCGGGCGTAACAACACGACCCTGATGCTGCTGCTCTACGTGCTGCTGGTGATCATGGCGTGGGGCTACACCCAGGTGTTCACGCCGCGCGCGGCATTCCTGCATCTCGGCGCATTCACCGCGACCATCATGTCGGCGAACGTCTTCCTGACCATCATACCGAGCCAGCGCATCGTGGTCGCCGACCTCAAGGCGGGCCGCAAACCCGAGGCGAAGCACGGGGTTCTCGCCAAGCAACGTTCGACCCACAACAACTACCTGACCCTGCCGGTCGTGTTCCTGATGCTGTCGAACCATTACCCGCAGGCGTTCGCGACCGAGTTCAACTGGATCATCGCCAGCCTGATCTTCCTGATGGGCGTCACGATCCGCCACTATTTCAACTCGGTGCATGCGCGCAAGGGCAGCCCGCTTTGGACCTGGGGTGCGACGGTGATGATCTTCATCATCGTCATGTGGCTGTCGGCCTTCTCGCCGCTGTTCGAATCCGAGGCCGAGGAAAGCACCGAGCTGACCCCGTCCCAGCAGCGCTTCGTCGCATCGTCGCACTTCGGCGAAGTGCGCAACATCGTGCAGGGGCGCTGCGCCATGTGCCACGCCTCGGTCACGGCGTGGGACGGCATCGTCAAGGCGCCGAAGGGCGTGAAGCTCGAAACCGACCGCCAGATCGCCGCCCATGCGCGCGCGATCTACCTCCAGGCCGGCCATACCCGCGCGATGCCGCCGGCGAACGTGTCCTTCATGGAGGATGATGAACGCCGGCTTATTGCCGCGTGGTACAACTCCGTTGCCGGCCGGGGGTTCGCCGCGATCCTCGACTGATCGGCCGGCTTTTCAGGTTTTTTTGGTGCAAATGCGCCACGATAGTTCGCGCAGTTTCAGTGCGAATCGCGCTACCACGCCGGGATGGCGCGAACTTCCACACGTCCCGAACACGATCCCGATGCCTGGCGCGGCGATACCGTTTTCGGTATCCGCGTTGACGGTTGCGGGCGGACCGGGCGCAGCCTCGTTCTCGACATCGATCACGCGGCGGGCGGCGTATTGGACGGCGGTGCCATGGAGATGCACCGTTCGCCGACCGACCTCGTCTTCGACGATGTACGCGATCTGGAGATGTCGCTTCAATGCCCGGGCGACGAGATCCGCGCGCAGGTGATCGAGCGCATCGAGCGCCAGCCGCCGGCCGACGGGTGTGGTGGCCATTTCCACTGGCGGATCGTGTTGCGCCACCCGGTCGGGGACACAATCAGTTTCCGCGCGCGCGATCTTTCGTCGGTGCGGCGTCAGTCCCGGCCGGCATCGAGCGGATAGTTCCAGATCAACCGGATGGCGATCAGCTTGAAGGCGACCGGAACCAGGCCGTAGAGCATTGCCAGGACGAGGAGCGCATCCTGGCTGTTGCGCTCCGCGTCTCCGCTGAACCCCGCCAGCCCCAGAATGGGAAATGCGAACCCGACACCCAGCGCGAGGGGAATCTTGGTGGCGACCCCCCAGAGCCCGAACAGCGTACCGGCGCGCCCATAACCGGTCTCGGTGGCGTCCAGGTCCACGACCTCGGCCTGCATGGACGGCGGCATGACGAGTTCGGCGCCCAGCGGGATGCCCGTCCAGACGCAGATCAGGACGAACCAGATGAGATCGCCCGGGCCGAGCAGAGCGGCGGGCCAGAACCCCAGCGTCGCCATGACCATCGCGATGATCCAGGTGCGGCGCTTCCCGAGCCGCCGGCTGACGGCGAGCCAGACCGGCAGGGCCGCGATGGCGCTCGCGAAGTAGATGATCAGCAGGACCCATGATCGGTCCGGGCGGCCCAGAATGTGCTCTGCGTAGAGCAGGAACAGCGTTGCCGGCAGGCCATAGGCGATGCCGTTCATGAAATAGGCGGAGATCAGAAGCCGAAAGGGCCGGTTGCGCCACAACCGGCGAAAACCGACATGCGCGGCAATCCGCGGGGCAGCTGGCTCGTGCGGCGCGGGTCCGGGATCGGGAAGCGCGATGACCGCGGCCCCGACGGTCAGAGGGGTCAGGACAAGCAGCGCGATCGCGGTTCCGTCCATGATGATCGCGCGGTCGATGCCGAAGAGCGCGGGTACGGCCATCGCGCCGAGGGTGCCGATCACGAGCGCTGCCTCGCGTGCGCCGGCAATCCGGCTGCGCTCGTGATAGTTGGGCGACAGCTCAGCCGCCCAGGCGGTGTAGGGCAGCATCACCATCGTGCCGCCCAGGTAGAGCGCGAATGTCGCGCCGGCGAGGTGCAGCGCGCCGACCTCGTCGGGCGGGCGGAACAACGCCCAGGCGCCGATCACCATCAGCGGCGCACCGGCCAGCAACCACGGCCGCCGGCGCCCGAACCGCGTGTGGAAGCGGTCCGAAAGAATCCCGATCAGCGGATCGGTCACGACATCCCAGACCCGCGCGCCGAGCAGGATCAGGCCGACGGTCGCGAAGCCAAGGCCGAGATCGTCCGCGTAGAAGGTGGGTACCGTAATGAAAAGCGGTAGCAGCAGGATGGCCAGCGGCAGCCCCGGCAGACCGTAGGCGAAGAGCTGGAGCGCGGAAAGGCGGGAGGAGACCATTCAGTCGCCGTTCGTTGCCATGCGTCGACGATCAGCGCCGGTCATGCATGATGCTGCCGGCCATGCTTACGGGAATCTCGCCCGTGCGCTCGCGCAGACGGTAGGTGACTTGTGCGCCGCGGGCAACGAAAGCGAGTCCGATGAGAACGCCGGCGTCGTCGTACCAGAGATCGATCTCGAGATCGCCGTCGAGGCGGTAATGTGTCGCCGGAACTGCGCCGCCGGGGCCGGGCACGGTTTCCCGTCCGACCTTCCGGGTTCTCACCTCGAGCAGTTCGCCGGTCTGGGAATTGATCATCCGGGTCTGGCGGACGGTCGAGGCCATCCAGTAGGTGGTCGGCAGCATCGCCGCGGACAGCTTCGTACCCGGATCCTGGTCCGAGCTGACGGTCAGGCCGTCGTTCCCGGCGCGCACGATGACCCAGTGTTGCTCACCGTTGTCGTCGGTTTCGCTGTTCATCGCCACCAGTCGCCCGCCCTGCCAGGACGTTCGGTTGCGGTGCGTGTACGCGAACACGGTGAACGGTCCGAACGCGATCTCCAGGTCAATCTCGATCGCAACATCCAGGGTGCCGTCGGGGTGGGTTTCGAACGTCAGCGCATGTGCACCGATGTTTCGGCCGTCCAGCTCGACGTCGAAGCGCAACGTTCCGTCCGCCGGGTTTGCGGCGGCAGGGGCCACGGCGATCAGCAATGCTGTGAGCCACGCGAACAGCGTGGCATGGATTCTCCGATGTTCCGGCATGTCGAAACCGGTACGCAGCGCGCGGCCGCGCGGATCACGGAGACGGCTTTCTAGTCAGGCCTGCCGGTCCAGCGTTTCAGCAGGTCGTGTTCGATCCCGAACAGGTCGAGCGCTCGGCCGACCGTATGGTCCACCATGTCCTCGATGGTCTCGGGCCGGGGATAGAAGGCGGGCATGGGCGGCATTACGATGGCGCCGATCTCCGAGGCTTCCGTCAGTGTCCGCAGATGGCCTGTGTGCAGCGGGCTCTCGCGCACCATCAGCACCAGCCGCCGCCGTTCCTTCAGCGTCACGTCGGCCGCGCGGGTCAGCAGGGTCTGGGTCGCGCCTGATGCGATCTCGGCGGCCGATTTCACCGCGCAGGGCGCGACGATCATGCCCAGCGTGATCATCGAGCCCGATGAGATGGCCGCCCCCACGTCGTTCTCGGCATAGACGACGTCGGCGAGGTCATACAGCTGGTCACGCGAGAGATCGGTCTCGTAACCGAGGGTCATCAGCCCCGGGCGGGTGACGACGAGGTGGCTCTCGACCTCGCATTCACGCAGCACCTCGAGCAGGCGGATGCCGTAGGCGATCCCGGTCGCGCCGGAGATGCCGACGATCAGGCGACGCGGTTCGCCGGCGGGAAAGTAGGGGTCATGGGTCATCGTTTGCAGGGCCGTCAGGCCGGGCCGGCGAGAGCCCGCACCTCGTCATCGTCGGGGAAACGCGCGGTGTCGAGCTTCGAGAAGAGAAGGGCGCCGTCCTTCGTGATTTCGAACGATCCGGTTCGCCCGGGCGCGATCTCGACGGTTGCGCCAAGCTGTTCGAGCAGGTCCCTCGCACGGAGCGCACGCGGCTCGTAGTTTCAGAGTTTGCAGTATTCGATCCGGAAGCTCATCTGGCTCACCTGTGTGCGGGCATGTTGTCCAACATATGATGCCCGGCGCGGGAAAGAGCAACCGTCGGCCGCGCGTGCTAGAGCGCGACGCCGGGTTCTTCGAGCCCGTGGGCGGCAAGCTCGCGCGTGATGTGATCGTAGGCGTCGTCAACGGAATCGGTCCGGTGGAACAGGTCGATGTCACCGGGGCTGATCGTGCCGAACTCGATCAGCGCATCCATGTCGATCACGCGGTCCCAGAACTCGTGGCCGAACAGCACGACGGGCAGGCGCTTCTTGATCTTCTGGGTTTGCACCAGGGTCAGGATCTCGAACAGTTCGTCGAGGGTGCCGAACCCGCCCGGGAACAGGACGACGGCTTTCGCGGGATAGGTGAACCAGAACTTCCGCATGAAGAAGTAGTGGAACATCACGTTCAGCTCGCGGCTCACATAGGGGTTCTCGAAGTCCTCGAAGGGCAACGAGATCGTCAGCCCGATGTTCATGCCCTTGGCCTCGGACGCCCCCCGGTTGGCGGCCTCCATAATGCCGGGTCCGCCCCCGGTGCAGACGACGAAGCGGCGCTTGTCCTCGCCCAGCCCCTTGGACCATTCAGTCAGCCGGAAGGCGAGTTTGCGGGCAGCTTCGTAGTAAACGGACATGCGTTCCGCACGTTCGGCCTCCTTCGGGTCGGCCTCGCCGCGCGCGGCTGCCGCAACCATGGCGGCTGCGTCCTCGGCCGACCTGATGCGCGCGGACCCCATGAACACGATCGTGTCGTCGATGTCGTAATGCTCGAAACGCGACAGCGGCTCCTGATACTCGGACAGGATACGGATCGCCCGCGCTTCGCGGCTGTGCAGGAAGTCCGGATTCTCGTATGCCTTCGGCGGAATCACGGCGCTTTTGCCGGGGCGTGGATCGCTCATGGCGGGATGTCCTTCCAGCGCCGGTATGGCCGGCTCAGCCGTCGGAAAATTCGGGAATGTTCGGGCGCGCGCCCCACATGCAGAAGGACTCGTCCTTGAAGGGCAGTTGGCGCGGTCGCCAGCTCTCGTCCACGTTCCGCACGCCGGACGAATACTCGTAGGTCATCCCGTCGGGACCCTCGTAGTAGAGGAACATCGCGCCCGACGTCGGGTGCCGCCCGGGCCCGAACCGGATCTGGACCTGGCGCTCGGTCAGAAAATAGTGCGAGCGCATGATGTCGTCGATGCTCTCGACCTGGAAGTTGATGTGCTGGATTCCGGCATGGTCGGTCGGGAACAGTGCGATGCGGTGGTGCACCTCGTCGAAGGACATGAGCGCCGCATCGCCGATCCGGTCGTTCGCCCGGATGTTGAACAGGCTGCTCCAGAACTTCTCGTCGCGCGCCGGGTTGTCCGTCTTGATCCCGATGTGACTGAACTCGGTGATGCCCGCATCGCGCGACGGAAAATACCGGCGCCCGGAATGGTGTGGGCGGACGACCAGATCGACCGAGTTGCCTGTGGGGTCGCGGAAGTTGATGCACCCCATGACCCGGCGTGCGGTTGCCTCATCTTCGCTGCCGCGGCGCACCGCGACGCCCGCCGCCTCGAGTGTGCTCGCCGCTGCGTCGAGCGCGTCGAAGCTCGCGACCTCCAGTCCGAAGGTGTGGTCGGTCGGATCGCCGGCGAAGTAGCAGATGTTGTGATCCCGGTCGTCGCCACGGAGATAGACCTGCCCGTCGGCGCGGGCGACCTCCTCGAGCCCGATCATGGACGTCGCAAAGTCGACAGTCGATTCGAGGTCGGCGGTGCCGAGGCGACAGTAGCGGATATCGACGATCTTAATCATGAGCCGATCTCACGGGATCCGGGCGCCGATCACTCCGCGGCATTCTCACCTTCGAGAACGCTCAGGTCGGGGCGCGAGCCCCAGGCGCAGAACGAGGCGTCGTTGACGGGGAACTGGCGGGCGCGCCAGCTGTCGTCGACCATCCTCACGCCGCAGGAATATTCGTAGATCATGTCGTCCGGGCCGTAGAAGTAGAGGAACCGCGCACCGGAGAGCGAGTGCCGCCCCGGCCCGGCCTGGATGCGCACCTGGTGATCGCGCAGGAAGTAGTTCGAGCGCATCACGTCGTCGGTCTCATGGACCTGGAAGTTGATGTGCTGGATGCCGGGCTTGTTCGACGGGAACAGGGCGAAGCGGTGATGCACCGCATCGAAGGTCATGAGCGCGGACCAGCCGATCCAGTCGCTGGTCCGGAAGTTGAACATCTCGGACCAGAATTTCTCGGCCTCGCGCGGGTCGGTCACCGCGAGCCCGATATGGCTGAACTCGTCGATGCCGGCGTCGCGCCCGGGGAAGTAGCGCCGTCCGGAGGCGAACGGCCGTACCGTCAGGTCGATGGAGTTTCCGCTCGGGTCCTTGAAGTTGAGGTAGCCCATGCACCGGCGTGCCGCGGCCTCCTCGTCGCTGCCGCGATACACCTCGAGCCCGGCCGCGGACAGGCTGCTTTCCGCCGCGTCGAGTGCGTCGAAGTCCGCGAGCTCTAGGCCCAGCGTGTGGTCAGTGGGGTCGCCCTGGAAGTAGCAGATATTGTGGTCGCGGTCGTCGCCGCGCATGTAGGCGGCACCATTCTCGCGTCCCACGTCCTCCAGCCCGATCATGTCGGTGGCGAACTTGACCGTTTCCTCGAGATCGGCCGTTCCCAGCCGACAGTAGCGAAAACCCACAACTTCGATCATGACGTCTCTCCCTGACACTCCGGTACTCTAGCGAATTCGGCGGCCGATGACGACCGTTCCACGGTTCCGGCATCGGCCTTGCCCTCTCTCCCGGGGTCGTGTGATCCGATCAATTTTAAGCGTATGTTAAGAAACGCTTGTCTAGGTTCGGAAAGTCCCGAAAGCCGCGTCCTGTGCGGGCGCGTGCCGTCATCATCCCGGCTGCGAGGCGTGCGCATTGGCATCAAATCTCGACGTAAGCGCAATCGATGTGACCGCCGACATGATCGACGAAACGGAAGATGTGTTCGCACCCCTGGCGGCGGCGTTTTCGCACATACATGACTCGGCGATTGTGTACTCGGCCGACGGCGAGGTCGTTATCTGGAACGCCGGCGCCGAGGAGCTTTTCGGGTACACCTTCGCGGAAGCGCAGAAGAAGGACGTCTGTTTCCTCTGTCCGCCGGAACAATCGGCCGACACCCTCAAGCTTTTCGCGCGCGCGCTGTCCGGTCAGCCGGTCGCGCCGCGCCGGGTCGATCGCGTGCGCAAGGACGGGTCGATGGTGCGCGTCTCCGTGCGCGTGAATCCGCTCGAGAATGATGATGGCGAGGTGTTCGGTGTCCTGTTCATCGCACGCGATATCTCTTCCGAGATGGAGCGAGAGAAACGCCTGACCGAGCTGATGCTGCGCGAACGTGACATCGCCGCACTGGTGCCCGATGCGATCTATGTGCACCGCGATGGTAAAATTCTCTGGGCCAATCCGGCGGCGATCGAGATGTTCGGCGCGCAGTCGCAGACGGACTTCATTGGCCGATCGGCCTGGGACCTGATCGATCCCGAAGATCTCGAGCGGGTCATGGCAGATCATGTTCATTTCGGAGCTGCCGAGAGTTCCAGGCCGTTCTACGTGACGCGCCGGCATATCGACGGAATGCCGTTCCCGACCGAGGCGCGCGGCGCGCAGATAACCTGGGAAGAAGAGCCCGCGACGCTCATGGTCATACGCGATCTGAGCGATCACGAGCGCGTCGCGACGGCGCTTTCGGAACGCGAGGCGCGGCAGCGCGAGTTCGCCGAGATCAGCCCCGACGCGGTGATCGTGCATGTTGACGGCGAGATCGTCTTCGCCAACGGAGCGGCGGCGGAGATGTTCGCGGCGCGTGCCCCGGGAGATCTCATCGGTCTCAGCAACGAGAGCCTCGTTGTGCCGGAGGACTGGGCGCGGGTCACCGCAAGCTGGGAAGAAGAACCTGCCAGCCAGACCGATTTCATCCAGGTTCGCCAGCTCCGTCTCGACGGATCGATTTTCGAGGGCCAGGGCCGCGGCAAGCCGATCGTGTGGGACGGCGCCGAAGCATTCCTCGTCGTGATCCGCGACGTCACCCGGCAGATCGAGGCGGACGCCGCGCTGCGTGAGGCCGAGGCGCGCCAGCGCGACTTTGCCGCCATCAGCCCGGATGCGATGCTCGTAAATGTGAACGGCGAGATCGTTTTCGTGAACGAGGCGGCGGTTCGCATGTTCCGGGCAGAAAGCGATTCGGAGCTGCTTGGGCGTCCGGTCATGGACACCATCCACGCTGACGACCGCAACATTCTGCAGAGCAACATCAACACGGCTCTCGATGAAGACGGCACAGACTTTTTCGAGGCGCGCCGGTTGCGGCTGGATGGGACCACGTTTCTCGGCGAGGGACGATACGAGACGATCGAATGGAAGGGGGCGCCGGGGGTGCTCGTTGTCGTTCGCGATGTGACGGAATCAGTCGCGGCCCAGAATGCCCTGCTGGAGAGCGAGGAGCGCTACCGTCAGATCGTGGACGTCAGTCCCGACGCCGTTCTGGTGCATGTGAACGACCAGATCGTGTTCGCCAACGGTGCGGCCGCGGACATGCTCGGCGCGGCGGAAGCGCAGGCGGACCAGGAGATCAACCTTGGCCGCGACATCAAGACGATCGACACCTACGGCCTGTTCATGAAGGCCAACAGTTCGCTGGTCGGACCGGGCGAGGGTGTCGAACTGCGCTTCGGCGACCGGCGCAACGATCACGAGGTCGAACTCGCCGTCATCATCGGCGCGGGCGGTTCCGATATTGCAGAGGCCGACGCCATGCGCC
>JAYQGE010000037.1:0-15730 GCA_038140435.1 Rhodospirillaceae bacterium | reverse complement strand
GCGAAGGTGGCCGCACCGTCGGCGCCGGCGTCGTCACCTCCATCATCGAATAGGCCGGAGCGGAACAGCGACGGCGCGTTCGGTGGATAGGAGTGTAGCTCAATTGGTAGAGCACCGGTCTCCAAAACCGGGGGCTGTAGGTTCGAGTCCTACCACTCCTGCCAGCCGGAACCCCGGGCGCGATTGTGACGGACGCGAAGTGGTAACGCGATGAAGGCGGAACGAATGGCAAGACCATCGGTTGGCGAGTTTGTGCGCCAGGTACGTCAGGAGGTGAGCAAGGTCACATGGCCGACGCGCACCGAAACCATCCAGTCGACCCTGATGGTCGTCGTCATGGTCGCGTTCGCGGCCCTGTTCTTCTTTCTCGTCGACATCGTGTTGGCGGAACTCGTGCAATTGGCCCTGTCGGTCGGAGGTTGATGGTTTGATGGGCATGCAGTGGTTTGTCGTTCACGCCTATTCGGGCTTCGAGGCCAAGGTCGCGCAGTCGATCAAGGAGCAGGCCGTGACCAAGGGCATGGATGACATGTTCGAGGACGTCCTGGTGCCGACCGAGGAAGTGGTCGAGATGCGCCGCGGCACCAAGGTGAACTCGGAGCGCAAGTTCTTCCCGGGTTACGTGCTCGTGCGCATGGACATGAACGAGCAGAGCTATCACCTGGTCAAGAACACGCCCAAGGTCACGGGCTTTCTCGGTGCGGGCAACAAGCCGGCGCCGATCAGCCAGGCCGAGGCGGATCGTATCCTGCATCAGGTGCGCGAAGGCGTCGAACGGCCGAAGCCGTCCGTCACCTTCGATATCGGTGAAGAGGTCCGGGTCAACGACGGCCCGTTCCAGTCCTTCAACGGCGTGGTCGAGGATGTCGACGAAGAGCGCGCGCGGCTGAAGGTGTCTGTTTCGATTTTCGGCCGGTCCACGCCGGTCGAGCTTGAGTACGGTCAGGTCGAGAAACTCTAGCCTGAACGTTTGTTTGCCGACCCTCTCCGTGGTGGGGACGGGCGGTGCGCGGGAGGTTGGCCCCACAAGTCCATGGGGTGCCGTACCGCGAAACCTCGAAAGGAAAAGAGGTCCAGATCATGGCAAAGAAAATTGACGGTTACGTCAAACTTGAAATCCCGGCCGGACAGGCCAACCCGTCGCCGCCCGTCGGGCCGGCGCTCGGTCAGGCCGGCCTGAACATCATGGAGTTCTGCAAGGCGTTCAATGCTGCCACGCAGAACGGCGACCAGGGTGTGCCGACCCCGGTGATCATCACGGTCTACCAGGACAAGTCGTTCACCTTCGTCACGAAGACGCCGCCGGCGAGCTACTTCCTGAAGAAGGCGGCGCGCGTGCAGAAGGGCAGCGGCACCACGGGGCGCGACCTCGTCGGCCGTGTCACCGACGCGCAGTGCCGCGAGATCGCGGAAGCGAAGATGGTGGATCTGAATGCCAACGACATCGACGCGGCGACGCAGATGATCAAGGGAACCGCCCGTTCGATGGGCCTTGAGGTGGTGGGGTAACGATGGCCAAGCCCGGAAAACGAATTCGCAACGCCCGCGAGAAGGTCGATCCCGACAACAAGGTTTCGATCGGCGAGGCCGTGCGGCTGGTGAAGGAAAACGCAACCGCGAAGTTCGACGAGACGATCGAGATCTCGATCAACCTGAACGTCGATCCGCGCCACGCCGACCAGAATGTGCGTGGTGTCGTCTCGCTGCCGAACGGAACCGGCAAGGAAGTCCGGATCGCGGTGTTCGCGAAGGACGACAAGGCCGAGGAGGCCCGCGCGGCCGGTGCCGACCTGGTCGGTGCCGAGGATCTCGCGGAGCAGATCCAGAACGGCGAGACCGGCTTCGACCGCGTCATCGCGACGCCCGACATGATGCCGATCGTCGGCCGGCTGGGTAAGGTCCTGGGCCCGCGCGGCCTGATGCCGAACCCGAAGCTGGGCTCGGTGACGAATGACGTGACGGCAGCCGTCGCGAGCGCGAAGTCCGGCGAGGTTCAGTTCCGGGTCGAGAAGACCGGGATCGTCCATGCCGGCATCGGCAAGGCGAGCTTCAGCGAGGAGCAGATTCGGGAAAATCTCGATGCGTTTCTCGGCGCGATCATGCGGGCCAAGCCGAGCGGCGTGAAGGGTTCGTATGTGAACAAGGTGGCGCTCACCTCGACCATGGGGCCGGGTGTGCGTTTCGATGTGGCGGACGTTTCGGCGCCGGCGCAGGAAGCGGCCGAATAGGCCGATTTTGAATTTCCGCGTCCGGTGAAAACCGGCGCGGGAGGACTGTCCGAGACTGCAGGCGTCCAAGGGGTTTCGGCCCGGCGGACCTAAGTGCCGGAAACGGCGGCCCGCATAGACAGGAGAAGAAGAACGGACCGTCGTTCGTTCGATACGCTCCTGGGACAGGTTAGGAGCGGTTCCGGCCGGGATTGGCCGGGATCAAATTGCAATCGGTGCGGAACCCGACCCGGTCGGCCCGCACCAAGTTTGCGGAGACGGTAAGTGGACCGAGCTAGAAAAGAAGAGCTGGTCACCGAACTCAGCCAGTCCTTTGCGGAGGCCGCGCTCGTCGTGGTCACGCAGCAGACTGGGCTGACGGTCACGGAGAGTACGGAACTCCGGGGCCGGATGCGCGAGGCGGGTGCCAGCTACAAAGTGACCAAGAACAGGCTCGCGAAACTCGCCCTGGCGGGAACGCCCTATGAACCGATCACCGATCTGTTCTCCGGGCCGACCGCGATTGCGTATTCCGCCGATCCCGTAGCGGCGGCGCGCGTGGCAGTCGATTACGCAAAGGAAAACGACAAGCTCGTCGTTGTCGGGGGCGCCATGGGCGAAACCCTGCTCGACGAGAATGCCGTCAAGGCATTGGCGTCGCTTCCTTCGCTCGACGAACTGCGTGCCAAGCTGGTCGGCTTGCTGAACGCGCCGGCGACCAAGGTCGCAGGCGTGCTTCAGGCACCTGCCGGACAGCTCGCGCGGGTCATGGGCGCATACGCGAACCAGGACGAGGCTGCGTAAGCCGGGTCCGATATCTCGAATATCGAAAAGTCTCTCAAAGTCTCAGGAGTAGAAAAAATGGCAGACATTGAAAAAATCGCGGACGATCTCAGCGCACTCACGGTTCTCGAGGCGGCTGAACTGTCCAAGTTGCTCGAGGAAAAGTGGGGCGTCAGCGCCGCTGCGCCGGTCGCGGTCGCAGCGGGTGCCCCGGCCGGCGGTGATGCCGGTGCCGCCGCCGAGGAGAAGACGGAGTTCGACGTCATCCTCGCGGCTGCGGGCGACAAGAAGATCAACGTGATCAAGGAGGTCCGGACGATCACCGGTCTGGGCCTGAAGGAAGCCAAGGACCTCGTCGAGGGTGCGCCGAAGCCTGTGAAGGAAGGCGTGACCAAGGAAGAGGCCGACGAGCTGAAGGGCAAGCTGGAAGAGGCGGGCGCGACCGTCGAGCTGCAGTAGCTCCCGGCACAGGGATCGGCGGCGGCCGGGACGCGAAGTCTCGCCGCCGCCGGCATCCTCGGATCGCCGAGGGCCGTACACATGGAACGGCCGACGACGATGCGACGATGCCGGACGGGCCCGGCCCGGATCCGACAGTCGAATTGGAATGGCCCGATTGGTCGCGGGCATCGAGTCCGCGACAACGAAGAGAGGCAATTGATGGCGCAGTCGTTCACCGGTCGCAAACGTATCCGCAAAAGCTTTGGACGTATCCAGGAAGTGGCGCCCATGCCGAACCTCATCGAGGTTCAGATGAGCTCCTACGACCAGTTCCTGAACAGCACCACGCTCGAGGGCGAGCGTGCGGATGTCGGGCTGACGGAGGTCTTCAAGTCCGTCTTCCCGATCCGGGACTTCTCGGAGAAGGCCCAGCTCGAGTTCGTCGACTACGAGCTCGAGGAGCCGAAATACGATGTCGAGGAGTGCCAGCAGCGCGGCATGACCTACGCCGCGCCGCTCAAGGTGACGCTGCGTCTCGTCGTCTGGGACGTGGACGAGGACACCGGTTCGCGCTCGATCCGCGACATCAAAGAGCAGGACGTCTACATGGGCGACATGCCCCTGATGACCGTCAAGGGCACCTTCGTGATCAATGGCACCGAGCGGGTCATCGTCTCCCAGATGCATCGTTCGCCGGGCGTCTTCTTCGACCATGACCGGGGCAAGACCCACTCGTCGGGCAAGTACCTGTTCGCGGCCCGGGTGATCCCGTATCGCGGCTCCTGGCTCGACTTCGAGTTCGACGCCAAGGACATCGTGCATGTCCGCATCGACCGTCGCCGGAAGCTGCCGGTCACGACCTTCCTCATGGCGCTCGATAACGCGGAGACAGCCGAGCTGCGCGCCGCACGCGCGGAGGAGGGGCGCGAGCTCGAGCCGTTTGAGGCCATCGGCATGTCGAACGAGGAGATTCTCGACTACTTCTACGAAAAGCAGAGCTACAGCCTGACCAAGAATGGTTGGCAGACGGCGCTCGATGCCGAACGCATGCGTGGCATCAAGCTGACCCACGATCTCGTGGACGCGAAGTCGGGCAAGGTTGTCGCCGAGGCGGACGCCAAGTTCACGCCGCGCGTCGCGCGCCAGCTCGAAGAGGCCGGCGTCAAGGAGATCCTGGTGAGCGGCGAGGAGCTGCTCGGCCAGTATTTCGGCGAGGACATCATCAACGAGGAGACCGGCGAGGTCCTCGTCGAGGCTGGTGACGAGATTACGGAAGAGATTCTCGAATCCTTCGAGGAGCTCAAGATCAAGGCGTTCACGACGCTGGCGATCGACCATGTCACCGTCGGGCCGTATATCCGCAACACGCTCGCGGGCGACAAGAACCGCTCGCGCGAGGATGCGCTGATCGACATCTACCGGGTCATGCGTCCGGGCGAGCCGCCCACCTACGAGACGGCGGAGGCCCTGTTCAAGAGCCTGTTCTTCGACAACGAGCGCTACGACCTCTCGTCGGTCGGCCGCGTGAAGATGAACGCGCGCCTCGACCTGGAGTGCGAGGACACGGTCCGCGTTCTGCGCAAGGACGACATCCTCCAGATCATCAAGCTGATGGTCGGCATGAAGGACGGCCAGGGCGATATCGACGACATCGATCATCTCGGCAACCGGCGCGTGCGTTCGGTCGGCGAGCTGATGGAGAACCAGTATCGCATCGGCCTGCTGCGCATGGAGCGGGCGATCCGCGAGCGCATGTCCACGGTCGAGATCGACAGCGTCATGCCGCACGACCTGATCAATGCGAAGCCGGCCGCGGCCGCGGTCCGCGAGTTCTTCGGCTCCTCGCAGTTGAGCCAGTTCATGGACCAGACGAACCCGCTGTCCGAGATCACCCACAAGCGGCGACTGTCGGCGCTTGGCCCGGGTGGCCTGACGCGTGAGCGTGCCGGCTTCGAGGTGCGCGACGTGCACCCGACCCACTATGGCCGGATCTGCCCGATCGAGACGCCGGAAGGCCCGAACATCGGCCTGATCAACTCGCTGGCGACCTACGCCCGGGTGAACAAGTACGGCTTCATCGAGACGCCCTACCGGAAGGCCAAGGACGGCAAGGTGACCGACGAGGTCGTCTATCTGTCGGCCATGGAAGAGGGCCGCTACACGATCGCCCAGGCGAACTCCGCCATCGACAAGAACAACCGGTTCGCGGACGAGCTGGTGAGCTGCCGCCAGGGGAACGATTACCTGATGGCCCTGCCGGACGACGTCGACTACATGGACGTGTCGCCGAAGCAGCTTGTCTCCGTCGCGTCCGCGCTGATCCCGTTCCTCGAGAACGATGACGCGAACCGCGCGCTGATGGGCTCGAACATGATGCGCCAGGCGGTGCCGCTGATTCAGGCCGAGGCCCCGCTCGTGGGCACCGGCATGGAAGAGACGGTGGCGCGGGATTCGGGCGTGGCGATCGTCGCCAGGCGCGCCGGCATCATCGACCAGGTCGATGCGACACGCATTGTTATCCGGGCGACGGGCGAGATCGGCGACGGCGACACTGGCGTCGACATCTACAACCTGCTCAAGTTCCAGCGTTCCAACCAGAACACCTGCATTACCCAGCGACCGCTGGTGAAGGTGGGCGACCTGGTCGAGAAGGGCGATATCGTCGCGGACGGTCCGTCGACCGACCTGGGCGAGCTGGCGCTCGGCAAGAACGTGCTGTGCGCGTTCATGCCCTGGAACGGCTACAACTTCGAGGACTCGATCCTGATCTCCGAGCGCATCGTGCGCGACGACGTCTTCACGTCGATCCACATCGAAGAGTTCGAGATCATGGCCCGCGACACGAAGCTGGGCCAGGAAGAGATCACGCGCGACATTCCCAACGTCGGTGAAGAGGCGCTCAAGAATCTCGACGAGGCCGGCATCGTTTACATCGGTGCGGAGGTCAACCCGAGCGACATTCTCGTCGGCAAGGTGACGCCCAAGGGCGAGTCGCCGATGACGCCGGAAGAGAAGCTGTTGCGCGCGATCTTCGGTGAGAAGGCCGCGGATGTCCGCGACACCTCGCTGAAGGTGCCGCCGGGGGTCACGGGCACGGTGGTCGAGGTGCGGGTCTTCTCGCGCCGCGGCGTGGACAAGGACGAGCGCGCGCTCTCCATCGAGCGTGCCGAGATCGAGCGTCTGGCCAAGGACCGCGATGACGAGAAGGCGATCCTGGAGCGCAGCTTCTACAACCGTCTGAAGGAACTGCTGCTCAACCAGACCGCGATCAAGGGCCCTAAGGGCATCGACGGCGAGGTCAAGGTGACCGACAAGGTCCTCGGCGACTTCACGCCGGGCCAGTGGCGCCAGATCGTGGTCAAGAACGACAGCCGGATGTCCGAGATCGAGGGCCTGCAGAACAGCTTCGATGAGGCGGTGCAGGCACTCGAGGCCCGGTTCGAGAACAAGGTGGACAAGCTTCAGCGCGGCGACGAACTGCCGCCGGGCGTCATGAAGCTGGTCAAGGTCTTCGTCGCGGTGAAGCGCAAGCTGCAGCCGGGCGACAAGATGGCCGGTCGCCACGGCAACAAGGGCGTGATCTCGCGCATCGTTCCGATGGAGGACATGCCCTATCTCGAGGACGGCACGCCGGTCGATATCGTGCTCAACCCGCTCGGCGTGCCCTCGCGCATGAATGTCGGGCAGATTCTCGAGACGCATCTCGGCTGGGCGACGCGTGGCATCGGGCGCCAGATCGGCGACATCATGG
Organism: Rhodospirillaceae bacterium; assembly: GCA_038140435.1. Lineage (GTDB taxonomy): Bacteria > Pseudomonadota > Alphaproteobacteria > UBA6615 > UBA6615 > UBA8079. The sequence continues at coordinate 8,548 of JAYQGE010000037.1, read as the reverse complement.
CGTCGCTCGACGAGAACGCCAAGTCGAGCGACCTGCGCAAGAAGCTGGCCGACGTCTATGGCAAGGAAACCGCCAGCGAAGACATCGACGGCATGTCCGACGACGCGGTCGCGGAGCTCGCGGGCAACCTGCAGAAGGGTGTCCCGATCGCAACGCCGGTCTTCGACGGTGCGACGGAGCAGGAGATCAACGAGCATCTGGAGATGGCGGGGCTCGATGTCTCCGGTCAGGTCCAGCTGGTTGACGGCCGCACGGGCGAGCCTTTCGAGCGCTCGGTTACGGTCGGCTACATCTACATGCTCAAGCTGCACCACCTGGTCGACGACAAGATCCATGCCCGTTCGATCGGACCGTACAGCCTGGTCACCCAGCAGCCGCTGGGCGGCAAGGCCCAGTTCGGCGGTCAGCGCTTCGGCGAAATGGAGGTCTGGGCCCTCGAGGCTTATGGCGCCGCCTACACGCTGCAGGAGATGCTGACGGTCAAGTCGGACGACAAGGCCGGACGAACCAAGGTGTATGAATCCATCGTGCGTGGCGATGACAATTTCGAAGCGGGTATTCCGGAATCCTTCAACGTCCTCGTGAAGGAGCTCCGCTCGCTCGGACTCGACGTTCAGCTCAACCAGTCGACCCGCTAGACGGCCGGCTGCGCGAACCTGAACCAGAGAAACCCCCTACCGGGAGCAAGTACATGAACGAACTCGTCAATGTCTTCGGTCAACCCCACGGCCCGCAGAGTTTCGACGAGATCCGAATCTCGATCGCCAGTCCCGAACGCATTCGGTCCTGGTCCTATGGTGAGATCAAGAAGCCGGAAACGATCAACTACCGGACGTTCAAGCCCGAGCGCGACGGCCTCTTCTGTGCGCGCATCTTCGGTCCGATCAAGGACTATGAGTGCCTGTGCGGCAAGTACAAGCGCATGAAGTATCGCGGCATTGTCTGCGAGAAGTGCGGCGTCGAGGTGACGCTCCAGAGCGTGCGCCGTGAGCGCATGGGCCATATCGAACTCGCGTCTCCCGTGGCCCACATCTGGTTCCTGAAGTCGCTCCCGAGCCGCATCGGCATGCTGCTCGACAACACGCTCCGCGATCTCGAACGGGTTCTGTATTTCGAGAACTACATCGTGACCGAGCCGGGGCTGACCGACCTCGAGCAGTACTCGCTCCTGTCGGAAGAGGACTATCTCGAGAAGCAGGAGGAGTTCGGCGAGGAAGCCTTCACCGCCAAGATCGGTGCCGAGGCCCTCAAGGACATGCTGATGGCGATCGACCTCGAGGCCGAGCGCGACAAGCTGCGCGTTGACCTCAAGGAGACCAACTCCGAGGCGAAGCGCAAGAAGTTCGTGAAGCGGCTGAAGATCGTCGAGGCGTTCCTCGAGTCCGGCGCGCGTCCGGAGTGGATGATCCTGGACGTGATCCCGGTCATTCCGCCGGAGCTGCGTCCGCTGGTGCCGCTCGACGGCGGCCGGTTCGCGACTTCGGACCTGAACGATCTGTATCGCCGCGTGATCAACCGGAACAATCGTCTCAAGCGTCTGATCGAGCTGCGCGCGCCGGATATCATCGTGCGCAACGAGAAGCGCATGCTCCAGGAATCCGTGGACGCGCTGTTCGACAACGGTCGCCGCGGCCGCGTCATCACCGGCGCGAACAAGCGCCCGCTCAAGTCGCTGTCCGACATGCTCAAGGGCAAGCAGGGCCGCTTCCGCCAGAACCTGCTCGGCAAGCGCGTCGACTATTCGGGCCGTTCCGTCATCGTCGTCGGACCGGAGCTCCTGCTCCACCAGTGCGGCCTGCCGAAGAAGATGGCGCTCGAGCTGTTCAAGCCGTTTATCTATCACAAGCTCGAGCTCTACGGTTACGCGACCACGATCAAGGCCGCGAAGCGCATGGTCGAGAAGGAACGCCCGGAAGTCTGGGATATCCTCGAAGAGGTCATCCGCGAGCATCCGGTGCTCCTGAACCGTGCGCCGACGCTGCACCGTCTCGGCATCCAGGCCTTCGAGCCGGTGCTGATCGAGGGCAAGGCGATCCAGCTGCATCCGCTCGTCTGCGCGGCGTTCAACGCCGACTTCGACGGTGACCAGATGGCCGTCCACGTGCCGCTGTCGCTCGAAGCGCAGCTCGAGGCGCGCGTGCTCATGATGTCGACCAACAACATCCTGAGCCCGGCGAACGGCAAGCCGATCATCGTGCCGTCCCAGGATATCGTCCTCGGGCTCTACTATCTGAGCTACGAGGTGAACGACGATGCGGGCGAGGAGATCAGCTTCGACAGCAAGAAGTCCCTCGACGCGGCGGCCGCCGGCGGCGATGTCATCTTCATCGATGCCAAGAACCCGGCCGAGCCCGTGGACCTGGATTCGCTGACCCTGAAGGCCGTCAACGACGGCGAGGTCACCGCGCATCGCGTGCCGGGCTTCAGCTCGGTCGACGAGGTCGAGCAGGCGCTCGATGCCGGCGTCGTCAGCCTGCATTCGCGGATCAAGGCGCGGATCGGGACCGTCGATTCTGAAGGCAACGAGACCGTCAGCCGCATGCTGACGACCCCGGGCCGCCTGTTGATCGGCCGCATCCTGCCGAAGCATCCGCAGGTGCCGTTCGATCTGGTCAACCGTCTCCTGACGAAACGCGAGATCAGCGAAATCATCGACATTGTCTACCGCCATTGCGGTCAGAAGGAGACGGTGATCTTTGCCGACCGGATGATGGGCCTCGGTTTCTCGAACGCCTGCAAGGCCGGTATCTCCTTCGGCAAGGACGACCTGATCGTTCCCGATCTCAAGATGCGGCTTGTCGAGGACACGACCGATCGGGTGAAGGAGTTCGAGCAGCAGTATCAGGACGGCCTGATCACCAAGGGTGAGAAGTACAACAAGGTGGTCGACGCCTGGACGCGGTGCACGGACGACGTGGCCGACGCGATGATGGAGGAGATGCAGTCGACCGATTCCACCGGCAAGATCAACGCGGTCTACATGATGGCCCATTCGGGCGCGCGTGGTTCGGCGGCGCAGATTCGCCAGCTGGCGGGCATGCGCGGCCTGATGGCGAAGCCGTCGGGCGAGATCATCGAGACGCCGATCATCGCGAACTTCAAGGAAGGCCTGACGGTCCTCGAGTATTTCAACTCGACCCATGGTGCTCGAAAGGGCCTGGCCGATACGGCGCTGAAGACCGCGAACTCCGGCTATCTGACCCGCCGCCTGGTCGATGTCGCGCAGGACTGCGTGATCATCGAGCAGGATTGCGGAACGGATGCGGGTCTGACGATGACCGCGGTCATCGAGGGTGGCGATGTGGTTGTGCCGCTGTCCGAGCGTCTGCTCGGTCGCACCACGTCGGAAGACGTGGTCGATCCTCTGTCCGGTGACAAGCTGCTCAAGAAGGGCGAGCTGATGACCGAGCCGCTGGTCGAGCAGATCGAGACGGCCGGCATTGAAACGGTCAAGATCCGTTCGGTCCTGACTTGCGAGAGCGACGGCGGCGTTTGCGCCAAGTGCTACGGGCGCGATCTTGCGCGCGGTACGCCGGTGAATGTCGGCGAGGCGGTGGGTGTCATCGCCGCGCAGTCGATCGGCGAGCCGGGCACCCAGCTGACGATGCGGACCTTCCACATCGGCGGCGCGGCCCAGGGCGCGTCCGAGCAGTCGAGTGTCGAGGCGGCGTTCGATGCCACGGTCAAGGTCGAGAACCGCAATGTCGTCGTGAACTCCGAAGGGGTTCCGATCGTCATGAGCCGGAACACCGAGGTGGTCCTGATCGACGAGGCGGGCCGTGCGCGCGCCCATCACAAGATCCCCTACGGTTCGCGTCTGCTCGCTGACGAGGGCGACAAGGTCGAGAAGGGACAGCCGCTCGCGCAGTGGGATCCCTACACCCTCCCGATCATCACGGAGAAAGAGGGCTATATCGACTATGTCGATCTGGTCGAGGGCGTATCGATGCGCGAGGCGGCCGACGAGGCCACGGGCATCGTCTACAAGGTCGTCATCGACTGGAAGCAGCAGCCCAAGGGCGCGGATCTGCGTCCGCGCGTGTCGCTGCGGCCGAAGAAGAGCTCCAAGCAGGGCGAGGTCGTCAAACTCGCCAACGGCATGGACGCGCGCTACTTCATGTCCGTCGATGCGATTCTGAATGTCGAACCCGGCCAGCATGTTCAGGCCGGCGATATCCTGGCGCGTATTCCGCGGGAAAGCTCCAAGACGCGCGACATTACCGGCGGTCTGCCGCGGGTGGCGGAACTCTTCGAGGCACGCCGTCCCAAGGATCACGCGATCATCGCCGACACCAACGGCCGGATCGAGTTCGGCCGCGACTACAAGATGAAGCGGCGGATCGTGATTGCCCCCAGCGAGGAGGAGCAGGCGGACGGCAAGGAGCCGGTCGAGTATCTCATCCCGAAGGGCAAGCATATCTCGGTCCAGGAAGGCGACTATGTCGAGAAGGGCGATCTGTTGCTCGACGGCAATCCCGTGCCTCATGACATCCTGCGTGTCCTGGGCGTCGAGGAGCTGGCGAACTATCTCGTCAAGGAAGTCCAGGACGTCTATCGGCTCCAGGGCGTGGGGATCAACGACAAGCACATCGAGGTGATCGTTCGCCAGATGCTGCAGAAGGTCGAGATCGTCAATCCGGGCGAGACGACCTTCCTGGTCGGCGAGACGATCGACAAGGTCGAGTTCGACATGGTCAACGCCAAGGCTGTGGACGAGGGGCTCAAGCCGGCGGAAGCGCTGCCGGTGCTGCAGGGCATCACGAAGGCGAGCCTGCAGACCAGCTCGTTCATCTCCGCCGCGTCGTTCCAGGAGACCACCCGGGTCCTGACCGAGGCCGCCGTCAACGGCAAGGTTGATCGCCTCTACGGTCTCAAGGAGAACGTGATCGTGGGCCGTCTGATCCCCGCCGGTACCGGCGCGGTGATGAACGCGGTGCGGTCGATCGCGGCCGAACGCGACAACGAGCTCGCCGAGGAGATCGCCAAGCAGCTTGCGGCTGAAGAGGCCGCGGCTCAGGCCGAGATCGAGGAGGCTGGCGCCGCCGAATAGCGCAAGCCCCGAAAACCTGAAAAGTTGCGCGCCGTTCCGGTTGATCCCGGGACGGCGCGTTTCGTTTCGGGAAACGCGATTTTATGAAATAAAATTACCGGAACGTACAGATTTTGCACATTTCGTTGCCCGGGAGTGGGTCCCGCAGGAACACCGCAACCACCCGATTTTTATGGGAATTCTCGGTTGACGCCTATGGGGCGCATAAGTAGTATCCGCGCGCCTTAACGGGGCCGGTCGTAGACCTGCGCAGTCTAAACACTGCTCCTGGCAATACGAACCATATGCGCGAACGCTTACGGGCTAGCGAAAATTGCCCGCAGGGACAGGACTGTTTTCTGTCCCGAGTTTGCTTTGTGCAGACGGTTGAATGTGTTTGGAACGGGAAGAATCTAAGGAAGCCATATGCCGACGATCAATCAGTTGATCCGCAAGCCGCGCAAGGCGCCGATCAAGCGGAACAAGGTTCCGGCCCTTGAGGCGTGCCCGCAGAAGCGCGGCGTTTGCACCCGGGTGTATACGACCACTCCGAAGAAGCCGAACTCGGCTCTGCGTAAGGTCGCGCGTGTGCGCCTGACCAACGGGTTCGAGGTCACGAGCTACATTCCGGGTGAGGGTCACAACCTGCAGGAGCATTCGGTCGTCATGATCCGCGGCGGCCGCGTGAAGGACCTTCCCGGTGTCCGCTACCACATCATTCGCGGCACCCTCGACACGCAGGGTGTTTCCGACCGCCGCCAGCGCCGTTCGAAATACGGCGCCAAGCGGCCCAAGTAAGCGAGGCTCAGAGACATGGCTCGTCGTCGCCGCGCAGAAAAACGCGAAATTCTCCCGGATCCCAAGTTTGGCGATCTGGTCGTCAGCAAGTTCACCAACAGCGTCATGCTGGATGGCAAGAAGTCCGTTGCCGAGCGTATCGTTTACGCCGCACTCGACGACATCGCCTCCAAGCGCGGCAGCGATCCGGTTCGTACGTTTCACGAGGCCCTCGAGAACATCAAGCCACAGCTCGAAGTGCGCTCGCGGCGCGTCGGCGGCGCCACCTACCAGGTGCCCGTCGAGGTGCGCTCGGACCGCGCGCAGGCGCTGGCCTTCCGCTGGCTGATCCAGGCGGCGCGCAGCCGTCCGGAAAACACGATGGAAGAGCGCCTTTCGCGCGAACTCCAGGATGCGGCCGAGAACCGCGGCAATGCCGTGAAGAAGCGCGAGGATACCCACCGGATGGCGGAGGCCAACAAGGCCTTCTCCCATTACCGCTGGTAGCCCGCGAAGCGATTTAGCGAACGAGAGAGTCCAGACATGTCCTCCAATCGTGAAACCCCCATCGAGCGCTACCGCAATATCGGTATCATGGCGCATATCGACGCCGGCAAGACGACCACGACCGAGCGCGTCCTCTATTACACCGGCCGGTCCTACAAGATCGGCGAGGTGCATGACGGCGCCGCGACGATGGACTGGATGGAGCAGGAACAGGAGCGCGGCATCACGATCACGTCGGCCGCGACGACCGCATTCTGGAACGACCATCGCATCAACATCATCGACACGCCGGGCCATGTGGACTTCACGATCGAGGTCGAGCGTGCGCTGCGCGTGCTGGACGGCGCCGTCGCGGTGTTCGACAGCGTCGCGGGCGTCGAGCCCCAGTCCGAGACGGTCTGGCGCCAGGCGGACAAGTACAAGGTTCCGCGCATCTGCTTCGTGAACAAGATGGACCGCGTGGGCGCGGACTTCGACAACTGCGTCTCGATGATCATCGATCGCCTCGGCGCGACGCCGATCGTGCTCCAGCTGCCGATCGGCAAGGAGGCCGAGCTTCGCGGCGTCGTCGATCTCGTGAAGATGCAGGGTATCGTCTGGAAGGACGAGAGCCTCGGCGCCGAGTTCGAGTATGTCGACGTGCCCGCGGACATGGCCGATGCCGCCGCCGAATGGCGCGAGAAGCTGGTCGAGGCCGTCGTCGAGCATGACGACGATGCGATGGAAGCCTATCTCGAGGGCAACGAGCCCGACGAGGAGACCCTCAAGGCCTGCATCCGCAAGGCGACGCTGTCGCTCTCCGCGGTGCCGGTCCTGTGCGGTTCGGCCTTCAAGAACAAGGGCGTGCAGCCGCTGCTCGATGCCGTCGTTGACTATCTGCCCTCGCCGCTGGATGTCCCGGCCATCGCCGGTGTCGTGCCGGGCACCGAGGATGCGGTTGACCGCAAGGCGTCCGACGACGAGCCGTTCGCCGCGCTCGCGTTCAAGATCATGACCGATCCGTTCGTCGGCTCGCTGACCTTCGCGCGCGTTTATTCGGGCTCGGTCGAGGCCGGTTCGTCCGTCCTCAACACGGTCAAGGACAATCGTGAGCGCGTCGGCCGGATGCTGCTCATGCACGCCAACGACCGCGAGGACCTCAAGGTCGCGCGCGCGGGCGACATCGTCGCGCTCGCCGGCATGAAGAACACGACCACGGGCGACACGCTGTGCGATGCGTCCAATCCGGTCATCCTGGAACGTATGGAGTTCCCCGACCCGGTCATCGAGATCGCGGTCGAGCCGAAGACCAAGGCGGACCAGGAGAAGATGGCGACGGCGCTGCAGCGCCTGGCCCAGGAAGACCCCTCCTTCCGCGTGTCGAGCGACGAGGAGAGCGGCCAGACCATTCTCAAGGGCATGGGCGAGCTGCATCTCGAGATCCTCGTCGACCGCATGAAGCGGGAGTTCAAGGTCGAGGGCAATGTCGGCGCGCCGCAGGTGGCCTATCGCGAGAAGATCACGAAGCCTGTCACGATCGACTACACCCACAAGAAGCAGACCGGCGGTTCGGGCCAGTTCGCCCGCGTCAAGATCGACTTCGAGCCCCTCGAGGCCGGATCGGGCTTCGAGTTCGAGAGCTCGATCGTCGGCGGTTCGGTGCCGCGGGAGTTCATCCCGGGTGTCGAGAAGGGCCTTCTGTCGGCACTCGAGTCCGGCAGCGTCGCCGGCTTCCCGGTGATCGACTTCAAGGCGAACCTGGTCGATGGCGCGTCCCATGACGTCGACTCGTCGGTCATGGCCTTCGAGATCGCGGCCCGCGCGGCCTTCCGCGAGGCGCTCGAGAAGGGTTCACCGCGGCTGCTCGAGCCGGTGATGAAGGTCGAGGTTGTCACCCCGGAAGAGTATATGGGCGACATCATCGGCGACCTGAACAGCCGGCGCGGCCAGGTCGGTTCCATGGACTCGCGCGGCAATGCCCGCGTCGTGTCGGCCATGGTCCCGCTCGCCAACATGTTCGGCTACGTCAACACGCTGCGGTCCATGAGCCAGGGCCGCGCCACCTTCACCATGGTGTTCGATCACTACGACCAGGTTCCGCAGGCGGTTGCGGACGAGGTCGTGGCGAAGATGGCCTGACACCACAACGAGAAATTCACCGTCGCGAATAGTTAGCGGCGGCATCAGACGGAGACTGAGTAATGTCGAAAGAGAAGTTTGAGAGGACAAAGCCGCACTGCAACGTTGGCACGATTG
>JAYQGE010000036.1:10975-17952 GCA_038140435.1 Rhodospirillaceae bacterium | reverse complement strand
ATCGACGCCATCCTCGCGCACCGGATGGCGTTCTGTTGCCTACATGCCGCCGCGGCGGCCCGGCGTGACGGCGACCCACCGGTGCGCTTCGTCGTCGCCGGCGCCGGGGCCGGGCGCGACGTGATCGAGAGCGCGATGCAGACCCACGGTTTCGACGAGCAGACACTCAAGCTGCTGCCGCTGCAGCCGGAGGAGAAGCTCCCGGCGTTGCTGGCGATGGCGGACATTCATCTCCTGCCCCAGAAGGCCGAGGCTGCCGACCTCGTGATGCCGTCGAAGCTGGGCGGGATGCTCGCAAGCGGCCGTCCGGTTGTGGCCTCGGCGGCGCCCGGCACCCAGATCGCGCAGATGGTCGCGTCGTGCGGAAGCGTGGTGGCCCCGGCCGACGGACCCGCGATGGGGGCTGCGATCGTGGATCTCGTGCGCGACCGGGAGCGACGTCGGCGCCTCGGCGACGCGGCCCGCGCGGTCGCGGAATCTGCGTGGGACCGGGTCGCGGTGCTCGAGCGGATCGAACGGGAACTCGAGACCCGGGTTGCAGCACGCCGGGACATGGCGCGCCATGATGGGGGGCGGCATGAACGTTCTTTCGCGCCGCGTGCGGCAGTTCGCGAAGCTGCTCCGGCTCCTACCCAACCCGGTATTTCGCCACGGTCTCAGGTTCGGTGTCGGGGCGACGATCGAGCACCGCGGTGTGATCGCGCCGCTGGGACTGGCGACGATCGTCGATGTCGGTGCGAATATCGGACAGTTCTCGCTGCTGGCGCGTGCGCTCCACCCGGACGCGCGCATCTTCGCCTTCGAGCCGCTGCCTGACGCGGCCGCCCGCTACCGCCGGGTCTTCGCCGGTGATGACAAGGTCCGGCTCTTCGAGGCAGCGCTTGCGCCGGAGGCCGGCACGGCCACGATGCATGTGAGCGCCTCGGCGGACAGCTCCTCGCTGCTGCCGATCTCGGCGCGGCAATCCGAACTGTTCCCCGGCACCGAGGAGGTCGGCGTCGCCGAAGTCGAGACGGGTCCGCTATCGCGGTTCGTCTCTGCCGCGGACCTTGCAGCGCCGGCGCTGCTCAAGATCGACGTCCAGGGGTTCGAGCTGGAGGTGCTGCGCGGCGCGGGCGACCTGCTCAGCGCGTTCGAACATGTCTATGTGGAGGCGTCGTTCGAGGCGCTGTACGAGGGACAGGCGCTGGCGGACGAGGTGATCGCCCACATGTTGGCCGCGGGTTTCGTCGAGGCCGGACGCCACAATGTGAGCCTTGGGCCCGACGGCCAGCCGATCCAGGCGGACTTCCTCTTCCGCCGGAACGCCTGATGTCTGCCGGATGACGGCGCGGGGCCGCACCTGCTAAGAGTGATGCGATGAATGACGCGCCGCGACTGATTGACTGGCTGGACCGGCTCGCATCCGCGCATGTCGTGTGTGTCGGCGATGTGATGCTCGACCGGTTCGTCTATGGGGATGTGGACCGCATTTCGCCCGAGGCACCGATCCCGGTGTTGCGGATCGCGCGCGAGGCCGTAACCGTCGGCGGCGCGGGTAACGTCGCCCGTAACCTCTCTGCACTGGGAACCGCGACGCGCCTGTTCGGCGTCGTGGGCGATGACCCGGCGGGGCGCGAAGCGGCAGAGGTCCTGTCCTTCGAACGTGCAGTGAGCCTGTCGCTCGTGGCGGACGGCGCGCGCCCGACCACGGTCAAGACCCGCTTCATCGCGGGTGGACAGCAGTTGCTCAGGACCGACGAGGAGCAGCTTGCGGCCCTGTCCGATGTATTGATTGGCGAGCTTTGTAGCGGTTTGACCGCCGCGGTATCGGGCGGCGACTGCGGCGCGCTGGTCCTGTCGGATTATGGCAAGGGCGTCGTGACGGACGCGACGATCGCGGCGGCAATGGAAGCTGCGCGCACCGCCGATGTGCCCGTGATCGTCGACCCGAAGGGAGAGGACTTCACCCGCTACAGGGGCGCGGACGTGATCACGCCGAACCGCCGGGAGCTGGCCGCGGCAGCGCGCATGCCGGTCGACACGGATGACGAGGTGACGGCGGCGGCGCGCCACCTGATCGGCACTTGCGGCCTTGGCGCGGTGATCGCGACACGCGGTGCGGCCGGCATGACCGTTGTTACCGAAACCGACGCGGTGCATCTGCCGGCACTGGCGCGCGAGGTGTTCGATGTTTCGGGCGCGGGCGACACGGTCGTGGCGACGCTGGCGGCGGGACTCGCGGCCGGCATGAAACTGGCGGACGCGGCGCAGCTCGCGAATGTCGCCGCCGGCCTCGTGGTCGCGAAGGTGGGGACGGCCGTCGTACGCGCCGACGAGCTGGCCGACGGCCTGGGCGGCGCACCGGGACTGGCGGCGAAAATCCTGGACCGGGTCGGCGTACAGGAGCGGGTGGCCCAGTGGCGGGCGCGTGGCCTCACCGTCGGCTTCACCAACGGCTGCTTCGACATCGTGCATCCGGGGCACATCTCCCTCATCGAGCAGGCGAGTGCCGCCTGCGACCGGCTGGTCGTCGCGCTCAACGACGACGGCTCTGTGCGCCGACTGAAGGGCGACGGACGCCCGGTTCAGCCGGAGGATGCGCGCGCCCGAGTGATCGCGTCGCTCGCCGGCGTGGATGCGGTGGTCCTGTTCGACGAGGACACGCCGATGGCGCTGATCGAGGCCGTCCGGCCGGATGTCCTGGTCAAGGGCGCAGATTACGCGGCAGACGAGGTCGTCGGCGGCGATCTGGTGACATCCTACGGCGGCCGGGTCGTGCTGGCCGATCTCGTGGACGGCTTCTCGACCACCGACACCATCTCGCGCATCGCCGGCTGACGCCGGGGCCACGCATCAAATCCGCGGATCGACGAGCCGCTGGTGGCGTTGGGCGGCGGCGCGCGCGAAGCGGAGGGTCAGCGCCTTGCGCCGGCTCGCATGCAGGCCCGTCTCCGGGGCCTCGCGGACGATCTCTCCGCCCCAGGAATCCGCGATGATGAGGCCGGCGCGCTCGGGCACCAGTTCGTTGGGGAAGGCCGGCGGCACGGCGAAGTAGAGCCGGTCGCAGAAATCCTCGTATTCCGGCCACTTGGTGTCACCGCGCAGGTCCGCCACGCTGACCTTCACCTCCACGATCGCGAATGTGCCGCCGTCGGACAGGCCGATAACGTCGGCACGCCGGTTGTTGGCCAGGGTGAACTCGGTCAGGACCGCGTATCCGAGGCCGACCAGGTGGCGGCCGACCCCGCGGGTCGTCTCGACGGTCAGTTCGGCGGCTGCAAGTTCATCTGCGGACGTATCGGAGGGCTCTGACATAACGGTAAATCGTTGTTAACAATCGAAAATCGAACTTACACCTTGTTGCGCTGGCGCCCCGTTCCAATATGTAATTCACCTTGGTCGGGCAGTATCGCGATCAAATTTTCCTGCATGTCAGCAGGGACCGGAGTTGAATATGGCAGACCAGCAGACCAGCGAAAACAACGCTTCCCGCGCCATGAGCCGCCGCAAGGCGCTCGCGCTCCTTGGCCTTGCCGCCGGTGTGGCCTATGCCGCGCCCACCATTGTCCACCTCGATCGCAGCGCCAATGCGAAGGTGCTGCCGTCTCCGTGCCCGCCGCCGGGCCAGGGCAAGGGCAAGGGCTTGGGTAAAGGCTGCTAACCAGCGGATCCCCGGCCTGATCCCTGCATGACGTCGGATCAGTTCTTCCAGGCCCAGCGTTCTTTTGGCGTCGGCGATCATGCCGGCGCGGAAAAACTGCTGCGCGATCTCCTGGATACTTCACCGAAGCATGTCGCCGCATGGCGGTTGTACGCCGAGGTGCTCGCGACGCTCGAGCGCGACGCGGAGGCGAATTCCGCCACGCGACGCGCGGACGCGGTCGAGGCGGACCAGAACGCGGACGTCGGCGCCTCGCTGCTGTTTCACGGCGACGTCAAGCGGGCGCGTACCCTGTTCGAGCGCGCGCTCGCGATCGACCCGGATTGCCTGACCGCACACTGGCTGCTGGGGGATGTCGAAGGGCGCGAGGGCGCGAACGACCGCGCGCTCACGCATTACCGGCGCTGTCTCGAGATCGCGCCGGATCGCAACGGGCCCGCCTACATGATCGCCGCGCTCGGCGAGGAACCAGCGCCGGACCGGGCACCGGTCGACTATGTCAGCGACTTCTTCGACTGGTATGCCGAGCAGTTCGATGAGCATCTGACGGGGAACCTCAACTATACCGGCCCGCTGCAGGTGGCCGGCACGTTGCGGGTGCTGCGGCCGAAGGGGGTCGGGCGTGTTGTCGATATGGGCTGCGGAACCGGACTCGCGGGGCTCGCCGTGCAGGGGCTCGTCGGCCCGATGACCGGCATCGACCTTTCACACGAGATGCTCGCCAAGGCCGCGGCGCGCGGTATCTACGCGGAACTGATCGAGGACGATCTCGACACGGCCATGCGGGCCCAGCCGGATGCAAGCGCGGACGCGATCTTGGCGGCGGACGTCTTTGTCTACCTGGGCGAGCTTGCGCCGCTCTTCGGTGAATGCCGGCGCGTACTTGCGCCGGGCGGCATCTTGATCGCGACATTCGAGGATGCACAGGGGACGGCGGACAGCTGGAAACTGGAGCATTCGGGGCGCTACACCCACGCGCTTCCCTATCTCGAACGCATCGCCGCCGAGGCCGGGTTTACGGAGATCGTCTCGAGCCCGATCGTGTTGCGAGAGGAGCATGGTGCGCCGGTGAACAGCCTGCTGGTCAGCTTCGAGGTGCCCCAATAACGGAAACGCCCGGCCGGAGCCGGGCGTTTGGATGAATCATGAAACTTGCCGTACGGCGTCTAGGCGGCCTGCGGCACGCTCGTTTCGTCGATCAGCGCGAGGAAGGTCTCGGTCAGCGCGGCGCCCGCGGCCTCCGACGTGGCGGTGATCAGAGTACCTTCGGTCACGACGGCCTCGTCGGCAACCCAGTCGGCGCCGGCGCGATTCAACGCTTCGCCGAGCTCTCCGTCGCCCGCGATCCGCCGGCCCGCAGCGAGTTCGGCCGAGATGAGCAGGTTGACGGCCTCGCCGATCACCAGCACCGGCTGGTCCGCGTCGAGGAACGCGCCGATCAGGCGCTTCGTGTGCGGATTCTCGGCCAGGGTCTTGGCGCTGTTCGCCCCGTCGGGGAGGATCAGGCCGCAGAAATCGGCTGCCAGCGCGTCTCCGATGGCCTCGTCGGCCATGAAATGATGGCCCCAGGCATCGGCGTGCCAGCCCTGCACCAGCCCGCCGTCGGGCGAGACCACCTTCATCGCCCGGCCCTTGGCCAGAAGCGTTTTCTGCGTGTCGGTGAAGGTCGTTTCCGCGAAGCCGGCCGCGGCGAGAATTGCGATGGGAAGTTTTTCGTCTGCCATTTACACACTCCATGTATGCATGGCGCCAAGCCGGGCCGGAGAATCAGCCGGTGACGCGGTGTATCGGTACCCGTCGGGGATGCGGCGATAAAGAGCGTCGCGCGCATTCCTTTGGGACATGCTCGTTCGGAAGCGGCACGGCGCCAGAGGCGTCGGTCGGGACCGGAATTGCGAAGATGGCCGGAATGTAGGAATCGCACCGGCGAGAGTCAATCTACCGGTGGGAGAATGTGCCGTTTCGCCGCACGATTTTGCGTGGTGGCGCTAGCGGGCGATACCGGGCTGTGGGTCGCGTCGCGGGGGCGGTGGCCGCGAGCTGTCGGTGTCCCGCGAGGATTCCTCGCGCGTGACGGTGCCGGAGATTTCGCCGCCGGACTCGACCTCGATACGGCCGTACCGGATCGTGCCCGCGACATGCCCTCCGCTGCGAACCTGCAGTACGCCCGAGACGGTGAGTTCGCCCTCGAACCGCCCGTTGATTTCCGCCTCGGCGACGGTGGCGGTTCCGGAGAAGGTGCCGCCTTCGGAGACCGCGAGGACCTCGCCGACGAGGGTTGCATCGACCGTCCCCTCGACCACCAGCGTGTCGCAATCCGAAACCTCGCCCTTCAGCTTGATTCCGGGGCCCACGGTCATCCGGGCGCCAACGCTGCGCGGTGCCGGGCGTGTCTCGGGGGGGCGGGGGGCATCGCCGGCGGGGACCGGCGGTATCTCGTCCAGGCTTCGTGCGGGCTTCTCGCCGGTGGTAACAGTGTCGTTCATTCTCGGTGTCTCGGTTGGCGTCGCAGGCCGGGGCGAGGGGGTTTCATCGGGGTGCGGTTTCCGGAACACTTTAGCGCATCTCTCTTGAGTGGCGGCAGGACAATTCTCGCTTTCGCACGATTGACATCGCGCGGACGAGGATAATCCCTGCCAAGTGTCACCACGGCATGGCTGCGGCGGGGCAAATTTGCGGCAAAACGAAACGAGCCGCTCTAAAGAGCGGCTCGTTTTACTATTTTTCTGAAACTGGTTGGACCACGATCTGGTCGCCCTTTGATCATCTGTCTGAAGTGACGCGAACATGCCAAGGACCAGACGCGACGACTTGAAGTTTGAAGTTGCCTCGTCCAGCAATCGGCAAACTGCCGACCATCGGACTCGCATCTTCGTCTCGGGTCTGAGGGGCGCTGGTCACAAGTTCCTTATCTTTCTCGTCGATCACTTTAATCAAGAATTGTCCGCCGGTGGCACGCCATCTGACCTCAAAACCAAATTCTGCCGGGAAAAACTTGGTCAGGTCATTGTCAGCAGAGCGTTTTTCAAGCAACAGCTTCGTGGCCTGTGCGAAAGCGCCCGACGTCGAGAAGCTGGCAAGCGACCGCAAAGGCGAGTGTGAGGACGATGGCGTGGATGTTCTTGGACAGACTGTGCATTGGCTTCGCTCGTCAGGTTGTTTTCGTTCCCTAAGTGTCGCGGAGTGACGCGGTCGACCGGCTCCGGGGACCTATGACTTTCAAGTGCATATGATAGTACCGGAAAGTGGTCTACGGAAAAGGGTTAACGTGAGATCGTGTCGGTTCTATGACAAAGTTTGTAAATCTGTATCAGAAATAAGCAAGATGCGTGCC
>JAYQGE010000036.1:0-10875 GCA_038140435.1 Rhodospirillaceae bacterium | reverse complement strand
TCGGTTCTATGACAAAGTTTGTAAATCTGTATCAGAAATAAGCAAGATGCGTGCCAAGAATGGCGCGCCCGGCAGGATTCGAACCTGCGACCTTCGGCTTCGGAGGCCGACACTCTATCCAGCTGAGCTACGGGCGCGTCACGGGCCGGACAATTGCGCCAAAGGCCGCCAAGGTCAAGCATAGCCGCATTGCCGACATGCCAAATGCGCCCCATATTGTCGCAAATCGTCACTTTGAATGCCCCTGAGGCGAGGAGATTCGCGAATGAGCGGCGGAAACGACTCTAAAATTGAGAAATCCGATGAGGAATGGCGTCGCGAATTGACGCCCGAGCAGTACCAGATCACCCGCCAGGCCGGCACCGAGCCGCCCTTCACCGGGAAGTATAATGATTCAAAGGATCCGGGGACGTTTCACTGCGTGTGCTGCGGTGCGGCGCTGTTCGAATCCGGGACGAAGTACGATTCCGGCACCGGCTGGCCGAGTTTCTGGGAGCCGGTGGAGGCGTCGGCCGTCGAGACCCGTGTGGATCGAGCCTACGGCATGGTCCGCAACGAGGTCGTTTGTGCCCGGTGTGATGCCCATCTCGGGCATGTTTTTCCCGATGGGCCGCAGCCGACCGGGCTTCGTTACTGCATGAACTCCGCATCGCTCGAGCTGAAACCCGATAGCGATGGGTGATCGTGCCGCCGCGCGCTAGAAGTGCTCTGAACGCACCACGTCGACATCAGAGACCGACACGATCCCGATCTGGTGTTCGATTGCGGCGTAGATGGCCGTGAGCAGCTCATCCAGCCGGACGGCGTCCAGGATGCAGACGATCGCGATCATGCGTCCGGCGTTGCCTACGATGCCGTCGCGTTGCCAGGTGCCCTCCTGGCCGCGTCCGCCCTGGGCCAGGTAGATCGTGTAGCCGAGCACGTCATGGGCATCGAGGAGCTTCGTGATACGCGGCTGCAACGGCAGCTCGACGATAATCTCGATACGCTTCTTGGGGTGCATTTCCATCATGCGCTCCCGGCCTCAGGCCATGGCTTGGGCGACGGTGAAGTAGAGCGGGATGCCGATCGCCAGGTTGAACGGAAATGTAATGCCGAGTGACAGGGTGGCATAGATCGCCGGCCGTGCCTCGGGCAACGCCAGCCGCATGGCCGCGGGTACCGCGATATAGGAGGCGCTCGCCGAGAGGGTGATCAGCAGGGCGGCATTGCCGGCTGAAAGCCCGAGCAAGAGAACGAAAGGCAGCGCGCAGATCCCGCCGATCAGCGGCATGTAGAGGCCAAATGCGGTCGTCCGGGCGTCAAGTCCGCGACCGCTGGCCCGTAGCCCGCGTCCCGCGACCAGGCCCATATCCAGCAGGAACAGGGCGAGGACCCCCTTGAACGGGTCGACGATGAAGGGGGCCATCGTCTCCATGCCCTCGGCGCCGGTGATCCAGCCGATGAAGAAAGAGCCAACCAGGAGAACGATGGAACCGTTGAGCAGTATCTCGCGCATGGAGGGAATCTGGGTGTTGCCGCTGGGTTCGCGCCCGCTGCGTGCGAGCCAGATGCCGGTCAGGATCGCCGGCGCCTCCATGGCGGCTGCGACGGCCACGAGATAGCCGTCGAAGCCGACCGCGCGGCTTTCCAGGAAATCGCTCGCGGCGATGAACGTGACGATGCTGATCGAGCCTTAGTGGGCGGCCACGGCGGCGGCATCGGTCTTGCCCAGCCGACTTGCCGCGCGCAGCAGCAGGAACGCGATCACGGGGAGCCCGAAGCTCAGGATGACGCCCGCGCCCACGAGCAGCAGCAGATCGAAGTCGGGGCCGACCCTGGCCACCTCGGCGCCACCCTTGAAGCCGATGGCGAGCATCAGATAGAGCGACAGCGCCTTCGCGAACGGTTCGGGGATGCTCAGGTCCGAGCGCGCCAGCGCGGCTGCCAGCCCGATCACGAAGAACAGCACGATCGGCGACAGCAGGTTGGCCGTCAGGCCCGCGAGGATGGCGTCCATTGGCTTCGTCCCCCGGTTGGCTGCAACCGCGCCCAGGTTGCTGCTCGCTGCAACGTGATTGGGAATTCATGAATACCGGATACGAGCGAATATAAAACGATCTGATAACTATCAAACATGCTTTCGCGTCCCATGCGAGCCGGCCGCCGAACGAGATTTCCACGACGACGGATGCTTCGTCGACCTAGTTTTCGACGAAGCGGCTTTCGGGGTTGCTCCGGTCGGCGCCCGATGGAAGCGCGCCGGCAGGATCGGCGATCCAGCTCAGGATGTCGTTCAGCACCACATCGCCCTGCAGGTCCCGCAACAACATGTGATAGCCGTTGTCGTAAACGGCCACGCGGCGCTGCTTGTCGGACACGGGCGGCAGGCTCTTGAGCATCCGGCGGGACGCCTCGGGCGGCACGATGTCGTCGTTCGCGCCGTAGAGCAGCAATGCCGGCGCATCGAACCCGGTCGCGGAGTCGAGCGCATCGTCCATCAGGTTGACGATCCCCCAGACGGCGTCCACGCGTGTGTTCTTGATTACCAATGGATCGCGCCCCAGCGCGCGCAGCATCTCGATATTGTCCGACGGGTTGCGCTTGATCCCCTGGCCGGTCAGCGGCATCCAGGGCAGCGTGTGCGCGAACAGCCAGAGGCTCATGGTCTGGTAGGCAGGCATGGTCGCCCGCCCCCATACGGCCGGCGCGACGAGGATCAGCCCGTCGGCGTCGAGCGGTTCCTCGACCCAGGCCGACATGAGGACCGCGCCGCCCATGCTTTCGCCCAGCGCATAGACGCGCGCGCCGGGATAGGCGTCGCGGGCGGCCTGTATGGCGGCGCGGGCGTCAGCACGGAGCCGGCCGCCGCCGGCCCACACGCCCGCCTGATCAGATGCGCCGAAGCCGCGCTGGTCGTAGGCCAGCGCCGCGATCCCGTTCTCGGCGAGGCGCGGGCCGATCTCCGCGAACGCGTTCGAATAGTCGTTGAAGCCGTGCAGCGCGACGATCACCGTGTGCGGCGAGGTCGCGGGCAGCCAGCGCCGCAGCGGCAGCCGGGTGCCGTCCGGTGCGATGAAATGCGATTCTGTCAGGGCAGGCGGCATGGGCATTTCGGCGCGGGGGCCCGGGTCCTGGATGCGCGGCGCGCAGGCGGCGATCAGCGCTGCGACGATCAGGAACAGGGCGTGGCGGAACCTCATTCGGTGTCGGATGCGCCCCGGGTGAGGGCCAGGAACACGTCCTCCAGGTCGGGCTCTTCCGTTGACAGATCGGCGACCGCGAGGCCGGCGGCCGCCACGGCGTCGAGAATCTCGTGCACCGCGGTGTCCCGGGTCCGATAGCGGAACACGACGGTCCGCGGGCCCGTCTGCTCGGCGTTGAGGTCCGCGAGCGTCGCCGGCACGCCGTCCAAATCGGTGGTGAGCGTGAGGCGCAGTTCCTTGTTGTCGAGGCGCGCAACCAGCGCGCGGGTCTCGTCGCATGCGATCACCCGGCCCTGGTCGATGATCGCGATCCGGTCGCACAACTCCTCGGCCTCTTCCAGGTAGTGGGTGGTGAGCACCACCGTCGTGCCGTTGTCGTTGAGTTCGCGCACGAACCGCCACAGGGACCGCCGGAGCTCGATATCGACCCCGGCGGTCGGCTCGTCGAGCACCAGCACCGGCGGGTTGTGGACCAGCGCCTTGGCGACCAGCAGGCGGCGGCGCATCCCGCCCGACAGCGAACGCGAATAGGCCTCGGCCTTGTCGGCCAGGCCGACCCGCTCGAGGATCTCGTCTGTCCGCCGCGCGGCCGGCGGCACGCCGTAGAACCCGGCCTGTACCTCGAGCATCTCGCGGGGGCTGAAGAAGGCATCGAGGTTCAGCTCCTGGGGCACCACGCCGATCGCCGCGCGCGCAAGCCGCGGCTCGCGGTCGATGTCGAGGCCCCAGACCTCCGCCGTCCCGCCGCTCTTGATGACCAGGCCCGCCAGGATGTTGATGAAGGTGGACTTGCCCGCCCCGTTCGGGCCGAGCAGGCCGAAGATGCCGCCGCGCGGCACCTCCAGATCGACCGCCTTGAGCGCATGGACCCGCGCGCCGCCGTCTGCCCGGTAGGTCTTGTCGAGACCGCGCGCCGCGATCGCCAGTGCCGGCGGCTGGCCGGGCGTGGCGGCATCCCCGGATCGGGGGTTGAGCGGCATATCGTCGGGGGGCATGCGGTCGCGGGTTCGGGGTCGGTCGGAAGCAGTTGTCGCGCTCGGGCGCTTCGCCTATGTATGGCGTTCGCGCGCGCGGCACAACCGCGCTGATGACATGAACGCATTCAGTCCTGGGAGCCCGCCCGACATGCAGCCGCCCGAAACCATCGAGGTGACCAGCCGCGAAATCGCCTGCGACGGCGGCGGCGGCGCGCTCGGCCATCCGCGCGTGTTCCTGAACATGGGCGAAAAGACCAAGATCGACTGCCCCTATTGCGGTCGCCAGTTCGTCCTGGCGGCTGACGCACCGGCCGCGACCGGGCATTGACCGCGCCCGACCCGGCGCTTCCCGCACCGCTTGAGACCCGGCGGCTCGCGCTCGTGCCGGTCGGTCGCGACCTGGCCCGCGCCCTCCTGTCGGATCGGAAGCGCGCCGCGGAGCTCGCCGGCGGCGCGATTCATCGCGACTTTCCCGACCCCGACCTCGCGACCAAGCTGCCCGCCTTCGCCCAGCGGCTCGACGACGCGGCCAATCCCGCGCTCGGCCGTACTGCGCCCAGCGACCCGGCGGGCTGGGGGCTCTGGCTGTTCCGCTACACGGTCGAGCGGATGATCGTCGGCGCGGCCTCCTTCACCGGGCCGCCCAATGCGGCCGGTGAAGTCGAGCTCGGCTACCAGATCGTTGCGGCCCACCGCCGCCGCGGCCTGACGGTGGAGGGCTGCGTGGCCCTCGTCGCCTGGGCGTTTCACGACAGCGCCACCACTGCCGTCGTCGCCGACTGCGGCACGGAGAATACCGCCTCGATCCGCACGCTCCAGAAGCTGGGTTTCCGCCATGAGCGCACGGCGCGTGACCGTCATTACTGGCGGCTGCCTCGCCCGGTCTAGAACAGGGGTCGTTCGATCGCGCGCCGTATGGGGCCTATAGTGCGGGCCGGACAAAGGGGATTAGACATGGCCGACTACACGCTTTACGGACACCCGCGCTCGGGCAATGCCTACAAGACCGCGCTGATGCTCGCGCTGACCGACACGGCCTATGATTTCGAGCTGGTCGATCTCATGGGGCGCGGGAATCTCGGCTCCGACTATCTGTCGGTGAACCCGCTCGGCAAGGTGCCCGCGCTCCGCCATGGCGACCTCATCCTGCGCCAGAGCCACGACACGCTGCGCTATCTCTCGGAACAGACCGGCCGGTTCGGGCCCGACGGCTGGGAGGAGGAGGCGCGGATCGGCGAGTGGGTCGGCTTCTCCATCGACTTTTTCGGCTACGGCCTCGCCCGGCTGCGCTTCGAGCTCCTGTTCGGTGCCGGCCCGGGACCCGTCTACGACTTTTTCAAGCCAACCGCCGAGCGCGGTCTCGGCGTGATCGAGCCCCACCTTGCCGAGAATGACTGGCTGGTCGGCGGCCGCCCGACCATCGCCGACATCGCCTGCTTCCCGGTCTCGACCTTCCTCCCCGATTCCGGCCTCGACCCCTCGGTGTATCCGAACCTCGCCGCCTGGCAGGCACGGTTTCGCGCGCTGCCGGGCTTCGGCACCCAGCTCGAACTGATGCCAGCGCCGAACTGGCCGCCCGCAGACTGATCCGTAGCTCCCGTTTGGGGTTTCTTAACCGCTGCCCGTCACACTGGCGCGGTTATGGGTGTCATACCGAAATACCGAGGCGATCCGGCCAACAAGGACCCGTTCCTGGAGGACTTCTTCCGGAACATGTCGCCGGCCCTCATTCACAGCTTCACCGACGAGCAGCTGCGCGCGATCAAGATGCAGTTCGCCGCCCGCGATCGTGGCGCCCATACGGTCGACCTGCGCCTGACGGTACCCTGGTTGAGCGGATATGTGGTCCTGCTCATCGGCAAGGAGCGCCGTTCGCGCCGACGTCGCCAGAAGGATCGCCTGCGCTACCCGTTGGCCACGGTCGGCAATGTCCTGGTCACGCTTCTGTTGTTCGGGTTCGTTGCGGTTCCGGTCCTGATCGGCATCTTCGGGCTGTCGCTCTCCTCGGGCGTCGGGCCGGCCGAAGCGGTCAGTCCGGGGATGATGGAAACATTCCGACAGCAGCTCGTTCACCTGATCAAGACGATCTAGCGCCCTTTCCCCTTTTGCACAGGGCCACCGGCATCCCGGCCTGTCTGGCCGCGTGGAATCGCGCTAAAACGGACCCATGGCAGGCAAGAACACATCCGCGGGCCGGGACGCGGACACGGCGTTGCAGGACGTCCCCGCGCGGCTCTACCTGATCGATGGTTCGGGCTTCATCTTCCGGGCGTTCCATTCGAGCCCGCTCGACGCCTTCAAGCGCGCCGACGGCGTCCACACCAACGCCGTCAACGGCTACGTCAACATGCTCCTGAAGCTGATCGACCGGGCGCTGGACGACGGCGCGCTCGACTACATGGCGGTCATCTTCGATGCCAAGCGCAAGAACTTCCGCAACGACATCTACCCCGAATACAAGGCGAACCGGGACGACCCGCCCGAGGAGCTGCGGCCCCAGTTCCAGCTCGTCCGCGACGCGACCGAGGCGTTCGGCCTGCCCGCCATCGTCAAGGAGGGATTCGAGGCCGACGACCTGATCGCGACCTACGCCCGCGAGGCCGAAGCCGCCGGCATCGAGACCGTGGTCGTCTCGTCGGACAAGGACCTGATGCAGCTTGTGCGCGACGGCGTGTTCATGCTCGACCCGATGAAGGACATCGTCATCGGCGAGGACGAGGTGATGGACAAGTTCGGCGTCACCCCGGACAAGGTGGTGGACGTCCAGTCGCTGGCCGGCGATTCCACCGACAACGTCCCCGGCGTACCCGGCATTGGCGTGAAGACGGCGGCGCTGCTCATCAACGAGTATGGCGACCTCGACACGCTTCTCGACCGGGCCGAGGAGATCAAGCAGAACAAGCGCCGCGAGAACCTGATCGAGTTCGCCGACCAGGCGCGGGTCAGCCGCGAGCTGGTGCGGCTCAAGGACGACGTCGAGACCGAGCACACGATCGAGGACTTCGCGCTGAAGGACCCGGACCCGGCGACGGTGATCGAGTTCCTCAAGGCGATGGAGTTCCGGACGCTCACCCAGCGGGTCGAGAGCCGTTTTGTGGCCGACGGGCTGATCGACGTGGCCGAGACCCAGGCCGCGCTCGCTGCCGATGCGCCGAGCGAGGACCAATACGAGCTGGTGCAGGACGCGAAGGCGCTCAACGCCTGGATCGACGGCGCGCGGGACGCAGGCGTCGTCGCCTTCGACACCGAGACCACCTCGCTCAACGCCATGCGGGCGGAGCTGGTGGGCGTCTCGCTGTCCTACGCCCCCGGGCGCGCCTGCTACATCCCGCTCGGCCATGTGGAGCCGGCGGGCGAGGAGCTCGACCTGCTCGGCGATCCGGTTGCCGATAATGGTAAGGGCAACGGCAAGGCGAACGGGAAATCAAATGGCGCGATCAAGCAGATCGACATCGCGAAGGCGCTCAAGCCCATCAAGGCGCTGATCGAGGACCCGTCGGTCCTCAAGGTCGCCCACAACGCCAAGTATGATCTGCTGGTGCTCGCGCGGGCGATCGAGAAGCATCTTCCGAAGGAGAAGCCGCTGGCGCCCGCCGCCCTCGACGACACGATGCTGCTCTCTTATGTGCTCGACGCCGGGCGCAACAAGCACGGCCTCGACGAGCTGACCTTCCGCCATCTCGAGCGCGAGAACATCAAGTACGAGGAGGTGGTCGGTAAGGGGAAGAGCCAGATCTCCTTCGCCGAGGTCGCGCTCGACCGTGCGCTCGACTACGCGGCCGAGGATGCCGACGTCACCGGCCGGCTCCACACGCGGCTCAAGCCGCGCCTGCCGGGCGAGCGCATGGCCACCGTCTACGAGACCATCGAGCGGCCCCTCGTGCCCGTCATCGTCGATATGGAGCGGGCGGGCATCAAGGCCGACGCCGAGACCCTGATGGATCTGTCCAAGGACTTCGCCAAGCGCATGGCGAGCCTCGAGAAGAAGGCCCACAAGGTCGCGGGCGAGGAGTTCAACGTCGGCTCGCCCAAGCAGCTCGGCGAGATCCTGTTCGACAAGCTCGGCATCGAGGGCGGCAAGAAGGGCAAGACCGGCGCTTACACCACCTCGGCCGACGTGCTGGAGGACCTGGCGGCCCAGGGCCACGAACTGCCCCAGATCATCCTCGACTGGCGCCAGGGCCAGAAGCTCAAGTCGACCTACGCCGACGCGCTGGTCGAGCAGATCCACCCCGAGACGGGGCGTGTCCACACCTCCTACGGCATGGCCATCGCCCAGACCGGGCGGCTGTCGTCGAACGACCCGAACCTGCAGAACATCCCCGTGCGCACGGAAGAGGGGCGGAAGATCCGCGCCGCCTTCGTCGCGGACAAGGGCAACAAGCTGGTGAGCCTGGACTACTCCCAGATCGAGCTCCGCGTCGTCGCCCATGTGGCGGGCGAGGAGGCGTTGATCGCCGCCTTCCAGGACGGCCAGGACATCCACGCCATGACCGCCAGCCAGGTCTTCGACGTGCCGATGGAGGATATGGACCCCATGGTCCGGCGCAATGCCAAGGCCATCAACTTCGGCATCATCTACGGGATTTCTGCCTTCGGGCTCGCCCGCAACCTCGGCATCGACCGCGGCGAGGCCGGCGCCTACATCAAGGCCTATTTCGAGCGCTACCCGGCCATCAAGCAGTATATGGACGAGACCAAGGCGTTCGCCCACGAGGCGGGCTTCGTCGAGACCATCTTCGGCCGGCGCATCTATCTCTCGGGCATCAAGGACAAGAACCAGGCCGTTCGCGGCTTCGCCGAGCGCCAGGCGATCAACGCGCCGATCCAGGGCGCGGCCGCCGACATCATCAAGCGGGCGATGATCCGCGTGCCCGCCGCGCTCGCACAGAAGAAGCTGTCATCGACCATGCTGCTGCAGGTCCATGACGAGCTGTTGTTCGAGGCGCCCGCGGGCGAGGTGGACGAACTGATCGAGGTCGTCCGCGACGTGATGGAGGGCGCCGCCGCGCCCGCCGTCAACATGGCCGTGCCGCTGGTCGCCGACGCCGGCATCGGCGACACCTGGGACGAGGCGCATTGAGGTGAAGCGCACAGGGAATGCGCTCGCATAGATCGTGCGCTATATTGCATCAATAGTATGATGATGCGTCTCATGATCCGAGGACACTCAATTGGGCACCACGCGCAAAACCATTACCGTCACTGATCAGCAGGACAGCTGGATCAAGGCTCAGATCGCTGCGGGTGAATACACGAACGACAGCGAGTACATCCGCGATCTGATTCGTCGGGATCAGGCGAGCCAGGCCGAAATCGAGGCGGTTCGCGCCGCGCTGGTTGAAGGGGAACAGAGCGGCGCACCGCAGCCGTTCGATGGCGCGGGGTTCAAGCGTGAAATGCTGAAAAAGCATGGCGCGCCGAAGGGCTGAATACCGTCTTTCGCCGAAAGCCCGGGACGACATCGAAGCGGCCTGGCTCTATTCATTAAACCAGTGGGGTCTACGGCAGGCGGAGCGATACATCGATGAACTGACGAAGGCATTTGCGCTCCTGGCGCGCTCGCCGAACGCGGGGCTGGCTTGCGATTGGATTCGTCGGGGCTACCGTCGACACGCGGTCATTCGACATGTCGTCTATTACCGGGTGACCGGGCAAGGTATCGAGATTGTGCGTGTGCTCCCTGATCGGGCTCTCGCGTCGCGGCATCTTTGATCGGTCGGCGAACGAACACTAGGTCCAGAAGTTGTCGCCCTCGGCCGGGCGCAGCCGCCAGTTGGCCGGGTCGCGCCACCTCTCGTCGGCGAGCGCGGTACCCCGGAACGGCCGGCGGTCGCCCATCAAGAGCTGCAGGTTCGGCACCCCCGCAACAGGCTCCGGCAGGTTTCCGAGCGACAGGACATGCTTTCCGAGATGCGCTTCCGGGGGGCGCCGGTGATCGCCGCGATACGCGCCGACACCTCAGTCAGACGCATGTCGGTGTCGGTCTCCCAGACCCAGTCGGATGTGGAGCGAATGACGTCGGAAAGCTTGTCGTCCAGTGCCGCGAGGCGTTGTTCGGACGCGATCCATCGGCTGATATCCTCGAAGTAGCCGTAGATCACGGGTGTGCCGTTGCTGTCGCCGAGGAAATGCCGGCCGCGGAACGTGCGGGCGACACCACCGATTTCCGCGCGCGTCCGGCTCGGGTCGAAATGGCCGGTGGAGGTCAGGGTCTCGAAGACGTTGCGTAGCCCCTCCGGGGCGGTGGTGACCGCTTTGGTTTCGTCGGGCAGATTCCAGGCGGCGCGGGCAAGGTAGACGAACGCGTCGTTGTGCCAGGTGAGCGTGCCGTCCGGGGTCGCGACATATGCCGGGCCCAGATGTTCGAGGAGGCCGGGATGCGGTCCGGCGGCCGGCGGATTTGCGGGCACCATCGCTGCGGGGGCACCAACGCGCTTTCGAACCGGCCTGCGGCGCGAATAGATACGGCCTTTTTCGCCGGCCGATGTATGTCGGACGATTTCCGTCACAGAATGCGAGCCTCCCCCGAGACCTCCGTGAGCGTTCCGGCAATGGAACGTTAACCATCTTCGGCGCAACAAATTTACAAAACATTAATACCGCGTCAATTTAAAAAATATTTTGAATCAATGAGTTCTGCAGGTTTGTTGATGATTGAGCACAAAATATCGGGGGGTGAATGAAACACCCGACGACATGTATGTATCACG
>JAYQGE010000035.1:0-18614 GCA_038140435.1 Rhodospirillaceae bacterium | reverse complement strand
CGCGCAGGATATGGCTCGGATAGCCTGCGAACACCCGGTAGGGGTCGTCGAGCAGCGGGTCGTTCGCGCGCCCTGGCGCGAGGGGGACGATCTCGGGGTCGGCTTGCCGACGCGCTGCCAGTTCGTCCCAAAGCGCTTCATAGGCGGGAATGATCGCGGACCAGTCGTAGACCGAACGCGCCCGGGCCCGCCCGGCATCCCCCATCCTGCGTCGGAGGTCGGCGTCCGCGATCAGCCGCGCGTACGCGGCTGTTGCGGCGTCGATATCCACCGCCGTGAACTGGGCGGTGCGCGCGATGTAGCCGCCATAGCTGTAACGTCCGCTGCGGTAATGCGCGACGACGTCCTGCCCGTCTCCGGGCGGCGCCGAAATCGTCGGCACCGCGATGCCCTGAACGCCGTCTTCGAGGGTGTCGCGGTAGCCGTTCCAGTCGGTGATCACGACCGGCAGCCCCGCCGCCATCGCCTCCACCGGGGTCAGGCCGAAGGTCTCCTGGATGTTGTCGGACAGCGAGGTGAACAGGTCGGCCGCCGACCAGGCCCGGCGGCGGATCTCCGCATCGCGTCCGTCCACGATATGCACCGGGACGTCGGGGCAGGTCTCCCGCGCCAGCGCCTCGATCTGTTTGCGCTCGCCGTCCGTCTCGAACCAGCCTGCGAGGATCAGGGCGACGTCGCGCCCGGTCGCCCTGGATGCCGCCTGCAGGCCCAGGAACATGGGCAGCGGATGGGCCTTCGCGGTCGCGGAGATCCGGCCGAGAAACAGCGCCGTGACCGTGTTCTCCCCGATATCGTGTTCGCGCCGAAACGCGGCACGTGCGTCCGGGTCCGGCGTGAAGGCGCGGGCATCTATGCCCAGCGGGATCACCGGCAACTGCAGACGGGCGGCGGACGGTCCATTGCCGCCGAGGCGCGTGCACAGATAGTCGCCCCATTCGCCGAGGACGTTCGTCAGGGTGTCGTGCACCGCCTTCGAGGTGCAGATGACCGCATCCCAGCTTTGCAGGGGTGCGATCGCGAAGCCGCCGATGGCCTCCATGACGGTGTCGCTGGCGGTCGTATGGGTGATGCCGCACAGGCTCCAGGCGCGCTGGTCGTGGGCACGTCGCAGCCACGCCTGATCTGCGACGGTCGGGCTCGGGTAGAACAGGCAGCCGGTCTCCGCCAGCCGTTCCGGCGTGTCGAACGGGATCCAGCGGGCGCTGCGCAAAGGCCGCGGCCCGTTGGCCGCCGCGCGCCGTGTCGTCTCGCCGAACTCTTCCGCCGATGCGCGATCCGGCGCCATGCACACGAGGTCGCGGCTGCGGGCGTGGCGTGCGTAGCCGGCGAGAAAACTGGCGCCGGCCGACTGCCGCCCCATCAGGCGCGCGCCCGACATCGTGTATCCGTCAGACTTGTAATAGATCACGACGTCGGCGGCAGCGTCCGCGGCTTCGGAGGCATCGCTCGGGCGCTGTTCGGGCGGATCTGCAGGCACGTGGACGGGTCTCTTCGACGTTGGGATCGGTCGTGGCGATCGCGGATGCCGGTCGATCCTAGTCGCGCCATGTGACCGGTTGCAATCGGTCGCGCGAGTGAGGATGCTGGGGCCATGTCCGCTTCCGTCCAGCGCCCCGTGAGAGCCATTCTGGGGCCCACCAACACCGGCAAAACCCATCTCGCGATCGACCGGATGCTCGGGCATGCGAGCGGCATGATCGGCTTTCCGCTGCGCCTCCTGGCGCGCGAGAACTACGACCGGGTCGTGCGCCTCAAAGGCGCGGGCGCGGTCGCGCTCATCACCGGCGAAGAGCGCATCGTGCCGTCCAACCCGAGCTACTTCCTGTGCACCGTCGAGGCGATGCCGCGCGACCGGGCGGTGGATTTCCTCGCGATCGACGAGGTCCAGCTCTGCGCCGATCCGGAGCGCGGCCATGTCTTCACCGACCGGCTCCTGCGTGCGCGCGGGCGCGAGGAAACGATGCTCCTGGGTGCCGAGACGATTGCGCCGATCATTCGCCGCCTCATTCCCGACGTGCGGATCGAGCGCCGCGAGCGCTTCTCGAAACTCGGTTATGGCGGGTTCCGGAAGCTGACCCGCCTGCCGCCGCGCAGCGCGGTGGTCGCGTTCTCCGCGGCGAATGTCTATGCGCTGGCGGAGCTGCTGCGCCGGCAGCGCGGCGGGACCGCGGTCGTCCTCGGCGCGCTCAGCCCGCGCACCCGGAACGCGCAGGTCGCGATGTACGAGGCCGGTGAGGTGGACTACCTGGTGGCCACGGACGCCATCGGGATGGGCCTGAACATGGGGATCACCCATGTCGGATTTTCCGCCATGACCAAGTTCGACGGGCACGGGTTTCGCCGCCTGACGCCGAGCGAGGTCGGGCAGATCGCGGGGCGTGCGGGTCGCTACAAGGAAGACGGCACCTTCGGCCCCACGGCGGAGCTCGAGCCGTTCGAGCCGGAGCTCGTCGCGGCCGTCGAGGCGCATGAGTTCGATCCCGTTTCGAGCATCTTCTGGCGCAACCACAATCTCGATTTCGGGTCTGCCGATGCGCTCAAGCGCAGTCTCGAGATGCCGCCGCCGGAGAATGTGCTGCGCCGCGCGCCGCCGGCGGATGACTACAACGCGCTCCTGGCAATGCGCGAACTGGATGACATCAAGGCGATGGCGAGCAACCCCGAGGCGGTGCGCCTGTTGTGGGATGTCTGCCAGATTCCCGATTTCAGCGGTGACCTGTCGGGCAATCATCCGCGGCTCGTCTCGCGGATCTATCGGTTCCTGATGGCCGAGGCCGGACGCATCCCCGCCGACTGGATCGAGCGCTCGGTCGGCCAGTTCGACCGGGTCGATGGAGACATCGACACCCTCATGGCGCGTATCGCGGGCGTGCGCACATGGTCGTATATTTCGCACCGGCGCGCCTGGCTCGACGATCCGGACGGTGTGCAGTCCCGGGCGCGGGCGCTGGAGGACAAGCTGTCCGATGCGCTACATGAAAGCCTCACCCAGCGTTTCGTCGACCGTAAGGCGTCGGTGATCACGCGGGGACTGCGGGAGAAGGACAAGTTGCTGGCAGGATTGGCGGACGACGGGACGATCACGGTCGAGGGCGAGGAGGTCGGTCGCCTGGACGGGTTCCGGTTCGTGCCGGCCGACGATGAGGTCGCGGCGAGCCCGCGGCTGATGGCGGCGGCCAACCGGGCGGTGCGCGAGGCCATCGGCGCGCGGATTGCCGCGCTCGCGGGTTCGGACGATGAGGCTTTCACGCTCGATCGGGCCGGCGCGCAGATCGTCTGGCAGGATGCGCCGGTCGCGCGCATCGTTGCCGGGTCGGATATTCTTCATCCCCTGGTCGAGGTTTTGCCGAGCGATCTCCTCGATGTGCCTTCGCGCGAGGACATGCGGGTACGTCTCCAGGGCTGGCTCGACGCGACCCTGGGAGCCGAGTTGGCGCCGCTGTTCGCGCTGGCCCAGGCACCCCTGGCCGGACCGGCGCGCGGGCTCGCTTTTCGCCTGTGCGAGGGGCTGGGCTGCGCGGCACGGGTCAAGGGCGACGATCCCGCCAATCACCTCTCCGAAGATGACCGCAAGGCGCTGGCGCGTGCGGGTGTGAGGATCGGCGTGACGTCGGCCTATCTCACGGCCCTCCTGAAGGGGCGCGTGCTGGAACTGAAGGCGATGCTCTATCGGGTGTCTGCCCCGAACGGGGCTTCGCTCACGGACTTGCCCGATGGCGGTGCGACGGCCATGCCGCGCAGCGAGCTGATCGACGATGGCTGGTACCTGGCGCTGGGTTTCTGTCCCGCCGGTCCGGTTGCGGTGCGCGCCGACGAGCTGGAGCGACTCATGGCGGCGGTGCGCCGCGGCACCAAGGACGGCGAGTTCACGGTCAGCCCGGACCTCCTGTCGCGGATCGACGCGACGGCCGATGTCTTTGCCCGGATGATTCGCAGCTTCGGTTATGCGGTGCGTGACGACGAGGATGCGATCAGGGTTACCCGCCGGGCCGCGAAGCGCCGGCCACGCGGCGGCAAGAAACCCGACGGGCAGCCGAACGCCGCGAAGACAGCGAAGCCCGGCGGGGCGCGCGGCGGGAAAACCGGTGCCAAGCCGCGCAAGCCGAAGCAGGAATACGATCCCGACTCGCCGTTCGCGGCGCTCGCGGTGCTCAAGGAGCGCCAGCGTTGAGTGACGGCGGGAACGAATCGCTGCGTCTCGACAAGTGGCTCTGGTACGCGCGTTTCTGCAAGACCCGCAGCCTGGCGACCGCCATGTGCCGGGCCGGCCAGGTTCGGGTCAACAAGACAGCCGTGCGCAAGTCCAACCAGGCGGTGCATGTGGGCGATGTCCTGACGTTCGCACAGGGCCCGCGCATCCGCGTGATCCGGATCGCGGCGCTGGCGGCGCGGCGCGGTCCGGCGGCGGATGCCGCGTTGCTGTATGAGGATCTGTCGCCGCCCTTGCCGCCGCGGACGGACCGGGCGGACCGTGTCGCGCCACGCGAGCCGGGCGCCGGACGCCCGACCAAGCGCGACCGGCGGGCGATAGACCGGTTGCGGGATGGATGAGATGAACGGCGTGGAAACAGCATATGCTTGATCGATTGCGGACCATGTTTTCGTCCGATGGGGCGGCGGCGACCGCGCGTGGACCCGATGCGCTGCAGCTCGCCGCGGCGGCGCTGCTGGTCGAGGCGGCGCGAATGGACGATGACTACGACGCGACCGAGCGCGCCCTGATCGCATCCCTGCTGCGCGAGCGCTTCGACCTGGACGATGACGACACGGAGGCGCTTGTTGCTGCCGCGGACGCCGCGACCGAGGACCTGGTCGAGGTGTACGGATTTGCCCGCCGGGTGAAGGATGCCTTCACGCCGGAGGAACGTGTCCGGATGATCGAAATGCTCTGGGAGGTCGTCTATGCCGACGGAGAAGTGCACGATCACGAGGCAAACTTGTTGCGACGCGTTGCCGGCCTCATCTACGTTAGCGACAGGGAGAGCGGGGACGCACGGAAACGGGTGCTTGACCGTCGCGGTCGAGCTTCGTAAGTCCTCGTCCCGGAAGTAAGCCAGAAGGAACTCTTGAGATGCCGTACGTCGTCACCGAAGCCTGCATCAAGTGCAAATACACGGATTGCGTGGAAGTCTGCCCCGTCGATTGTTTCTACGAGGGTGAGAACATGCTCGTGATCCATCCCGATGAGTGCATCGATTGCGGCGTGTGCGAGCCGGAATGCCCCGCCGAGGCGATCATCCCGGACGTGGAGCCCGAGGCCGAGAAGTGGCTCGAGCTGAACCGTGAATATTCGGAAGGCAAGTGGCCGAACATCACGGCCAAGAAGGACGAGGCCCCGGACGCCGACAACTTCAAGTCCGAAGAGGGCAAGTTCGACAAGTATTTCAGCGCCAATCCGGGAAGCGGCGACTGAGCGTCAGCGTCCAAACGGCGCGCGCGCCTGTCAAAATCGCGCAAATTCTGTTATAATCGGATTCTATCAAGGGACGGCTGTCGCCGTCCCTTGTTCTTGGATTCCATACCGGAACAGACCCGACGCGCCTGAAATCGCGGCAAACCCGCGTATCGACTGCGCTTGTGTCCCGGTTCGGCAGGCAGGAAACGGACATCGGAATGGCCAAAGCGACGAAAACCACCAAGACGACCCGCAAACCCGCTGCGAAGGCGAAGAGCACGGCGAAAACCGCGGCAAAGAAGCCGGCGGCCCGGGCAGCTGCGGCGAAGAAGCCCGCGGCAAAAAAGGCTGCGCCGAAGAAAGCGCCGGCGAAGAAAGCCGCGCCGAAGGCGGCGGCCGAGAAGGCCACGGCCAAGAAGGCGGCACCGGCGAAATCCCCGGCACGCAAGCCCGCGGCCAAGAAGGAGAAGCTCGAGTTCGCGGCGGAGGACTATGTGGTCTACCCGACCCATGGTGTCGGCCAGGTAACCGGAATCGAGACCCATGAGATCGCCGGTCAGAAACTGAAGCTCTTCATCATCAGCTTCGAGCGCGAGCGCATGACGCTCAAGGTGCCGATCGACAAGGTAAAGGATTCGGGCCTGCGCAAGCTCTCGAGCCGCAAGGTGATCGACACCGCCCTCAAGACGCTCAAGGGGCGCGTGCGGGTAAAGCGCACCATGTGGAGCCGGCGGGCCCAGGAGTATGAGGCCAAGATCAACTCGGGCGATCCCGTTTCGATCGCCGAGGTGGTGCGCGACCTCCATCGCAAGGAGGATCAGCCCGACCAGTCATATTCCGAGCGGCAGATGTATCAGGCCGCGCTCGACCGGCTGGCGCGCGAGCTGGCGGCGGTGGAGAGTTCGGAGCATGACGACGCGGTCGAGAAGCTGGAACGCATCCTCGCCGCCTAGCCGCGGATAAGCTATTCCACGACGACCTTGACGACCTGGCCGGGGGTGGGCTCCGCGCCAGGAGACATGCCATTGAGCACCCGGAACCACTCCTCCTTGGGTCCCGGCATCGGCATTCCGCGTGACAGGCTCGCCACGGTGTCGCCGCGGCGGACCAGCCGCATCTCGATCTTCCATTCGTCGTAGCGCGCACGGTCGGCGGCCGTGAGCTTCCGGAAGCTCTTGGCCGTCTGTTGCATGTCGGCGTCGAGCCGCCTCGTCTGGGCCGGCGGGGTCAGGAATATGAATCGGAAGATGGTGTTCGGATCGTGGCGGATTGCGACGAGGCGTGCATCGAGGTTGCCTGACTGGCTGCGCATCCGTGTCCGGCCGGTCGCCGCTTCCATCCCGTTGATGTCGATCGTCTCGACCTCCGCCAGCGGCGCGCCCTTGGCCCAGACCCGGGTCAGGTAGGTGGCCATGCTGCCGCGATGGGCGATCCGGCCTCCGCTGAACAGAATCGCGGCCCCGTCCGGCCCGCGCGCGGTGACCTGTTGCGCGCCGTTGAACATGGCAAAGCCCCGGGGCACCTCGAACAGGAAGTTGGCGGGCTTGTGCACGAAGATGCGCCCGCGGACGAACCCCTCCCGCTCGGAATCGCCGAAGGTGATCCCGTCGATGGTGTTCAGGTAGGCGCGGTGCTCGTCCTTGGGCTTCGCGACGGGCTTGACGTTGGCGGCGCGCGTCGCCGCGACCACCCGGTCACCCGTGCGCGGATGCGTGGACATGATGTTGTAGCGCGACGCGGGGTCGGGCAGGCCGCTGACCTTGGCCTCCAGCGCGCTGTAGGCCTCGAGCGAGGCGAGGAAGGATGCCATCGCGTCGGTGTCGTATCCCGTCCGGGACAGGTAGCGAACGCCGAGGGTGTCGGCCTCGAACTCATGCTCGCGGGAGAAACCCTGCAGGTAGACGCCCGCGCTCTGGCCGACGGCGTCCCCGACGGCCGAGGTGCCGAGGAACACGGAACTCAGAATGCTGACACCCACGGTCCCGATCCCCGCCAGAACCGACTGGCTGTAGCGCTGGGCGGAATGGCGTCCGGTGATGTGGCCGATCTCGTGCCCGAGAACGCCGGCCAGCTCGGCCTCGTCGTTGGCCAGGCCGAGCAGTCCGCGCGAGATGTAGATGAACCCGCCCGGCAGCGCGAATGCGTTGACGATATCGTCGTCCAGTACGGTGAATGTGAACTTCAGGTCCGGCAGTTCCGAGACCTGTGCCAGTTCCTGGCCGACACGGGTCACATAGGCCGTCACCTTCGGATCGGCATAGACCCCGCCGAACTGCTCGATGACCTTCGGGTGCTGCTCCTGTCCCACCTTGAGTTCGTCTTCCGGCGACATGAAGGCGGTGAAATTCCGCTCGCCGGTGGCCGGGTTGACGGAGCATGCCGCCAGCGCGAGTGCTGCCCCGGCGAGGAGCATGCGCGCGGGGTACAAGGGACGAGGCTTGGCGTCTGTCATTCGGTGAAAACCTCGATCTGCTCGGGATGGGTGATGTCGATCATCGGACCGTTTCGCGATTTTAGCCAGCCGCGCACGCGGATTCGACGGCCCAGATAGTCAGCGGGCACGATTCCCGCGTCGGCGAAACGCGTCCAGTCGCGGGCCGCGATCGACACGGTGAAGTCGCTCCGCCAGTCCTCCCCGTAGTTCAGGAATGTCCGTCCGCGCACGACCGCGACGTCGCGCACGCGGCCCTCGACGAGCGCGAACCAGTCGAGCTGCGCCGCGCTCGCCTCGGGATCGAGCACGCTGTAGTAGGGGTGCGACCAGATTCCTGCGCCGTCATCCCGTGCGCGGCGTTCGCGCGCCAGCATGTCCGTGACGCGGGCGCGGTTGTCCGCGAAGCTGTAAACCCGCGCGAAGCCGTCCGACAGGATTTCGCCCTGGACCCAGGTGTCGTCGTCGGTGAACAGGTGCGCCAGCACGCGGCCGTGCCGGTCCATCCTGCGCCCGCCATGGCGCAGCGCGACCCGCCGACCGAGGACCAGTTCCTCCAGCCGGACCTTCGCCTCGTCCGCTGGTGGCCATTTCACGAAGCCGGGACGCCCGAGCGGGAGCTTGGGTGCCGGGATACCGACCAGCCGAACCTGCCGACCGTCGTCGAGAATAACGGTGTCGCCGTCCACGACCGAAGCCACCCGCGCCGCGCCGCCGTCCTCGAGCGTCGCCCGCTGCTGCGCGGTTCCCGGCAGGGGTGCGCCGGACAGGGCGGTCAGGAGAACGAGACCTGCTAGCAGAAGACGGGCGTTTGCCATGGATCGAGTATAGCGTCGGTTCGCGGCGAGCGTGGCGCTGCAATGCGGCGGGAGAATGGCGGATCGACCGGTTGACTTGTGGTCCGGGCCGGGTCCACATGCCGCGGTTGCGTGACGGGAGACCTGATTTTGCGTACCGATCTGTTTCCGGCCCTCGAATGCCGCGAGAGCGGCATGCTCGACCTCGGTGGCGGCCATGCCATGTACTGGGAGGAGTGCGGCAATCCCGACGGGGTGCCCATTCTCTTCCTGCATGGCGGGCCCGGTGCGGGCACGATGGGCGTGCACCGGCGGTTCTTCGATCCGGACTATTTCCGGATCGTGCTCTGCGATCAGCGCGGCGCGGGACGCTCGACACCCCATGCGAGTATCGACGACAACACGACCGATCATCTGCTTGCAGATCTCGAAGCGCTTCGCGCTGCGCGGGATATTGCGCAGTGGCACCTGTTCGGGGGCTCGTGGGGCTCTACGCTGGCGCTCGCCTATGGTCAGGCCTTTCCCGAGCGCTGCCGCGGGATGGTCTTGCGCGGAATCTTCACCTGTGCACCGCGCGAGGTGGACTGGTTCCTGGAGGGTATGGGGCGCTTCTTCCCCGAGGCGTGGCACGAGTTCGCGGCGGCGATCCCGGACCCGGAGCGCGGCGATTTGCTGTCGGCCTATACGCGCCGGCTGAACGATCCCGACCCTGATGTTCACCTTCCCGCCGCGCGTGCCTGGGCGACGTATGAGGCGCGCTGCTCGACGCTTCGCCCCAACCCGGACGCGGTCGCGGCGATGTCGGATGCGCGCGGGATGCTCGCGCTGGCCCGGATCGAGGCGCACTATCTGGCGCACGGCGCGTTTCTCGCGCCCGATCAGCTGTTCGAGCGAATCGACCGAATCCGGCACCTGCCGGCCACCATCGTCCAGGGGCGCTACGACATGGTTTGCCCGATCGAGACCGCGGAACGGCTCGCCCGCGCCTGGCCGGAGGCGGAATACATCGTCGTTCCCGATGCCGGGCACTCCGCCCTGGAACCCGGCACGCGCGCGGCGCTCCTGCGCGCCGTGGAAGGCCTCAAGGAGGTTGCGGGCACGTGATTTCGCGGGAAAATTCGTTGGCCTGCAAACTTCCGATATTCGTATAATGGCATGGATCCGTGATCTGGTTCGGGTTCGACAGGGGGGAAATGTGCGTAAGTTCATAACCATGCTCGCGGCGGCGGCTTTGGCCGGTGCGCTTCATGCTCCCGCGGCACATGCCGACGACCCCGATTTTCTGACGATCGGCGGTGGCTGGTACGATTGGAACGATGACAAGGATTCGGTCGATTTCCGCGCCGAGTATCGCTCGGACTACAAGC
Source organism: Rhodospirillaceae bacterium (assembly GCA_038140435.1). GTDB lineage: Bacteria > Pseudomonadota > Alphaproteobacteria > UBA6615 > UBA6615 > UBA8079. The sequence continues at coordinate 8,624 of JAYQGE010000035.1, read as the reverse complement.
TGCTGGGCGTGGCGAAGCCATGGCTCGGCATCGAGGCGACCACGGATCAGGCGATCTATGGCCTCGGCGGTATCCTCGTCGATCTCTATTTCGGCCGACGCTGGGTCTTCACCCCGAGCTTCGGGGCGGGCGCCTATTCCGACGGCAACGGCAAGGATCTGGGCCACACCGTCGAGTTTCGCTCGCAGCTGGAGTTCGGCTATCGGTTCGATGATCGTTCGCGCCTGTCGATGGCCGTCAGCCACATCTCGAATGCCGGCCTGGGCGACAGCAACCCCGGCACCGAGATCGCGACGATCTACTATCACATTCCCTTCCGGGAAGTTTTCGACTAGCCGCTTCGGGGCGCCGATCCATGTCTGACAGGGGCGGCGCATTGGTGACGGGCGGTGCGCGGCGCATCGGTCGCAGCGTGGCTGCGGCGCTGGGCGCGGCCGGCTGGCATGTCGTCGTCCACTACAATCATTCCTCGACCGACGCCGAGGAGACGGTCGAGGCGATCGTCGCGGCTGGTGGCCGAGCGGAGGCCCTCGCCGCCGATCTCGCGGACCCCTCGGCCTGCGCCGGCCTCGTGGAAGCGGCCGGCGGGGCGACGGGCGGGCTGACCTGCCTGATCAACAACGCCTCCCTGTTCATCGAGGACACGGCGCATGACGTCGATGGTGACGTGTTCGACCGGGTGATGGCGGTCAACCTGCGCGCGCCCGCGATCCTGTCGCGCGCCTTCGCCGCGCAGGTGCCGGAAGAGGGTGACGGCGTGATCGTCAACATCCTCGACCAGAAGCTGGTCAATCCGAACCCCGATTTCCTCTCCTATACGCTGTCGAAACATGGACTCGCGGCGCTGACCGAGATGACCGCCGTGTCCTTCGGCCCCAATGTGCGCGTGTGCGCGGTGGCGCCGGGCCTGACCCTGCCGAGCGGCGATCAGCCACGCGACCAGTTCGAGGCCGTGCATGGCCGCACACCGCTGGCACGGGGGTCCCGCCCGGAGGATATTGCCGGCGCGGTCCTGTATCTGGCCGATGCACGCGCCGTGACCGGGGAAACAATCCTGGTGGATGGCGGCCAGCATTTGGTGCCGAGTGCACGGGACGTTATGTTCCTCGATCCGTCCCCTTCGAAGGATTCCGGTGAATGAGTGTGCCCGTGAGTGACCTGGCGGTGAGCGATCCCGTCGAGCAGCGATTGCTCGATCGCTGGCCGGAAGTGCGCAAGATCTTCTTCCGGAATCTTCACGTGGACATGCACATGGGGGTGCATGCCCATGAGAAGGGCCGCACCCAGCCGGTCCGCATCAATATCGTCCTCTACATGAATGCTGCGATCGTGCCGCGGCAGGACTCGATCGCCGAGGTTTTCAACTACGATCGGGTTCATGCCGGGGTGCAGGAGCTGATCGCCGGCCGCCACATCAATCTCCAGGAGACGCTGGTGGGCGAGATTGCGACCATGTGCCTGGGTTTCGAGGAGGTCCTGGCGGTGCGGGTGTCGACCGAGAAGACCGACATCTATCCCGACGTCGAGGGCGTGGGATACGAGCTGGTGCGCGTTCGCCCCGACTAGGCGTGCCGCCGGATAACGCGCGCGGTTTGGACGGGCGCGCCGCAGGGAGGAAGAGATGAGCCTGGACTGGCCGACCGACCGGATTGATTTTGTGCCGATCAACGACCGCCCGCCGCTGCCGCTGCCCGAGGGCCGCAAGGTCGTGGTGTGGCCGTGCATCAACGTGGAAAACTGGGTGATCGACAACCCGATGCCGCGAACGGTGGTGAACCCGCCCGGCGGGGTCGCGAAATCGGTGCCCGACATCCCGAACTGGGCATGGCACGAATATGGCCAGCGCGTCGGGTTCTGGCGCCTGAAGCGGATCTTCGACGAGTTCGGCGCAAAATGTACGCTGGTTCTGAACGGCACGGTCTGCGACGCCTATCCGCAGATCGTCGATGCTTCGCTCGAGGCCGGCTGGGATCTCTGTGGGCATGGCTGGATCCAGCGTGCCCTGCCGGCCGTCGAGGATCAGGAGGACATGATCCACCGGGTGTTCAAGAAGCTGCGGGACTATTCCGGCAAGGATCCGAAGGGATGGCTCGGCCCGGCGCTCGCCGAGACCCACGATACGGTGGACTGGCTTCACGAGGCCGGCTTCGAGTATGTGGCCGACTGGGTGCTCGACGATCAGCCGGTCGATCTGCGCACCACGTCGGGCACGATGGTCGGCCTGCCCTACACCCAGGAACTCAACGACCTGGCGATGCAGCTGATCCAGGGCCACCGCGCCCAGGAGTATGGCGACCGGGCGATCCGCGAGTTCGATCAGCTGATCGAGGACGTGACCGCGACGCCGGGATCGACCCGCATCATGTGTTTCACGCTGCACCCCTATATCATGGGGGTGCCCCACCGGGCGCGCGAGATTCGCCGGATTCTCGAGCATGTCTGCAACCGCGACGACACATTCGTGTGGACCGGCGAGGAGATCCTCGACTGGTACAAGACGGTGCGTCCGAAGGCATAGTCGGGTCGGTAAAAGGCGGGCCGAACCGGGCTTGTGGGGAACGCACCCGGCTCGGCCCTGACTATCCGGCCCTGGGGGAGAACGAGTCTCTTGGAGGCCGGCCGTGTCACGGGGGCCCGACGCCGCCTGGGGCACAAGTGACGAGGCCGGATAAAGCACCCGATCGGCATCTCTACGCATGAGCCGCCAGATCGGATCACTCGCATACGCCCGGTTGATCCGGACTGCGAGACACGCCGTAGAGAAAGCACCGCCAACGCGAGAGGACAGGGCCATGTCTCCGGACCCGGCAACGAACGCACGACAGGTGGCCTGGGTGACCGGTGCCAGCCGGGGAATCGGCCGTGCGGTTGCGCGCGCGCTGGCCGAGGACGGGTGGACCATCGCGGCGAGCGCGCGGGACACGGATGCCCTTGCGGATCTGGCAGCCGAATGCGCCGAACTGCCCGGGGTCATCCATACCTTCCCCCTGGATATCACCGACGCGGACGCAGCGGCCCGGGCGGTGGCCGATATCGAAGGCGAACTGGGCGACATCGCGCTGGCGATCCTCAACGCGGGCACCCATGAGCCGGTCGATGGCCGGGCGCTGACGCTCGCGCCGTACCGGCGGCTGATGGAGATCAACTATATGGGCACCGTCAATTGCCTGGTCCCCGTCGCCGAACGCTGCATTACGCGTGGCCGGGGTCGCATCGCGGTGGTGGCGTCGCTGGCCGGGTATCGCGGGCTGCCGACCGCCAGCGCCTATGGTGCTACGAAGGCGGCGCTGATCAACATGTGCGAGGCGCTCCGGCCCGAGCTCGAAGCGGCCGGGGTGATCCTTTCAGTCGTGAATCCCGGCTTCGTGCGCACGCCGCTGACCGACCGGAACCCGTTTCCGATGCCGTTCCTGATGGATGTAGAGCCGGCGGCGCGTCGGCTTTTGCGCGCGGTGGCGGGCGATCGGTTCGAGATCACGTTCCCGCGGCGTTTCGCATTCCTGATGAAGGTGCTGCGCGTCCTGCCTTATGGGCTCTTCTTCGCGCTCACGCGCCGGATCCGTCCGGTAGAGCCGCGTGATGGGAACTGACGCTCAGGCGTGCCGATGGTCGATCCGGTACTGGGCGACCGAGATGTTGCCGGTGCGGAAACCCGCCTCGCAGTAGCAGAGATAGTAGCGCCAGAGGCGCCGGAACCGTTCGTCGAAGCCCTGGGCGTTGATGACCGGCCATGCCGCCTCGAACGCCGCACGCCAGCGGCGAAGTGTCTCGCCATAGTCCCGGCCGAACTCCTGGCACTCGGAAATCGCCAGGCCGGCATCGTCGATTTCGCGCGCGAAGCGCGCCGGAGACGGCAGCATGCCGCCCGGGAACACCCGCAGCTGGATGAAGTCGGGATTTCGGCGATAGGCCTCGAAGCGCGTCTCGTCGATCGTGATGACCTGGAGGCCGGCGCGGCCGCCGGGTCGAAGCCGGTCGGCGATCACGCGGAAGAAGGTCGGCCAGTATGCCTCGCCCACCGCCTCGAACATCTCGATGGAGGCAATCTTGTCGAAACTGCCCGCCACGTCGCGATAGTCTTGGAGCCGGATCTCGACCCGGTCTTCCAGTCCCGCGGCCCGGACACGCTCGCGCGCCCATTCGGCCTGCGACGGCGAGACGGTGAGGGCGGTGACCCGGCAGCCGTACCGGCTGGCGGCGTGGATTGCGAACGCGCCCCAGCCGCAGCCCACCTCGAGCACATGGTCGTCGGGTTGCAGGTCGAGCATCTGCGCGAGCTGGTCGAACTTGCGGACCTGTGACGTGGCCAGGGCTTCGTCGGGCGCGGCGAACCGCGCGGCGGAATAGGTCATGGTCGGATCGAGCCACGCGGCGTAGAACGCGTTCCCGAGGTCGTAATGCGCGGCGATGTTGCGCCGGCTGCCGCGTCGCGTGTTCGCGCGGAGGCGCTTGTGCAGGCGCGCGAGCATGCGCGCCGCACCCAGCGGCGAGAGGCGCGTGTCGATTTCGTCGATGTTGGCCGCGCCCAGTTCGATGACCGACGTCAGTTCGTCGCTCTCCCAGTCGCCCGCGACGTAGGAATCCGCCAGGCCGATCGAGCCTTCGAGCAGCACCTGCCGCGCCGCCCGGTAGCGGTTGACCCGGACGGCGGCATCGGGCCCGGGTGCGCCGCCGGCCGCGATGAACTCTCCCCCGTTCGGCAGGGTGACGCGCAGCGTGCCCCGCGAAAGCCCGTCCGACAGGCGGTCGAGCACCGTCGCCAGCAGGCGGGGCCCGATTGAAAGGCGCCGGCCGTATCGGCCGCTGTCAGTCTGCGCGAGTTGCGACATGTGTGTTGTTCCTCGGGTCGAAGACGATCGACACCGGGTTCGCGGGCGGATCGGTGTAGCGGGTGAGCGGCGTGCGCTTGAGCCACAAACGCAGCGCATCCCAGTGAATTCCGGCAATGATTTTGAGGGTCAGGAGCGGGTAGCGCAAGACCGTGGACGCGAGGAAACGGTCGTTCAGCGGGCGTTGCGTGCCGTGCAGGGTTGCCGCCAGCAGAGGGCCCTCGCGGTCGCTCTCGCGGATGGCCAGGCTGACATGCTCGCCCGGCGGTCGCAGCGTCATCTCGTAGCGGCAATCCATCGGCATGAAGGGCGAGACATGGAAGACCTTGTCGAACCCGTGGTGCAATGGCCGGCCGTCCCGCGGCATATTCGCGTTCAGCGGCACGAGGTACACATGGGCGTCGCCGAACGTGTTGCACACCTGGTAGAGCACTGCCGAGAGATGCCCGTGCCTGTTGCAGCAGAAATAGACGCTGATGGGGTTGAAGACGTAGCCGAGGATTCGCGGCAGGCACAGGATCGACACGCGCCCGCCGACCGGATCGATCCCGGCATTCGCGAGCTGCTCATCGACCCATGCGCGCAGGCTGCTCCCGTCCCGCGGTCCGTGATCGCGGTCGTGGAAGGAGAACAGCCCGGCCCGATTGTAGGCGAACAGCCGCGAGGTGCGGTCCAGCGCCTCGAGCTCGTCGAGATCGAGCAGCAGGTAGAAGACACGATAGCGCAGCCGATGGGCGCGCGGCCGTTGGCGGGCATGCACGACATGGCCGGTATAGGCTGCCGAATTTGCTGTCTTGCGTTCGCTCATTCGGCCGCCATGACCAGTTCCTCGTCGACCGCCGGCTGCACGTGGATCCGGCCCGAGGGTTCGGGAACGGACCAGGGCCGCGACAGTTCGCCGAGCTCCTCGGCGACCGCGAGCCCGGACTGGAGCGCATCCTCATGGAACCCGAACCCGAAGTAGCTGCCGCAGAACCATGTACGGTTCCGCCCCTGGAGCGACCACAGTTCCGGCTGGGCCGCCAGGGCACCGGAGTCGAACATCGGATGGTCGTAATCGAAACGCGCCACGGCGTTCGCGGGTGTCTCGGCGGGATTGAGCGTGATGAACGCATCCTCGCGCCGATCCAGGTCCTGAAGGCGGTTCAGCCAGTAGCTCACCCTTGGTGGTCCCGGGCGCCTGTCTCCGGATATGGCCATGTAGTTCCAGCTTGCCCAGACATTGCGCCGCCGGGGCATCTGGGCGGGATCCTTGTGCAGATAGGTCCGGTTGCGGGTATAGGGGATCGCGCCCAGCAGCGCGGTCTCGTCCGGCGTGGGGTCGGTCAGCATCGCGAGCGCATCGTTCGCGTGGCCGGCGATGACGACATGATCGAACTCGGTCCTCACGCCTCGCTCGTCGACGATCGAGACGCCGCGTGGATGGCGGGTGATGCTCGAGACACCCCGGTCGAGCCGAATATGTTCGGCGAAGGGGGCCGTCAGGCGATCGACATAGGTTCGGCTGCCGCCGGCGACGGTCCGCCACCGTGGCCGGTCCCGAAGCTGGAGCAGGCCGTGGCTGTCGAAGAATCGCACGAAGGCCTCGGCGGGATAGGCGCGCATGTCCTCCGCGTTCGACGACCAGATCGCCGCGCCCATGGGCAGCAGATGGTCTTCCGCGAATTCCCGGCCGTAGGAGCCGCGGTCGAGATACTGGCCGAGTGTCAGGCCGGTGAGCGCGCCGGCGGCGAGGTCTGCCGGGGCCGCTGCATAGAAGCGCCGGAGGTCGCCGATCATGGACCAGAAGCGTGGCCGGACGATGTTCTGCGGCTGGCCGAACAGGCCGCGCGGCACGTCGCTCGAATACTCAAGGCGGCCGCCGTCCAGCGACACGGCGAACGACATGTCCCCGGCCTTGGTCTCGACGCCGAGATGGCGGAACAGCGCCACCAGGTTCGGGTAGTTGCGTTCGTTGTAAACGATGAAACCGGTGTCCACCGGGGTCTCGCGGCCGTCGAGGACGATCCGTCGCGTGTTGGCATGGCCGCCGGACCAACCGGCGCGCTCGAAGACCGTGACCGAGTGGTATCGGGACAGCAGCCAAGCGGCCGACAGGCCGGCGATGCCGGTGCCGACGACGGCGATCTGATAACTGGCGCGGGGCATCGGGGGGACTCATCTGTATTTCTGGAAGGGTAACTAATCGGTCTACGCAGGCGCCGCGGCCATGGATCATAGGTGATCGGGGGAGGGTGAACGAGTGATCCAATCGGCGCTCCGGGGCGTAAACCGCTTCGAAGGAGAATTCAGATGCACGCCCAAGCCCTGTATGCTGACGATGTCGAACTTGTGCCGCCTGTGCGCCTTATGCCGCGGCGCGGGGCCGGCATTCGTGTATCGAGGCCGCCGGCGGGTTCCGCGTCGGGGAAAGTGAAGAACGGGATGCAGATGAAGGGTCCGGACTGGGGTGAGGTGCTGTCCGCCGTCGCGGCGCACGACAAGGCGTCCTTCGCGACCCTGTTCCGGCATTTCGCGCCGCGCGTGAAGTCCTACATGCTGCGGCTTGGCTCCGACGATTCCCAGGCCGAGGAACTGGCGCAGGAAACCATGGCCATGGTGTGGCGCAAGGCGGGGCAGTACGACCCGGCGCGCGCAGCCGCCTCGACCTGGGTCTTCACCATTGCGCGAAACCTGCGCATCGATGCATTCCGGCGGGCAAACCGCCCGGAGCTCGATCCCGAGGATCCGGCCCTCGTGCCCGATGCGCCGCCGCAGGGCGACGCGGTGGTTGAGCGGAAACAGAATGCCGAGCGCGTTCGCGCGGCGCTTGCGGCGCTGCCGGACGAACAGCGCCAGGTTCTCCATATGTCCTTCTTCGACGACAAGACCCACAGCGAGATCGCGGCGGCGCTGGATCTCCCGCTGGGAACCGTCAAATCCCGTATTCGACTGGCCTTTGGGCGCGTGAAGGCGTCCATCGGCGAACTAGGTGAGTGATTGTCCATGACCATGCATGACCTTCCGAAATATCACCCGGGCGACGAACTGCTCGTCTCCTATGCCGCGGGCGAACTGAACGAGGCCTGGTCGCTCCTGATCGCGACGCACATTGCTGTGTGTCCCCGCTGCCGTGACCGGGTCGGGACGGCAGAGGCACTGGGTGCGGCCTTGCTTGAGGATGTATCCGCCGGCGAGCTGGCGGTGATGGTCGACGACGCGCTCGAGCGCGCGCTGGCGCGCGCGACAGAGCTATCGGAGCAACACGACGAAATCCCGAGAACGCCGTCGATCATGATCAAATCTGCGCCGGTGCTGCCCCAGCCGTTGCGCGACTATGCGGGCGGTGACATCGACTCCCTCAAATGGCGGCGCCTCGGTTCGAGCGCCTACCACGTCCCGCTGGTGGCGAAGCGCGGCGCGCCGACCGCGCGGCTGCTGCGTATCCCGGGCGGGACGGTGGTGCCGGAGCACGGCCACAACGGGCTCGAGCTGACCATGGTCCTGTCGGGCAGCTTCACCGATGACGGTGCGCGCTTTGCCCGCGGCGATGTTGAGACCGCCGATGTGGATGTCGAGCACCAGCCCGTTGCCGAGGCCGGGGGCGACTGCATCTGTCTCGCTGTCACGGACGCACCGCTGCGCTTCCGGGGGCCGGTCGCGCGGCTGGTCCAGCCCTTCATCGGCATCTAGCGGCGTTCGGGCAGACTCATCAGGCTGGCGCCGGCGACCGGTCGGCGCTAATTAGGGGCGCAACGTCGCGTGACGGGCGCTCGTAGCTCAGTCGGATAGAGCGCGGGATTCCTAATCCCGAGG
>JAYQGE010000034.1:0-20738 GCA_038140435.1 Rhodospirillaceae bacterium | reverse complement strand
ACGGCTCCCTGGGCGAGGTGTTCCTCGACATGCACAAGGAAGGCGCGGCCTTCCGATCGCTCATGAACAACTTCGCCATCGCGGTCTCCATCGGCCTGCAATACGGCGTGCCGCTTGAGGAGTTCGTGGACGCCTACACCTTCACCCGCTTCGAGCCGTCGGGCCCGGTCGAGGGCAACGAAACCATCAAGATGGCGAGCTCGATCCTCGACTACATCTTCCGGGAACTCGCGATCAGCTATCTGGGCCGCAACGACCTGGCCCATGTCGAGATCGATGATCTCGAGCCGGATACGATGGGCCGGGGCGAGTCCGACGACGGCCTGCCGCCCAGCGCGAGCAAGCTCACGGAATCGGTGATCAGCACCGGCTACGTCCGCAAGAACACACTTTCGGTGATCGAGGGCGGACTGCGCGAGCTGGAAACGGTGGACCAGGCGCCCGAGGCCCAGGCCGAAGCGACGGGTACAGACGGCATGCCCACGGGCGAGGCCGAGACTGTGGTCACCCCGATGGGGACGCCCAAGGGCCAGCAGCTCGATCTCGAATACGTGGTCCAGGAAGAGCGCTCGATGCGCATTCGCCAGGCGCGGCTCCAGGGCTACGAGGGCGATGCGTGCACCGAGTGCGGCAACTTCACACTTGTGAGGAACGGAACATGTCTCAAATGCGACACCTGCGGCGGGACCAGCGGGTGTAGCTAAGGAATTCGGGCCGGGTCGGACCCCGTTGGCCCGAATGGTCGACCCCGCGCAGTCCGTTTGCGCCGGGTCACACTCTCCTCCCTGACCTCCGGGGTGTGCAAAGGTAGGCGCACCCCGGTTTTTTTCGCGCATTCCGCAGCGTTTCCTTAACCCTTGCCGCCGCCGTTATGCTTCGAGCTTAATAGCGAACAAGGCATGACAGGAGAACACAGACATGGCCGGAACCATCGACGCCCGCCTCGCCGAACTCGGTATCGAACTTCCGCCCGCCAACGCACCGGCGGGCAACTACGTCCCCACGGTCCAGACGGGGAACCTCCTGTTCATTTCGGGCCAGATTCCCATCGTTGACGGCAAGCCGGGCTTCCTCGGCCGACTGGGCGACGAACTCGGCGTGGACGACGGTGCGGCGGCGGCGCGGGTCTGTGCACTCGCGCTCATCGCCCAGGCCAGGGCCGCGCTGGACGGCGACCTCGACCGGATCACGCGGGTGGTCAAGCTCACCGGCTTCGTCGCCGCAACTCCTGAGTTCACTGATCACCCGAAGGTGGTGAACGGCGCATCGGATCTCTTCGCCGAAGTGTTCGGCGACGCGGGACGTCACGCCCGCGCGGCCGTCGGCATGGCCTCGCTCCCGCTTGGTGTCGCCGTCGAGGTCGAGGCGATACTCGAAATTTCCTGACCGGCGCGCACCGCAATGGCCCTGCATCACGGCCATTCCCATGGCCCCGCGCCGCCCGAAACGCCCGGTGGCGACCGCCGGCTGGCGTTCGCGATCGCGGTGAATGTCCTGCTCACGGTCGCGCAGGTCATTGGCGGGGTGCTGTCGGGCTCACTCGCGCTGGTCGCGGACGCGATCCACAACCTGTCGGATGCCGCCGCACTGGCCATCGCGCTGATCGCCCGGCGAATCGCACGCCACCCCGCCGACGCCAATCACACATACGGGCACGGCCGTGCCGAGATGATCGGCGCGGTCTTCAACCTCGCCTGGCTGATCTTCATCGGCCTGTTCCTGGTTTTCGAGGCGGCGGAGCGGCTGTTCGACCCGCAACCGATCGAGGGCTGGACCGTGGTCGTTATCGCGGGCATCGCGCTGGCGGTCGATATCGCGACCGTGATGCTTACCTGGCGAATGGCGAAGACCTCGATGAACATCCGCGCGGCCTTCGTCCACAACCTGTCCGATGCGCTGGCCTCGGTTGGGGTGATCGTCGGCGGCACCCTGATCATCCTCTACGAATGGCTGTTCGTGGACGCGATCGTCACCATCGTGATCGCGGTCTATATCCTCGGACATGCCGCAATCGAGATTCCCAAGGCCATTCACATCCTGATGCAGGGTGTCCCGGCGGGCCTCGACGTCGCGGACGTCACCGCGTCTCTTCAGGATGTACCGGGCGTGCGCAATATCCATCATGTGCACATCTGGCACATCGACGAACACCGCCACTCGCTCGAGGCCCATGTGGTGATCGATCCCGCGGACATGGCCAGCATGGAGACGATCAAGACGGAGCTCAAGCAGCGCCTGGCCGACCGTTTCGAGATCGGCCATTCCACCCTCGAGTTCGAGTTCGCCGACGAAGGCGGACCGCGCGACGATCGACCGCTTGGTACGGCTGAACCGGGCCGGTAAACTGGCTCCATGCCCGACGGAGACACAGCACTTTCCGCCCGCGTCGTCGAGAACATCGCGAACATCCCGCCCGACACATGGCAGCGGCTCGCCGGCGACGGGAATCCATTCGTCAGCTACCCCTTCCTGCTCGCCCTCGAGGAGACCGGCTGCGCATCCAACGAGGCGGGCTGGCTCCCCCATCACCTCGTGGTCGAGGAAGCCAACGGCGACATCATCGCCGCCGCCCCGGTCTACCTGAAGAGCCATTCCCAGGGCGAGTATGTGTTCGACCACGGCTGGGCCCATGCGTGGGAGCGCGCGGGCGGACGCTACTATCCGAAGATGCAGGTCGCCGCTCCCTTCTCGCCCGTCGGCGGCCCACGGCTGCTCGCGGGAGACAGCCCGGGATCAGACGACGCCCGGCTGACGCTGCTACGCGGACTCGAAACGGTGTGCCAGAAACTCGAACTGTCCTCCGTCCACGTCACTTTCTGTACCGAGCATGATTACGACGTCATGGGACTCGCGGGCTGGATCCAGCGGGTCGGCCGGCAGTTCCACTGGCACAACCGCGGCTATGGGACGTTCGACGATTTCCTCGCGGCGCTGACCAGCCGCAAGCGCAAGATGATCCGCAAGGAACGCCGCCAGGTGGCCGATCAGGGCATCACCGTGCGGCCGCTTTCGGGCGACGACATCAAGTCCCATCACTGGGACGCCTTCTATCAGTTCTATGTGGACACCTACGACCGGAAGTGGGGCTATCCCTACCTGACGCGAGAGTTCTTCGAGGCGGCCCAGGACCGGCTGGGCGACCGGATCGTCCTGGTGATGGCAGACATGGACGCTCTGCCCGTGGCGGGCGCGCTCAACCTGCGCGGCGCGGACGCACTCTACGGCCGCAACTGGGGTTGCCTCGGCGACTACCGCTTCCTGCACTTCGAGGCCTGCTACTATCAGGCGATCGAGTTCGCGATCGATCACGGGCTCGCCACCGTCGAGGCGGGGACCCAGGGCCCGCACAAGATCCAGCGCGGCTACGAGCCGGTGCAGACCTATTCCGGCCACTTCATTCCCAACGAGAGCTTCCGCGACGCCGTCGAGCGGTTCTGCCGCGAGGAGGAACGCGAGGTCGAATGGGAGATGGAGAACTACGCCGAGCACCTGCCCTACCGGCAGGAGGATTGAACCGGCCTACAGCCGCTTCTCCATGAACACGCTGACCGGGTCGGGGGCGTAGTCGCCGAACGGGCCGATCTCGCGAAAGCCGGCGCTGCGGTAAAGTGCGATCGCCCCGGGCTGGCGCACACCCGTCTCGAGGCGGAGACGGGAACACCCCTCCGCCCAGGTCTCCAGTTCTAAGAGCAACTGTTTTCCGACACCGCGTCCGCGCGCATCTTCTTGCACGAACATGCGTTTGATCTCGCCATAGCCGTCATGGTGCAGCAACGCGCCGCAGCCGATCGCGCGACCGTCCGCGCGCGCCACGAGAAACACCGCGTCCTGCCGGATCAATTCGCCGGCCTCGACGAGGTGGTTCTACGCAATGTCAAAGAGACTTGTCATGAGGGTATCGCTCGCATCGAGCAATGCCCGCACGTCCGGCCGGTCAGGTCGTTCGCGCGTAACGGTGAACGCCGCCACCTACTTCTCGACGAGCGCGGGTTCCTTCTCGCCACCGCCCGGCGTCTTCTTCGGCCGCGACTTTCGGGGCTTCTCCTTCACGAACTCGAAGTCGAGCGCATCGTCTTTCACATCCACCTTGACGGTACCGCCCTTGACGAGCTCACCGAACAGGAGCTCCTCGGCAAGTGGCTGCTTCAGGCTCTCCTGAATCACGCGGGCCAGCGGCCGCGCACCGAACAGCGGGTCGTAGCCCTTCTTCGCGAGCCAGTCGCGAGACGCGTCGTTGAGCTCGATCGTGACGTTCCGATCGTCGAGCTGGGCCTCGAGCTGGATCACGAACTTGTCGACCACCTTGCCCATGACGTCGGGCGACAGGTTGTTGAACCCGATCACGGCGTCGAGGCGGTTGCGGAACTCCGGCGTGAACAGGCGGTTAATCGCCTCCTCGTCGTCGCCCTCGCGCACGCCCGACCCGAAGCCCATGGCGGGTTTGGCCATATCGGCCGCGCCGGCGTTGGTCGTCATGATCAGGATGACGTTCCGGAAATCGACATTCTTGCCGTTGTGGTCGGTCAGCTTCCCGTAGTCCATCACCTGCAGGAGGATGTTGAACAGGTCGGGATGGGCCTTCTCGATCTCGTCGAGCAGCAGCACGGAATGGGGGTGCTGGTCCACCGCGTCGGTCAGGAGCCCGCCCTGGTCGAAGCCGACATAGCCCGGCGGCGCACCGATCAGACGCGAGACCGAGTGGCGTTCCATGTATTCCGACATGTCGAAGCGGGTCAGCTCGACGCCCAGCGACATGGCCAGCTGGCACGCCGCCTCGGTCTTGCCCACACCCGTCGGGCCGGAGAAGAGATAGGTGCCGATGGGCTTCTCGGGTTCGCGCAGGCCCGCGCGCGCGAGCTTGATCGCGCTCGCCAGTGCCGTCAGCGCCTTGTCCTGGCCGAACACCATCGTCTTGAGGTCGCGCTCGAGATTCTCGAGCGCGGTCTTGTCGTCCCGGTTGACGGTCTTCGGCGGGATGCGGGCGATCTTCGAGACCACCGCCTCGACGTCCTTCACCCCGACCGTCTTCTTGCGCTTCGACGGCGCGAGCAGCGACTGGGCCGCACCAGTTTCATCGATCACATCGATCGCGCTGTCGGGCAGCTTGCGGTCGCTGATGTAGCGTACGGAGAGCTCGACCGCCGTGCGGATCGCCTGCTCGGTATAGCGAATGTCGTGATGCTTCTCGTAATACGGCTTCAGGCCTCGCAGGATCTTCACCGCGTCCTCGACCGACGGCTCGTACACGTCGATCTTCTGGAACCGGCGCACCAGCGCCCGGTCCTTCTCGAAGTAGTTGCGGTATTCCTTGTAGGTGGTCGAGCCGATGCAGCGCAGCTTGCCGCTGGCCAGCGCCGGCTTGAGCAGGTTCGATGCGTCCATTGCGCCGCCGGACGTAGCGCCGGCACCGATGACGGTGTGGATCTCGTCGATGAACAGGACCGCGCCCTCGGTGTCCTCGAGCTCGGTCATCACCGCCTTGAGACGTTCCTCGAAATCGCCGCGGTAGCGCGTGCCGGCCAGCAGCGCGCCCATGTCGAGCGCGAAGATGGTCGCATCGGCCAGCACCTCGGGCACCTCACCCTCGACGATGCGCTTGGCGAGCCCCTCTGCGATGGCCGTCTTGCCGACGCCGGGATCGCCCACATAGAGCGGGTTGTTCTTGGTCCGCCGGGCGAGAATCTGGATCGTCCGCTCGACCTCGAGCTCGCGCCCGATCAGCGGATCGATATCGCCGTCCTCGGCCTTCCGGTTCAGGTTGACGCAGTAGGCGGTCAGCGCCTCCTGGCCTTTCTTCACCACCGTCTCGCCGTCGAGCTCGTCCTCTTCGGCGCCGCGCACGGCCCGGCTGTCTTCCTGTCCCGGAACCTTGGCGATGCCGTGCGAGATGTAGTTCACCGCGTCGAGGCGGGTCATCTCCTGCTGCTGCAGGAAGTACACCGCGTGGCTCTCGCGCTCGGAGAAGATGGCGACCAGGACGTTCGCGCCCGTTACTTCCTCGCGGCCCGACGACTGGACGTGGATCGCCGCGCGCTGGAGCACGCGCTGGAACCCGGCCGTCGGCTTGGACTCCTCGGTCCGGCTCGTGATCAGGCTGGACAGTTCCTCGTCGATATACTGGGACAGATCGCGGCGCAGGTGGTCGATATCCACCCCGCAGGCGCGCAGGACCGCGACCGCATCCTGGTCCTCGGTCAGCGACAGCAGCAGATGCTCGAGCGTGGCATATTCATGATGCCGCTCGTTGGCGAGCGCCAGCGCACGATGCAGCGATTGTTCCAGGTTCTGAGACAGCATTTGCGAAGACTACCTTTCGCGTCGGGGCTTGGTCGTCCAGTTCAACATCAAATAGGCGCGCGTCATTCCTTTTCGAGGGTGCATTGCAGCGGATGCTCATGCTTGCGCGCGAAATCCATCACGTGGGTAACTTTGGTTTCCGCCACCTCATAAGTAAAGACGCCGCACACCCCGACCCCCTTCTGGTGCACATGCAGCATGATCTTGATGGCTTCCTCATGCTGCTTCTCGAAGAAACGCTCGAGCACCATCACGACGAACTCCATGGGCGTGTAGTCGTCGTTCAGCATCAAGACCTTGTACATCGACGGTTTCTTGGTCTTGGCGCGGGTCTTGGTCGCGATGCCGGTGTTGTTACCACCGCCACCGCCGCCAATGGCGTCGTCGGAATCGTCGTCCGAGGCGCGCGGCCCGGCACCCGACATTTCCGGCAACACATTGAGACTGCTTAACATCTTCCGCTCAGACATCCTGTTGTGCCCGCACTCATTCTAACGAAGCCGTATGACTTCGTGAATGCACACGGGCGCACTTATTCGGATATGTGAGATGGCGCGCGGCGGAAGACAAGGCGCGCAAATAGAGACGGCCCGGCCAGAAATCCTGGGCCGGGCCGTCAAAACGCCTGCGTAAAGGGAGGAGAGTTACGCGGCGATAGGCTTGGCAAACGTCTCAACGGCCTTGTTGAGGCGCTCGTTGAGCGGCTGAGCGGCTTCGCTCGAAACCTTGACCGACAGGTCCTGGATCTTGGCCGATTCGGCGACGAAGTCGTCATACGCGGCCTTCGCGAGCTTGGCCTGGAGGTCCATGAACTCCTGCGGGTTCTTCACCGTGCCGAGCTTCTGCGCGGCCTCGATGTTCGCCTCGACGGTCTTCTCCGCGTAGGCGGCGAATTCCTTGCCGACGATCTCGAAACCCTTGGCGAATATGTTGCCGGACAGGAGAACCGCCTCGGCATTCTCGCGGCTGAAGTCGGTCAGCTGGTCGATGTTCTCGATCGCGGACTTCTGAGCCTTGTCGAGCTGCTCACGCGAGGTGGCGTAGAACTGCTCGTACCCCTTGGCGAAGGCCTCGGTACCGGCCTGGACAGCGTCTTCGATCGTCTTCTTCTGCGCGGCCGCAACGGATTCCAGGGTCTCCTGGGCCTTGTTCGCGGCACCGGTCTTCTTGGTAGCCATATCAAACTTCCTTTCGTTTAGGTGCATATCGGTGCACCTGCGCCGAGGACCAGGATACGATGGAACCAAGCCCTGATGAATTCGTTATGCTGCAACGCAACATAACGCGAATATGGGAGTAGCCCGCAGGCATGTCAACGAAAATTTGTGCATTGCACAATTTTGTCTTCGCAACTGCGATAGCGCGTTGATTTTAAATATCTAATGGCACGTCTAAGCACCCCGGCGACGCGCGGGGGGACACTCACGTCACACGAACCAATCAGGCGCGTTCGGAAATCCAGGCGGCGGCGCGGCTGTTCCAGGGACCGGCAGGATCCGCCCCGTCCCCCAGCACGGTAAAGTGGGTCATGCCTGGCACCTCGAGGGTTTCGACCTCTCCGCCACCGGCGGAGAGCGCCGCGGCAAACTCCTTCGCCTGGGGTATCAGGAACGGATAATCGTCGCTGCCCCAGGTGACCAGGAACGGCGGTGGCGTCTCGGCAATCCGATACTGCGGGCTCTTTTCCCGACCGTCGTCGCCTTCCTTAAGGCACGGCGGCGGCCAGTCGGCGAAGTCGGCGTCCGAAGACACATCGTACACGCCCGATATCGGAAGACATCCCTTGATCACATCGCGTGCCAGTCCATGGCGCGCCTGCCAGTCGCGGGTGACGGCGAGTTGGGCGGCGTAGTGTCCACCGGACGAATGTCCACCGACGAAGATGCGGCCCGGATCGCCGCCGAACCGGTCCACGTTCGCCGACAGGCATGCGAGCCCATTGCACAGGTCGGGAAACCCCTCTTCATAGCTGTGCGGCGCGAGGCGATGGCCGAGACTGGCGAAGGTGATGCCCGAAGCGTGCAGCCCCGGCGCCATGAAGGCCATGGCTTCCTTGTGTCCGCTGGTCCAACGCCCACCATGAATGAACGCGAGCACGGCCCCCGTGGGGTCCGGCGCGGGATAGACCGCAATCCGCTGATAGATATCGTCGCCCCAGGCGATGTCGGTCCCCTCGACGTCGCGACTCTTGTCCCAGAGCTCCTGCTGGAAGGCCAGCACGGGCTCCGGCCGGGGCTGTTGGTCGGGGTAGTCCTCGCGCGTCAGCAGGCTCATGTCACTCACTCCGTTGAACGGGTCCTTGATCGCACCGGAGGCGTCTTCGTGCAACCGCGCTACAAGCGGCCAGCAATTCCGTCCCCCGACCTGTTTATTCTGATCTCGAACGCGTTCTCGGAAAAGCCCTCAATCCGCTTCGCTTCCGCGAACGCGACATCCGTTCCGTCCTCGGCCAGAAGCAGAGCGCGGAACGCGAGCTCGCCGAGCGCCACACGGTCCTGCTCGAAGGCGTGGAGGGTAAAAGCACCGAATCGGCAAACTGCAACCGTCCAGTAGAAGCTGTTGCTGCGCAGACGCTGTCCGGCCGCCGGAGGCGCAGCGGCCACATCGCGATCGAGTGCCGCAACCAGCGCAGATACGGTATCGGCCGAAAGCGTCGCATCCGAACGGCGCAGTTCCCAGGGTCCAAGCGGGTTCTGGAACTGAAACCGTGCGACATTGCCTGCGCGATTGCGCGCCCGAGCCGTCAAGAGCGCCCCCTCCTCCGTCGTGACCAGTTCGTAGGCCCGGATTTGCCGTTCATAGACGCCGTTGTAAACGAAACGGTAGCGGTCTTCCGTGTCCTGAGAACAGGCCGCGCGGATATCGTCGCCCGCGACAAAGCTGAACCAGGTCAGCGAACGCTCGATCGGGTTGTCGACCGCGCCCTCGAAGGTGGTGCAGGCGGCCAAACCGGCCGCGGCGAGTACGGTCATGGCGAAGCGGCGCATCGGATCTCGCACTCCCCCGAACAGCTTGTGATCACGAAAACACAGGATTCTATTTACATGGATTCGATGCATTCTCTAGAATCGCGTTGATTCAATTGAAAAAATCGTCCGAGGCGATGGTTGATGGGTAGTTTAGCCGGTTTCAGCAGCCGATGGCGCGGTCGCCGTTGGGCGCGCAAAATACGCGCGTTCGGGTTCGCTGCGGCATTCGGCCTGTTCGGCATGATTCTTGGCACCCCCGCTGCCCATGCCGGCTATGCCGCTTTCGTCATGGATGCGAACAGCGGTGAGGTGCTCTACGCCCGGAATGCCGACACCCGGAATTACCCCGCGTCCCTGACCAAGATCATGACGCTGTTCATGGTGTTCGAGGCACTCGAGAAGGGCACGCTGCGGATCGACCAGCGGCTTCCGGTCTCGAAGCGCGCCGCGGGCCAGACTCCGTCAAAGCTTGGCCTCAAGGTCGGCGAGACGATCACGGTCGATGCCGCGATCCGCGCGCTGACCGTCAAGTCCGCCAACGATGTCGCGACGGTGATCGCCGAAGCGATCGGCGGCACGGAGATCAAGTTCGCCCAGATGATGACCCAACGCGCGCGCGAAATCGGCATGCGCCGGACCACTTTCCGGAACGCTTCCGGCCTGCCCAACCGCGGCCAGCTGAGCACCGCACGGGACATGGCAATTCTCGGCAAGGCAATGCTCGAGCGCTTCCCCAACCAGTATGCCTATTTCTCCGACCTGACCTTCAAGTACGGCCAGCGCACCTACAGCAACCACAACAAGCTGCTGAAGACCTATGCAGGCATGGACGGCATCAAGACCGGCTATATCCGGGCATCCGGCTTCAACCTTGTCGCGTCTGCCGAGCGCGACGGGGTGCGTCTCATCGGCGTCGTCTTTGGCGGCAGGACCGGAAAGTCACGCGACGCGCACATGGCATCCCTGTTGAACCGCTCCTGGAGCCAGGCGCGCAGCAATTCGACCTTCGCCGCGCTGCCCCGTCCGAAACCCTCGGCAGCGGGACAGACGCCCGCCACGCCGCCAACCCTCGCGCTTGCGCCGGTGGTGACCACTCCGGGGAAGGTCGACTGGGGTGTTCAGGTCGGTGCCTTCAAGGGCTACAGCCGGGCGCATGTGGTCGCCGGCGAGGCCGCAGAAAAACTCGAGGGCCTGCCCGCGAGCGCGAGTGTCGAGATTCTGCCCTTCGAGAGCCAGGGCAAGACCCTGTTCCGGGCACGGATCGTCGGCATGGCGCAAACCAACGCCCGTGACATCTGCCGTCAGCTGCGCAGCACGGGCTCGCCGTGCGCCATGGTCGCGCCGAACGGCAGCATCCAGATGGCCCAGGTCCTGCAATAACGCGCTTTGCGAAGCACCGCCCCGAACTAGTCGGCCGCGCGTGCCCCTCCAATCGCATCGTTGACGCGCGGCATCACTTCCTCCGCCATCAATTGCATCGACCGTCGGGCAAGCGTCGCGTCGGCCCAGTCGATCCCGGCATAGACGAGTTCGCCGAAGTCTCCGGTGATGTCCCGCAGCGCGAGAATGCAATCGACGACCTCGTTGACCGTGCCCGCGATCACGCAATCCTCGATCACGCGATCGAGAGTGATGGCGTCGTCGGGTTCGTCGCGGTCATGCTTGAAGACCGCGTGACGGTTCGAACGGCGCAGCTTGGTCAGGATCTGGTTGTAGTAGAAGCGATAGGGACTATCCGGGTCGTCACCGCCATAGCGCTTGGCCGTCGAGTCATCGTCGGCGACGAATATGGCGCGGGCTACCCGCCAGTCATCGGGGTCGGCGACCTCGCCCACGCTCTCCTTGCCTTCCTTGTAGTTGCCCCAGTGGGTCGCGACCCACTTGTCGAACAGGAAATGCGCGGACAGCGGATGGAAATCGCGCGCGCCCATCGCCGTCACCCCCTTCGAGTAGGGCGCAACGACGGTCCCGACGATCTCGGGCCGCGGCTGTTGATAGGGTTTCGGCATGATCCCGACGCCGACCTCTTCGAAGAGCGTCTCCTCGGTCGTGACCTTGAAGCGATTGTCGGGAAACTCGATGTTGTAGGGAGGTTCGCCCTCCCAGACCGCAAGTATGATGTCGATCGCCTCGGCGAAGAGCTGGTTGCGGTCCTCGTCGATAATGCCCAGGGCTTCCGCGTCCGAGCGCAG
Organism: Rhodospirillaceae bacterium; assembly: GCA_038140435.1. Classification (GTDB taxonomy): domain Bacteria; phylum Pseudomonadota; class Alphaproteobacteria; order UBA6615; family UBA6615; genus UBA8079. The sequence continues at coordinate 9,280 of JAYQGE010000034.1, read as the reverse complement.
CGCGCCGGGACTGACACCGAGGATAAAACGCCCTTCCGCGAGATGATCCATCATCGCCGCGTGGGTGGCGACAAGCACCGGATGCGTGTGGGACAGATTTGTCGTCCCGGTCGCGAGCCGGATCTGCTTCGTCGAATGAATGAGCGTCGCCTGGAAGAGCATCGAGTTGGTGACGTTCTCGGCCTTATCCGTCAGATGTTCGCCCATGAACGCATCATGGAATCCGAGTTCGTCACAGAAAATGATCGCGGCGCGATCTTCCTTCAGCGTCTCGGTGTAGTTGCGGTGCAAGGGATGCACCGGCATGGAGAAGTATCCCAGCCTCATATGATCGCTCTTTTCCGCCTCGTGGCTTCTATGACTATCCGGCGTTCAGCGTAGGCGTTCCGAGACGATGCGGCGACGCGAAACCGGCCGAACATCTTGCCCCGTGAGCAAGTCGAATTCACGCCGGGTGCCAGAAATGCCAGAAAATCAGAGCCCTTCCGGCGCCTCGATACCGCTCTCGGCGAGTTGATCGGATAAGTCTTGTTTCAGGCGGGCAAGGCCATCGTCATCCCGGGCCTCGCATCGCGCCACCAGCACGTCCTGTGTGTTCGATGCACGCAGCAGCCACCAGCCATCCGCCGTGTTCACGCGCACCCCGTCGATACCGGACACATCCGCGCCCGCCCTGGACAGGCGCGCCTCAACCTCTTCGATCACGGCGAACTTGCGGTCTTCGGCGCATGGAAAGCGCAGCTCCGGGGTATTGCAGACGGACGGCAGGTCGTCGAGCAACTCCGCCAGGGTGGTGCCGCGTCGCTCAAGGAGCGACAGCAGCCGCACGGCGGCGTAGATCCCGTCATCAAAACCGAAATAGCGATCAGCGAAGAAAATGTGACCGCTCATCTCGCCCGCGAGCGGCGCCTTGGTCTCGGCCATCTTCGACTTGATCAGCGAATGCCCCGTCTTCCACATGACGGGCCTGCCGCCATGCCGCGCGATCTCGTCGAACAGCACCTGGCTCGACTTGACGTCGGCGATGATCGTCGCGCCCGGATTATCCCGCAGGACATCCTCCGCGAACAGCATCATCAGCTGGTCCGCCCACAGGATGCGACCGCGACCGTCCACGACCCCGATCCTGTCGGCATCGCCGTCGAAGGCGATCCCGAGCTCGCAATCGAACTCGGCCACATGGTTCTGCAGATCGACCAGATTCTCGGCGACGGTCGGGTCCGGATGGTGTCCCGGAAAGGTTCCGTCCACGATCCCGTTGACCACGTGATGGTGACCGGGCATGCGCGCGCACAGCATGTTGAGAACCTCGCCGCCAGCGCCGTTGCCGGGGTCCCAGGCTATCCGTGCCATGCGCAACGGTTCGTGCTCCTGCGCCAGCACGGCCACATAATCCTCACGGACGTCGATGTCCTCGACGCTTCCCTCGCCCGCGGCATAGTCGGCGGCCTCGGCGATCTCGCCCAGCCGCTGGATATCGCCGCCGAAGAAGGGCTTGCCCGCAAGCGCCATCTTGAAGCCGTTATAGTCCGGGGGATTGTGACTGCCGGTCACCATCAGCCCCGAACCCGTTTCAAGATGGCGGATGGCAAAGGACAGCATGGGTGTCGGCCCCATATTGATCCGCTTGACGTGCAGCCCGCAGTCGATGAACCCGTCGACCACTGCGGCGGCGAGGTCAGGAGACGTCAATCGTCCATCGTAACCGAGTGCCACCTGGTCGCCACCCGCCGCGACAACACAGCTCCCGAAGGCGCGCCCTACCGCGTAGGCGGTTTCCTGGGTGAGCGTGTCATCGACGATCCCACGGATGTCGTACTCACGCAGAATTGTCGGATCGAAGAAATACGAACCCTCCATGACATCAACCCCTAAGCCGCCGGCGGGATGTAGGCACGGCCGACCGATGTGTAGTGGAACCCGGCTGACGCCATTTCTTCCGGTCGGTAGATGTTTCGCAAATCGATCACCACGGGCGCCTTGAGGAGCGTCCCCATGCGCGCGAGGTCGAGGCCGCGAAACTCGTTCCACTCGGTCAGAATGGCCACCGCGTCAGCGCCATCCATCGCGTCATACGCATCGTTGCACCAGACCGGTCCGTCGATAAGCTTCTTCGCTTCCGCCATGCCCACAGGATCAAAGCTTCGCACGGTCGCGCCCGCCTCGATCAGGAGCGGCACGATGACGAGGCTCGGCGATTCCCGCATGTCGTCGGTATTCGGCTTGAAGGTCAGCCCGAGCACCGCAATCGTCTTGCCCGCAACGCTGCCTCCGCACGCCGCAATAATCTTCCGCGCCATCGCTTCCTTGCGCTCGGCATTCACCTCGATCACCCGCTCGACGATCGTGATCGGTGCCTCTGCATCCTGTGCCGAACGGACCAGAGCCTCGGTATCCTTCGGGAAACACGACCCGCCGTATCCGGGACCGGCATGGAGAAACTTCCCGCCAATGCGCCCGTCGAGACCTATGCCCTTGGCCAATTCCTGCACGTCCGCGCCGACCTTCTCGCACAGATCGGCGAACTCGTTGATGAAGGTGATCTTGGTCGCGAGGAACGTGTTCGCCGCGTATTTGATCAGCTCGGCCGTCTCCAGGCTGGTCTGGACGATGGGCGTATCGCGCAGGAACAGCGGCCGGTAGAGGCTCGCGACCGTTTCGCAAGCGTGTTCGGTGTCCGCCCCGATGACCACACGGTCGGGCCGCATGAAATCCTCGATGGCCGACCCCTCGCGCAGGAACTCCGGGTTCGACGCGATGTCGATATCCGCGTCAGGTGCGGCCGCGCGGATGCGCTTCAGCACTTCGCGGCCGGTGCCAACGGGAACCGTCGACTTGGTGACGACGACTGTATAGCCGTCCGCGTTGCGAGCGATGTCCTCGGCCGCTTGGAATACGTAGCTCAGGTCCGCGTGACCGTCGCCGCGCCGCGACGGCGTCCCCACGGCGATGAACACCGCATCCGAACCTTTCACCGCCGCCGCAAGATCCGTGGTGAAGGAAAGTCGGCCGCCGGCCACGTTGCGGGCCACGAGATCGTCGAGCCGGGGCTCGTAGATCGGCATTTCGCCCGCCTCGAGCATCTTGATCTTGTCCGCGTCCAGGTCGACGCAGACCACGTCCCAGCCGAACTCGGAGAAACAGGCGCCGGACACGAGGCCCACATAGCCCGTACCCACCATCGCGATCTTCATTGCGTGCCGTCTCCCATGCGCGCCAGCATTTCCCGGCTGCCCTGGCCCAGATCCTCGCGTTCGAGCGCAAATGCCAGGTTGGCCTCAAGAAACCCGAGTTTGTCACCGCAATCGAACCGGTGTCCCTCGAAGGCGAGGCCATGAAACGGCTGGCGTCCGATGAGCTTGGCCATCGCATCGGTCAGCTGAATCTCGCCGCCGGCGCCCGTCTCCCCCCGTTCCAGCTCCGCGAAGACATCGGGTGAGAGGATATAGCGGCCGATTACGGCCAGATTGGACGGTGCGGAGCCCGGCGCCGGCTTTTCCACCAGCCCGGTGACCGGTTGGACCCGGCCGTCGGCACCGCCGGAATCGATGATGCCGTAGCGTGACGTGTGCTCGTCGGGCACTTGCATGGCCGCGATGACATTACCGCCGGTCGTCTCGAAGACCTCTACCATCTGGCGCAAGCATGGTGTCTCTGCCTGGATGAGATCGTCGGCGAGCAGGACCGCGAAGGGTTCGTCGCCGACCAGGTGGCGCGCGCACCAGACCGCGTGGCCGAGGCCGAGCGGCTCCTGCTGGCGCACATAGGCGATGTTGCCCGGCTCCAGCAGCGAGCTGCAGATATCGTCCAGCTCCGCGGACTTGCCCTTTTCCTCGAGCAACGCCTCAAGCTCAATCGATCGATCGAAATGATCCTCGATGGCGCTCTTGCCGCGCCCGGTGACGAAGATGAACTGCTCGATGCCTGCGGCCCGCGCCTCATCCACCGCGTATTGAATCAACGGCCGGTCGACCACCGGCAGCATCTCTTTCGGCATGGCCTTCGTGGCAGGCAGGAAACGGGTGCCCATGCCCCCCACGGGAAAGATCGCCTTGCGGACGCGATGGGTCATGAAGGAACCGGAAATCCGTTTGCGAAACGCCAAACCCGGCGCATGGCGCCTTTTGCCATAGCGCCGGAGTGCCCGCAAGCGCAGCCGGTTACCGTCCCAGCAGCGTGTCCTTCGCCTGATTGACCTTCGCGGCCATCCAGTCCGAACCGCCCTGATCCGGGTGGGCGCGCTTCATCTCGGCCCGATAGGCGGCCTCGATCTCGGCCTCGGACGCTCCCGCATCGACCCCGAGGATCTCGCGCGCCTCCTCCGCGCTCATCCCGCTCTGGGTCCAGGGGCTGGCCGTCCCTGCTCCGCCGGTATCGCCGCGATCGTGGCTTGCAGACCCTCCGGCGACGTCGCGCCAGTCGGGGTTGTTCCGGTCCAGATAACTCTCGAGCACGGCCCGGGACTGATCGTACTCGACGGCACACAGGCGCCACAGTTCAATCAACTCGCCCAGCTTCAGGTCCGACAGCATCTTCCCCGACGCGGGGCCCTCGCGGACCTCCCCGTCCATGTCGCCGGAATCATGATCCAGCGTCATGCGCAGGAAACGGGTCTCGACCTGGCTTGTCTGCCCTGCGCGTGGCCCGCGGGCGTTCTTTCGCATGGTGTTCAGCGCCCGCAGCCGCAACAGGAACGGCAGCGCGGGAAACAGCAGGGCCCAGACGAGGTTCCAGCGTCCGGACAATGCGATCGCGGCGAGGCCCGCTATGGCAATGATCGCGCCGACCCAGCGCAGGGCGCGCAGGATATCGGCCGGCTGGGCGCTGACGAACCAGCGTGCGACGAAATAGATTCCGACGATGAGGAAAATCGCGAGGACAAGCCAGGGCAGCATGGAACCTTCCTACCGTTTGCCGCGCATCTGGTCGGCGATCTGGAGAATACGCCCGCCACGCTCCCGGCCCAAAGTCTCGAGCGCCCGGCGCCCGCCGGCGGAGAACACCGCCACGGCCGCCAGCAACTCACGCAGCTGCTGGGCGCTCCCCGCATCGAAGCCGCAGTAGGCCCCGCCCGAGAGCTTTGCGATCTGCTCGAACGCGCGCCGGGAAGTCGCTTCACCGCCCTCGTGGAACACGAACACCGGCGTCCCCACCAGCCCGAGCTGGCCGGCGACATGGCCGAGCTCGTCGATGTCCTCCTCGACGACGTCGCCGACGAAAACGAGCGCGTCCACCTTCTGGGACCTTGTTTCCTTGAGCGCGTGGCGCAGCAACTTGCGAATCTGGGTGCGGCCCGCGAGACACCGCACCTTGACCATCCGGCGCACGAGGTCGTCCGCGGAATCGAGCCATTGCGTGACCTTCATCTCGCCGAACCCTCGATAGAAGGCGAGCTGGACCTGCAACCCACCGATATCGTCCGTGGAGGCAAACATCTCGGACTGGATCTGACAGGCCATGTCCCATGTCGGTTCTCGGCTGGCCGTGGCATCGATTGCGAAGAGAAGACGGCCCGGGCGTCCGGCCGGCTTCGTCGGTGGCGTCGCCGCAACCTTCTGCAGAAACGCGTCGATGTCGGCGCGTGATGAACCGTCCGCCGGCAACTTGGAATCGCGCTCGGGCCCGTTCACGTTACCCCTGCCTCCCGTTGCGTCGCGGCGGCGTCAGGCACCTCGACGGCTTCGGGCACACCAATCGCCTGCAGCAGCGTGCGGACCTCCTGAAGCGCCGCCATGTGCGACATGGTCAGCGTGACATCGGCCCCCTCCTCACGGAGGTCCAGCAGCGTCAGCCCCTTCAGGAAAAGTTCGCGAAAGATCACCCGCTCGCTGAAGCCGTGGGTGAGCCGAAAACCGAGCCGGCGCGAAAGGCCCGCGAGAGCTGCATCCATGTTGCGCTTGTTTTTCGTGTCGAGGCTGGCCAGGCGGTTCCGCATGACGATCCAGTCGATGGAGCCGCCGTCGCGCTGGGCACGAACCTTCTTCTGTTCCCAGACCATCTCGGCATAGGAACTCAGCTCGCGCACCTCGTTCGTGTCGGGATCGACCCGGCCCAGCAGGTCAAGGTCCACGAAGCTGTCGTTCATTGGCGTGATGAGTATATCCGCATATGAATGCGCGTTCCGGGACAGGGCGTTGTCGCTGCCGGGCGTATCGATGACGATCACGTCGCAGGTGGCGCTCATTCCCCGCAACGCATCCGCCAGGCGCAGCCTTTCGTTCTTATTTGCGGCATAGCCGTCGCGCAGGTCACTCAGGCCGATCGCCCGATATTCGGGATGCGGCAACTCGATCCCCATCTTCGTCGCGTAGACACGGCGGTTGTCGAAGTAGCGTGCGAGCGTCCCCTGTCGCGCGTCGAGGTCGATGGCCCCGACAGCGTAGCCCTCTCGCAGCAGGCCGACTATCACGTGCATTGCGGTCGTCGATTTTCCCGAACCGCCCTTCTCGTTGCCCACGACGATGACGGTCGTGTTGTCCGCAACCACCTGCGGGATCGGGCTGGCGGCGGTTGTGTCCCCGGTCATGGCAAGCGCAGCCAGACGGCCGTGTCGTGGAAGACCGCGCCACCATTGGGGCGGCCCGCCTCGGCGCTGATCAGAAGGTTGATGCCGATACCCTCGACGAAGGCCCGGTTCGGCCAGATGCTCTCGACAATCACGGTGCCGCGGCGCACACCGTCCGTCGGCCGCACATGCACCACCACCGATCCCTGGGCGTTCCCGATCCGCACGGCGTCGCCGGCCGCAAGGCCAAGCTCCGCGCAGACATCCGGATGGATCTGCGCCTCGGGACGCCCCTCGCGGGACCGGCTCGTCGCCGTTTCGGTGAAGCTCGAATTCAGGTAGTTGCGCGACGGCGCAGTCACCAGCCGGAACGGATGCGCCTCGTCACGGTTGTCGATATTCGGGTCATGGTCGGGCAAACGCGGCATCCCATGATGATTGCCGCCGATCGCCGACCAGTCCGGTGCGAAGTGGAACTTGCCGCCCGGATGCCCGAAGCCGTTGAGGAAGTGTGCCTCCTCGAACGACAGGGCGCGATCGGCCCAGTGCCCCTCCCAGACGGACTGCGCGTCGCCGTAACCGGAGCGGCGCAGGGTCTCGTCCATCAGGTCCCACGCATCCATCTCGAAGCCCGGGTGAGACGCGCCAAGGCGTTGGGCGAGTGCGCACAGCACATCGTGGTTCGACCGGGTCTCGCCCAACGGTGCGATGACCGCGCGGGTCACCTGCAGATAGGTGTGCCCGCCGGCGACATATATATCGTCATGCTCAAGGAAGGTCGTGGCCGGCAGCACGATGTCCGCCATTTCCGCCGTCTCGGTCATGAACTGTTCGTGCACGCAAACAAACAGGTCCTCCCGCATGAAGCCCCCGCGCACCTTGCCGAGATCGGGCGCCACGTTCATGGGGTTCGTGTTCTGGATGAACAGCGCGGTGACCGGCGGTCCGTCGCCCAGGTCCCGTGGGTCTCCCGTCAGGATCGGCCCGATCCGTGACTGGTCGAGCAACCGCACATTGGTGTCGCGGACGTCGAGCCCCTCGATCAGGGTCTTGTCGACATTGTAGATCCCGCCATGGGCATAGAGCGCGCCGCCGCCTGGATACTGCCAGGCTCCCGTCACGGCCGGCAGACAGCTCGCGGAGAACATCTGCACCGCCCCGTTGCGCGACCGGGTAAACCCGAAGCCGAGCCGCAGGTAGCTGCGCCGGGTCGATCCATAGAGCTTCGCGAAGGCCTCGATCTCCGCGACCGGGATCGACGTGATCTCCGACGCCCATTCCGGCGTGCGCGTCGCGAGATGTGCCTCGAGTTCGCGATGCCCGTCTGTGTATTTCGTCATGTACTCACGGTCGGCAAAACCGTCGCGGAACAGCACGTGCATGACCGCGCAGGCCAACGCCCCATCGGTCCCCGGGTTGGGCATCAGGTGGATATCCGCCTGCTTGGCGGATTCCGTCTCGTAGGGATCGACCACCACGATCTTCGCGCCGCGGTTCTTCCGTGCGCGGGTTGCGTGGGTCATCACGTTGACCTGTGTGCTGACCGGGTTCGCGCCCCAGATCACGATCAGGTCGGACTCCGCCATCTCCCGCGCGTCCACACCCCACTTCGCACCGACACCGGCCTGCCAGCCCGAATCCGACAGCTTGCTGCAGAACGTCGAGTGCTGGCGCGAGTAGCCCATCACGTGGCGCAGGCGCTCGATCCCGTCGCGCTGCACCAACCCCATGGTGCCGGCGTAGAAGTAGGGCCACACCGTCTCCGGCCCGTGTTTGTCGGCCGCCCGCTTCAGCTCCGCGGCGACGATGTCGAGCGCCTCGTCCCAGGAGATTTCCTCGAAGGCCTCGCGGCCCACGCCCTTCGCGCCGATACGACGTAGGGGCTTCGTCAGCCGGTCGGGGTGATGTACCCGCTCGGCGTAGCGCGCGACCTTGGCGCAGATGACACCTGCCGTGTAGGTGTTCGCGCTCGCGCCGCGCACCCGGCCGATGGTCTGCGGGTCCAACCGCTCGACCTCGAGCGCACAGGTGCTCGGGCAATCGTGCGGACAGGCCGAGTGGAAAACCTGCACGCCGGACTGACGCTCGGGCGCCGCAGCATTGCTCGAATCAGGCCTGCTTTGGTCGAGGGGCATATCGTTTCTCTCCAGCGGCCCATTATACCGGAATCCCTTGAAATCGCCTATCACCGGGCCGTTCCGCACACGTCAGAACGTGATCGCTCCCCCGGGGCGAAAGTTCCGGAACGCAAAGGCGAACGTCACATCGTAGACCACGTCCCGCGGCGTGCCGTCGGCCGCGATTTCCTGAACCACGATGTTTCCCACGTCCCGGCCGGCCGGAATCCATGCGCTGTCATGGATGGAGTTCTGCCCGGGATGCCAGGTGAGGATTAACCCGTCCGCCTCCACGCGGCCGTGCGCTCGCACATAGTCCAGGGACCACGCCCTGTCGCCGACCGCGACCACCCGGGTCAGGGGCGACACCGTGGCCAGCAGGTCGGACGGGTAGCGCTCGCGCACCAGGTTGGGGGACTGGGTGTCCCAGAGATCATCCGTGCCGAAATACGGCGTCTCGCCATAGGGCTGCTGCATGACATCGGCAGGGATCATCACCCGGCCGCGCGGGGCCCGCGCGCGGAACCGCGCCAGCGATTCCAGCCGGGCCGGCAACGCCCGCAGCATGGCGCCCGCCTGCGCGCCGACGATCGCCTCGCCCGTGAACTGCTGCCACCAGCTTTCGGTCTCGTGATCCCACATGATCAGATCAGAATGC
>JAYQGE010000033.1:0-22038 GCA_038140435.1 Rhodospirillaceae bacterium | reverse complement strand
CAGGCCCTCAACATGCGCCCTCCTGTTCCAGAAACTCTAATCAGGAATGGCCCTGAACTTGGGGGCTAGACAGGTCGGACGAAATCCAGTTCGGCTGACCAGTCCAATCATACTCATCTGAGCCTGTTCATCGCTCTTTGTCCGGGGTGTCGTGTTGCCGTGGTCTGACGGCGGCTTGCCGCATCGTGCGCGCGATGTTCCAATCAGTCTCCAGAACATGGATTCTCGGAGGCACGGATGACCAGCGGAATTTCACTCGACGGCAAGCGAGCGCTTGTGACGGGCGGCGCCAGCGGTATCGGCGCGACGACTGCCGGAATCCTGCGTGACCTCGGCGCGACCGTCGCGATCTCGGACATCAACGAGGAGGGGCTCGCCGCGTCGAGCCGGGAGCTCGGGGATTGCCCGACATTCGTGTGTGACGTCGCCGACGAAGCCCAGGCGGAAGCGACGGCCGCGGCGGCGGCGGATGCGCTCGGCGGCCTCGACATCGCGGTGAACGCGGCGGGCATCGTCGATGAGGTCAAATACGCGCTGGAGCGGGACATGGGCCCCTGGCAGCGGATCATGGATGTGAATTTTCGCGGGACCTACCAGGTCTGCCGGGCGGCGGCCCGGATCATGGTGGCGAACGGCGCGGGCGCGATCGTCAACATCGCGTCGGTGAACGGTCCCGGTGGCTGGCCCCGGCGCACGGCCTATGGTCCGTCCAAGGCGGCAATCATTGCGCTGACCCGGGAACTGGCCTGCGAATGGGGCGAATACGGCGTGCGGGTCAACGCCGTCGGCCCCGGATACATCGCGACCCCCATGATCCAGGGGCTCGTCGATGCGGGGAAGGTGGACACAGAGCGGCTGAACAACCGGACGCCGCTGGGACGCCTGGGCACGCCGGCGGAAGTGGGGCAGGCGATCGCCTTCCTGGCATCCGACATGGCGTCCTACATCACCGGCGAGACGCTGTTCGTCGATGGCGGCTGGATGGCCTATGGCGGCGCCGGCGACGTGAAAACGTTCTGAGCAGGGCGGTATGATCACGCAAAACCTAGAGTGTCTGGGTAAGCTGCTGGTCGGAATCGCCTTTTTGCTAATGACGGCGGGTCCGGCGCACGCGCAAACAATCGACGCCGAGGACATCCCGCAGCAGATCGATCTCTACGACGTCATCCTGAAATACCCGCAGCCGGCGTGGATCAAGGGGCAGGTCGTGCCGACCGCGCTGCTCGACCAGAGCGAGTTCTACCGGGACCATTCCGGCAGCACGTTCCTGCTGGAACAGATTCCCGACGGCGAGGAATTCGAGAGCTGGACGCGCCTCTACGCGGTCGCGGCCGAGGAACTGTCGGTGGGACGACGGGCGATGATGCGCGAATTCGTCGCCCTGGCGGCTGACCAGAACGAGCTCGCCTGTGCCGATGGCAATTTCGGCGTCCAGACGCTGCGCGCGAGCGAGACGGATGCCATGCTGTTCATGGTCTGCGGATCGACAGAAAACGCATCAACGTCAATCGGTTACGGCCCGGATGTGGGCGAGGCCAGTCTCTGGCGGTTCCTGATCTTCGAGGACACCTATGTGAAAGTTTATCAGCGCTGGCGCGGGCCGGCGTTCGACATCGACGCGCGCGCCCGGTGGCCGGTCGGAGAGCCGGAACTGGATGACATGGTGCAGCGGATGACCAATGGCATCCAACTGTTCGGGAACGTGCCGGGGCATTAGTCCTCGAGAAGAAACGCCGGTAGGTTCGGGGAGGGTGCTTCCCGAATGTCTCAACGAGTGTTTGCCATGAGCCTGATGCACAAGATTCGCTGGTATCACGCGGTGCTGGCGGTCGTTACGCTGCTTGCGTATTTCTCCGGTGACTGGGGATTCATCCATGACCTGCTGGGTTATGGCGTTGGTATCGTCATCGTGTTGCGGCTTGTCTGGGCGGTGTTCAATCCGCGCCAGCTCGGGCTGAACAGGTTCTACCCGGTATTCGACGGCATCAGCTGGGCGAACGGGCCAACCCATCCGGCGATCAGCAAGTCACTCATTCTCGCCATTGCCGTTTCGGTGATCCTCGCGACGGTCACGGGGCTCATGACGCTGGGCGACGGTGGCGAGGCCTTCGACGATATTCACGAGGGTGTTTCCGGGATCGTCATCTGGGCCGTGGTTCTGCACGGGGCGTACCTGTATGTGGTCAAGCGACCGCTCGCGCGGTTCATGCTTTATCGGACCGACCCGACGAAAAAGGGCGCCAAGGGTTGATGGCACATAAGGCGCATAATATATATTATGTTAAATATTGTCATCTGTTCTAAACCAATCCCTTAACGCACTCGTCTCCAAGGATATTGCGCTTCGCGCCTAGTGCGTGGTTTCGGGATTTTCCGCAGCCCGCGCCGCCTCGACCTGCTTCTTCACGCTCATCTCCCCCGACACCCAGGCATCGAGGATCGGTTCGAGACTGTCGAACGGCTGGAAGCCGACGCTGAGTGCCGCGAGCGTGTCGTCCTCGCGCAGGACCATCGTCGGGAAACCGGTCACCCCCGCCTGCTGACACCAGGCGAAATCGTCGAGCGTTTCCTGTTTCACCGCATCCGACGCGAACGCTGCCGTAAATGCGTCGACGTCGATGCCCTCGGCTGCCGCATAGGCCTGGAAGGTCTCGAGCGCGGTCGTGTCCGTGTCCTCGACGTAGTAGCCCTTGTGAATGCGCTCGTAGAAGGACATGAGCGCCTCGGGTTTCATGGAGCGCACGACGACGGACGCGCGGCAGGCCGGCTCGGTATCCAGGACGAAGCCCTCGCGGTCGAAGAACGCGTAGTTGAACGGCTGTCCGGTGGTCTCCGCGACCTGTTCCCAGTGATGCTTGATCCGCGCCTTGTACTCGTCGTTCATCGGATCCGTGTCGAACGCGTGCAGGCCGCCGACAACAAGGCGGGTCGGCGCGGCATCGCCGTATTGCTCGATGATCTTTGTGAGAACCGGCGAGAAGCCCCAGCACCAGGAGCACATCGGGTCGCCGACGTAGATAATCTCGCGTTCCATGATCTTGTCACTCCGGGAAAAAAAAGATAGCGCCACCGTAGAGCGTGGCTACCGGTGATGCGACCGCCTTGGCGGCACATCATTCGGGAATATGGATCACCATGCCGTCGTAACCGGGCTCTACGCCCGCCGGCAACCGCGCGGCAAGCCGCGCATAGTCCGTCCTGTGGCTGAGATGGGTCAGAACCGCGCGTTTCGGGGCCAGCCGCGCGATCCAGCCGAGCGTCTGGTTCACATGGCTGTGGGTCGGGTGCGGATGGTCGCTCAGCGCGTCCACGATCCAGACCTCAATACCGTCGAGCAGTGCGAACGCCTCTTCGGAGAGGGTTTTCACATCGGTCGAGTATCCGAACGGCCCGAACCGGAAGCCGAGTGACGACATCCGCCCGTGCTCCTGCGTGAATGGCTGTACGTCGATATCGCCGATCGTGAAGGGCCCGTCGATCTCGATCGGATTCAGGCAGGGTCTCCAGAATTGCGGGTTAACATCCCGGTACGGCTCGAAAATATACGCGAAGCGCGTTTGCAGCATTTCGAGGGTTTCGGCGTTCGAGTACGCGTCCAGCGCGCCGCCGTGGTGGAAATTCAACGTACGGATATCGTCAATCCCGTTCACATGGTCCGCGTGGGCGTGGGTGAACAGGATTGCATCGATTTCCCAGACGTTTGCGTCGAGAAGCTGGTAGCGCAGATCCGGCGATGTATCGACGAGGATGCGGGTGGTGTCCGTTTCCACCAGGATCGATGGCCGCCGGCGCCGGTTGCGCGGGTTGTCGCGATCGATATCCGCCCAGCCGTCGGGGCCGAGGAGCGGCGTACCGCCGGAACTACCGCAGCCCAGGACCGTGATCTTCATGCGGCGGATACGGGCGTTCCCGGCCGCGCGGCGCGGGAGAACAGCCGGAAGAAATTGTCCGTGGTCTGCGCCTGCAGGTCCGCAATGCCCGTATCCCGGACATTCGCCAGGGTTTCCGCGGTGTGCACCACGAAGGCGGGCTCGTTGCGCTTGCCGCGGTTGGGCACGGGCGCCAGGAACGGCGCGTCGGTTTCGACGAGGATCCGGTCGTCGGGCACGTCGCGGGCGATCTCGCGCAGATCCTCGGCGTTCTTGAAGGTCAGGATACCGGAGAAACTCACATACATTCCGAGATCGAGCGCCGCCTCGGCGAGCCCGCGGCCGCTGGAAAAGCAGTGCATCACCCCGGTGAAGGCACCCTTCCCCATCTCGTCGGCCAGGATATCGGCGGTGTCGTCGTCGGCGTCGCGCGCATGCACGACCAGCGGCAGCCCGGTTTCCCGCGCGGCGGCGATATGGGCGCGGAAGCTTGCCTGCTGGCGGTCGCGCGGGCTGCGGTCGTAAAAATAGTCGAGGCCTGACTCGCCGATGCCCACGACACGCGGGTTTGCGGCGAGCTCGATCAGCCGTTCGGGCGTGTCCTGGCCCTCCTCTCCCGCATGATGGGGATGTACGCCGACGGTGCACCAGACATCGTCGAAGCGCTCCGCGACGGCATGGACGCCTTCGAACCGGCTCAGGTGGGTCGAAATCGTGACCATCGTGCCGACGCCGGCCTCCCGTGCGCGGGCGACGATGTCATCGACCTCGTCGCCAAAATCCGGGAAATCCAGGTGACAGTGGCTATCGACCAGCATTGGGGTCAGTCCGCAGCCTCTTCGTCCACGAAACGCGGGAACACCGGGCTCGGCTTGGGCAGCGCCGTCCCGGCCGCGAGCGCGTGATCGGGCCCGAAGTGGCTAAAATCGCGCTTGTCGGCCGAAATTTCGAGCTGATCGAGCATGTTGGCAGCCGCTTCGGGCATGACAGGCTGGATCAGGATCGCAAGGTGGCGGATCGTTTCCGCCAGCGTGTAGAGCACGGTTTGCATGCGCGGCGGATCGGACTTGCGCAGTTCCCACGGTGCTTGTGCGTCCACGTAGCGGTTGGCGTCGCCGACGACCTGCCAGATGGCCTCGAGTCCACGATGAAACGCCTGCCGGTCGAATTCGGCTCGTACCGCGTCCAGCGCATCGCGGGCTGTCTTGAGCAGCTTCTCGTCGTCGGCCGTGAAAGCGCCGGGTTCCGGTACCGCTCCGTCGCAGTTCTTGGCGATCATGGACAGCGAGCGCTGTGCCAGGTTGCCGATGTCGTTCGCGAGGTCGCCATTGATGCGTGCGACCATGGTTTCGTGGCTGATATAGCCATCGTTGCCGAACGGAACTTCGCGGAGGAGGTAATAGCGCACCGGGTCGAGGCCGTAGCGTTCGACCAGATCTTCGGGCAGTACCACGTTGCCGAGGGACTTGGACATCTTCTCGCCGCGGTTCAGGAGCCAGCCATGGGCATAGACCCGTTTCGGCGGTGACAGACCGGCGGCCATCAGGAAGGCCGGCCAGTAAACCGCGTGGAAGCGCACGATATCCTTGCCCACCATGTGAAGATCGGCGGGCCAGTATTTTGAAAAGTCCGGATTTTCCTCGTCGGGGTAACCGACCGCGGTGATGTAGTTGGTCAACGCGTCGAGCCACACATACATGATGTGGTCCGGGTCGTCGGGCACCGGGACGCCCCAGTTGAAGCTGGTCCGGCTGATGGACAGGTCCTTGAGGCCACCCTCGACGAAGCTGACCACCTCGTTCCGTCGCGTGTCGGGGCCGATGAAGTCGGGATTCGCGGCGTAGAAATCGAGCAGCGGCTGCTGCCACTTGGACAGGTCGAAGAAGTAGCTCGGTTCCTCGACCCATTCGACCTCGGCTCCGCTGGGCGCGATCTTCTGGCCGTCGGGGCCATCCTCCAGCTCGGATTCCGCGTAGAACGCCTCGTCACGCACCGCGTACCAGCCGGAATAACTGCCGAGGTAGATGTGGCCGTTGTCGGCGATCGCCTGCCAGATCGCCTGGGCTGCCGCGATGTGACGATCCTCCGTGGTGCGGATGAAATCGTCGTTCGAGTAGTTCATGTCCGCCGCGAGCCGGCGGAAATTCTGGCTGACCTCGTCCGTGAAGGCCTGCGGATTGACGCCGGCCGCCCGGGCCGATTTCTCGACTTTCTGGCCGTGCTCGTCGGTTCCTGTCAGGAAGTGAACGTCATGGCCGTCGAGGCGCTTGAAGCGCGCGAGCACGTCGCACGCCAGGGTCGTGTAGGCGTGTCCGATATGCGGCCGATCGTTCACATAGTAGATCGGCGTTGTCAGGTAGTACGGGCCAGATGCCACGGCGTCGCTCTCTCGCGGGTCCAGGGTTTGTCTTCAAACGCTCAGTCTTCGTCCGCCGCCTCTTGACGGGCCAGCGCCTTGCGCCGTTCGGCCTCTTTATGACCGAACCAGACCGCGCCGAGCAACGGCCACATGAGGATCACCATCCAGTTGAACCATTCCGACGGAAGCAGGGCCAGGCCGCGCGGTTCGAGGAAGAAGTGATCGACCATTCCGATAATGATGACCGCCCACATCGCGTAGGTCAGGGGCGTCAGGTATCGCAGCAGCAATGCCATCATGGCGGGTTACACCGGGGTGGTTGGTCAGGCCGCGCGGGCGGCCGCGGAAAGCTCGAAAAACGTATTCAGAACAACTTGTTTGCGGTCGAGATTCACGCTGTCCGCGCGCTTCGTCAGTTCGCTGACGTTCTCCCATGCTTTCAGCCACGGCTCAAGCCCGGCCCGGCCCGACGTGGCATCGTCACGAATCCGGCGAAGCAGCCACCAGTTCAGGATTTCCAGGAACGTCCGGTAGGCCGGTTCGCCGGCGGCACCGGCAAACCTGTCGGATGTCAGATGCAGGAGTTCGGTGTCGAGCCGCGGGAGCGTTTCAACCAGGCGCGTGAGATCGTCGTAGAGTTCGAGACCGCCCGTTCGCGCCAGGTCGAGCGCCCGCCCCGGCGATCCGCCGGAAATGTCCGCGATCACCTGCATTTCCGTGTCCGACAACTCGCCGCCGGCGCGTTGAATCACGTGGCCCACCTGTTCCGCCGTCAGCGGCTTGAGCGGCAATGCCCGGCAGCGCGAGCGGATGGTCGGCAGCAGGCGCGACGGCGCATGAGCGACCAGCAGCATCAGCGTGCGCGGCGGCGGCTCTTCCAGCATCTTCAGGAGCGCGTTCTGGGCGTTCGTGTTCATTTCGTCGGCCGCGTCCACCATCAGGCAGCGCCAGGGGCTCATGGCGGCGGTGTGGTGCAGGAAGGTGGCGGAATCGCGGATGTCCTCGACGGAAATCTCGGTTCGGAACCGGTAGGGTGATCGTTTCGTCATGCTCCGCCGGACCAGGCGGCAATCGGGATGCGCGCCGGCGATGATCCGGCGCACGTCAGGGTGCTCGGGGTTCGTCTCGATGTCGTCCGCCGAAAGCGCCGCATCCGGAGTGGCCAGCAACAGCCGCGCAAATCGCCACGCCAGGGTCGCCTTGCCGATCCCCGCGGGCCCCGAAATCAGCCACGCATGGGCCATGCGTCCGGTCGTACGGGCCTGCACGAGCGCGCGTCGGGCATCTTCGTGGCCGACCAGCGCGCCGGTCTCGATACGCGGCCGCTCGATCCTTGCGATCAGTTCGTCGCTCACGCCGTCCCCTTTGCGATCTCGAACCTGGCCGAGACCGCCTGCCAGACGGCGTCCGCGACGGAATCCGGCGTGGTGTCGGCATCGATCACCGTGACGCGTTCCGGCGCGCCCGCCGCGATGTCGAGAAAGCCGTCGCGCAGCCGGGTATGGAAACCCCTATCCATGCGTTCGAACCGGTCCTCAACGCTGCGCGTGTCCGCATTGCGGGTGTTGGCGCGCGCAATGCCCACCTCGACCGGGATATCGAGGATCAGGGTCAGGTCCGGATCTGACTCACCAACGACCTCGGAATGCAGGGTGGCGATGAACGACCGCGATATGCCGTGGCCGTAGCCCTGGTAGGCCATTGTCGAGTCGGCGAACCGGTCGCACAGGACCCAAGCACCCTGTGCCAGAGCCGGACGGATCGTCTGCTTGAGATGTTCCCTGCGCGCTGCATAGAGCAGCAGCACTTCGCTGACGGGGTCCCACTTGTCGGTCGCGCCGGAGACCAGGAGCGAGCGAATAGAATCCGCACCCGGCGCGCCGCCCGGTTCGCGGGTCGTGATCGCGTCAATGCCGTGTTCGCGAAGGCGTTCGAACAACCGAGCGATCTGGGTCGTCTTGCCGGCCCCTTCCCCGCCCTCGAATGTGATGAACTTGCCCTGGGCTTGCGTCGCGCTCATGCCGGCAGATGTCACATGCACCGCAGGCGGCGTCAACCGCCGGACGACGAGCCGAAGATGATGAAGTCGATGGCGCTCTTGATGCGGCCGAAGAAGGCGAGCTGGCCCACGTCTTGCGCGGTTTTCAGCGGGCGCACGATCGGCTCCATGTCGGGGGCCGTCACCTCGATGCGGGCGACCTCGACCCCGGCGGATACCGGCGCGGGAATGGGGCTTTCGTACATCACCTTCACGCGCATCCCGCGGCGCGAGGATTTCGGAATGGTGACCGTGAGGGGTTCGTCGATGACGAGCGGCACCGTGCCGGCATCGCCGAGCCAGACCTTGGCCTCCTCGACGGTCTCGCCCGCCTGGAACAGCGGATAGTTGTCGAACACCCGGAAGCCCCAGTTGATCAGCCGTTCGGATTCCGAGCTCCGGGCGCGCACGCTGTCGAGGCCGTTGATGACCATGACCAGACGGCGTTCGCCGCGCACGGCCGATGCGGTCAGCCCGAAACCCGATGCCTCGGTGTGACCGGTCTTGAGGCCGTCCGCGCCCACGGCCTTGTAGAGCAGCGGGTTGCGGTTGCCCTGGGTGATCGGCTTTCCGTCGAGGCTCTTGCCGTAGGTGAATTCGCGTTCCGAGTAGAGGCTGTAAAACTCCGGATACTCGCGGATCAGGAAGGTCGCCAGCATCGCCAGGTCGCGCGCCGTGGTGAAATGCTCGGGGTCGGGCCAGCCGGTCGCGTTGCGGAACTGTGTGCCCTCGAGGCCGATCTCGCGCGCCCGCTCGGTCATGCGCTCGGCAAAGGCCTCCTCGCTGCCGGCGATGCCTTCCGCGATGACGATCGATGCGTCGTTGCCGGACTGCACGATGACGCCGCGCAGCAGGTCCTCGATCGCGACCTCGGTGTTGACGCTTACGAACATCTTGGAACCGCCCATGCGCCAGGCCTTCTCCGAGACCCGGAACGTGCTGTCCATCTGCAGCCGGCCGGCGCGCAGCTCGTCGAAGACGAGAAGCGCCGTCATGATCTTGCTCATGGAAGCCGGGAACATGGGGCTGTCGGAATCCTTCTCGTACAGCACCGCGCCCGTATCGAAGTCGAGCAGGATGGCCTGGCGGGCCGTCGTCTGGAATGTCGGCGGCGCGGCCATGGCGGGCTGGATGAGCAGGACGATGGCGGCCACGGCCAGCAGCGCGTGACGGACGGGACGGACGAGACGATTCATGGCAACGGCTTCTGGCTTGCGGTCGATTTTCACCGCGCAATTATACCGGTGAATGCGACCGAAAAATGTCACGTCGTCACTCGACAACGAGCTGGGCACCATCGACGCCCGCATCGACCACCTGGGACAGGGTGGAGTCGGCGATGTCGACGGTCTTCAGCGGTCCGATCCGGACCCGGTAGATTTCGCTGCCGGAGACCGCGAAGCGACTGATCTGCGTGGGTCCCATCTCGAAGATCCTGTCGCGCATGCGCAGCGCGTTTTCCAGCTGGGAGAACGCACCGGCCTGGACATAGATACCGGTCGGTGAGACGGGCAGGATTTCCACCTCGTCCGAAAGCGCCGGTAGACGCGAGCGGGATACCGGGGCCGGTTCGAGCGGCTGGCTTGAAACCGGTTCCTGGCGTGCCGTCGGGGCGGGTGCCGGCGTACCGTTCGACGGCAAGGGCTGAGACACCACGGCCTCACGCGGTGACGCGGCAACCTGAATCTGCTGCGAATCCCCATTGAGGGCCGCGACCTTCAGCTGCCGGCTTTCGTCCTCGAGGATATCGACGCGTACCTTGGCGGTGCCGTTGCGCTCGAACCCGAGGAGTTGTGCGCCGCGGCGCGAGACGTCGATGATCCGTCCGCGCGCGAAGGGCCCGCGGTCGTTGATCCGCAGAACGATCGAGCGGCCATTCTCGAGATTGGTCACACGCACGGCACTCGGCATGGGCAGCGTGCGATGCGCCGCCGTCAGGTCGTTCTGGTTGTAGATCTCGCCGTTGGCGGTCTTCTTGCCGTGGAAGTTCGGGCCGTACCAGGACGCGATCCCGGTTTCGGAGTATTCATAGTCCTCGGCGGGATAGTACCAGGCGCCCTTGATCTGGTATGGCGCGCCCACCTTGTAGCGGCCGAGCTTGGTGCCGGAATCGCTGCCGCCGCCGACCTGTTTTGCGGTGTGGACGAGGAACTCCGTCTCCGCGCACGCCGCGAGCCCGAAGCAGCAAAGTGCGGCAAATGCAATCGGCCGCAGACGCCTTCCGAGGTCGGGTATCTCCCTGAATTCCAAGCCGATTCCAGTCATAGAGCGTTTCTACCCTACCGGCCGGCGATTCGGTCCGACAGTTGGCCCACCGCCATGGCGAAATAGTGCGATCGGTTCCAGCGCAGGATCGCGCGATAATTGTCATAGACGACATAGGCCTGCCCGCCCGCGCCGCCCGGGCGCAGGACCGAGGCGTCGAGTTCGCGGGTCGGCAGATCCCTGCCGTCGGCGCGCCGCACGCCGAGCGCCTGCCAATCGGCGAGCGGCTTGACGACATCGAGCGAGATCAACGCGTCGTCGAAGCCCGCGGGCAGCGTGACCTTCCGGCCCCAGGTGATGTCATCGCGCCATCCGACACCCTTCAGGTAATTGGCTGCCGAGGCAAAGACGTCGCCCTGGGTGTTCCAGATGTCCTTGGCTCCGTCGCCGTCAAAGTCGTGCGCGAAATTCAGAAAGCTCGACGGCATGAACTGGGACTGGCCCATGGCGCCGGCCCAGCTCCCCTTCATCTCGGCCGGGTCGATATGCCCCTCCTCGACGATTTGCAGCGCCTTGAGCAACTCGCCGCGGAAATACTTGCTGCGCCGCCCGTCGTAGGCGAGCGTCGCAAGCGCGTCGATCACGGGGAAACCGCCTGTGAATTGGCCGAAATTCGTCTCGATGCCCCACAGCGCGACGATGAAACGGGGCTGCACCCCGAACCGTTCGCCGATTTCCTTCAGAAGCGCACCGTGCCGCGCGAGCCGTGCGCGGCCGTTCCGGATGCGCGTCGCGTTGACGATGCGGGACTGATACTGCTCGAAGGTGACGGTGGATTCGGGCTGGTTGCGATCGAGCTCGATGATCCGCGGGATCGGGGCGACGTCGGTCAGGCTCCGCTCCAGCGTCTGCTCACTGATTCCGTTCGCGCGCGCCTCGGTCCGCAATCCGTCAAGCCATGCCTGGAATGCGGCATCATCCTGCGCGCTCTGGGCGGCAAGCCCGTTCGCGGCAAGCGAGAGCGGTATCGCCAGCAACCCGGTCATGAGAATTCGATTCAGTCGCATATTGCCTCGATCTCGTTTCCGGATCAGCCGTGCCACAGACGCTTCGCGTCGCGCAAATGCGATTGTGCCGGACCGCTGTTTGTTCTCCTCCGGGGGCAGGCTCGACATTCAATCCGAATATGAAACACTCACTTTCCGCATTCGCTCTTCCGCGCGCGACCTGATATCTGGGATACCCGCTCCAACACCACGCTTCGGGCAAAAGATTTCCAGCGGAAGGCGAAGCCATGAAACTCGGTTTTTTCACCCAGCCCGTTCACCCGATCACCCGCGACTATCGCGCCGTCCTTCGCGAGGACCGGGAGGCCTTCATCCTCGCCGACGAGCTCGGTTACACGGAGGGGTTCGTCGGCGAGCACATGACGGACCTCGCCGAGCCGATCACGAGCTGTCTGGTATTCCTCGCCACGCTGATCGAGCAGACGAAGCAGATCAAGCTGGGCACCGGCGTCATCAATCTGCCGAGCTATCACCCGGTGCATGTGGCCGCCCAGGTGGCGATGATGGACCACCTGCTCGACGGGCGGTTCCTGTTCGGCATCGGCCCTGGAGGCCTGCCGTCGGATATCGAGGTGTTCGGCAATCTCGATCTCGACAAGAACGAGAAGATGGTCGAGGCGATCGACCAGATCCTCGCCATCTGGGCCGGTGACGCGCCTTACAATCTCGAGGGAAAGTTCTTCAAGACCTCGACGGAGCGCACGCTCTATCCGGAGATCGGCCAGGGGCTGGTGCCGAAACCGCTGCAGAAACCGCACCCGCCCATCGTCTTCACGGCGCTTGCCCCCTACTCCAAGGGCATCACGGCGGCGGCGGAACGCGGTTGGCGCGGCATTTCGTCGAACTATGTGCAGGCCCACTGGGTCGCGACCCATCTGCCGAAGTTCGTCGAGGGCCAGCGCAACGCGGGCCTGCCGGAGGACCCGTCGCAATGGTCGGTGGCCAAGAGCATCTTCGTCGCCGACGATCACGAGACGGCGGTCGCGTATGCGCGCAGCGAGGATGGCCCGTATGGCTTCTACTTCAGCAACATCCAGAAGAAGCTCCTGCGGGGCCGAGGGGCGATGGGCATGGGGTTGTTCAAATCACATCCCGACCAGCCCGACGATGAGGTCTCGGTGCGCCATTCGCTCGACACCCAGGTGATTGCCGGGTCGGTGGACAGCGTGGTCGAGCAGATCCTGGAATTGCGCGAGATCATTGGACCGTTCGGGCAACTGATGTACACCGGGCATGACTGGGCCGACGTTCCGCTTTCGCGCCGTTCCATGGAACTCATGGCCCTGGAGGTTATGCCGCGTGTCAACAAGGCGCTCGGCGAATAGGTTTGTCGTTGAAGGAGTTTCTCGATGCCGCGCTATGACGGTCCGATCATCGATTCCCATCACCATATTTTCTGGGATCTCGAGGCCAACTATCCCTGGATGAGCAAGCTCATGCGGCCGATGATCTTCGGCGACGACTGGTCGGCTCTGAAGCAGGAGTATTCGGTCGCGGACCTGAAGGCCGACTTCGAACCCCACAATGTGGTCAAGTCGGTCCATGTCCAGGCGAATTTCGACATCAGCCGACCCGAAGACGAAACGTCCGGCCTGCAGGCCATGGCGGACAAGGACGGCTTTCCCACCGGCATCGTCGCTTACGCGGATCTGACGGACCCCAGCCTGGAAACCGTCCTCGACAAGCACCTCGCCCATGCCAACACCCGCGGCATCCGCCAGCAGGTCTACTGGCATCCCGAGAACGAATACTGGCGCTATGTGGACCGCGCCGACTTCTGCCTGTCCACGAGTTTCCGCCGCGGCCTCTCGATCCTGTCCGACAAGGGGCTGACGTTCGATTTCCAGGGGTTTGCGCCCCAGTTCGCGGACCTGGCGATGCTGGCGCGCGAGTGTTCCAACCTGAAGATATGCCTGGTGCATGCCGGGATGCTGACCTCCACGGACGACAGCACCGTCGCCGAGTGGAAGGAGGCGCTCGAAGTCCTCAAGCCGTGCGAGAACGTGTTCATCAAGGTGTCCGGGCTCAACACCTTCACCCGGACAGTGGATGCCGACATCATGCGGATCGCAGCGAACACCGCCCTCGACATGTTCGGCCCCGACCGCTGTTTCTTCGGCAGCAACTACCCCGTCGAGCGGATGTGGACTTCCTTCGAAGGCTATGTCGCGACCCAGAAGGATGTCCTGGCGGACAGGTCCGAGGCCGAGCAGACCAAGTTCTTCCACGACACCGCACAGCGTTTCTACCAACTCTGATGGGCTGGGCCATCGCGGGAAAGTGTTTCCCACGCGGGGCCTATTTCACTTAATCTGGGTGTGAATTCCGCGATGGAGACACGCACCCATGATCTTCCGGCAGCTCTTCGACAGTGAATCGAGCACCTACACCTACCTGCTGGCCAGCCGACGTGGCGGCGAAGCACTGATCATCGACCCGGTTCTCGACAAGGTAGACCGGTACCTCCAGCTTCTCGACGAACTCGATCTGCGCCTTCTCAAGGCAATCGACACCCATGTTCACGCCGATCACATCACCGGGCTCGGGGCGCTGCGGGACCGGACGCGCTGCATCACCGTGATGGGCGAGAAGAGCGGCGTGGACGTGGTCTCCATGCGGGTGGCCGAGGGCGACGCGATCGACATCGAGGGGGTTCGGCTCGACGTCGTCTATACGCCCGGCCACTCCGACGATTCCTACTGCTTCCGGATGAACGATAGAATCTTTACCGGTGACACGCTGCTGATCCGGGGCACCGGGCGCACCGACTTCCAGCACGGCGACGCCGCCGCCCAGTACGACTCGATCTTCAACAAGCTCCTGAAGCTGCCGGACGACACGCTCGTTTACCCGGCCCACGACTACAAGGGCGACACGGTCAGCACGATCGGCGAGGAGAAGGCGTACAACCCGCGCCTGCAGGTGGAGAGTGAGGCCGAATATGTCGAGATCATGGACAACCTGAACCTCGCCAACCCGAAGATGATGGACGTCGCCGTTCCGGCCAATCTCAGGATCGGGCTGAAGCAGGACGACCTCGAGCGCATGGGCCTGTCCCTCAACTGCGGCGAGGGCATCGACCATGTCGGCGATCCGAGCATCATCCTGGTCGATCTGCGTGACGATCCCGAGCGTGAGAAGAACGGCGTGATCCCCGGCTCGGTTCACGCGCCCTACCACGATCTCGACGAGAATGTGAACCCGGGCGGGATGCTGTTCGAACTCGCGCGCGCGTCCGGCAAGCGGATCGTCTTCTACTGCGCCTACGGGGAACGCTCGGCGATGGCGGTCGAGGCCGCGCTGGGGGCCGGGCTGGAGAACCCGTGTCACCTTGCCGGCGGCATCGACGCGTGGAAGGCGGCGGGCGGGCCGCTGGCCTAGTTTCGATCCGGCGCGCCCTGTTCAAAGACGAGCGCGTCCTTGCCGGCGATCTCCTGGTCGCGGACGAACACGAACCCGCATTTCTCAAGCACGCGGATCGACGCGCTGTTCTGACGCTCGACCGCCGCGATCAGCCGGTCGAGGCCGAGCGACCCGAATGCGTGCGCCACCGCCCGGCGTCCCGCCTCGGTCGCGTAACCCCTGCCCCAGCGGTCGCGCCGCAGGCGATAGGCCAGTTCGATGCCCGGCACGCCATGTCCGAATTCCGCCAGGCCGCACATGCCGACGATTGCACCATCTGCCCGCTCCGTGACGGCCCAGATCGAGTAGCCCAGCCGCGCCTGCCGGTTGATGTTGGTGACGATGAAATCCTCGGTTGTCTTGCGCGAGGCATGCGGTCCATGGAGGCTGAAGCGCATGACCGCGGGATCGCCGAAGAAGCCGAAGGCGGCTTCCGCGTCCCCCGGTGTAAACGGCCGCAGCGCGAGACGCTCGGTCGTCAGCGGTTGCATTGGTCTGGTCCTTGGGTCTTCATGCCCGCAGTCTAGAGGAGGCCGTTGGCAATGGAACGGGTGGCAGGAAAAATCGCGCTTGTGACCGGCGGCGCGTCGGGTATCGGCCGGGCATCGGCGATGATGCTCGCGCGCGAGGGCGCGCGGGTGGCGGTGTCGGACATCAACCTCGACGGTGCGCGCGAGGTGGCGGACGAGATCGGGGAGAACGCGGTCGCGATCGCCCATGACGTGACCGACGAGACGGCCTGGACGATGGCGCTGGATACCGTCGTCGCGGCCTTCGGAGGTCTGCACGTGCTGGTCAACTGCGCCGGCAGCGCGATCAACGGCACCGTGGAGGAAACGTCGCTGGAAGACTGGCGCGCCCTGCACGCGCTCGACCTCGACAGCGTATTCCTCGGCTGCAAGCACGCGATCCGCCATATCGCCGCGTCGGGTGGCGGCTCGATCGTCAACATCTCGTCGATCTCGGGCATCATCGCCGGGCACAACCTCGCCGCCTACAACTCGGCGAAGGCCGGCGTCCGGCACCTGAGCAAGTCGGTGGCGCTGCACTGCGCGCGCGAGGCCAACGGCGTGCGCTGCAACTCGGTGCACCCGGCCTTCGTGGATACGCCGATCCTCGATGAAATTCTGAAACGCGGCACACGCGAAGAAGGTCTCGAACGCCTCGCGCGGCAGATACCCCTAGGGATCGTCGGCGAACCCGACGACGTCGCCCATGCGGTGGTCTATCTCGCCTCGGACGAGACCCGTTTCATGACCGGCTCGGAACTGGTGATCGACGGCGGCGTGTCCGCGATGTAGCCGCGCTTGCCCCCTTCCCCGCGGACCGACAGAATGATGACCAGGCGATACACGGGGGAAGACATGGCAACGGAACATCGACTGACATCGGCATCGGAAAACCTGCGGTGGGGCGCGTTCTCGGCGACGTTCGACCCGGTTCTCGAGGTCGACCCGGGCGACCGGGTCGTGATCGAGACCATCTCCGGCGGCCCGGAGCAGATCCCCGCGGAGGCGCGCGACAGCCTGCTGCCCGATCACGCGGCCTTCATCGCCGACAACAAGCCGATCCTGCCGGGCCACATCATGACCGGTCCGGTCGCGGTGCGCGGCGCGGAGCCGGGCGACGTGCTCGAGATCCGGATCATCGATGTCGAGCTTCGCCAGGACTGGGCGTGGAACATGATCATGCCGCTCAAGGGGTCCCTGCCCGAGGATTTTCCGAACAAGCGGGTCCTGAACATCCCGCTGGACCGCGACGCGCATGTGGCGAAGCTGCCCTGGGGCGTGGAGCTGCCCTGCAACGCCTTCTTCGGCGTCATGGGCGTTTCCCCGCCGCCCGAATGGGGCACGATCACCTCGATCGTCCCCCAGCCCCATGGCGGCAATCTCGATATCAAGGAACTCGGTGCCGGCGCGACCCTCTATCTGCCAGTGCATGTCCCGGGCGCGAACTTCCAGACCGGTGACGGCCATGCGCTTCAGGGCGACGGCGAGAGCTGCCTGTCGGCCGCGGAAACCGCGCTGATCGGGACGTTCGAGTTCCATGTCCGCAAGGATGTCTCGTGGAAGATGCCGCGCGCGGAGACCGATACCCACTACATCACCATCGGTATCGACCAGGACCTGGACGACGCGGCCAAGCAGGGTCTGCGCGACATGATCGTCCTCATCCAGGAACGAACGAACCTCTCGGCCGAGGATGCCTACTCGCTGTGCAGCCTCGCCGCCGATGTACGGGTCTCCCAGCTCGTGAACGTCAACAAGGGCTGCCATGTGATGCTGCCAAAGGCGGCGTTGCACGGTGTCGAGGAAGCGGCGGACAAGCGGCTCTAGTCCTCGCGCGGTGTCCTGGCGCGCGTACGTTCAGCATTGGTTAAGGTGTGTCGGGCAACCTGCTATAATTGAGCACAAAAAGCAGGTCCGTCATGTCATCCCGCGTAGTTGGTTACACGAATGAGCGCCGCCGCGATCGGCGTCGCGAGATACTGATCGAAGCCATGCTGGACGATCAGCCGGTCCGGATCCTGGATATCGGCCTGTCGGGCTTCGGCGCGGACGGTGCCAAGAGGGTCACCAAGGACCTGAACTGGCCCGAGGTCGATCAGCTCTCCGAGCTTCGGTTCACCGATTACAAGGGGCGCGATGTGCTGATCCTCGTGACGATCACGAATGTCGAGATCGAGGAATGCCGGTTCGGCGGCAACTTCACCGAGTTGCCGGGCAACGCGTTCGATGTGTTGCAGGACCTCGTCATGATGCGCGATCTGCGGGCCGCCGCTGCGGCGGAGTAACCGCACGTCAGCGGTTCTCTCGCGGTCAGGAATCGCGTTCCGATTTCCGCGACAACGCGCCGACCCGCCAGCCGATGATCTTTCCGGTCTCGGCCGAGACCGTGAAAATCACGTTTGCCTCCGGAAACAAATAGGACAGCAGCGGACCGTCCTCGATAAGTTCGAACGGGCCAATGTTTCGTGAGAAGAATGGCGGCACCCACCGAGTGTCCGGCGCCACGTTCAGAAACACCCAGCGCTGTTTTTCCGCCCGGGTCCGGGTTTCCGCGGGCGCGTTGCCGGATGCCAGCAACAGCACGCTTTTCTCGATCACAGTGTCGGGGGTCTCGGCGGCCAGCATGTTGCCGTTGCGCCAGCCCCAAGCGTTGTAGAATGCAACCTGTGCCCGGTACGCGCCGGCGGGAAGTTGATCCGGGCGTTCAGGAGGTTGAGCGTTATCTCCGTCCGCTCCCGGTCGATGAAAACCCGTTCGGCATGGCCGATGTAGACGTCCCGGGGTTGCTGTCCCGACAGGGAAATGCCGATGATCGCCTCGAACGGTGTGGGAATGCTCGTCGTGATCGTGAAGGTCACGCGCCCGCCTGCGCTCTCCTCGACCGTGAAATCAAGGCGTTCTTCGGGGAAATCACTCGGAAACTCGGCCTTCGCGGGGGACGCGAATGTCAGCATGGCGAAAAGGAAAGCCGCGATCAGCAGACTCAAGTGCGATGAACGGCAACTGTGCTGGACGTGTCGCAATAGCCTTCTCCTTCCAGAGATTGTCCTGCACGTCACACTGGCAATTCTACTGCAGGCCGGAGTCGGTCCCCAGACAGATGAATTCGCAATGGTGGTCTAGTCGCTCACGACGCTACGCATTGTCGAAGAACAGGAAGGCGCGGCTCTCGATGCTCTCGCGCGGCGGCGCGTCGGGCGCGGCCGAAGGGTCCTCGAACGCCGTGTGTACCGAGTAACGCGCCCTTCCGTCGGTTGCGGAATCGTAGGTCTTGATGAGCAGTGCTTCGTCCGGCTGCAGGCGCGGATAGTAGAACCAGCGGTGTGCCGGGTTGTACGTCACCTGCTGAACTTCGCCGATCCGGTCCTTCGCGTGACGTTCCACCGTGATGATGTCGTCTTCCGACACGCTGCGGGCATCGCACAGGGCGAGTGGTGCGGTCTCGATGGGGGCTTCGTTGGACGAACGCCAGACGTTGACGATGGCGAAGCGCCGCGACAGCAGGTCCTCCGCCTCCTCCGGCGGGAATAGGTCGCGGACCCGCTTCTCGGCAGAGGCCTGGGTGTAGTCGTTGTGGATGACGCCCGCCGGCTCCCGCACGACCTTCCCCTCGCGCAGTGACTTCGAATCCGCGCGCCGCGTGTGATCGAAGACATGCACCCGGGCCGCACCGAACATGGATTGCAGGATTTCGACGAGTTCGGCCTCGTAGACCCGCTCTATCTGTGCGTCATCGTAGAAGTCGGTCACGGCGCTCGTCTGCGGCGTCAGCGCGAACCCCGCCGTATCCAGATCGAACGGCTGCGGCAGATCGCGCGCGTTCGTGATGTCGACATCCCGGTCCTCATAGCGGCCGGCCCACTTCGAATTGTCCTGCCCGGCCTCGGACGGGACATAGATCAGGCGCTTCTCGCCGGTGTCGGTGATGTACTTGACGGCGGCTTTCACCGACGCGGGTGCGTTGCTGCTGGACGTCATGTCGACGATGGCCTTTCGAGTAAGCGTTCCGGGCAATATCGGCAGCGAATTCCCCGTTGGCAACTCGCATGGCAAGTCCGCCGTTCCAAACCGGACGATCCGATGCTATCCGAGGGGCCAGGAGAGGTGGCCGAGTGGTTGAAGGCACCAGTCTTGAAAACTGGCAGGCGTTTACGCGTCTCGTGGGTTCGAATCCCACCCTCTCCGCCATTCACGCGCTGTTCTGCGTGACCGCCTAGTTTTTGTCGAAGTGGCGCGATTCCATGTCGTCGCCGTAGCGCACGCGGAACAGCAGCGTGCGCTGTTCGCCGTTGACGTATTCGTGGATTTCACCCGGCGGGTGGACAACGAACATGCCGGGCGCGACGGTCGTATGTTCGCCATCGACGATCATGTGGCCACCTCCCTCTAGACAGAAGTAGATCTCGGTCGCGAAAGGGTGGCAGTGGTTGGGACTGCTCTGCCCCGGCTCCCAGCAGGCGACGGTGACGTCTCCGCCGGACACCGCGCCGAGGATCTTCTCCACATGGCGCTCAGGCGTGAACTCCTGCTCGGCTCTCAGATCGAACGCCAGCATGAAAAAACGCTCCTCGGTTGTTGGGTGACGCCGTTTCGGGCCTAGCCGGCAAACCAGCCGGATTCCGGGAACGGCACGTAGAAGACCTGGGTGAAGATCAGATACGACACGACGCAGATGCACACGGGCACGATGAAGGCCAGCCGGATGTTCCGGGCCGTCCGCTCGCGTGTCAGGTAGAGCGAGGTGAGGATCAGCATGGCGAGGCTTGCCGGCCAGAAGCCGAGGCCGAACATGACGAACAGGTAGACGAGCACGATGACCAGGGATACGACCACGTCGATCGCAGCGGCCCAGTTTTCCGCCGTCATTTCAAGCAGGTCCGGCGTGTGCTTCACGGCCGTCGCATAGAGGAACTTGGCGAGGAATGCGATCCCTATGCCCAGCGTGACGTAGTTTGCCAGCAGCGGAAACGCCCAGTCCTTCGGGTCCGAACTGGAGCCCACGGAGAACATCGCGCTGACGGCGAAGAGCATCAGGGCGGTCAACAGGTCGCGGTCTGCGAGTCTCTTCATGATCCTCTCCCTACTCCGGCCCGTCGGGCTTTTCCGATACGGATGATGCGCCTGTTCTTGCCATCATCCGGTCGCGGTGACGGGTCCATACGACGAGGGCGATGGACAGCACACTCAGCGAGATCAGGATGATGTTGATCGTGCCGGTAAAGAAGACGTTCCAGACCGACGTCGCATCGGAGATGTACATCGCCTGGACAAGCGACGGTTCGATGATGGGGCCGAGGATCAGGCCCAACCCGATGGGCCCGGGATGGAACCCGAGCCGCCGGATCAGGAACACGAACACCCCGAGCGCGAGCATGATGTACACGTCGAAGATGTTGTTGCGGATCGCGTAGGCCCCGATGATCGCAAGCAGCATGATCAGCGGCGCGAGCAGGCGCAGCGGGATGCGAATGATCCGGACCAGCAGGGGCGCGAACAGGGAGCCGAGGATGAAGGTCACGATCCCGGCGAACAGGAGCGACCAGCCGAAGGAGAAGACCAGCGATCCGTTGCTCTGGAAGAGTTCCGGGCCCGGGTTCAGGCCGCGGAGCATGAGCGCCCCGGCGATCACCGCGGCCGGCGATGATCCGGGAACGCCCAGTGTGACCAGCGGAATCATGGCCGCGGGCGCGGCTGCGTTGTTTGCGATTTCCGACGCGGTGACGCCGCGCAGGTCGCCCTTCCCGAACTGGCTCTTGTCCTTACTCCAGCGCACGGCCTCGTTGTAGGAAACGAGGGCGGCAATCGGGCTCCCGGCACCCGGCAGGATACCGATGAACGAGCCGATGACAGCCGACCGGATGACATGGAACGGGTGCGCCAGCACCTTGACGATGGTCTTCATGGTCTGCCCGCCGACGGGCTTGTACTCGGCAATGAATTCCTTCCTGCGCAGGTCCGCGATCATCGACAGCACCTGCGGAATGGCGAAGATGCCGATCAGTCCGGCGACCAACGACAGGCCGCCGCGCAGCTCGGGCACACCGAAGGTGAAGCGGGCGATCTCGTTGCCGTGGCTGATTCCGATGCTGCTGATCAGCAATCCGATGGCGCCGCCCGCGAGGCCTTTGAGGATCGAATCCCCTGCGAGGCTGCCAATGATCGTGAGCGCGAAGATGCCCAGCCAGAAGAATTCCGGCGGACCGAACTTCAGGGCGATGGAGATCAGCGGCCAGGCAAGCAGCAGATAGCAGGCGGCGCCGAACAGGGTGCCGATCGCGGAGCTGAAGCAGGCGCCGATGATCGCCTCCTGGCCCCTGCCCTTGTGGACCATCGGATGGCCGTCGAAGGCGGTCGCCATGGCCGCCGGGGTGCCCGGCGTGTTGACCAGAACCGCGGGGATGGAATCGGAGAACATGGCGCAGACGTAGAGCCCGCCCAGCATGGCGATGCCCGCGTCTGTCGGAAGCGCGAAGGTGAACGGCACGAGCAGCGCCGTTCCCATGGTCGCAGTGAGTCCCGGCAGGGTGCCCACCACCATGCCGATCATGACGCCGACAGTCATCCAAAAGAAGACCGTCAGCGTGAGCGT
>JAYQGE010000032.1:6764-22869 GCA_038140435.1 Rhodospirillaceae bacterium | reverse complement strand
AACGGACCGCTCATAACGGTCATGTCGCAGGTTCGAGTCCTGCCGGGCCCACCATCTTTTCCATCACTTTCCAGCGCGCCGCATTCGGGCGTCCCAACTTCAGTGCACGGTAAGCGCAATCTGAGCTGAGATTGTGGCCCTGATTTCCGCGTTTCGAATCTGTTTGCATCCCGGATATCTCTGACGACATACAATCCGCGGAAAATATCTTGATGGGTTCAAGCCGATCTTCTATCTCGGGCTCAACGATATTTGGCTCCATCGCGCATCCTGACAGTTCTGGTTGGGCGGTTCCGGAACGACCGCTCCGGCATTCGTTCTGGAATGCGCGCTGAGTTGACGACGTACTCTGCGACGATTCATAACGGTCATGTCGCAGGTTCGAGTCCTGCCGGGCCCACCACTTACGCCTGTCCCTTCCGCTACGCCGGAGCGCGTCCCCCTTGGAATTTCTGCCCACCGACATCGACACGACGGCTGCCGCCGCGCTCATCGCCGCGACCTTCGTCGGCAACGTGATTTCCGCCGCCACGGGAATCGGCGGCGGGATCATCCTGCTGGCGGTCATGGCCAACCTGATGCCCGCCGCAGCAATCATCCCGATCCACGGCGTCGTGCAGCTGGGCGGCAACATCTTCCGCGGGACGATCCAACGCGCGCATATCGACTGGCTGACCTTCGTCTGGTTCGCGCTCGGCAGCATCGTGGGCGTGGCGATAGGTGGTAGCATCGTCGTCACCCTGCCGTCCGACATCCTGCGCGGCGCCCTGGGACTGTTCATCCTCTACACGGTCTGGGGGCCGAAGCTGAAATTCGTCAGCGAAGGGTATTTCATCGCCGTCGTGATGGGGGCGGTGTCGAGTGTCCTGACCATGTTCTTCGGAGCGACGGGGCCGTTCGCCTTGGCGCTGCTGAGACAGCGCGGCTACTCCCCCCAGGGGCTGATCGGCAGCCACTCGGCCTGCATGGCGGCCCAGCACCTGCTCAAGATCGTGGCCTTCGGGCTCCTGGGCTTTGCGTTTGCCGAATGGCTGGGCTTGATCGCGATGCTCCTGCTGGCCTCGCTGGCGGGCAGTCTGATCGGTAGCTTCGCGTTGCGGCGCATTCCGGCCGGGACCTTCGCGACCGTGTTGAAGGTGGTTCTCTCCATATTGGCCGCGAATCTTCTGGCCGTGGCCTTCGGGTTCTACTCGATCACCGGCTAGCCCGCCTGGGCCGGGGGCGTCCGACGTCCATACCTCTGCCGTCACAAGTCATTGAATCCCCCGTCACTGGCCGGGGCCAGGATCCGCGCTTACGTTTCATTCAGGCCAATACCGGCCGGAAAGAGGGGTAAGACATGAGTTTGGCAGAGAAGCTCGCGGAGATCAGTGCCTCGGGTGCAAAGCGCATCCCCGAGGAAACCCGCGCCATTATCGGTGCGGCGACCAAGGCGCAGCGCGAATCCGGAGTCCTGGATCACACAATCAAGGTGGGCGACACGTTGCCCGCCTTCAGTCTCGAAAACGCGAACGGTGAGATGGTCAATTCCGCCGATCTTCTGTCGAAGGGGGCCGTCGTACTGACGGTGTTCCGCGGCCACTGGTGACCCTATTGCAATGCAGAGCTGTATGCTTTGCGCGATATCGTACCTGCCCTCGACGAAGGCGCCACGTTGGTCGCCATCACCCCTCAGCTCGTCGAGCACAACAAGGCCATGACCGAAAAACATGGTCTGAATTTCGAAATGCTTTCCGATCCGGGGAACTCCTACCTCGCGGAACTGGGCCTCAAGTTCGAGATCCCGCCCGAGGTGAAGGAGATCTACCAGGGTTTCGGGCTCGATATTCCGGGCACCAACGGCGACGACAGCTGGACGCTGCCGATGCCGGGCCGGATCGTCGTCGATTCAAGCGGCACGGTCCGCGCGACGGACATCGACCCGAACTATGCCTCCCGGCCCGAGCCGGAGAAGACGCTGGCGGACGTGCAGGCGCTGTAGCCACACGCCACGGCTTTTCGAAGCGTAACGAGACCCCATCCGCGATCGAGCCGCGGGTGGGGTTTTGTTTTGGCCGTGATAGGATCGTGGGGCAGGAGAGAGGCCCGATGCCCCTGACCCAGTCCTATGTCCACGGCACGTCGGACGTGCCCCTGATCGGCGACACGATCGGCGCCCATTTCGACGCCGCCGCGGCCCGCTGGGCCGACCGGGACGCGCTGGTCGTACGCCACCAGGACATCTCATGGACCTGGGCCGAGCTCAAGGGGCGGGTCGATGACTTTGCCGCCGGGCTGATCGCGCTGGGGCTGGAACCCGGCAGCCGGATCGGCATCTGGTCGCCCAACAATGCCGAATGGGTGGTCACCCAGTTCGCGACGGCGAAAGCCGGGCTGGTGCTGGTCAACATCAACCCGGCCTACCGCTTGGCCGAACTGGAGTTCGCGCTCAACAAGGTCGAATGCAGCGCATTGATTACGGCCGCTAGCTTCAAATCCAGCGACTATGTAGGGATGATCCGCGAGCTGGCGCCCGAGATCGACGGCGCGGCGCCGGGCGCGCTGTCGGCGGCGAAGTTGCCCCACCTGAAAACCGTGATCCAGATCGGCGCCGACGACATCGCGGGTATGCACCGCTTCGACGACGTGCTGGCGATGGGTGCGGCAGCGGGCCACGACGCGGTGGCGGCGCTGGCGCCGATGCTGCAGTTCGACGACCCGATCAACATCCAGTTCACCTCGGGCACGACCGGTTCGCCCAAGGGCGCGACGCTCACCCACCACAACATCCTCAACAACGGCTTCTTCATCGGCCGGACCATGGCGCTCAGCGAGGCCGACCGCATCTGTATCCCCGTGCCGCTCTATCACTGCTTCGGGATGGTGCTGGGGAATCTCGCCTGCATGACCCATGGCGCGGCCATGGTCTATCCGTCCGACGCGTTCGAGCCGCTGGCGACGCTCGAAACCGTGGCGGCCGAGCGCTGCACCGGGCTCTACGGGGTGCCGACCATGTTCATCGCCCAGCTGGAGCATGCGCAGTTCGCCGAGTTCGACCTCGCGAGCCTGCGGACCGGCATCATGGCCGGCTCGCCCTGCCCGGTGGAGGTGATGAAGCAGGTGATCGACAAGATGCACATGGACCAGGTGACCATCGCCTACGGCATGACCGAGACCAGCCCGGTCTCGACCCAGACGTCGGTGGACGACCCGCTCGACCGCCGGGTGGGGACCGTGGGGCGCATCCACCCCCATGTGGAGGTGAAGATCGTCGATGACGACGGCCGGATTGTCGCGCCGGGCGAGACGGGCGAGCTCTGCACGCGCGGCTATTCGGTAATGCGCGGCTACTGGAATGACGTGGAGAAGACGGCCGAGAGCATCGACGCGGCGGGCTGGATGCACACCGGCGACCTGGCGACCATGGACGAAGAGGGGTATTTCAACATCGTCGGGCGGATCAAGGACATGGTGATCCGCGGCGGCGAGAACCTCTACCCGCGCGAGATCGAGGAGTTCCTCTACCGACACCCCAAGGTCTCGGACGTGCAGATCGTCGGCGTGCCCGACGAGAAGTACGGCGAGGAGCTCTGCGCCTGGATCAAGCTCGCCGAGGGGGAAAACGCCACCGAGGACGAGATCCGCGATTTCTGCAAGGGCCAGATCACCCACCACAAGATCCCGCGCTACATCAGGTTCGTCGACGGGTTTCCGATGACGGTGACCGGCAAGGTCCAGAAGTTCGAGATGCGCGCGGCGATGATCGAGGAGCTGGGCCTCGACGAGGCGAAGACGGCCTAGGCCCGCTCATTGCACCTTTGCAGTCACGTCAAGTCCGCGCATGACGATTGTAGGTTGGGCTAGTTCCGCTCGCCGGTGTTCGGATGGGCCACGTCGGGCTGCACGTAGGGCGCCTGCATCTCGTAGATGTCATGGGTGCGGCAGTAGCGCGGGCCGCCGAGGCGGCCGACGGGCCGCAGCGTGTGCGGATTGACGTACTTGTCGTCGAGCATCAGGTCCTCGCGGACGTGCCAGCGCAGGACCCGGCCGATCACCAGATGGGTCTTCCACTCGTCCCCGAACTCGAGCATCTGCTCGAAGGTGCACTCCATGGCCACCGGGCAGCCCTTGATCCGCGGTGCGTCCACCAGGTCCGACGGCACGGTCTCGAGCCCGATCTCGGCGAACTCGTCCTGGTGTGGCGCGTAGTTGGCGGCGCTGGCGTTCATGACGTCTGCGAAGTCGTCGGTGACCGTGTGGATCACGTAGCCCTTGGTCGCCTGGATGTTTGCCGCCGTGTCCTTGAGTTCCTTCTCCTTCTCACCGACGGCGATGGTGACCAGTGGCGGGTAGTGGGACGCGATCGAGAAGAAAGAGAAGGGCGCGAGGTTCGGGACCCCGTCCGCGTCGATCGAGCTGACCCAGGCGATGGGGCGGGGCACTATGGAACCGATCAGTAGCCGGTAGCACTGCTGGTGATCGATCTCGTCGGTGTTGAAAATGCGGTAGTCCATGAAACGCGCTCCATCCGGGAATCTCTCCTCATGCTGAGCTTGTCGAAGCATGAGTGCCGGATGCCTCTCCTTCGACAGGCTCAGGATGAGGCATCTTTGCCGTTTCATTGTACGTGGTGAGAGGCCTGGATGCCCGCAACAAGTGCGGGCGTGACGAAATTGATGGCGTGCCGGCTTTGCCTCGCCCTTGGGCTTGGTGTATGCCCCGCTCCCATGTCTGAAACGCCTTCCGACGCACTTTCGTTGACCGGCCGCACGACGCTGCCCGAGGGGTATGCCTTCCTGCTCGCCGACTATCCGCGCGCGGTCTGGGACGGTCATCCGAACAACGGCCAGTGGTGCAGCTTCTGGCTCGAGCGGCACCAGATGTTCCGCGACTTCTCGGCTGCGCTCGCCGACGCCTGCGCGCAGCTTGCCGACGGCAAGGTCGAGGCCCCGGCGTTCCACGAATGGTTCGTGCCGCGTGTGAACTTCTATTTCGGCGAGATCGATACCCACCACAAGGTCGAGGAGTATCACTACTTCCCGGCGCTGGCGCAGGCCGATGCCAAGATGGCGCGGGGGATCGAGCTTCTCGAAGGTGACCACCGGACGGTCCACGACCTGTTGCTGGCGGCCCACGAGGGCGTGGTGGCGCTGGACGCGGCCATCCGCGAGGCGCCGGCGGAGATTGCGGCGGCGGCTCCGCGCGCTCATGACGGCCTCGCGGCGCTGGGAGCAGGTCTGGGGCGTCACCTCGACGACGAGGAGGACATCATCGTGCCGCTGATCCTCGATCGCTCGGAGCCGGTGCTCGGGATCGGGTAGGCCATCCCGCTTTCGTCATGCGCGGACTTGATCCGCGCATCTTCTGTACTGATCGACAAGGTGCCCGAGGCAAGCCCGGGCATGACGGTGTGTGGTGGGGGGCGTGCGTGGCGGACGCCTACTCCAGCCGGTTGAGGCCGTCGAAGGCGGCGGTCTTGTAGCATTCCGCCAGCGTCGGATAGTTGAACACCGTGTCCACGAAGTAGTCGATGGTGCCCTTGTGGGCCATCACGGCCTGGCCGATATGGATCAGGTCTGACGCGCCCTCGCCGAGGATGCTGACCCCGAGCACCTCGCGGGTCTCGACATGGAACATGATCTTCAGCATCCCGGTGTTGTCGCCGATGATCTGGCCGCGTGAGATCTCCTTGTAGAACGCCTTGCCGACCTCGTAGGGCACGCCGGCGGCGGTGAGCTCCTCCTCGTTGGCACCCACGACCGAGATTTCCGGGATCGTATAGATGCCGTAGGGGAATAGCTGGGCCACGCCGGCGACGATGACGCGATCATCGGGGTTGGAGAACATGGCAGCGCACCGCGAATAATTTCCCGGACGCCCCGTTTTACGGTATTGCCGGTTCGCGGGGAAGGCGTGCGCTTGACTCGCCTTCTTTCACTCACCAAAACTGGCTTTCATGAACATGAATGATGGCGTGAAGACTGCGATCCGCACGGTCAACCTCTTCGAGGCGTTCTCGCGCCGGAAGGGGCCGATGACCTTGACCCAGATCGCTGAAGCCCTCTCGGCCCCGATCAGCAGCTGTCATGGCCTGGTGCGGACCCTGGGCGCCCGCGGCTATCTTTACACCTCGGAGCGCAACCGCGCCATCTATCCGACCAAGCGGCTGCTGGAGATCGCCAACACGATCGCGGCGCACGACCCGGTGCTGGAGAGCATCGTGCCGGAGCTGGAGGCGCTGCGCGACGCCACGAACGAGACGGTTTTGCTGGGGCGGCGCCAGGGCGAGACGATTCTTTATCTCGACGTGATCGAAGGCGGGCAGACGCTGCGCTACTCGGCCGGTGCGGGCGATATCAAGCCGATGCACTCGAGCGCCATCGGCAAGGCCTTCCTCGGCAGGCTCGACGCGGGCGAACGGGCGGCGCTGGTGGCCCGGCTGACGCTGGATCCGCACACGCCCAACACCATCACGGAGCGCGAGACCCTGGCGGCTGACCTGACGACAGGCGCTGCGCGGGATTACTACGTCACGCGCGGTGAGAATGTGGTGGACGTGATGGGCATGGCTACCACGGCAAACGTGTATGGCGAGGTCTTCGGAATTGCTGTCGCGGGCCCGCTCGCGCGCATGGAGGCCGGCGAGGCGGCGCTCGCGGAGGCGCTTCTCGCGGCGAAGGCGCGCCTCGAAGCCCTGGGAGGATCGATATGAACGGAACTGATGTGCAGCTGGCCTCCGCGGTGCCCGCCTGGGCAGATGCGCTCTATGACGTTCTGGTGCACCAGGATATCCGCCAGGTCGCCTATGTGCCCGATGCGGGCCACTCGCGGCTGATCGAGCTTTGCGCTGGCAATCCGGACATGACGACGACGGTGATGACAACCGAAGAAGACGGGATCGCGCTGCTCGCCGGTGCCTGGCTGGGTGGTGACCGGGGCGTTTTGCTGATGCAGTCGAGCGGCGTCGGCAACTGCGTGAATATGTTCACCCTGATCGAGAACTGCCGGATGCCGCTGGTGGCGATCGTCACGATGCGTGGCGAATGGGGCGAGTTCAATCCCTGGCAGGCGCAGATGGGCCAGGCGACCCCCGATGTTCTGGCGCGCATGGGGGTGCAGGCTCACCGGGTGGACGATCCCGATGATGTCGCGCCGACGCTCGATGCGGCGATCCGTCAGTCCTTCGACGGGTCGCTGGCCTCCGCCGTGCTGCTGTCCCAGCGCCTGATCGGCCGCAAGGCCTTCACGGAGGAGGGCTGAGATGGCTGACGAACCGAGGCTCGACCGCCGGGAAGCGGTAGCGCGGCTGCTGCGGGACAGGGGCGATCTCCTGGTCGTGGCGGGCCTGGGGTCGGCGACATACGACTGCGCTGCCGCCGGGGACGACCCGCGCAACTTCTACCTGTGGGGCGCGATGGGGGGAACGGCAGCGATGGCGCTCGGCCTTGCCCAGGCGCAGCCCGAACGGCCGGTCGCCGCGATCACGGGCGACGGGGATATGCTGATGGGGCTCGGCAGTCTGGCGACCATCGGCGCCGCGGCGCCGGCAAACCTGTCGGTGGTCGTGCTCGACAATGAGGTCTACGGCGAGACGGGAGCCCAGCCGACCGCGACAGCCCGGGGCGTGAGCCTGTCCGAGGTGGCACGGGGTTGCGGGATCGAGGCCATGGACGATATCCGGGACATGAACGCGCTGGCGACACTGGCCACGCGCCTACAGCTTCGCGAAGGGCCGCTGTTCGCGAACATCAAGATCACGACGGACGAGCATCCGCGCGTGTTGCCGGCGCGTGACGGGGCGTATCTGCGCGCGCGATTCCGCGAGGCGGTGCTGGGCACGGGCCCCTGAGGCCGCGACGACCATAAATCGAGGGGAAGAAGGGGAAGAAGATGGCAGAGAAGATCGGAATTCTGGGGCTTGGGCTGATCGGAAGCCTGACGGCGGAGATTCTCATGCCCGAGGGGCACGAGTGCGCCGCGGTGCGCCGGCCGAGCACCGAGGGTTTCCCGGAGACGGGCGGCAAGCTTTTCGATACGGCCCGCGAACTGGCGCAGTGGGCCGACATCGTGATCTCGGCTCTGCCCAACGTGGAGGCGTCGCGTACGGCCCTGGAGGGTCCTGACGGCCTCCTGGCCGGTGCTCATGATGGCCTGACGATCATCGAGATGAACACGTTCCCTGTCGTCGAGAAGGAACGGGTCAAGGCCCAGGTGGACGAGACATCCGCGCAGATCATCGACTGCCCGATCAGCGGTACCCAGCCGATCATCCGGGCCGGCAACGGCGTCATCATGATGAGCGGCGACGAGGCCCTGTGCGATGCGGTGAAGCCGATCCTCGAGAAAGTGTGCCCCAAGACCTTCTATGTCGGCGACTACGGAACCGGCATCAAGCTCAAGCTGATGATCAACTTCATGGTCGGCGCCAACACCGTCGCGCTTGCCGAGGGCATGCTGTTCGGCGCCCAGATGGGGCTCGACCCGCAGCTCATGATCGACATCGTCGGACCCAGCGCGGCGGGGTCCACCGTGTTCAACATGCGCTCGGGCATCATCAAGGATCGCGCCTGGCAGCCCTGCGCCGGCCCGAGCAAACTTCTGTGGAAGGACCTCGACATCGTCGAGGAACAGGCCGACGCGCTCGGACTGTCGGCGCCATTGCTGCGGATCTGCAACGACTACTACAAGAAGATCGAGAAGGCCGGTCGGCTCGAGGACGAGTGCGCGGTGGTCTACGAGATCCTCGAGGACGAGATCGCGAAGGCGGCCGAGTAGCCGCGGGCCGCTTTCCCTCATGCTGAGCTTGTCGAAGCATGAGAATGAGGCAAACACCTCTCCTTGGACAGGCTCAGGATGAGGTGTTTGGAGAGCTACATGTGGGAGTAGAGCGACCGGCCCGCGACCGGCATGTCCGCGACCAGCACCTGTCCACTCGACGATTCCGTGATGTAGAGCGTCCTGCCGTCGGGGCCGCCGAACGCACAGTTCGTGATGGCGGGGCCGGCGCAGGAATTGATCCGGTAGATCGGTGCGCCGTCGGCCGCGAACATCCATATGGCGCCGAACCCCACGTGGCAGACGAGAATGTTGTCGGCTGCGTCGGCGGCCATCCCGTCCGGGCCGGTGCCGCCGGACAATCGTGCGAAGCGGCCCACCTGGTCGGCGCGCCCGCGCACGGCCAGCCGCATGCGCCAGACCGCGTTGTCGCGGGTCAGTCCGACATAGAGAACCTTCTCGTCGCCGCTCAGCACCAGCCCGTTGGGGCTCGGCAGGTCGGCGCAGATCAGGTCGAGCGTACCGTCGGCGCGCAGGCAGAAGACCCGTCCCGAGCGGTCGATCAGATCGGATGTCCCCTGGTCGGTGAAGTAGAGGTCCCCATTGGACGCGAATGTCAGGTCGTTTGTGCCTCGGAACCGTTCGTTGGTGTTGCGCACCAGCCATGGCTCGACGGTACCGGCCACCGGGTCGAGCCGCATCAGGCCGTGATAGTGATCGGCGATGATCCCGTAACCGTCGCGGTGGAAGGCGAGGCCGTTGGGTTCACCCTCATACGTGCAGGCGAGTTCAACTTCGCCCGCAGGCGACACGCGGAACAGGCGGCCCCAGGCGACATCGACGAGCCAGAGGTTGCCGTCCCGGTCGAAGGATGGACCCTCGAGGAAGCTCGGCGTGTTGGGGCGGCCGAACAGCAGCCTCGCCCATTCGGACTCGCGGTCGCGGATGCCGTGGCTCGCGTTCACGTCAGCGAACGGCCTGGTTTCGATTACGGGTGGTGGCGCGAACATCTCTGTTCGTCGGGTGGCCGGGCTATCTGGGCTTGTCACCGCGCAGCGTGATGCGGTGCATCTCGCGCCGGTGGCCGTGATAGTCGTTCAGCGGATAGTGCAGGGCCGCGCGATTGTCCCACAGTGCGAGCGAGCCCGGACGCCAGCGGAAACGGCATGTGAACTCGTCGCGCACCTGATGTTCGAACAGATAGTTCAGGATCGGCAGGCTTTCCTCTTCGCTCATCCCGACAAAATTGACCGTGTGGCCGCGGTTGATGAAGAGCGACTTGCGCCCGCTTTCCGGATGCGTGCGGACCACGGGATGCTCGGCCATGAAACCGGCGGTGTCCTGTTCGTCGAGGACCGGTACGTCCTTGTCGATGCGGGTGCGGATCCCGTCGGCGCGCACGGAACTGTTGATCGCCGTCAGCCCGTCCAGGATTTTGCGCAGCCCGTTCGAAAGACGTTCATAGGCAAGCTGCTGGTTGGCGAACATCGTATCGCCGCCATAGGGCGGTGTTTCGCGCGCCAGCAGCATGGTCGCCATCGGCGGTTCTTCCAGATAGGCCGTGTCGCTGTGCCAGACCCCGCCGAAATTGACCTCCTCGTCGGCCTCCTTGACGACCGGCGTGATCAGGCTCGCGTCGGGCAGGCCCTTAGTGAACGGATACTCCATCGGCTCGCCGATCGCGTGGGCGAAGGCGAGATACTGCTCGGCGTTCAGGTCCTGGTCGCGGAAGAAGATCACAAGATGATCGAGCAGCGCCTGGCGCAGGGCCTGGACGGTTTCTGGGGCAAGCGGGCCAGACAGGTCGATGCCGGTGATTTCGGCGCCCAGCGCGGTCGTGATGGGCTTGATGGTGAGCGATTGGGTTCGGGTCGAGGTGGCCATGTGCGCTCAGTCCTCGTCCATTTCCGCGGTGCGGTAGATGTAGTTGCCGTCCATGTAAGTGATGAAGAAGTCGTGGAAGGACATCGGTTCGTAGAGCGGTTCCGCGCCGGGCTCGATGCAGGTCGGGATCGGGTCCGCGACCGTCTCGTCATTGCAGTTGTAGAAAAAGGTCAGCGCGTAGCGATGGTCCACGGGCGGCACCACGCGGTGCGGCGTGGCGATGAAGCGCCCGTTGGTCCAGCGGTTGAAGAACTCGCCGGTGTTGACGACGATCGCGCCGCGCAGCGGTTCGATCTCCATCCACTTGCCCGACGGCGCGCGAACCTGGAGCCCGGCCACGTCCATGAGCGGCAGGTAGGTCATCGAGCTGTGGTCGGAGTGCGGCGAGAGCGAGAACTGACCTTCCTCCGCCTCGACCGGCGGGTACCAGGCGCAGCGGTTGTAGTATTCGGGCACGGAGAACTTGTCGTCGAAATAGTCGGCCGGCATCTCTAACGCGCGGGCGTAGGCCGGCAGCATCCGTGTCGCGAGTGCGGCCATGGTCTCCTGATATTCGAGCAGGGTCGCGCGAAACTCAGGCAGTTCCTCGGGCCACTGGTTCAGGTTCCGGTGGCGGATGTTGGCCTTGACCTTGGGGTCGTCGGCGGTGCGCTCGCGCATGAACGCCCAGGCCTCGTTCAGGTCTTTCTTCTCGTTCTTGGCGATCTTCGACCAGCGCAGGATCAGGGACTTGTTGGGGATGAAGCCCTGGTGGTGGAAGTCGACCCGGTATTTCATCTTCGCTTCGTCGGACAGGCGGAAGAGTTCCGCGATCTGCTCGAAGCTTCGATCGATCAGGTCCTGTGGGACCCCATGGTTGACGATGCAGTAGAAGCCGAGGCTCTCCTGGATCGCCCGCAGGTCCGTCGCAAACTGTTCCAGCGCCGCGGGGTCGCCCGACAGGTAATCCCCGACATCCACGATGGGGATGCGTTCCTCGGCAATGCATTGTGCGACGTCGGGAGAGATCCCGAGTTCCGAATCAGCGGCTACGGACATCTGCGCCTCCGTGATGTTTGTGGCGACCGCCCCGCACCGTTGGCAGGTGCGGGGCAGGCCTTGTCTTCTGGCCGGGCCGTCCTACTGAGCGGCGGCGGCCGGTGCCTCGTCCTCGGGCACCAGGTCAGCAAGGTTCGGCATGACCTCCTTCGCGAACAGGGTCATGTTGTCGAGCCAGTCCTGGAAGGGTTCGTAGACATACTGGACCTGGAGGACCGTGCCGAAGCCACCCGTGTCGTCGTAGAGCTTGCGCAGCTTCTCGGTGACAGTGTCGGGACTGCCCACGACCCAGATGTTGTCGCAGATATACTCCGCCGTCAGATCCTCGTCCTTGATGTCGTCATTCTCCTTGTAGAGGTCGACGACGCCGAGCGACTTGAGAACGTTGTACATGTAGTCGTTGTAGGCCTTGGCCATGCCGCCGTTGAGCACATGGTCGCGCGCCTCTGCATCCGTCTTGGCGACGAATATTTCACGCGCCACGCGCCAGTCCTTGCGGCTCGGCGTGAGGCCCGATTCTGCGGCGCCCTGCTTCACCGCTTCCCAATGGGTGTTGAGATTGGCGGCGGGCAGATAGTTCACGCTCATCGGCATCCAGCCCTCGCGGCCCGCCGTCAC
The DNA here is from genome assembly GCA_038140435.1 of Rhodospirillaceae bacterium. GTDB lineage: Bacteria > Pseudomonadota > Alphaproteobacteria > UBA6615 > UBA6615 > UBA8079. The sequence continues at coordinate 10,575 of JAYQGE010000032.1, read as the reverse complement.
CAGCGATTCCGAGTACTTGTGGAGACCCGCCACCGCGATCGGCGGATGAGGGTCCTGGTATGGGCGGATGTGATGGTACAGCGGAATCTGCGGCATCGGTTCGGGCACCTTGAACTGCCAGAACTTGCCGTTGTGCTCGAACGGGTCCTCCTCGGTCCACAGGCGCTTGATCGCGCCGATGGCCTCGCGCATCCGTTCGCGATGTTCGCCTTCCTGATAGTTGATATCGAAGAAGTGGAAGTCGGTTGGCGCGCCGCCGGCACCGATGCCGAAGTTCAGCCGGCCCTTCGACAGGTGATCGAGATACGCGATGCGCAGCGCGACCAGGCGCGGGTCGTGCATCGGCAGCAGCACGACTCCGGTCCCGACCCGAATCTGCTCGGTCTGCGCGAAAACGGTGGCCGCGAACAGGTCCGAGGCGGGAATGGGCTCCCACGGAATGGTGTAGTGCTCGCCCATCCAGCCCTCGGAGTACCCGAGCTTGTCGGCATGGATGTAGGTCTCGATGTCGCGGTGATAGTTCCCGTTCACATCGCCCCCAGGCGGACGGAGCGGCATGCTGAACATTCCGTATTTCATGGATCGATTCTCCCTAGGACCCGGGCCGTGGGCGGCATTGTGCCGCTCTCGTTGTTTGAGGGCCTCATTTTTCGCGCAGGGGCTTGTTGGGAGTCAATCTTGTTCCAAGGAAAGAAAGGATCTTCACACATATGAAACATTGTGGCGCACCGGGATTGTCCCTATCGTCGCGCAGGACTTGGGGGAGGCAGCAATGCTCATAGGCAAGAGGGGCGAGGCAAAGACCGCGATCGAGACGGCTGATGCGACGTCGATCACGGTGCGGGGGAAGGATCTGTGCAACGACGTCATGGGGCACAGCTCGATCGCCGAATTCTTTTTCTTCCACCTGACGGGACGCGAACCGTCCGCCGACCAGGCCTTCTTCATGGATGTTCTGGTGGTCGCCCTGGCGGAACACGGCCTGACCCCCAGCGTACAGGCGGCGCGGATGACCCTGGCTGCTGCGCCCGAGGCGCTGCAGGGCGCCGTGGCGGCCGGTCTGCTGGGCGTCGGCTCGGTCATTCTCGGCAGCGCGGACGTCTGCGGCGACATGCTCGACGATGCGGTCACGCGGATCGAGGGCGGTGCGCGCGCGGAAGAGGCCGCGCGTGCCATCGCCGGCGAATACAAGGCGGCCGGAAAATTCATTCCGGGTTTCGGGCACCCCATCCACCATCCGGTCGACCCGCGCGCGGTGCGTATTCTCGAACTGGCAGATGAGCGTGGTGTTTCCGGGCGGCATGTCGCGGCCCTGCGGGCTTTTCCAGACGCCGTGGCCGAAGTCTGGGGCAAGCCGCTCCCCATGAACCTTCAGGGCCCCATGGCCGCGGTGCTGCTCGACCTGGATTATCCGAAGGCCGCGATCCGCGGCATCCCGATTCTTGCGCGGACTGTCGGCCTGATCGGCCATCTCAACGAGGAGACGGAACGTCCCATCGGCTTCCTGCTTGCCCATCATGGCGAGGAGGCCATCGAGTATGACGGGGACTAGCCTGCCATGACGGCACATGAACTGTTCGATCCCGAGGCCGAGACCCGGGAACTCGACGAACAGAGGCACAAGGATGAGCCGGTCTATCGAAAGCAGATCGAGTATCTGTTCGCGCGATCGGAGTTCTACCAGGAGAAACTGAAGGCAGCGGGATTCAAGACGCCTGAATCCGTGGGCGGTCTCGACGATCTTCGGCATCTGCCCTTCACGGTGAAGGACGAACTGCGGGCGAGCCAGGCCGAGCATCTGCCCCTTGGCAAGCAGCTTGCAGCACCGCTCGAAGATGTCGTTCGCATCTACTCCACCAGCGGAACGTCGGGGACGCCCCTCTACATCCCCGTCACCCAGGGTGATCTGAAGCGCTGGATCCACACATCCAACCGCAGTTATTTTGCGGCCGGTATCCGGCCCCATCACCGGGTTGTCACCACTTACAACTCAGGCCCATTCGCCGCGGGCGCCGTTCACGAGTCCATGATTGCACTCGGCGTTCGCATGGTGCCTGTCGGGAGTGGGAACACGGATCGGCTGATCACCGCTCTGTCGCGGTTCCAGGTCCAGGCGATCCCCGGGACACCGTCCTATTTTCTCTACATCGCCGAGGCCGCGCGGGCCCGCGGCGTCGATCCGACCGCCTGCGGACTCCAGACGCTCGTTGCGGGCGGAGAGCCGGGCGGGGGTGAACCCGAAGTGCGGGCCCAGATCGAACAGGCGTTCAATGCAAAGGTTCACGAGGTACTGGGGCTGGGCGAGCTCTCGATCTCCATGTTCGGCGAAGGCCCGGAGCAGGACGGCATGAACTTTCTCGCCCGCGACTACATCCATATGGAACTGATCGACCCCGAAACCGAGGAACCCCTGCCGTTCGAAGACGGGGTGCAGGGTGAGCCGGTCTATACCCACCTGATGCAGGAGGCGGCACCGTTGCTCCGGTATCGCTCGCGTGATCATGTGACGGTCAGCATGGGGCCCGTCGCGAGCGGCCGTACGGGACCGCGCATCCGCTGCATCGGGCGGACGGATGACATGCTGATCGTACGGGGTGTGAACGTTTTCCCGAGCGCGCTGCGTGAGGTGATCAACACGTTCCGCCCGGATGTCAGCGGCATCATGCTGGTGTGTCCGAAGAAGAAGGGTGTTCAGCAACTGCCGCCCCTGCCGATCCAGGTCGAGGCGGCGGAGGGCGCCGACCCCGGACCCGGACTGGCCGAGGCGATCGAGAAGGAGATCCGGGCCAGGCTTGTGGTCACGACGAAAGTCGAGATCGTGGCATTCGGCAGCCTGCCGCGGACCGACTACAAGACGAAACTGGTCGCCACCGCTGACAACTAGGCTTCAGAACAGGAAGTCGGTGGCCGAGAGGTCGGCTGTGGCGACACCCACCAGCGTGATTTCGTCGTTGTTCCCGTAATCGATCGTGGCGTTGCCGCCGACGTCGCTCGTGCTTGCGAGCAGGTCCGCGAAGTCGGCGAACCCCAGCGCCGAGACATCGAGCGTGTCTTCGCCCGACGTGAAGTCCTCGACCCAGTCGTCGCCGCCGTTGACGGAGAAGACGAACAGGTCGTCGCCGTCGCCGCCCCACAGATGGTCTTTCGCGTTATCGCCGTCGCCGCCGTCGAGCGTGTCCGCGCCGTCGTCGCCGAAGAGGAAGTCCTGGTGGGCGCCGCCGTCGAGGGTATCGTCGCCATCGCCGCCCTGGAGTACATCGATGCCGGACCCGCCGGAGAGTTCGTCGTTGCCGGCGTCTCCCCAAAGCCCGTCATTGCCGTCCTCCCCGCGCAGCGTGTCATCATCCTCGCCGCCGTGGAGCTGGTCATTGCCGTCACCGCCCTCGAGAAGGTCGTTGCCGGTCCAGCCGAACAGGCGGTCGTCACCATCCTCGCCATACAGGGAATCGTCCCCGGCGTTGCCGAACAGCCAGTCATTGTCGTTGCCGCCGTTCAGCCGGTCGTTGCCGTCTCCGCCGTGAAGCTCGTCCTCGCCGTCGCTGCCGAGCAGGCGGTCGTCGCCGTCCAGTCCCCAGAGGGTGTCATTACCGCTGCCGCCGTGCAGCCGATCGTCCCCGGCGCCGCCGTGGAGCCAGTCGTCACCGTGTTCGCCATGCAGCTCGTCGTTGCCCTCGCCACCTTCGAGATGGTCGTTGCCGTGTCCGCCGTGCAGCTCGTCGTTGCCGAGACCGCCAAGCAGCGTGTCGTCGCCGACGTCGCCCGCCTGGTCGCCGTAGAGCCAGTCGTCGCCGGGGCCACCGTCGAGCCAGTC
>JAYQGE010000032.1:0-6664 GCA_038140435.1 Rhodospirillaceae bacterium | reverse complement strand
GTGTTTCAACATCGAGCGCGTACACGGTGAACACATACTCGTGCATGATTTCATCGTTCCAGGGCGGGGCGGGCCCGTCATAGCCGCCATAGTCCCCGGCCATGTCCGGGTTCGAGGCCATGAACATGCCGAAATCATTTGCGCCGCGGACGCCATGTTCGGCAGGCCCGGTCGGCTTCCCCTTGGGGACAACGCCGCTGGATTCGGCGCCTTCCGCGAGGCTTGTCGTGGAGGCCGGAATGTCCACCAGGATCCAGTGCATGAAGTCCATCCGCGCAAGATCGGCGGGGATGGTCTTGCCTTCCTGGTTGGCGTCGTCGAAGACGGGCGGCACGCTGCGGTCATGCATGATGACGGCATAGGATTTCGTGCCCTCCGGCCCGCCATCCCAACGCATGGCCGGGCTCAGGTTGGGGCCGAAGGTGAAGGGCTCGCTCTCCGTACGGATGCCGAATGCGAACTGTTCGGGAATCCGCTGACCGTCGCTGATTCCGTCGATGCTGAGGTTGAGATCGGTCATGCTGTTTCCCCCGGCTGTGGCTTGCTGTGACCCGGGCGAAGCTTAGCATGGGCGAACCGGATGCATAGCCCGGTCGGCGGGGCTCGAACGCCTAGAAGTTTGCCGAGAGGCTGATCGCGCCGAACCTGTCGGCTTGGCGCTGGCCATCAAACTCCTTCGTTCGGAAGATCTGCGTGACCGCCAGCCGCACGCCCCGGTAGATCACCGCGACGCCGAGTTGTGCATCGCCGACGAATATCTTTCGGTCGACGCTGTGGCTGTTGGCGAAGGTGTTGCCGTCGAGCATGATGTCGTGCGCAACGGCGCGACCCTGGAGGCCGGCGAAGGCGTACCAGGCGAGGCCGGATCGCCTTTCGACGGCAGCCAGGCCACTGAGGGACGGTCGGATCAGGGGCGGACCGAAATCCACGTCGAGTCCATCTCCGATGCGCAGGATCGTGCCTGCCCCGGCGAAGGTCATGACGTTGCCGAGGCTTCCGCCGACATTCGGGATGACGTCGATTTCCAGGCCGAACGGGGACCAGGGTTCGGGCCGCCAGCGCCGTTCGCCGACCAGCATGATGCCGGGCTCGTTGTGGAGCTGGTGGCCCCAGCCGTTCGAGCGGCCGACGTTTATTAGGTCATGCACACCGTTCTGCACCTGCCGGCCCAGCGCCCAGGGTCCGACGATGCCGAGGCTGAGCTCGGCGGTGTCGAGCGTGTCGAGGCCCGATGTCCCCGGGTCACGGCGCGTCTCCGCGTGGACCGAGATCGATCCGTAAAGCCAGCCGGCATAGGGGCGGTCGTCCGTGACGAGGTTCGAGGTGACCGTATCTTCAGGTGTGAAGATGCTTTGCCCGAAGGCAGCGCCCACGCGGCCCCGGCGGAGACTGGCGAAGGGATAGACGGCCTCGAGCACATCCTTGACCCAGGCCGGCTCGGTGTCGCGCGCACCCGAGACCCAGGAGAGGCGGAATCCGTTTGTATAGTGCCGGTCGGTATTCGCGATCCGGTCGTTCTCCCACTGCACGCTATAGGTGTCGGGGTCGGCCGCAACGGATGATGCGGCGCAAACGATCAAGATGGCGAGGAGGCCTGAAACGCGGCCGTTCCGCCACATCAGTCGCTAAGGCGGGACACCGCAAAGGGGTTGAACCGCGTCTCCCGGTCATAGTGGTCGATGCCCTCGGCCCGTTTCAGCCAGCCGACGACCGCATAGGTTCCCGGCGTTGCGACGATCTCGTAGCCGATCTTGGCAACCGCCTGGACGACGATCGTGCCGGCAAGCACCTCGAGCGGGAAAATGCCCCAGAAGGCTACGAAGACGAACACGACGGAATCGAGGCCCTGGCCGACAACGGTCGAACCGATGGTACGCAGCCAGAGCATGCGCCCTGCGGTGATGACCTTCAGGCGCGCGAGGACATAGGAGTTGGCAAACTCGCCGACCAGATAGGCCAGGAACGATGCGAGCAGAATCCGCGGGGTTGCGCCCAGGATTTCGTCATATGCCGCCTGACCCTCCCAGAAACCGGCCGCCGGCAGCACGCCCACAAGGGCGAACACGAGAACCGCGAACAGGTTGGCGCCAAATCCGATCCAGACGCAAAGCCGGGCCTTGGCGAAACCGTAAACTTCGGTCAGAACATCGCCGATGATGTAGCTGACCGGGAAAATGACAATGGCGCCCGTGAGGACGTATCCGTTTACGTCGATCAGCTTGACGGCGGTAATGTTCGAGACCAGCAGACAGGTCACGAACAGAACGCAGATAATGAGGAAGCGCGGCTTCAGTGCAGCCATCATGGTGTCACGGGTTCGAGGGTGGCGCGAATGCCGCACGCTAATGGCAGCATGGCGCAATCGGTGTCAATCCACGACGGCGCGATCGGGGGACTGGGCATGAAAACGTCGGACTTCGATTTCGACTTGCCGCCGGACCGGATTGCGCAGCGCCCCGTGGAGCCGCGCGATTCCGCGCGTCTGCTCGATCTGCGGAACGGCATTGCCGACAGGGTCGTCACCGACCTGCCCGAGCTGCTCGACCCGGGAAGCCTGCTGGTGGTGAACGACACGCGGGTCATCCCGGCGCAACTCGAGGGGCTGCGCGGTACGGGACGTATCTCGGTGACCCTGCACAAGCAGATCGGGGAAACGGAGTGGTTCGCCTTCGCCCGGCCGGCGAAGCGATTGCGGCCCGGTGATCGGATCGTGTTTGCCGATGGCTTTGCAGCCGAGATGCTCGAACGGCGCGATGGCGGCGAGGTCCATCTGCGTTTCGATATGCCGGCCGCTGCCTTCCATAAGGCCCTGATGCGCCACGGGCAGACGCCGTTACCGCCCTATATCAAGCGTGGCGATGGACCCGACGACCGGGATTCGCACGACTACCAGACGATGTTCGCGGAACGGGAGGGGGCGGTTGCGGCGCCGACGGCGGGGCTGCACTTCACGCCCGCGCTCATGGCGGCATTGGGGGCGGCGGGTATGGAAGTCGCGACGGTCACGCTCCATGTCGGCGCCGGGACGTTCCTGCCGGTGACGGTCGAAGATGTCAGCGAGCACCGGATGCATGCCGAATATGGCGAGGTCGATGCCGATACGGCGGCGCGGATCAACGCGGCCCGGGCCGACGGGAGACCGGTGGTCTCGATCGGGACCACCGCGCTCAGGGTGCTCGAGTCCGCCGTCGATGCGGACGGTAAAATACGCGAGTTTCACGACGATACGCGGCTTTTCTGCACCCCCGGCTTCGTATTTCGTGCCGTGGACCAGCTCTTCACGAACTTCCACCTGCCGCGCTCGACACTGTTCATGCTCGTGTGCGCCTTCGCGGGCACCGAGCGTATGCACGCGGCCTACCGGCACGCGATCGAGGCCGAGTACAGGTTTTTCTCCTACGGCGATGCGACGCTTCTCGGGCGCGCCTGATATGCCACCGGACCCATCACCACAGGCGATACGCGATCGCATTCACGAAAAGGCCCGGGAGCTGGGCTTCGATGCGTTCGGTATCGCACCCGTCCATCTCGCCCCGGAGGTGCGCGACAACCTCGCGCGGTTCATCGACGAAGGACTGCATGGCGAAATGGACTGGCTGCCCGCCAAGGCGGATCGGCGCCGGGAACCGGCGGCGCTCTGGCCCGAGGCGCGGTCCGTCATAGCGCTCGCGATGCGATACACGCCCGATCCTGGGGCTTTTGACAGCCTCGACCAGCGCGGTGTCGGGCACCTGTCCGTTTATGCACGTGGACGCGATTATCATGACGTGGTCAAGAAGCGCCTGAAGGCACTCGGGCGTTGGATCTGCGAGGCCTTTCCGGGGGACGTGAAGGTGTTCGTGGACACCGCCCCGGTGATGGAGAAACCCGTTGCCCAATTGGCGGGGCTCGGCTGGCAGGGCAAGCACACGAACCTCGTGTCGCGGGATCACGGCTCCTGGCTGTTTCTGGGCGAGGTCTTTACCTCGCTGGAGCTGCCGGCGGATGCCGGTGCCGAAGACCGTTGCGGGTCGTGCCGTAAATGCCTGGACGCGTGCCCGACGGATGCGTTTCCCGCGCCCTACCGGATCGACGCGCGGCGCTGCATTTCTTACCTCACGATCGAGCACAAGGGACCTATCGACCGCGAGTTGCGCCCGTTGATCGGAAACCGCATCTATGGCTGTGACGATTGCCTCGCGGCCTGCCCCTGGAACAAGTTCGCTGCCGGTGCACCGGTGACCGAGTTGCGCGCACGGCCCGAGTTCGCTTCGCCTCGCCTGGTCGATCTCGCCCGGCTTGATGATGCAGGCTTTCGCGCGTTCTTCGCAAAAACCGCGATCAAGCGCGTCGGTCGCGACCGGTTTGTCCGCAATGTGCTTATCGCGCTGGGAAATTCGGGAGACGAGAACGATGCAGAGGTCGCGCGCGAGCGTTTGCGGGACGATTCGCCGCTTGTGCGCGGCGCGGCCGTCTGGGCATTGTCCAGGCTGGTGGGCCGGGAAGCGTTCGCGGACCTGCGTGCCCGGCATCTGCCGGGGGAACACGACGCGGATGTGCTCTTGGAGTGGGAAACGGGCGGAACGGACTGATCATGGAAACTTCGACCTATTTGTTTTACTGCCGCGACAACCCCGACACGCGCGAACTCCGGCAGACTCACCGCGAAGCTCACTGGGCGTTCATGGACGGCTATGCCGACCGGATGGTGGCGCGTGGACCGACGCTGGCCGACGATGGACAGACGCCCACGGGAAGCATGCACGCCGTCGAACTGCCGGACGAGGATGCGGCGCGCGTGTTTGCGTTCGAGGAGCCCAATTACAAGGCCGGCATCTATGGCGATGTGATGATCCGCCGCTGGACCAATGCGCTGAAGCGAACGATGTGGGAGTTCGAGGGAGATCCCGAACGCAATCGACGCTTCCTGTTCCTCGGTCATGGCGCGGACGACGCGGGTGTGACGGATCGTCGGAACGAACTTCTGCAGGCGCACCGCGACTTCCTCGCGCCGCCGGAGAAGATGCGTCAGCAGATACTCCGTGGCCCGCTATGGGACATCTCCGGCGGGACATGGACCGGAAGCCTGTTCCTGCTGGAAGCGCCGGACCGGGACGCTGCAACGGCGTTCTTTGACGGAGAGCCCTATACAAACGCAGGCCTCTATGTGCGTACCGAGCTGCATGAATGGCGGTTCGGCGGCCGGCACTAGGGTTCCGGATCACGGCAACTCCGTGCCGGATGACCAACCGTTGCGCCATGCGCACGCGCGGCTTACATAGACGCCCGTCAAACAACAGAACCAGCCGAGAGACGCCGTGAGCAATCCCCAGTATGTCTACGTGATGAAGGGCCTGACAAAGGTCTATCCCGGCGGCCGCAAGGTCGTCGAGGATGTCTGGCTGAGTTTCCTGCCGGGCGCCAAGATCGGCGTACTGGGCCTGAACGGCGCCGGCAAATCGACGCTTCTCAAGATCATGGCCGGGCTCGACAGCGAGTTCCAGGGTGAAGCCTGGGCGGCGGACGGCCTCAAGGTCGGCTACCTGCCCCAGGAGCCCGTGCTCGATGCTGACAAGGACGTGATGGGCAACGTCATGGAGGGGGTCGCCGAAACGAAGGCGCTGCTCGATCGCTTCAATGAAGTGAGCATGCGGTTCGGGGAAGAGCTCTCGGACGAGGAAATGGACGCCCTGATCGCCGAACAGGCCGAGCTGCAGGCCGAGATCGACGCCAGCGACGCCTGGGAACTTGATCGGCAGATCGAGATCGCCATGGATGCGCTGCGCTGTCCGCCGGGCGAGGCAGATGTCTCGAAGCTCTCCGGTGGCGAGCGGCGACGGGTGGCGCTGTGCCGCCTCCTGCTGTCGCGCCCCGACATGCTGCTGCTCGACGAACCGACGAACCACCTGGATGCCGAGTCCGTCGCCTGGCTGGAACGCTTCCTGGAAGATTACCCGGGCACTGTTGTGGCCGTGACCCATGATCGCTACTTCCTCGACAATGTCGCGGGCTGGATCCTCGAGCTCGACCGCGGCAAGGGACTTCCCTTCGAGGGTAACTACAGCGCCTGGCTCGAGGCGAAGGAGAAGCGGCTCGCCCAGGAAGAGCGCGAGGAATCCGCGCGCCAGCGCACCATCAAGCAGGAGCTGGAATGGGTGCGCCAGAGCCCGCGCGCGCGCCAGGCGAAGAGCAAGGCTCGCGTGGACGCCTATGAAAAGCTGGTCGCCGAGAGCCAGGACAAGGCGCCCGAGCGCCAGCAGATCACGATTCCGCCGGGGCCGCGGCTGGGTGACCTCGTGATCGAGGCCGACGGTATCCGCAAGGGGTTCGGCAACCATCTGCTGATCGACGACCTGAGCTTCAAGATGCCGCCGGGGGCCATCGTCGGGGTGATCGGGCCGAACGGCGCTGGCAAGACCACCTTCTGCCGCATGGTCACGGCCCAGGACACACCGGATTCAGGCGAAATCCGGATCGGCGACACCGTGAAGATGGGTTATGTCGACCAGAGCCGCGATGCCCTGTCCGACGAGAAGACCGTCTGGGAGGAAATCTCCGAGGGGGTCGATGTGATCGAGCTCGGCAGGCGAAACGTCCAGAGCCGGGCTTACGTGGCCGGCTTCAACTTTCGTGGATCGGACCAGCAGAAGCCGGTCGGCCAGCTTTCGGGCGGCGAGCGGAACCG
>JAYQGE010000031.1:0-27719 GCA_038140435.1 Rhodospirillaceae bacterium | reverse complement strand
CCACGGGATACTTCTTCGGGATGTAGTGGCGCGTCGCCATCATCTCGGACTGGAAGTCCTGGGGCAGCGTGTCGGGCCGGAAGTAGGCCACGCGCGCCACCTCCTCGAGCGGCATGCGCTCCTCGCCGGTCGCCCGGTCAACGACGACGCCGTGCCGGATGTCCAGCGACGCGGCCCCGGACTGGAGCAGGATCGCCGCCACATCGAGGACGTTGTGGCGCAGCGCCTTGGCCGCCTGGAGCGCCGCCTCGCCGGCAATGCCCGCACCGCCGGAGCCGCCCGCGCCCCAGCCGACCGGGACATTGTCCGTGTCGCCCGAGATCACCTTCACCTTGTCCGGCGTTGTGCCGAAGGCGCTGGCCGTCACCTGCTGGATCACGGCCTCGGAGCCCTGGCCCTGCTCGGTGATCGACGTCTGGACGATCACGGCCCCCGACGCATCCATCCGCGCCGCCGCCCCGTCCTGGGAGGAGATGCGCGCCCCGCCAAGCCCGTAGGTGTGCGGGCCCGGGTTCGTCATCTCGACGAGGGTCGCAAAACCGATGCCGCGGTAGATGCCCTGCTCGCGCAGCCGGGCCTGCTCCGCGCGGAAGCCCTGGTAGTCGAACATGGTGAGAAGCTTGTCGAGCGAGGCCTCGTGGGAGAGGGCCTCCATCTTCAGGCCGGTGATGAAATCGCGCGGATAGCTGTCGTCCGCCATGAGGTTGCGCCGGCGCACATCGACCGGATCGAGCCCGAGCTTGCGCGCACCCTCTTCCATCAGGGTCTCGGTGATCGCCACGGCGACGGGATGGCCGACCGCGCGATACTGGCTCATGGGCGTCTTGTTCTGGAACACGACGCGCGAGCGCGCCTTGTAGTTCGCGTGGTTGTAGGGCGCGCCGACATAGTTGATGACCTGCAGCGCCTCGAGCGCGGAGGTGCGGGGATACATCGAGTAGGGACCGACGCCCGTGAGGTCGTCCATCTCGATGGCGAGCAGTTCGCCATCCTCGGCAAACGCCGCGCGCACATGAGCGCGGTGGTCGCGCGCGTGCAAGTCGGTCAGGAAGGATTCGGTCCGGTCGGCGATGAACTTCACCGGCCGTTTCATGATCTTGGAGATCGCGGCCGTCGCCATCTCGTCGGGATAGGTGTGTCCCTTGACGCCATATGCACCGCCCACGTCGCCGCACACGATCCGGACATTCTGGTTCGGGATGTCGAGATGACGCGCGAACAGGTCCTGCATCATGTGCGGGGCCTGGTGCGAATGGTACGAGGTCAGGCGGTTCTCGGAGCTGTGATAGTCGGCGATGATCGCGCGGGATTCCGGGCACACGCCGGTGTGACGGCCGAAATGCATGGTGTGCCCGACCACCGCCGCAGCCTCGGCAAACGCCTTTTCGGTGTCGCCGATATCGTGGTTCATCTCGAACAGCAGGTTGTCGCCGAGATCGGCATGCATCACGAGCGTATCGTCGTCGAGCGCGACCTCGGGATCGGCGAGCACCGGCAGTTCCTCGAACTCGACCTCCAGCAGCTCGAGCGCGTCCTCGGCTTCCGCCCGGCTGTGGGCGACGATCGCGGCCACCGGCTCGCCCTGCCAGCAGGCCCGGTCCACCGCCATCGCGTACTGGGGCGCCGACTTCATGCCCTTGAAGTGGGCAAGCGTTCCGACCCAGGGGGTGCAGACCTCGGCGATCTCCTTGCCCGTGAAGACCCGGATCACGCCGGGACTGGCGAGCGCAGCCGCGTCGTCGATCGAGACGATCTTCGCGTGCGCATAGGGCGAACGGAAATAGGCCACATGGACCATGCGCGGCAGCGACAGGTCGTCGACATACCTGCCCTGGCCGGCCACCAGGCGCGCAGCGTTGGCGCGCGGCACGGTCTTGCCAATGAATGTTTCCTCGCGGTCGAGGACGCTTTCCTCGCCCGAATGGTCAGCCACGCTCATGAGCACCGTTCCCCTGTGACCTGTTATCGGGGGAACGGTACAGGCCCGGGGCCTCTACGGCCAGCCCGGCAGGTGTTCACGATCGGGACAGCAAGCAATGGCTCACCTCGTCCCGAGCAGGGCCAAAGGCCTGTCTCGAAGGACCGGGCAACCGTGATCCATGCTTCGAGACGCATCGCGGCGCGATGCTCCTCAGCATGAGGTTCGTGATTCCCCGCCTAGAACTTCCCGAGCGCTTTCAGGATTCGTTCCGGCGTGATCGGCTGATGGGACAGGCGCGTATCGAAGGGCGAAAGCGCATCGTTGATGGCGTTCATGATCACACCCGGTGCGCCCGCCGTGCCGGCCTCGCCCGCACCCTTGGCGCCGAGCTCCGAGTCCGCCGTCGGCGTCTCCACATGGCCGACATGGATATCCGGCATCTCGCCCGCCATGGGCACCAGATAATCGGCCATGTTGGCGTTCACGAGGTTGCCCGCATCGTCGTAGCGGCACTCTTCGAGGAGCGCGCCGCCGAGCCCCTGGATCACGCCGCCGCGCACCTGCTCGTCCACCAGCTGGGGATTGAGCACTGTGCCGCAATCCTCGACCACCCAGTAATCCAGGAACCGCAGGAAACCGGTCTCCGGATCGACCTCGACGTAGCAGGCCTGGATGCCGTTGGTAAACGCGATGTTGTACTCACGCGGGACGAAGTGGCGGGTCGCCATAAGTTCGGGCTGGAACCCCTTGGGGATCAGGTCGGAGCGGAAGTAGGAGATCCGCGCCAGCTCGTCGAGCCCCATGCGCTCGTTGCCCGTGTCGTCATCGACGACCACGCCCTCGCGGATGTCGAGGGTCTTGGGGTCCGCCTGGAGAAGCTGGCCGGCAATGTCCTTGATGTTGTAGCGCAGCGCCTTGGCTGCCCGGAGCACGGCCTCGCCGCCGATGCCCGCGCCGCGCGAGCCCCAGGTGCCGCCGCCGGTGGGCACGTTGTCCGTGTCGCCGGTGATGACCTTGACCCGGTCCGGGCTGGTGCCGAACGCGGTGGCCGCGATCTGGCCCATGATCGCGTCGGTGCCCTGTCCCTGCTCGGTCACCGACGTGTGGACGACGATCGAGCCGCTCGAATCGAGCCGCACCTGCGCGCCGTCCTGGGACGAAATCCGCGCGCCGCCGATGCCGTACATGGCCGCGCCCGGGTTGGTGAGCTCGATCATCGCCGCGAAGCCGATGCCGCGATAGATGCCCTCGCCGCGCAGCCTGTCGCGCTCGGCCTTCATGCCCTCGTAGTCCATCGCGCCGAGCAGCTTGTCGAGCGACGCGTGGTGGGAAAGGCCCTCGAAGACGATACCGCTCGCGCCCTTGGTCGGGTAGGCGTCGTCCGTGATGAGGTTGCGCCGGCGGATATCGACCGGGTCGATCCCGAGCGCGCTCGCACCCTTGTCCACCATGGCCTCGGTCACGGCGAAGGCGACCGGATGGCCGACCGCGCGGTACTGGCACATGACGTTCTTGTTCTGGAACACGACCTGCGCCTTGGCCCGGTAGTTCTCGTGCTTGTAGGGGCCGCCGGTGAAGTTCAGGACCTGATTCGCCTCCATCGCGCTCGTGCGCGGGTACATGGAGTAGGGCCCGACGCCGGTCAGGTCGTCGATCTCGATCGCGGTGATGTCGCCGTCCTTGGTGAAGCCCATCTTGGCGTGCACCCGGTGCGCGCGGGCATGGATGTCGGTGAGGAAGGACTCGATCCGGTCGGCAGCGAACTTGACCGGCCGGCCAAGCATCTTCGACAGGGCCACCGTGGCCATCTCGTCGGCATAGACATGGACCTTGATGCCGAACGAGCCGCCGACGTCGCGGCAGACGACGCGAACCTGGCCCTCGGGCACGCCGACATGCTTGGCGAAGATGTGCTGCATCATGTGCGGTGCCTGGTTCGACATGTGCACGGTCAGCTTGTCGTCCGCCTCGTCATAGTCCGCGACGAGGACCCGCGGTTCGAGCGTGACGCCGGTGTGGCGGTCGAAATGGTAGGTCTCCTCGACCACGACGTCCGCGGCGGCAAAGGCCGCGTCCACGTCCCCGGCCTCGACCCCGTTCTCGAAGGCGATGTTGTCACCGAGATCGGGATGGATGACCGGCGTTCCGGGGTCGCCCGCCGTCTCGGGATCGGTGACCGCCGGCAGTTCCTCATACTCGACCGTGATCGCGGCCGCGGCATCCTCGGCCTCGGCCCGGCTGTTCGCGACCACGGCGGCAACCGCCTCGCCCTGCCAGCAGACATGGTCGATGGCGATCGCGTGCTGCGGGGCCGACTTGAGGCCCTTGAAGTGGGTGAGCACACCCACCCAGGGCTCGCAATACTCCGCCAGTTCGGCGCCGGTGACGACACGGACGACACCGGGCATCCCGGCCGCCGCGCTCGTATCGATCGAGACGATCTTTGCGTGCGCGTGGGGTGAGCGGAGATAGACCGCGTGCACCATGCGCGGCAGCTTCAGGTCATCGACGAACTGGCCCTTGCCGCGCACGAGCTTGCGCACGTTCGGCCGCGGCACCACCTTGCCGATGTAGCTGTTGGGGCGTCCCAGGACGCTCGAATCCGGACTCAGGGCTTCGTCGGTCATCGTCTCTCTCCACGCGTGTCTTTTCGTCCGCGTCTGATGCGCGGATTGGTTTCCGGATTATTCCACACCCGCGCCGCGAAGGCGATTGCGGACCGGGTGCCGGTCGGCGTCCTTTATCCCCAGCGCGTCCTCGCCGATCAGGATGCGCTGGACGTTGGCCGTCCCCTCGCCCACAGCGAGCATGTTCACATAGGCGGTGAACTTCTTGATCGGATATTCGTCGGCAAGCGCGTAGCCGGCGAAGATCTCCGCCGCCCCCGCCGCCGCCTCTTTCGCGGCCTCGACCGCGAAATACTTTGCCCGGGACGCCGCCCCGGTCGCCGGCCGCCCCTCATCCATCAGCCAGGCCATGCGCTGCACCATCAGGCGCGCGGCGTCGGTATGGGTGGCCATGTCGGCGATCAGGTGCTGCACCATCTGGTATTCCGCGATGGGACGGTCGCGGATGACCCGCGTATTGGCATAGGCGATCGCCTCGTCGAGGCAGGCCTGGGCCAGCCCGACGGCCCGGGCCGACACGGTGAGCCGGCCGAACTCGAGCGCGTTCATCGCGATCCTGAACCCCTCGCCCTCTTCGCCGAGACGGTTCTCGACCGGCACGACGAAATCGTCGAGGAAGACGGCGTTCGACGCGAGGCAGTTCGACAGGCCGGTCATCGGGATCGGATCGGCCGCGAAACCCTCGTGGGACTTCGGTTCGACGATAAAGGCCGTGATCCCCCGATGGCCCGCGGACGGATCGGTCTTGGCAAACAGTATCCCCGCGTCGGCGGCGTTGGCGAAGGTGATCCACTGCTTCGAGCCGTTGAGCCGATAGACATCGCCGTCGCGCGTGGCGGTCGTTTTCATGGACCCGGCCGCATCCGAGCCGCCGCCGGGCTCGGTCAGGGCGAACATGCCGATCCGACGCCCGGAGACCAGGTCCGGGACGAAGCGGCCGATCTGGTCGTCGGTGCCCCAGTTGAAGATCGTGAACGGGCAAGTCATGGCCTGCATGTTCATGCAGTAGCCGAACTCCGGCGCAATGCGCGAGATCGTCTCGGAGATCGCGGCCACGGCAAGGAACCCGGCGTCCGTGCCGCCGAGCGCCTCGGGGAAGGCAGCCCCGAAGAATCCCGCATCGCCCATCTTCGCAACGATCTCGCGTGGGAATTCGCCGGACGCCTCGTAGGCACCGATCTCCGGCAGAATCTCGGTTTCCGCGAACCGTGCGACCGCATCCGCGACCGCACCGATTTCCTCGGGCAGGCTGAAGTCCATCCGCGCGTTTCCTTTATTCCTGCGGGCAATCTATTTAACATCGCGCCATCCATGGAAAGAAAGGTCGAACCGCGCGTGAGCGAGCTTTTCACATCGGTCGAGGACCTGGCCGCCCGCATTCCCGACGGCGCAAAGGTGGCGCTGGCGCCCGACTATTCGGGCTGCTCGATGGCAACCGTACGCGCGCTGATCGCCCGCGGCGCGAAGGATCTGCATCTGGTCGGTGTCCCCTCGGTGGGGTTCCAGGGCGACATGCTCATCGGCGCGGGCTGCGTCGCGACGCTGGAGACAGCCGCGGTGACCCTCGACGAGTACGGCCCCGCCCCGCGGTTCATGACAGCCGTGAAGGCCGGCACGATCAAGGTGATCGACGGCACCTGCCCGGCGATTCACGCCGGCCTGCAGGCGGCGGAAAAGGGCATCCCGTACATGCCCGTGCGCGGCATTGTCGGCTCCGATCTGCTCACCCATCGTGACGACTGGACCACGGGCACCGACCCCTTCGGCGAACAGGACGGGCCGCTCGTGCTGGTGAAGGCGATCCGGCCCGACGTGACGCTCATTCACGCGCCGCTTGCCGACCGCAACGGCAATGTCTGGATCGGCGTGCGTCGGGAAATGATGGTGATGGCCCATGCCGCGCGCCAGACCATCGTCACGGCGGAGGAAATCTACGACGGCGACCTGCTTGCCGACACCGTGCGCGCACCGGGCACCATCCCGGGGCTCTACATCTCGGCGCTGGCGGAAGCCGCGAACGGCGCCTGGCCCGTCGGCCTGTTCGGCGCCTACGGCCCCGACGACGCCCATCTGCGCGACTATCTCGAACGCGCGCGTACCGACGAGGGCTTCGCCGGCTATCTCGAGGAATTCGTGTACGCGCCCAAGGCCGCCGAATGAGCGCCCCAAAGATGAGCGCAATGATCGCACCCGAAGAACTGCTGATCGCGACCGTCGCCGACATGCTTGCCGGGCTCGGCCATGTGGCCGTGGGCGCCCAGTCGCCCATCCCGGGTTCCGCCGCCCTGCTCGCCCGCGCGCAGTCCGGGGGCTCGCTCCGGGTCTCGATGCTGGGGAGCGAGGCCCACAGCCCGTTCACCGACGGCGGACGCGAGCTCTTCGACTGCGCGGCCCAGGGCCGGATCGACGCCTTCTTCCTCGGCGGCGGCCAGATCGACGGGCAGGCGAACATCAACCTGGTGGGCATCGGCGACTATCCGGACACGAAGGTCCGGTTTCCCGGTTCCTTCGGCTCGGCCTATCTGTATTTCCTGGTGCCTCGGGTGATCCTGTTCCGCGAGGAACACACCGCGCGGGTGCTGGTGCCGAAGGTCGATTTCGTCAGCGCACCGGGCGTGAGCGAGGACGACATCGCGCGGACCGGCGGTCCCCACGCGCTGGTCACCGGCCGCTGCGTCTTCGACTTCGACCGGGACCGCCGCCACTTCCGGCTCGCCTCGGTGCATCCCGGCCACGACGCCGACGAGATCCGGGAACACACCGGGTTCGACTACGACGCCCCCGACACGGTACCCGAGACGGCGTTGCCGGACGCGGCAACGCTGGAGCTGCTGCGCGGCCGGGTCGCCGACGAAGTCGCGGAGACCTATCCGGCCTTCGCCGCGCGCGTGTTCGGAGCCGCCGACGCCGCCTAGGGTAAGATCCCAGGGTCTCTGACGCCTCAGTAGGCCTTGCCGCGCGCCGTCACCGGCCAGAGGGTCTCGACCCTTCCGTTCCGCACCCCGACATACCAGTCGTGCAGGTTCGCCGTAGGGTCGCAGTGGCCGGGAACCAGCCGGAGCTTGTCGCCCACCTTCAGCACGCCGCCGGGGTCGGACAGCACACCGTGTTCGTCGGAACAGCTGATGTATTCGACGTCGTCGCGCCCGAACACGAACGGCAGGCCGCTGTCGACGGACTGGACCTTCAGCCCGGCATCGACGACCGCCCGGTCCGCCTTCACATGGCTCATCACCTGGGTGAGCAGGAAGAAGGCGTACTCCCATTCACCGCCGTCGAGCCGCGCGCCGTCGGCATCGAGGATCCGGCCGTAGTCGGCATCCATGAACGCGTAGGACCCGCACTGGAGCTCGTTGTAGATGCCCGAGTTGCTCTCGAGCGTATAGGTGCCCGTGCCGCCCCCCGTCACCAGCGCAGGCGACAGCCCGGCCGCCTCCAAGCCGGCGACAACGTCTCTCACCTGGGAGATCGCGACGTCGAGCTTCTCCGCCCGCGCGGCATAGCTCTCGAGATGCTGGGCAGAACCCTGGTAGGCCTGGATGCCGGCAAAGTTCAGTCCTGGGGCGGCGTCGATGGCACGGGCCAGTTCCACCGCCTCCCCGGTTGTCGTGACGCCGCAGCGCCCCTGCCCGCAGTCGATCTCGACCAGAACTTCGAGCTGTGTGCCATGGCGCGCGGCCGCGTCCGACAGTTCCGCGACGTTGTCCAGGTCGTCGACACAGACGATCACCCGCGCGCCGCGTTCGGGCAGCCGCGCGAGACGATCGATCTTCACCGGGTCGCGCACCTCGTTCGACACAAGAACATTGGTGATTCCACCGCGGACGAACGCCTCGGCTTCGGAGGGCTTCTGACAACACACGCCGACCGCGCCACCGATGCGTTGCTGCAATTTCGCAATGTCGACCGACTTGTGCATCTTTCCGTGCACGCGCAGCTTCATGCCGTGGGCGGCCGCGTAGTCGCCCATCTTGCGGATATTCCGCTCCAGCGCATCGAGATCGAGCACAATGCAGGGAGTCTGGATCTCGGCCTCGTTCATCCCCGGCAAGGCCGGGACGTCGTAGCCGACCTCGAGACCTTCCAAATCCTTCGCTCCGCTCATTCTGATTCCCCATTAATCCGTTCCTTGGCATGGACGGAGACGGGCGGGGTTACTAGCATCGGTGCATCATTCTCGCGAGGCACCGGCTGCCCGCCCTTTCGATTCACCCGCTTCCCACGATAATATCCCAGGCTCCAAACGATGTCCCCCAACACCTCTCCCTTCGGCGCGCTCAACGGCCTCAAGGTCGTCGATCTGGCGCGCGTTCTCGGCGGCCCCTACTGCACGCAGATCCTCGCGGATCACGGCGCAAACGTGATCAAGGTGGAGCCGCCCCAGGGCGACGAGGTGCGCGACTGGGGCCCACCCTTCCACGACGGCGACGCGTCCTATTTCACCGGGCTCAACCGCAACAAGCGCTCCATCGGCCTCGACCTGACCAAGCCCGAGGGGCGGGACATCCTGTTCCGCCTGCTCGAGGATGCGGACGTGCTGATCGAGAATTACAAGACCGGCACCATGGAGAAGTGGGGGCTCGGCTACGACGAGGTGCTGTCGGACAAGTATCCGCGCCTGATCCACTGCCGGATCTCCGGCTACGGCGCCGACGGCCCGCTGGGCGGCTTTCCCGGCTACGACGCGATCGTCCAGGCAATGGCCGGCTGGTTCTCGATCAACGGCGGCGAAGACAAGGTGCCGACCCGCGTCGGGATCGCCGCCGTGGACATGGGTACGGGCCTCTATTCCTGCGTCGGCATCCTGATGGCGCTGTTCGAGCGCCAGGCGTCGGGCCGGGGCCAGTATATCGACATGACGCTCTACGACTGCGCGGTCTCGCTGATGCATCCGCACATTCCCAACTACTACCTGTCGGGCGGAAAGGTCCCCGGGATCACGGGCAACCAGCACTCCAACATCGCGCCCTACGACAAGTTCCCCACGAAGACCGTCGATGTCTTCATCGGCGCAGGCAACAACCGGGCGTTTCAGCGCCTGTGCGATGCGCTCGGCCGGCCCGAGCTGACCGAGGACCCGCGCTTCGTCACCAACTCCGACCGTATCCAGCATCGCGACGAGCTGCGCGAAGAGCTGCTCGACGCCTTCGCCGCCGTGGACGGCGAGGAGGTCTCGATGAAGCTGCTGGCGGCCGGCGTGCCCTGCGGGCCGGTGCTCGACACCGCCCAGGTGATGGACGCGCCCCACACGAAGCACCGCAACATGGCCGCCAAGCTCGATTGGTACGAGGGCGCGGGCATCCCCATCAAGTTCGGGCGCACGCCGGGCGAGATCCGCTCGACCCCGCCCGCCTTCGGCGCCCAGGCCGAGGAGATTCTCCGCGAGCACGGGTTCGACGACGACGCGGTCGCGGCGCTCGCCGAATCGGGCGGTCTCGTCACTGAACGCCGCAAGCTCTAACCGACACAAACCAGAACGAGGACACCATGCGCTGGTCCGAACGCCGCAAGAAATTCCGTGCCATCCTGAACGGAGATGCCTGCATCCACCCCGGCTCGGTCGCCGACCCGATGACCGCGCGCATCACACAGGAGATCGGTTTCGAGGTCGGCATCTTCGCCGGCTCCGTCGCCTCGATGTCCGTGCTGGCGGCCCCCGACCTGATCGTCCTCACCCTGTCGGAATTCGCGGACCAGGCGCGCCGTATCGGCCGGGCGACGGAGCTGCCGCTTCTGGTGGATGCCGATAACGGCTACGGCAACGCGCTGAACGTCCGGCGCACGGTCGAGGAGCTCGAGATGGCGGGCGTCGCGGCTCTCTCGATCGAGGACACCGACCTCCCCACGCCACATGGCAGCGGCGGCAAGGCCCGCCTGATCAGCATCGAGGAAGGTGTCGGCAAGATGAAGGCCGCGCTCGACGCGCGCACCGACCCGGATCTGGTGATCGCGGGCCGCACCAGCGCACCCGGCATCGCAGGCGTCGACGAAGCCGTCAAACGGGCGAACGCCTACGAGGCGGCCGGCGTGGATGCGCTCTTCCTGGTCGGGGTGAAGGACCGCGAGGACCTGGCCGCTATCGCGGCGGAGGTCTCGACGCCCATCATCCTGGGCAGCGCGTCGCGCGAGATGATGGACCGGGACTGGCTGGCATCGCTGGGCGTGCGCATCTGCCTGCAGGGCCACAAGGTCCACGCGGCGGCGATGGCGACGTTCCGGAAAACCCAGCAGGCGCTCGCCGACGGCACCCATCCCGACGACCTGGAGGGTGTCGCACCCGGCGGCGACATGAACCGATTCATGCGCGCCGACGATTACGCCCGCTGGAGCGAGGACTACCTCTAGGCCTCAGCGCCGTGGGCGGATATCCGCTGCAAACGCACGCAGCCCGTCGAACAGCTCGGCGTCATTGATGATCCGCGGCACCTTGTGCTGGCCGCCGAGCTGGCCGCGTGCCTTCATCCACTCGGCGAATCCGCCCGGCGGCAGCGCGACCGCCTCGGGCGCGTTCATCCCGAACCCCTCGGACCGGTGCGCCTCGTAGTCCTCGTTGGTCGCGCACAGGGACGCATCGAGGGTCTTCGCGAAATGCGCCAGCCGCGCCGCGGACGGAACCTCATGGGCGAATTCGACGATGTAGAGATGCCCGCCGCGGCTGTCGTCGCCGCCCGCATGGACCGCGCCGACCGACCAGTCGCGCACCTCCGCACCGATCGCCACGCCACCGTCGCGAACGGCCGCCTCGATCTCGTCGGCAATCAGGTGTTCGCCGAAGGCCGACATCATGTAGCTCGTCCGGCCGGTCACCTTGATCCGCAGCGGGTCCCGGCTCACGAGCTCGACCGTGTCGCCGATGACATAGGACCAGAGGCCGGCGCAGCTCGAGACGACCAGCGCATAGTTGACTCCACGCTGCACCGTCCCGGCCCAGTGGCGGGTCGGGCGGCTTGAAACCAGATCATCGACCGGTACGAACTCATAGAAGAGGCCGGTGTCGAGCATCAGCCGCAGCCCGTCGTCCGCCCCGGCATCGGCGACGCCGATAAAACCTTCGCTCGCCGGGTAGACCTCGCGCAGCTCGGCATGGGTGTCGGCGATCAGGGATTCGAACCGGGCCCGGTAGGGCTGAAAATCGACCCCGCCATGCACCAGCAACTCGAGGTTGGGGAAATACTTCGCGAGATCGGGACGCGTGTCGCCGCGATAGGCCGCGAGCTGATCGAAGAAGATCAGCAGCCATGACGGCGTCCCGCCGATCAGTCTTATGTCCTCGCCATCGAGCGCCCGCACCAGCCGGTCGACCTTGAGCTCCCAGTCGCTCTCCAGCGCATCCTCGCGCATGGGAAAGGTCCGCCGCTGAAACCACCAGGGTACGGTCTCGGTCATGATCCCCGACAGATCGCCGCTGCGGACGCCCGGCGCCTCCACGGCCAGGTCGGTGCTGCCGCCCAGCATGAAGGACTTGCCGCCCATCAGTTGGCTGTCGGGCCGGTTGGCGAGGTGGTGACAGATCAGGTCGAGCCCCGCCATGGTGTTCGACGAGACCATCTCGCGGGTGCAGGGAATGTATTTCGTGCGCCCCGAGGTCGTGCCCGACGTCACGGCGAAGAAGGGGACGCGCGTCGGCCAGGTGGTACCCTTCAGATGCGGGAACGGTTCCGACCAGTAGCGGTCCCAGAAATCCTCGTAGCGCGCCAGCGGCACGCGCGCCTGGAACTCGGTCACACTCCGGATCGATCCGAAATCGTGGTCGCGCCCAAACCGGGTCCGGCTCGCGCGCGCCACCAGCCCCAGCAGCTGGCGCTGCTGGACGTCCAGCGCATTCATGGCCGCGAGCTTGCGCAGGCGGCGTGCGGCGTAGGCGCGAATGAGGGGCGTGGCGTCGAGCATGATGCGAATTTACGCCACGGCCCGCGTCAGGGGGTCAACTCGGTTTTCCGGCTGAAGTCACGCCGGACCGTCTCGAGCCGAAGCGGCAGGTGGACATAGTCTCCGCGCAGCCAGAGGTCGAACTGGTCGATGAAGTTCGCGCTGTTGATCCAGCCGTCCTGGCCGCCAAGCAGCGTGAACCAGTTGGCATCGGGGTCGGACATATCCGAAATGTGCCGCGACTGGGAGCCGAACCGGGTGAAGTGACGTTCGTCGGTGTCGGCATGGGCCGTCTTCATGACCGTGGTCGAGGAGCCGGCGATCGGCACGTCGTTGAAACGGTACTTCTCCCCGACGATCGGGATGAAGTTGAGCGGGTGGCGCAGCCCGAGCCGGTGCATGTCGCCCCACACGGGAAATTCACGGGGCCCCACCGCCGCGGCGGCGAGCGCATCGGCGATGACAGGCGCAATTTCCGCCGCCGGTGCCCGCGCGATCATCTCGCCGAGCTGCTCATCGAAGCGCCCGCCGACCGAGATGCGGGTGCGCCGGTCTTCGTCGAGGAACCGCGCGGCGAACGCGAACATCGTCAGCTCGAAGGCGACCGCCCCGGCCGAGTCCACGCGATAGTGGCCATCCCAGTCGCGCAGCGCGCCGACGACGCGGGTCTGGTCGGGGTCGAGCTCGGTGCCGGCCGCCCCGAGCTTGTCGAGCAGGAGATCGCGTAACACCACGGCGGATTCCATGTAGACATCCTGCTGCAACGCGCGCAGGTCATCGACGGTGATGGTCTTCTCCCCGCCCAGAAGATCGCGCAGGCGGGCGATCCGGTCGTCGTTCGAGAAATGCCAGCCAACGGCGACATCGGCATCGGCGGGCTTGTTGTTGGCCGACGCAACGAAGCCCGAGGGCGGATCGAAGGCGACGGGCAGTTCTTCCGCCGTGTGCGTCCGCGCCCATGCATCTGGCGTGTCATCCGCGGGAATCAGGAGATCGGGCGGCGGCACCGGCGAACGGTCCGGCAGCTTCACCGCCATCACCTGGCCGATATGCCCATCGACATCCGCATAGACCATGTTCTGGCCGGGCACGTGAAACCCGTCGAGCGCGGCGCGGAACTCGTCGAAACTCCCGGCCTGGCTGAGCCGCAGCATGGCGGTGATCTCGTCGCTCGGCTGGTGACCCATCCAGCGCAGCGCGATCGCCTCGTCCGGACGCGATGAGTTCACCAGCGGCGAATCCGAAATGACCGGCCCGAAGCGGGTCTCGCGCACCTCGATCTCCGTGTCGAACCACCAGCGCACGCCGATCTCCTCGGTGCGGGTCTCGAATGCGGTCGGGGGCAGGTCCGAGACATCGACGAGGTCGCTCGAAAGCGCGCGCATGTTGGTCCCGCCCCAGGCAATCCGTGCGTTACGGCCGAGCGCCAGGAACGGCACACCGGGGATCATCATCCCGACCGCGTGATAGGAGGGCGACTTGTAGCCGGCCAGCAGCCAGAGGTTCGGCAGGAACACGCCGAGGTGGGGATCGTTGGCGATCATCGCCGCGCCCGTGCCCGTGCGTGCGCCCGACACGGCGACGGAGTTGGAACCGGCCTTCGAGAAACCCGCGAGCATCTCGTGGAAGACCGAGGCCTGGTCGTCGGCACCCGGCCCGATGCTCGGAATGGATTCGAGTCCCTTCTCGGTCGCCCGCGCCCATATCTCGGGCCAGTCGGGCCGGTCGCGCAGCTCCAGCATCCGGAACCAGATCAGCCAGTTCACATCCGTCGAAGCCAGCCGGCCGATGGCGATCACGTCGGCGGGGGTCCAGGGTTCGCGCGCGAAACCGAGCACGCCATGCTCGTGGGGCAGCGCGTCGACATTGGCGATGTAGTGGTTGATGCCCGCGACGAACGCATCGAGCCAGGCGCGCGTGTCCGCCGGCATCTGCGCGAGCGTCGCCTCGGCACCGCGACCGAAATTGAGAATCCGAAGGGACTTGTCGATATCGCGCGCGAGCGGCCCGCCCATCTCGGCGATGCGGCCGCGCACGAGCCGCCGCGCCACCTCCATCTGGCCCCAGCGCAGATGCGCGTGCACGATCCCCAGCGCGACCGCGAGGTCGCGGTCGTTCTCTGCCTCGACAAACGGCACCTGATGTTCGTTCCAGTGGATGCGCACCGGCGCGGACAGCGGGAGGCCGCTCACCGGGATCGTGTCCAGCCGCCGGTCGATATCGACCGGCTCCGGCAATGGCGTGAGCACGGCACACCCAGCAAGAATCGTCGCCATGGCCGTACCGGCGAGCACTGTGGTCAGGCGCATGCGGCCACTCCGGTCACTCCAGACAGGTCAGGACCGATATGTGATCGGACCGGCGCCTTGTCCAGTTGCATTGACGTGATGAAAGGCCGGCGACCCGGTGTGTCAGACGCCCGTGACCTTGCGCAGCAGGCGCAGCAGCTCCTCCGCCTCGGCACCGGAGAGATCGGCGGCGATCGCCGCATCATGATCGCGCACCAGCGGCGTGATCCGATCGAGAAGCGCGATACCGTCGTCGGTCAGATGCAGCTCGTGGGACCGGCGGTCCGTCTTCGAGCGCTCCCGGGCGACCCAGCCCCGTGCCTCCATGCGGTCGATCATCGCGACCATCGTGGAGCCGTCCACGCCGAGTGCGCGCGCGAGACGGGTCTGGCTCAAGCCGGGATTCCTCGCGACGATGACGAGCAGGCCGAACCAGCCGGGGCGCATGTCGTCCGCGCCGAGCGTCGCTGCGAAATGCTGGAACGTCTTGATCTGCGCGCGACGCAGCTGATAGCCAACCAGCTCGGGCAGAAACCCCAGGTCGATATCGTCTGTCTTGCCGTTGTCCGCCACGCTCCACGTCCCCGGTCTGCGAACGAATTGAATCGCACGTCCGCGCGGGCGGTTATGTAACACATCCGTGCGCACAGACGTTGACCCCTCGCAGTGCAGGATCGAAACTGGCCGCGTTCGCGTTTACGGAGCCACGCAACGCATGTTCACGAACACGATCGAAATTCCGATCGAGTGGGGCGACTGCGACCCGGCGAAGATCGTTTTCTACCCCAATTACTTTGCCTGGTTCGATGAGGCGACGCGGCACCTGTTCGAGCGCGCCGGCGTCGGCTATGAGGTGATGCTCGACAAGTACAAGACGGTCGGCCTGCCGCTCGTGGACGCGCACGCGAAGTTCCTCTCGCCGAGCAAGTTCGGCGACACGATCGAGATCACCAACCATGTCAGCGAGTGGCGGCGACGAACCCTGGTGGTCAGCCACGCGGTATCGAACGCCGGCACGCCGGCCGTCGAGGGCCAGGAAATCCGTGTGTGGGCCGCCGCCGATCCCGACACGCCCGGCAAGCTGATCACGGCCAATATTCCAGACGATTTCCGGGCCCGATTCGAGGCCGCCGCCGGCTGAACCGGAGCCGCTGTCCGTCCCACTTTTGGCGGATGCATTGCGGGGCGGATGCGCTAGACTGCGCGGCAACGCGGCAACGCGGATCGCGAGACAAGAACAATCAGCGGCCGCCAAGACAAGGGACAAGCCGGACCTGTCCCGTGCGGCGGCCCCGAACAGGGAGAGAAGAATTATGAGTCGAAAGATCATGAAATCGGTTGCGCTGGCGGGCGCGGCGGTCGCCGCGCTGACCCTCGGCGCCGGACCGAGCGCGGCGCAGGAAGTGACCCTGCGAATGCACACCTTCATTCCGCCGGTCGCCAACCCGGGCAAGACGTTCCTGACGCCATGGGCCGAAAAGATCGGCAAGGATTCCGGTGGCCGTCTCAAGATCCAGCCGTTCTGGGCGATGCAGCTCGGCGGCAAGGCGCCGCAGCTCCTCGACCAGGCCCGCGACGGCGTGGTGGATATTGTCTGGACGCTGCCGGGTTTCTCGCCGGGTCGCATGCCCGAGGTCGAGCCGTTCGAGCTGCCCTTCGTGCACAAGGACGCGCTCTCCACGACGCTGGCGCTTCAGGACTATCAGGACAAGCATCTCGGCAAGGCGCTCGGTGCCTACCACCCGCTGCTCCTGCATTCGCATGACGGCTTCCTGTTCCAGACCAAGGAGCCGGTCCAGAAGATGGCCGACCTCAAGGGCATGAAGCTTCGCGCCGCATCGCGTGGCGGCGTGTGGCTGCTCGAGGCGCTCGGCGCGACCGGCATCGGCCTGCCGCTGCCGCGGATTCCCGAGGCGCTATCCAAGGGCGTCATCGACGGGGTGACTCTCCCTTACGAGATCGCGCCTGCGGTCAAGACGCCCGATCTGGTCAGCCACTTCTCGAGCCTCGCGGGCTCGCAGCCGCGTCTCGGCACGAATGTCTTCACCTTCCTGATGAACAAGGACAGCTACGACAAGCTGCCGGCCGACCTGAAGAAGGTGCTCGACGACAACTCCGGCCGCGCCATCGCGGCGGCCGCGGGCCAGAACTGGCGCGATATCGAGACACCGGGCCGCAAGGTCGTGGAATCGAAGAGCAAGAACAAGTTCTACGTGATCCCGGAGGACGAGGTCGAAAAGATGAAGTCCGCCGCCCAGCCGGTGTTCGATCGCTGGTACGAGGAAGTCGGCAAGCGCGGCCTCGATGGCCCCACCATGGTCATCGATGCGCTCGACCTGATCGAGAAGCATTCGGGTTCGTCCTGAGCGATCCCGCGCGGCCGGTCGCATGACCGGCCGGTTTCTCGCCGATGAGCGAACTTGCAACCGATAACGCCCGGCCCGCCGATCCGGTGGGCCGGGTGCTTTACAGCATCTCGAAATGGCTGGCCGTGTTCGGCGGCATCGTCCTCGGCGGCATGGCCGTACTGACGACCGTCAGCGTGACCGGCCGTTCGCTGATCCTGCAGCCCGTGCCAGGGGAATTCGAGCTCGTGGCGATCGGCACCGGCGTGGCCGTCTTCGCCTTCCTGCCCTGGTGCCAGATCACCCGGGGCAACGTGCTGGTGGACTTTTTCATGTCCGCAACGCCGCCGCGTGCGCGGATCTTCGCCGATGTGGTCGGCGGCATCGCCTATCTCGCCATCGCGGCGCTGCTGACCTGGCGCATGATCTTCGGCGGTCTCGACATGTACAACTACAACGAACTGTCGATGACCATTAACTTCCCGCGCTGGACGACCTTCCCGGTGTCCATCCTGCTGATGTCCTTCCTGGTCGTCGTCATCGCCTACACGATCGGCCGGTCGATCGCCGAGCTGCGGGCGGGCCGCTACTTCAACGAACCCGACGGGCCGGCCTCGTGAGCGGCCTCGAGATCGGCCTGACCGGCTTCGGCGTTCTCCTCCTGCTGCTGGCGCTGCGCATCCCGATCGGGATCGCGATGCTTTCTGTCGGACTGATCGGTTATGTGACCATCGCCGGCGAGGCCGCCCTGTTCAGCTACCTCAAGACCGAGACCTACTGGCGGTTCACGACGGAGAGCCTGTCGGTCGTGCCGCTGTTCCTGCTGATGGGGCAGTTCGCGGCCAAGGCGGGGTTGAGCCAGGCCCTGTTCGCCGCCGCCTACACCTGGCTCGGCCAGTATCGCGGCGGGGTCGCCATGGCCGCGGTCGGCGGCTGCGCGGGTTTCGGCGCGATCAGCGGCTCGTCGCTCGCCACCTCCGCCACCATGGGGCAGGTGGCGCTGCCCGAGCTGCGCCGGTTCAACTATTCCGGCGCGCTCGCGACCGGTTCGCTCGCCGCCGGCGGCACGCTCGGCATTCTCATCCCGCCGTCGGTCGTGCTGATCATCTACGCGGTCATGGTCGAGGCCAACGTGGCCACCCTGTTCCAGGCCGCCTTCATCCCCGGGATCCTCGCGGCTCTCGGCTACATCCTGGTGATCGGCATCATCGTGCGGGTCAATCCGGAAGCCGGGCCGGCCGGACCGACCGCGACCCGGGCCGAGAAATGGTCGGCGCTGCTCGAGATCTGGCCGGTCCTGCTGATCTTCGTGCTGGTGATGGGCGGCATCTATCTCGGCTTCTTCACGCCCACCGAGGGCGCGGGCGTCGGTGCGTTCGGGACCTTCCTGATCGCCGTAACCCGTGGCGGGATGCGTCTGCAGGGCTTCATCGACGCGCTGCTCGGCACGGCCCAGACGACGGCGATGATCTTCCTGATCCTGCTGGGCGCGGCGATCTTCAATGCCTTCCTCGGCTTCTCCCAGCTGCCGATCTTCGCGGCCGATTTCTTCGGCAACTCCGGGCTCGCGCCGCTGACGATCCTCGTCGGCATGATCGTGCTCTACATCTTGCTCGGCTTCGTCATGGATTCCCTGTCCATGATCTTCCTGACCGTCCCGATCTTCTGGCCGATCATCGCCGGCCTCGACTTCGGCATGGGTCCGGAGGAGACCAAGCTCTGGTTCGGCATCATCTCGCTCATCGTCGTCGAGATGGGGCTGATCACGCCGCCCGTGGGCCTCAACGTCTTCATCATCAACTCCATGGCGCGCGACGTGCCGATGATCGAGACCTTCAAGGGCGTCATCCCCTTCTTCATGTCAGATGTCGTGCGGGTGGTGGTCCTGGTCTTCCTGCCGGGAATCACGTTGATCCTGCCCCAGCTGCTGAACTGACGCGGTCGCGCGATCAATTCGTTCGCATTGACAATAGTTCGTCTTGCAAACTAATTTTTCGCCAACAATCGGGATCGCCATGAGCTTCTCCGTCAAGATCAGGCAAACCGACGCGCCACTGGCCGTCGAGATGGGCGACACCATCCTGACGGCCGCGCTGGCCGCGGGCGTGTCCTATCCCCATGGCTGCCAGTCCGGCAATTGCGGGGCGTGCAAGTCGCGCCTGTATGCGGGCGAGGTCGAGATGTCGCCCTACTCCGACTATGCGCTGAGCGACGACGAAAAGGACTCCGGGCTCGTTCTCGCCTGCCGGGCCGTCCCGTGGAGCGATTGCGATGTGGCCTGGCTGGAGCCCGACGAGGTCGTCTCGCACCCGCTCCGGAAACTCGACTGCAAGGTCGCCGCGCTGGACCGGATGACCCACGACATCACCCGCGTGCGCCTGTCGATCGAGGCCGGCGGGCCATTCGACTTCACCGCGGGCCAGTATGCGCGCGTGCGCTTCGCGGACCTGCCGCTGCGCGACTACTCGATGGCGAACCTGCCGCGCGACGTGGCCGGCGGGGATGACGGGATCGAGTTTCATATCCGCCAGGTGACCGACGGCGGAGTGAGCACCCATGTACACGAGGCGCTCAAGGTGGGCGACCCGGTGCGGGTCGAAGGCCCCTACGGGATTTCCTACCTTCGTACGAAGCACACCGGCCCCATCGTTGCGCTGGCCGGCGGATCGGGACTCGCGCCGGTGAAGTCGATCGTCGAATCCGCACTGGCGGCGGGTGCGAGCCAGCCCATCCACATGTATTTCGGCGTCCGCGCCGAACGGGATGTGTATCTCGAGGAACACTTCGCGGCCCTCGCGGCGAAGCACGAGAACTTCAATTTCGAGATCGTGCTGTCGGAACCCGACGGGGACACCGAGCGCCGCACCGGCTACCTCGTCGATATCGTGGCCACGGACTTCGCCGACCTCGACGGCGCGAAGGCCTATCTCGCCGGGCCGCCCATCATGGTCGAAACCTGCGTGGAAAAGCTGAAGTCCATCGCCGTACGCGACGAGGACTGTCACGCGGACGCGTTCTACACCGAGGCCGAGAAGGCCGCGCTGGAGAAAACATCATGAGCGATGAATCCCGGGACGGACGGCTCGACGGTCGCGTGGCTCTGGTGAGCGGCGCCGCGCGGGGGATCGGCCTGGCGAACGCGCGGGCGCTTGCCGCACGCGGCGCGAAGGTGGTGGTCGCCGACACCGGCGGCGATGTCGGCGGCGGCGACCCGGACCCGACGGTGGCCGAAGCCGCCGCGGCGGAGATCGGGGACAACGCCACCGCCTTCACGGACTCGATCGCGAGCGCGGACGGCGCCCGTGCCGCCGTCGCCTGCGCCACGGAGCGTTTCGGCGGCCTCGACATCCTGGTGAACAACGCCGCCATCCTGCGTGACGGCTTCATCTTCAAGTCCGACCCGGACGATTTCCGCGCGGTCATCGAGACCAACCTGTGCGGCGCCTGGTACCTGGCGAACGCGGCCACGCCGGTGATGCGCGAACAGGCCAAGGCCGAGCGCGGCGGCGCGCCCTATGACTGGGGTCGCATCGTCAACATCACCTCGTCGGCAGGCCTGTACGGCAACTTCGGCCAGTCGGCCTACGCCTCGGCCAAGTCCGGGATGATCGGCCTGACCCGGGTGGCCGCCATGGACCTTGGCCGGGCGGGCATCACCGTCAACGCGATCGCGCCCTTCGCCGCGACCCGGGTGACCGACATGATCGTGCCGGCCAACGACGAGCAGGCCGCCTACAAGGAGCGCGCACTCAAGCTCTCGCCCGATCATGTGGCGACGGCCGTGGCCTGGCTGTGCCAGCCCGAGAGTCAGTCGATCACCGGGCAGATCTTCGGCGTGCGCGGCCGCGAGCTGTTCCTCTTCTCCCAGCCGCGCCCGGTCGCCACGCTCGCGCGTGAAGATGCCGACTGGGACGTCGCCGGCCTCATCACCGCGGCACCGGCCGAGTTCGACGCGCAGTACACCGACCTCACCACGGACCTGGAATCCTTCAACACCGATCCCAAGGTCTAACCGACAGGAGACCCCGTCATGACCATCCAACCCGGAGATTCCGTCGAAACCTCCCGCGAGCTGCAGGACGCCCCCGAGGAATTCCGGATCGCGGTCGAGAAGATCGTGATCAGTCACGCGGTCAACGAGCTCTATGGTGCCCAGGTGTTCGACGAGCCCGCGATCGCCCTGGCGCCGACGCCGTATTCCAAGTGGCTCACCTGCCGGGTCGCCATGGAGGAGTACGGCCATCACGTGCGCTTCCGCGAGCTGGGCGAGGAAATCGGGATCGCGCCGGAGCGCATGGTGCCGGGCGACAAGAAGCCGCTGTCCATCTTCGAGTTCCCGCTCGAATCCTGGGAAGAGTTCTGCGTGATCAAGCTGCTCGCCGACCTGGCGGAAATTCTCCAGGTCGAGGACCTCGCCCAGTGCAAGTTCCTGCCCCTGCGCAACCTGTCGCGCATGACCATGCCGGAGGAGCGCTTCCACGCGCAGTTCGGCGAGGATTTCTGCAAGGAGCTGATCGAGACCGAGGAAGGCCGCCAGGCCGTCCAGGACGCGATCAACCGCTATTTCCCCATCCTTCCCAAGTTCTTCGGCCGCGCCGGGTCCAAGAACAACGAGATTTATCGAAAATGGGGGATCAAGCAGCGGACCAATGAGGATATGCTGGTCGACTACATCAATCGGGCGCGCGATCTGGTCGAGGGGGAACTCGGCCTGAAGCTGCCCGACGTGGCGGAGGCGGCCTGACCGCACGGCCTGCCTCCGGTAAAAAAAAAACGAGGAAGCCAGAGATGACCATCCGATCCGACGTCCGCCCCGACCTGCTGCCCTATTACGAGAATGATTGCGACCCGAAGAATCTCGCGCCCCTGTGGGAGGTGCTGCACACCTTCGCCCGCAAGGAGCCCAAGAGCGACTGCGAACCCTATATCTGGCACTACAACGACATCCGCGACACACTCATGAAGTCGGCCGACCTGATCACCGCCGAGGAGGCGGAGCGCCGGGTGCTGATTCTCGAGAACCCGGGGATGCGCGGCCGCTACCGGGTGACGACCTCGTTGTTTGCGGGCCTGCAACTCATCATGCCGGGCGAGATCGCGCCGGCGCACCGCCACACCCAGGCCGCGCTGCGCTTCATCGTCGAGGGATCGGGCGCCTACACCGCCGTCGATGGCGAGAAGACGATCATGGAGGAGGGCGACTTCGTCATCACTCCGTCCTGGACCTGGCATGACCATGGCAACGAGAGCGACCAGCCCATGGTCTGGCTCGACGGGCTCGACGTGCCGCTGGTCGAAACTCTCGACACGACATTCGCAGAGCCCTATGGCGAGAAGAACCAGGGCAAGACCCGCCCGAGCGGCGATTCGCTCGCCCGTTACGGCTCGGGGCTGCTACCGGTCGACCACCAGCAGCGGAGCCCCTCCTCGCCGATCTTCAACTACCCCTACGCGCGCACCCGCGAAGCGCTGGAAACGATGCGCAAGACCGATGAGTGGGATCCGTGCCACGGGCTGAAGCTCCGCTACGTCAATCCGGACAATGGCGACTCCCCGATGCCGACCATCGGCACCTTCATGCAGCTGTTGCCGAAGGGCTTCGAGACATCGGGCTATCGCTGCTCGGACGGGACCGTCTATTCCGTCGTGGAGGGCACAGGAAAATCGATCATCGGCGACCAGACCTTCGAGT
Organism: Rhodospirillaceae bacterium; assembly: GCA_038140435.1. Taxonomy (GTDB): domain Bacteria; phylum Pseudomonadota; class Alphaproteobacteria; order UBA6615; family UBA6615; genus UBA8079. The sequence continues at coordinate 4,977 of JAYQGE010000031.1, read as the reverse complement.
GGGGGCCGCGCGACCATTTCGTGGTGCCTTGCTGGGTGCCGCAGAAGCATATCGCGAACGAGGATGCCGTCCTGTTCAGCTACTCCGACCGCCCCGCCCAGCAGAAGCTCGGCCTCTGGCGCGAGGATCGCGGGAACGCCTGAATGACCGACGCTGTCGCGGCGCTTGCCGACTTTCCCCAGCGACTGCGCATGGCGTCATGGTTCTCCTTCGTCGGCACGCCGTTGAGCGATGCCGAGCGCGCGGACATTACCGAGTACACGGAATCGCTCGGCCTCGGCCCGTTGCCGGTGAAGGAACTCGCTGACTGGCGTGCGGCCGAGGACTGCATCAAGCAGACCGACTGGGACACCGGCTGGTGGAACGCCGAGGAGGAACGCCGACAGGTACTACTCTCCCGGGCGGAGGCGAAAGTCGGTGACATGGCGCTGACCCGCGCCCTGACCGAGTTGTCGGAGAAGGCATCCGACATCGTGCACGGTGCGGCGGCGATCGCCGCCTCGCGCGGCGGCGTGGCCGACCAGGGCCTCACGCGTTCTGCCGCCGGCGCCGCGACCATGTCTGCCTACCAGGCGGCCGTGGAGAAGGCTGCCGCTTCGGATGCGGCGAACGACAACCAGGGACTACCCTTCGCCGCCAAGTTTCGCCTGTTCGAGGCCGGCCACTGGCCGCTCTGCGTGCGCGGCGGCACGATCTACGTTTTCTAGCGCCCTGATACCGGACACCGACCGATGACCGCACCGCGCGACTGCCGACCCTTTTTCGAGCCCGAGAGCGTCGCCGTCATCGGCGCCGGCGAACGGTTGACCAGTTCGGGGGGCGCGGTGCTCCGAAACCTGATCGCCTCGAAATATGCCGGGCGCATCGTACCGGTGAACCCCAAGGGCGGCGAGATTCTCGGACTGCCGGCGGCCACTTCCCTGTCGGAGCTGGACGCGCCGGTCGATCTCGCGGTCGTCGTGATCCGCCCCGACCTCATCCTCGATGTGGTCGACGAGGCGGCGGCCACGGGCCACAAGAACCTGATGATCCTGCCCGGCGGGTTCCGCGAAGCAGACGAAGCGGGCGTGGCGCGCGAGGCCGAGCTCCTGCGCAAGGCCGACGCGGCCGGCATCACGATCTTCGGCCCGAACTGCGCCGGCATTGTCCACCTGGCCGAAGGCGCGCCCTTCGCCGCGACCTTCCTGCGCGACCTGCCGCCCGGCGGGGGCATCGCCGCCATCTCGCAATCGGGCGCGATCACGGAAGAGATCATCGCGAAGGCGAACCAGGACCGGCTGCCGATCAGCACGGTCGTTTCGGTGGGCAACGCAATCCATCTCGAGGTGACGGACTATCTCGAGTATCTGGGCGGCCAGGACAGCTGCCGCTGCGTGCTGCTGTATATCGAATCCATCGCAAACCCCGACCGGTTTCGCGAGGTGGCACGCCGGGTCGCGGCGAAGAAACCGGTCGTGGCGCTGATGGGTGGCGGCACGGAACAGGGCGCGGCGGCGGTGCGCAATCACACCGGCGGCACCGCGATGCCCAACGCGGAGATCGACACCTATCTGCGCGACTGCGGCGTGATCCGGGTTTCCTCCGTGCGGCGCCTGTTGCTGGCGGGCAAGGGGTTCGGGTTCCACCCGGAGGGCATCGGCCCCCGCGTGCTGCTGCTGTCCAACTCGGGCGGCCCGGGCGTGATCACCACCGACCGGCTGCGCGCCGAGGGGCTCGAGATGCCCGACCTGCCCGACGCATACGTCGCGAAGCTGCGCGAGATGCTGCCCGACGAGGCGGCGGTGGCCAATCCCATCGATCTTCTGGCGGACGCACGCGAAGACCGGTTCGGCCCGGCCTTCGAAGCTGCCATCGCGCGCGGATCGGACGCATTCGACGCGATCCTGATGATCCATGTGGTGCCCTTCATGGTCGACGCGGGCCCGATCATCGACACGCTGTCGGGGCTCGCCAAGGAGGTCGACATGCCCTGCTTCCACTCGATGATGGGGACACTCGAACACCAGGCGGACTGGTTCGCGAAGATGGAGGCCGCCGGTGTGCCGGCATTCGACGATTCCGAATCCATGGCCGAGACCGCCGGCATCCTGGCGCAGTATCCGAAGTTGCGGACCGCGATCGGCTGATCGCCTAGAGGCGCACCGCCCGCAGGCGAAGCGCGTTCGCAATCACCGACACGGAGCTCAGGCTCATGGCGGCGGCCGCCACCATCGGGCTGAGCAGGAGCCCCAGCACCGGATAGAGGATGCCTGCGGCGACGGGGATTCCGGCGGCGTTATAGACGAAGGCGAAGAACAGGTTCTGGCGAACATTGCGCAGGGTCGCCGCCGCGAGGCGACGCGCGCGCACCAGTGCCATGAGGTCGCCCGTCACGAGGGTGATGCCGGCGCTCTCCATCGCGACGTCCGTGCCGGTGCCCATGGCGATGCCGACATCGGCGCCCGCGAGCGCCGGCGCGTCGTTGATGCCGTCGCCCGCCATGGCGACGACATGTCCCTCAGAGCGCCAACGTTCAACGATGGTGACCTTGTCGGCCGGCAGGACGTCGGCCACCACCTGCGAGATGCCCAGCTCATCGGCAACGGCCGCCGCCGTGACCGCGTTGTCGCCCGTGGCCATGACGATCTCCAGGCCCAGCGCGCGCAGCTCCGCCAGCACCGTCGGCGTCGTGTCCTTGATCGGGTCGGAAATGGCAATGAAGCCTGCGAGCGCACCGTCCACTGCCAGGAAGACGGCGGTCGCGCCCGACCGGCGCGCAGTGTCGGCCGCCTCTGCCAGCGGCGTGACCGAGACCCCGTGACGCGTCATCAGCGCGGCGTTCCCGAACACGACGCGGCGTCCATCGACACTACCCGTGACCCCTTCCCCCGGAACCACCTCGAAGTCGACCGCCGCCGGAACATCGATACCCCGTGCCTCGGCCGCCTCGAGGATCGCCGCGGCGAGCGGATGCTCGCTGCCCCGCTCGAGGGCGGCGGCGAGGGCAAGGATTGTTCGGGAATCCTCGCCGTCCAGCGGTTCGACCCTGGTTACCGCCGGCCGGCCGGCGGTGACGGTTCCCGTCTTGTCGACAACGAGCACATCCACCCGGGCCAGTGTCTCCAGCGCCGCGGCATCGCGCACCAGCACACCCGCGCCCGCGCCACGGCCCGTTGCAACCATGATCGACATCGGTGTCGCAAGTCCGAGCGCGCACGGGCAGGCGATGATGAGAACGGAAACGGCCGCAATCACCGCGAACGCGGGCGTCGGACCCCATATCGACCACGCGGCAAACGCAAGGATCGCCACCGCAACCACGAGCGGCACAAACCAGACCGCGACCCGGTCAGCCAGGCGCTGGATCGGCGCGCGGGTGCGTTGGGCACGAGAGACAAGATCGACGATACGCGCCAGCATCGTCTCACCACCCACATGTTCGGCCCGCATGACGAAGCCGCCCGCACCGTTGACGGTCCCGCCGATGACCGGGTCGCCGCTGCCCTTCTCGACCGGCATCGCCTCGCCGGTGACCATGGACTCATCGACGCTGGCGGCACCCTCGACGATGCTGCCGTCCACCGGCACCGCCTCGCCCGGGCGGACCCGCAGCAAGTCCCCGGCTGCCACGTCGTCGAGCGGAACCTCGCGGTCGTTTCCATCCTCCACGCGCAGCGCCGTCTTCGGCGCCAGGTCGAGGAGCGCGCGCAGCGCGTCTCCCGTCCGCTCGCGCGCGCGCAGCTCGAGGACCTGGCCGAGCAGCACGAGCACAACGATCACCGCGGCCGATTCAAAGTAGAGTGCCGTTGCGCCGCCATGACCGCGGAACGCTTCCGGCACCGCATCCGGCGCGATCACCGCGACGACGCTGAAGAGATACGCGGCGCCCGTGCCGAGTGCGATCAGGGTGAACATGTTCGGGCTGCGCTGGCCGATCGATTGCCATCCACGCACGAAGAACGGCCAACCCGCCCACAGGACCACCGGCGTCGCCAGCACGAGCTGGGACCATTCGAACGCGCCACCCAGCAGATGTGCGAAGGAGAGGCCCGGAATCATATCGCCCATGGCCATGACGAGAAGGGGTACGGCGAAGACCGCGCCGCCCCGGAATCGACGGGTCATATCGTCCAGTTCCGGGTTCGGCGGCTTCTCGGCCGTGATCTGCATGGGCTCGAGCGCCATCCCGCAAAGGGGACAGGAATCCGGCCCGTCGCGCACGACCTCCGGATGCATAGGACAGGTGTACTGCGTTCCCGGGGCGACGTCGGGCGCGGGCCGGTCTTCCGGCGGCAGGAGATAGTAGGCCGGGTCACCGGAAAATTTCGTGGCGCAACCCGCCGAGCAGAAATGAAAGGTCTGCCCGTCATGTACGTGCTGATGCTTCGACGTCGATGGATCGACGTCCATGCCGCAGACCGGATCCTTCACCAGGTCAGACATTAAACTGTACTCCGGTTCGCGAGATCTTCGATGATGGGGCAATCCGGGCGGTCGTCGCCGTGGCAGGTCTCCGCCAACTCGACCAGGGTCGCGCGCATCGCCCGTAGTTCGGCGATCTTGGAATCGATTTCCTCGACCCGGTTGAGCGCGATCTCCTTCACATCCGCGCTCTTCCGGTCCGTGTCGGCGTAAAGCGCGACAAGCGCCCGGCAGTCTGCCACCGAGAATCCGAGCCCGCGGGCACGCGACAGGAAGCGCAGCATGTGCACGTCACGCTCGGCATAATCCCGGTAGCCATTGTCCCGTCGCCGCGCGGGTGCGACCAGGCCGATATCCTCGTAGTAGCGGATGGTCTTGGTTGGAAGACCGGCCTGTTCGGCCGCCTCGCTGATATTCATCATCCGCCTCCGATCCTTCCGGGATGACGGAGACAAGGTAAACCTTCCAGCAACTAGAAGGTCAAGCGCAACGCGTTACGCGTGGGCCCGCACGGGCACGGACATGGCACCGACCCCCTCGATCCATGCGTGCATGACGTCCCCCGGCGCGACCGGC
>JAYQGE010000030.1:0-28149 GCA_038140435.1 Rhodospirillaceae bacterium | reverse complement strand
CAGCGATCGTTCGTCCGGACCCGTGCATGACCACCCAGGCGCCCAAACCACCGCTCGTCTTCTACCGGACCGGCCCTATGCCCTGCCCCTATCTGGAGGGCCGGGTCGAGCGCAATCTCTTCACGGAGCTGCGCGGTTCGCAGGCGCAGGATTTGCACGACCAGCTCGCGCTCGCCGGGTTTCGCCGCTCGCATCACATCGTGTACCGGCCTGCCTGTCCCGGCTGTAGCGGTTGCGTACCGATCCGCATTCCCGTCGCCTCGTTCGACCTTACGCGTTCGCAGCAGCGGGTCCGCAACCGCAACGACGACCTGGCCGTCACCTACGGACCGGCCATGGTTGACGACGAGCATTATGACCTGTTCTTCCGCTACCAGCGCGCGCGCCATACCGGCAGCGAAATGGCAACCATGTCCCTCTCGGACTTTCGCGCCATGATCGAGGACTCCGTTGTCGACACGGAACTCATGAGCATGCGCGACGGGGACGGAACACTCCTGGGTGCGTGTCTGCTGGATACTCTCTCGACCGGGCTTTCCGCCGTGTACAGCTATTTCGAGCCGACCGCCGACCGACGCAGTCTCGGCACTTTCAGCATCCTTTGTCTTGTGGCGGAAGCCCGGCGGCGCGCACTGGACCATGTCTACCTCGGCTACTGGATCGAGGACTGCGCCAAGATGACCTACAAGAGCCGGTTCCAGCCCATCGAGCATCTGGGCGCGCAGGGCTGGACGGACGCCCCGCTGCCGGGGAGCGCATCCGCACTCTGACACCCGCGGATCACGCGATCGTCATACTTTTGTAGGGGCCGCCCGCCGTTGCGCGGCAAAACCCGCTGGCATAAGGTTTTGGACAACATTTGCGGCCGGTCGATGGTCTACAAATACCACACTGCCCCGTCCTTTTTTCTTGGCGTTATCGAACGGGGAAACAATCACGAACATGCATCCTAGGGAGATTTTCATGGACAGAAGAGGTTTCATCACCGGTGCTGCAGTAGGCGGTGTCGTCGGTGTCGGTGCGACAGCGGCCGTTATGACTTCAATGAAAGACAAACCCGTCGAGCAGGCAACCACCACACCTTCTGCGCCGGCTGTAGTCAAGGACCGGATCGAGTTCGCAATGGTCTCGACCTGGCCGCGCGATTTCCCGGGCCTCGGCACCGGCGCCCAGCGCCTCGCAGAGCGGATCGCCACCATGAGTGAAGGCCGCATCCAGATGCAGTATTTCTCCGCCGGTGAGCGTGTCGGCGCGTTCGACAGCTTCGACGAAGTCGCTTCGGGCAACGCGCAAGGCTACCACGCTGCCGACTACTACTGGAAAGGCAAGCATCCGGGCTGGGCGTTCTTCACCGCCGTTCCGTTTGGCCTGACCTACACCGAGATGAACGGTTGGATCCGCTTCGGCGGCGGCCAGGAGCTTTGGGACGAGCTCGCCGGCGAGTTCGGCCTGAAGGGCCTCATGGCGGGCAACACAGGCGTCCAGATGGGCGGCTGGTTCCGCAAGGAAATCAACTCGGCCGACGACCTCAAGGGTCTCAAGATGCGCATCCCGGGCCTTGGCGGCGACGTCATGGCCAAGCTCGGCGCCTCGCCGGTCTCGCTCCCGGGCGGCCAGATCTATGAGAACCTGGTTTCCGGCGCAATCGACGCCACCGAATGGGTGGGCCCGTGGAACGACGGCTTCATGAAGTTCTATGAGGCTGCCAAGTTCTACTACTACCCGGGCATGCACGAGCCGGGCTCGATGCTCGCCCTCGGTCTGAACGCCTCCTTCTGGGGTTCGCTCTCTAAGTCGGACCAGGCGATGATCGAAGCCGCAGCCGCGGCCGAGAACGACTGGATGATGGCCGAGTACAACGCCAAGTCCGGTGCGGCGCTAAAGGACCTTATCGCCAACCAGGGCGTCCAGCTCCGTAGGTTTACGGATGACACCTATGACAGCTTCGGCGAGGCCGCCGAGGAAGTCTTCGACGAGGTGCAGGCGCACAGCCCGCTGGCGAAGAAGATCTACGACAGCTTCGTGCAGGCGCGCAGCGACATCGGCGCCTGGACCAACATTTCGGACCAGGCCTATGTTCAGCAGCGCAACCGTGTTCTCGGCCTGTAGCCGCCACGACGTGACGTAACATAGGGCGGGGCCTTCGGGCTCCGCCCTGCATGTTCCGTCGGTCTCATAAATAAGCCCGTCCGCATCCGCCATCGCGGCGCAACGGGCGCTTCAGGACAGCGAGCACCGCGGACTCCATGACGGATACAACGGCAGTCTCTACCCCTGCAGACACGGGTTTCGCTCCGATCGCATTGCGTTCCTTCGCATTGTCGGTCGTGGCGCTCAGTTTTCTGTTCGTCCTGAACAATTATCTGATCTTCTGGAAGGACTGGCCCGGCCTCTCGAACCTGTTCGCCCATCTGGGCTGGTTCGGCTTCGACGCGCCGCTCACGCCCTTGACCGGCGGGTCGGTGACCCTCGGCTGGATTCAGTTCGCGAGCTATTTCGCGATCATCCTCGCCATCATCGGGTTTGTCGTCTCGACGCCGCAGCGGCTGATGCATCATGAGGCTGCGCGGCTCGGTTCGATCGCCGCCTATATTGTACGCGCGGCATTTTGGGCGATTTTCATCGTCGGCATTGGCGATGCGATCATCTCGTTTCTGCGCGTCGAGGGATTGCTCGGTGCAATTGTCGGGGAAGACCTGGAGAAACAACTCGGTATCTCGCGCGTCCGAGGCGCTTATGTCCACATGCCGCTGATCGCGGTCGCATGTGTCATCGCGTATTTCGTGCGCACGCTCGGATTTACCTGGCTGGCACTGCTGGTGGTGGTCGCGGAACTGCAGATTGTTATCGCCCGCTTCGTATTTTCCTACGAACAGGCGTTCATGGGCGACCTGGTGCGCTTCTGGTATGCGGGCCTGTTCCTGTTCGCGAGCGCCTACGCGCTGGTGGAAGAAGGCCATGTCCGAGTCGACGTCCTCTATGCGGGCTTCGGTGCGCGCGGCAAGGCCTGGACGAACGTTCTCGGCTGTCTGTTCCTCGGCGCACCGCTTTGCTGGGTGATCATCTCGCTCGGCATGTGGTCGAAGGCCGCAGTCATCAACAGCCCCATTCTCTCGTTCGAGGTGACCCAGGCCGGCTTCGGCATGTTCGTCAAATATCTCATGGCCGGTTTTCTGGCGGTGTTTGCCTTGTCGATGCTGACGCAGTTCATGAACTATTTCCTCGCCAACGCCGCCGAGCTGCGCGAGGAACCCGGCCGCCCCAAACGGCCCGGCGGCCTCAACGACTAGCGCGCGGATCCGGCAGCGATGGAACTCCTCTTCGTAGCATTGCTGGTCCTGATCATGGCGGGCGCGCTTGGCATGGGATTCCCGGTTGCCTTCGCGCTGCCCGGCTCGGCCATCCTGACCATCGCGCTCGCCGCCCTCACCGGCGAAATTTTCGCGGGCGATGTCGGTGCCTACTTCGCGCAAGACGGACCGATCCAGTGGCTGACCGCCGGCGTCACGAACTTCAGAGGCGTCTACTGGGAGGTCGAACGCGACACGCTGATCGCGGTCCCCCTGTTCGTGTTCATGGGCATCATGCTCCAGCGGTCGAAGATCGCCGAGGACCTGCTGGTCACGATGGCCCAGCTCTTCGGCCCGGTGCCGGGCGGCCTCGGCATCTCCGTCGTCTTCGTCGGCGCCCTGCTCGCCGCCACCACCGGCATCGTCGGTGCGACCGTCGTCGCCATGGGACTGATCTCCCTGCCGGCGATGCTGCGCAACAACTACTCCAAGCCGCTCGCCACGGGCACGATTGCGGCTTCGGGCACCCTCGGGCAGATCATCCCGCCCTCGATCGTGCTGATCATCCTGGCCGACCAGCTATCCAATGCGACCGACCAGGCCAGCACCGCACGCAAGCTCGAGTACAAGTTCGGCACCGGCCAGATCTCCATGCCGAGCGAATTCGACATCACGTCGACCAGCGCTGGCGACATGTTCCTCGGCGCGCTGCTCCCGGGTCTCGTCCTGGTCGGCCTGTACGCGCTCTATATTCTGGTATTCGCGCTGCTGAAGAAGAATGCCGCGCCGCCGGTTCCCTATGACGGCCGATACGACCTCCGCTTCGCGGGCCGGGTCCTGCTGGCGCTCGTCCCGCCGCTGACCCTGATCCTCGCCGTTCTGGGCTCGATCATCATGGGCATCGCCACGGTGAACCAGGCCGGCGCCATCGGCGCCGTGGGTGCCATGATCATGGCAGGATACCGCCTCAAGGAAGGCCAGCGCGGCGCCTTCTATCCGGCGATCCTCGCGGTCGTATCGATCGCCGCGATCCTCATCCTGGGCAACCTGTTCGACCTGAACGTGAAGTCCATCGACAACGGCCGGGATGCGCTCGGAGTCGCGCTCGCCACCGTGGCCGTTGTCGGCCTGCTGATCGCGGTCATCTGGAGCGCCTGGCGCGCCTTCAAGATCGAGGACACATTGCGCGGCGTGATGGTCGAGACGGCCAAGACCACCTCGATGGTGTTCATCATCCTGCTCGGCGCGGCGATGCTGACGGCGGCGTTCCGCGCCTTCGGCGGCGAAGAACTGGTGCGCGAGTTCCTCGGAGGCCTTCCCGGCGGGTTCTGGGCCCAGTTCATCGTCGTGATGGCGGTGATCTTCATCCTCGGATTCTTCCTCGATTTCATCGAGATCGCCGTGGTGGTGGTTCCCATCATCGCCCCGATCCTGCTGGCCGATCCGTCCGCTAATATCACCGCCGTGTGGCTCGGTGTGATGATCGGCGTGAACATGCAGACCTCGTTTCTCACGCCCCCCTTCGGCTTTGCGTTGTTCTACCTTCGCGGCGTCGCGCCGCCCGAGGTCAAGACCACCGACATGTACAAGGGCGTCACGGTCTTCATCGGCCTGCAACTGATCGGCCTGGCAATCGTCGGCTTCTTCCCGAGCCTGGTGAACTTCCTGCCCAACAAGTCCTTCCTCACGACGGACACCGCGCCGCCGCCACAGAATCCGCGCCTGCAGTCCTGCATCGAAGAACATCTCTTCACCTTCTACGACGAGAACGGAAATCGGATTCAGGCGGCCATCGAGAACGCGAACAAGCTCGACATGTCTGTCCTCCCGGAGGCCCACGCCAAGGCGTTGCAGACGGGGCTCGACAAGGCAGGCAGCGTGTTTGCCATGGTCGATGCGGTTCGTGCCGCCGAGGCCGAGGTCGTGCGGTTCACGCCCGGTTACGAACCGCTGCACCGCCAGGTCCGCCGCCTCGAATCCGATGCGCGCAAAATTGACGAGGAAGTCGAGGAAATCCGGACCGACATCTTCCAGCTGAAGCGCGATGAGGACGCGGACGGGGTCCGCAGGGCGGAGGCGGAAATCGCGGATCTGCTCGCGCACCAGGCGGAGCTCCTGGCCCGAATTCCGGCCGTGTGGAAGGACACCCGGAAGCAATTCGTCGACCTCACCGGCGCCGAGCGCAAGGCCCGGCTCACCTACCGGCGGACCGTGGACGAGGCCTATGGGCCGGTCCGCGACCTGCAGGCCATTCTGGCAGACACCGACGCGCTCGCAGCAATCGGAGGCGCGCTCAGCGAACTCCAGACCACGGTTCGGACCGCAAGCCCCGAAGATGCCTCGGCCGCCATCCGTGCCTTCACCAGCGAAAATCTCTCCGGCCTCAACCAGGTCAACGACATACGCAGCCCTCTCTCGAAGGCGCGCCGCGCCCTCTCGCCGCGACGCCTCAACCGGGATACGGCCAACGCAGAAGTCGCCAACGCGATCTCCGCCCACGCCGGCGAGGTGGAATGGCGCCGGCGCGCGGACGCGGCACTATCGGCGGGACTGCTGACCTATGACGAGGCGATCCGAACCTCGATCGGGCTTCGGCTCCAGGACCGCCTGCCCAACGAGATCACCAGCGACGTCGCGAGCTGCCTCGCCGTGCACAGGGATATCTCGCTGAACTTCTAGCCACGCATACTGCGCGCAAAGAAAACGGCCGCCCCTCGCAATGCGGAGGGCGGCCGGCTCGTTCAGGAATAATCGTTGGGCTTAGACACCGCGCTTGCGGATCGCGAGCCTCCAGACAACCGGCAGAACCGCGGCCGCGAGAGCGATCTTCACAAAGGCGCCGACAATGAACGGGGTGAACCCGTTCGTGAGGGCCGCCTGGACGTCATTCAGGAAGACCGAGAGCCAGGCCACCCCGAGCACGAAGATGATCGCGGTACCGCCCAGCATGGCGATGAAGGTCAACGGGACGCTGCGGTCCCAGCCCTTCTCGCCGAGCCAGCCGACGAAAACCGCCGCCACGAGGAAACCGACGAGATAACCCGTCGTCGGACCGGCGAAGTAGGCGATGCCACCGCCGCTCGCGAACACCGGCAGGCCCACGGCGCCTTCGGCGAGGTAGAGCAGCAGGGTCGCGCCCGCAAGACGATATCCGTAGGCCATGCCGATCACGAGGACGGCGAACGTCTGCATGGTCATGGGGACCGGCCACATGGGAACCTGGGTGCGCGCCGACAGGGCCATAAGGATGCTGCCCACCACGGCCAGAAGCGCCATGCGCACGATCCCGCCCGACTGCCGCGGCCAGATCGCGTCGATCAACGTCGGCGCCGTGCCTGTCATTCCCTGCATGAATTCTCTCCAGTTCGTCAGAAAGAGCGTTGTTGACTGTTAACAGCTTCCCGTGCCGGTGCCAACAAGGCCCCCGGTGGGACGAAACTCACGAAAACCGCGGTGCCGCCGGGAATCCCCGCGGCACCTTGCGGCCCGCCTGGGCGCGCTTGCCGATCCAGTCCTTGAGTTCGTCGGCCGTGAAGGTCCGATGCCGGTCGCCCGTACGCGTGGTCAACCCGTCGGCCATGGCAAAGGCGGCAACGTCCGCGAGGCTATCCCCGCCGGAATAGCCCTGCAGCTTCACACCGCGTCCGCGCGACATCTCCGGCAGTTCCGACAGCGGGAAGACGATCATCTTCCGCTTCTTGCCGAGCACCGCGATATGGTCGCCGACCGCCGGCGCACAGGCCGCCGCCTCGACGTCACCCTTCACGTTGAGGACCTGCTTGCCGCCGCGCGTCTGGGCAACGACCTCGTCCTCGGAGACAACGAATCCCCGCCCGTCGCTCGACGCGACCAACAGCTTGTCACCCGGTTTGTGCACCTTCAGCGCGACGATGTCGGCATCGTTGCCGAGATCGAACATGAGCCGCAGCGGCTCGCCATGACCACGCCCGCCCGGCAGCTTGTCCACCCCGACGGTGTAGAATCGGCCGTTCGTCCCGAACACCAGCAGCTTGTCCGTCGTCTCGGCCGGCAGCACGAACTTGCCCCGGTCGCCCTCCTTGAACTTCAGCTCCCCCGGATCGACTCCCTGCCCCTTGATGGTCCGCACCCATCCCTTTTCGGAGCAGACAATCGTCACGGCCTCGCGCTCGATCATCGCCTCGACCGGCACGGCCACGGGCTCGGGAGCGTCGGCAATCTCGGTGCGCCGGCGGCCCAACTCGGTCTTGGGACCGAATGCCTTCTTCAGCTCGGCGATCTCCTCGGCCAGGCGCTTCGTGCGTTTTGCCTTGTCGCGCAGCAACGCCTTGAGGGTTTTCTGCTCGCCCTCAAGTCCCTCGATCTCCTCTCGGATCGCGATCTCCTCGAGGCGGCGCAGCGAACGCAGCCGCATGTTCAGGATCGCATCCACCTGGGCGTCGTTCAGCTTCCAGCGCTTCTTCATGACCGCGCGCGGATCGTCTTCCTCGCGGATGACCGCAATCACCTCATCAAGATTGAGGAAGACGACCATGTAGCCCTGCAGCACATCGAGCCGGTCGGCGATCTTCTCGAGACGGAACTTCGTCCGTCGCACGAGCACCTCGTGACGGTGATCGAGATAGGCCTGCAGCACCTCGCGCAGGTCCATCACCCGCGGCACCGTCTCGGCGTCGAGCACGTTCATGTTGAGCCCGATGCGGGATTCCATGTCCGTGTTGCGGAACAGGCTCTCCATGAGCATCTCGGCAGTGACGTTCCGGCTCTTGGGATCGAGCACGAGACGTATGTCGTCGGCGGACTCGTCGCGAATGTCGCCGAGGAGCGGCAGCTTGCGCGCGTGCATCAGTTCCGCGATCCGCTCGACGAGCCGTGATTTCTGAACCTGGTAGGGAATCTCGCTCACCACGACCTGGTACTGGCCGCGGCCCAGCGATTCCTCCTCCCATCGCGCCCGGATGCGGAAGCTGCCGCGTCCGCTAGCATAGGCCTCGACGACCGTCTCACGGTCCTCCACCAGAACGCCCCCGGTCGGGAAGTCCGGCCCGGGCATCAGGGCCACGAGCTTCGCGATTGTCGCCTTGGGCGTCTTCAGGAGATGGGTCAGCGCGTCGCAGATCTCCCCCACATTGTGGGGCGGAATGCTGGTCGCCATGCCGACCGCGATCCCGGTCGCGCCGTTCGCCAGAAGATTGGGAAAATTCGCTGGCAGGACGACCGGCTCGTCGCCCTCACCATCATAGGTATCGCGGAAATCGACCGCGTCCTCGTCGATGCCGTCGAGAAGCGCCTGGGCGATCTCGGTCATCCGCGCCTCGGTGTAGCGCATGGCCGCCGCGTTATCGCCATCGATGTTGCCGAAGTTGCCCTGGCCATCGACGAGCGGATATCGCACCGCGAATTCCTGGGCGAGGCGCACCATCGCGTCATAGATCGCCTGGTCGCCATGGGGATGATACTTACCCATGACGTCGCCGACGACGCGGGCGCACTTCTTGTAGCCCTGGTCGGGGTCGAGGCGCAGCTGGCGCATGGCGTGCAGCAGCCGCCGATGCACCGGCTTCAGCCCGTCGCGCACATCGGGGAGTGAACGCGCCATGATCGTCGAGAGCGCATAGCTGAGATAGCGCTCGCTCAGTGCGTCCTTGAACGCCTCCTGGCGCACTTCACCGCCAATAACCGTCATTCCGAAGCTCCGTTACACAACACGCCCTTTTAGGGCGCGCGCGTGAGTCACCTCAAGAATCAGACGTATCTTTCGCGTCGGCTGCGGAATCGCGCCCGACGAGGGCCTCCAGGCGGTCGCGTGCGGCCGGCAGCGGTCGATCGAGGGGATCGAAAGCGTGGCGGGCGAGGAAATGCCCGGTCAGGCGGAGACCATCGCTGAAATCCGCGCGCGCCGCACCGGCTCCGCGCCCGTCCGGCCGCAGGAACGTCGGCAGCGCGAGCATCCGATCGGCGTAGGGCGCACCCGCGTCGCGCGATACTGCCCGCCCCGTGCGCGGGCTGACATAGACCAGCTCCGTCCTGGTACCCGTGGCGGCACAGCTCGCGAGATCGAGCGCGAAACCGAGCTCGCGCAGCAGTCCCATCTCCCACTGGATGTAGACGGCCGGCCAGATCGCATCGTCGGCATTCGTCAGGGCCTCGAACAGCGCGCCGGTTGCCTCGAACAGGCCCGGATGAGGCTCGCGTTCGGGGATCACGGTCTCGGTGACGGCGCAGGCCGCCGACAGCGCCGCGAGGCGCGCCGGGTCGTCCATGATCTGCGCGGCATAGTGATAGGACGGTTCGACCGTGTAGCGCCCGAGATGTTCGCTTAGTCGTGCCCGCCAGACAGCGTCGACAAGGTTTCCCGGCTCGACCGTCGCGCGTTTGCTGCGCGCCGCGCCGCCATGGACCAGGCCGGCATGTCGTCCGTGTTCACGGGTCAGCAACTGGACCACGGCCGCGCCCTCACCGTGAGGCCGGGCGGCGAGCACGTATCCCTCGTCGCGCCACTCCATGTCAGGTCAGGGGGCCGTCAGGCATCGAAGCGCAGGCCCCAATCGCGAAAATGTCCCGGGTCCTCGGCCCACTTCTCTCGCACCCGGACCCGCACGAACAGGTGCACCGGGCGCTCGAGAATTTCAGCCAGTTCCTGCTGGGCTTCGGCGCGGATTCGCTTGATCATCTGGCCACCCTTGCCGAGCACGATGCCCTTCTGGGTCTCGCGGGCGACGGTCAGGTTCTGTTCGATGCGCACGCTGCCGTTCTCGAACTCCTCCCAGCTCTCGGTCTCGACCGCGAGCGAATAGGGAAGTTCCTGATGCAGCCTCATGTAGGCCTTCTCGCGTGTTACCTCGGCGGCGAAGAGGCGCTGGGGCAGATCGGAGATCTCGTCTTCCGGAAACAGCCACGGCCCCTCGGGCATGAGGCCCACGAAATAGTCCTCGAGATCGCCGACCCCGCTGCCGTTAAGCGCCGAGATCATGAAGGTCCGGTCGAAAGATCCCGCGTCGTTGAGAGTCTGCGCGAGCGTCAGCAGAACCTCACGCCTGAGCCCGTCCACCTTGTTCAGGACCAGCGCCGCGGGGATCTTGTGCATCTCGAGACCCTCGAGAATCCGCTCGACATCGCGGTCGATCCCGCGCTTGGCATCGACCAGCACCGCGATCACGTCCGCATCCGCCGCCCCGCCCCATGCCGCATCCACCATCGCCCGGTCGAGCCGGCGTTTCGGGGCGAAGATGCCCGGCGTGTCGGTGTAGATGAGCTGGGTCTGATCCTTGAGCGCGATGCCGCGCACGCGCGTGCGCGTTGTCTGCACTTTCGGGCTGACGATCGTTACCTTGGCGCCGACGAGCCGGTTGACGAGGGTCGACTTCCCGGCATTCGGCGCCCCCAGCACGGACACGATCCCGCAACGCGTCGGTGCGCCCTCACCCGTCATGTTCGATCCCCAGCATGCCCAGCATTATAGAAGCCGCCGCACGTTCGGCCGCACGTTTGCTCGAACCCGCCGCGCGCACAGGCTCCATGCCCTCGACCCGGACCTCGACCGTGAAGGACGGCGCATGATCCGGCCCCTCGCGCCCAACATCGTGATAGGCGGGCAGCCCGAGGGTTTCAGACTGCGCCCATTCCTGTAGCGCCGTCTTGGGGTCGCGTGGCGGCCGCGTCGCTGTCTCGACGCGCGGCGACCAGATTCGGGTGACAAACGCTGCCGCGGCGTCGAAGCCGGCGTCCCGGTAGATCGCCGCAATCAACGCCTCGACCACATCGGCGACGATCGCCTCGTTGATCACGCCCGTGCCGGCGCGAATATGTGCACCGACCCCCAGTTCCGCGCCAACCTTCGCAAGCACGCCCGCATTGACCAGCGCCGCGAACCGGCGGCCGATCTGACCTTCGTCCTCATCGGGAAACCGGTCGAGAAGCATCTGGGCCACAACGAGGCCCAGCACCCGGTCGCCAAGGAACTCGAGCCGTTCATAGGACTGTCCGATATCCAGACTGGCGTGGCTTAGCGCCCGTTCCAGAAGCCTGCGGTCGCCGAAGCTGTGGCCGAGGGCCGTCTCGAGCGCATCGAGGTCGGATGCGCCGGTCATCAGTCCACGGAATCGAAGATACGGTTGAACCGGGTCGCCTGTATCCAGCGCCAGGGCTGCAGCCACCCGGCAGTGCCGTCCGTCGAGTAGAACAGAATCTCCGCGCGACCGATGAGATTGTCCGCCGGCACGAATCCCCAGCCACGACTGTCGTTGCTGTCGTCGCGATTGTCGCCCATGGCGAAGTAGTTGCCGGGCGGCACGACGAACTCGCGCGTGTTGTCCGCCGGCCCACGGTCGCCAAAGCCCTCGCGGATCACATAGGTACGACCGTTCGGCAGCGTTTCCTCATACTGCGGGACACGGCGAACCTGCCCGAGCGCGTCGCGCGAGAGATGGTCCTCGATCCGCCGCCGGGCCACCGCCTCGCCGTTGATATGCAGGCGCCCGGATATCATCTGGATGCGATCGCCAGGCATCCCGACGACCCGCTTGATGAAGTCCTCCCGGTTGGTCGGCGGATGGCGGAACACCGCGACATCGCCGCGTTCCGGCGCACTGCCGAGAATACGGCCATTGAAGAAGCCGATGCCAAGCGGGAACGAATACCGGCTGTAGCCGTAGGAGAACTTCGAGACGAAGAGATAGTCACCGATGAGGAGGGTCGGAATCATCGAGCCCGACGGGATATTGAACGGCTGATAGGCGAACGTGCGCACCACGCCGGCAATCAGCAGCGCGTAGATAATCGTGCGCACCGTTTCCATGGTGGTGCCGGGTTTCTTCTTGCGGTCTTTCGCCATGCCAGCCCGTTTCGGTTCGATGATCCGCTGTTCGAGAGTCGATTGGCCGCCGGATGGGGCGCAGTGACGCGGTTTCTAGCCGTCTCGTACCGATTTCGCCAGTCACGAATTCGGCGCGCGTCAGTCGCACGCGATCAGTCCCCGAGGTCCGGAATGGCCGAGATGATCACAATGGCCTGGGCCAGGGGCGGCTCGTCGGTGAGCGACAGCTCGATCAGCGGCTTCATACCCGGCGGTGTGATCTCCGCGAGACGCGCGGCGGCCCCGTTTGTGAGCGCCATCGTCGGCTTCCCGGTCGGCAGGTTCACCACCCCCATGTCGCGCCAGAAAACCCCCTTGCGGAAACCCGTGCCGAGCGCCTTGGAGCAGGCCTCCTTCGCCGCATAGCGTTTGGCGTAGCTGTCGGCGCGATTGGCACGCCGGTCGGACTTCGCGCGCTCGATATCCGTGAAGCAGCGCTGCACGAACCGCTCGCCGAAACGTTCGAGCGTTCGCTCAATGCGGGTGATATCGATCAGATCGGAGCCAAGCCCGATGATCATCGGATACATGGGCACGCCCGGGACGGCGCGCGGCGCTTCATACGCGCTCATGCGCTCACCTCGCCGCGGGAATCGGAACGCGCGGCGTCCATCAGCGAACGCATCCGCTTGATGGAGCTGTCGAGGCCGCCGAAGATCGCCTCGCCGATGAGGAAATGACCGATGTTCAGCTCGACGATCTCGGGAACCGCGGCGACAGGCCCCACGGTGTCGAACGTGATCCCGTGGCCCGCGTGAATCTGCAATCCAAGCCGCGCGCCGTAGGACGCCGCATCGACGATCCGCGCGAGTTGCTCCGCCGCGAGCTTTTCATCGCCATCGATCACGGCATCGCAATAGGCGCCGACGTGAATTTCGACCGCCGGCGCTCCGATCGAGTGCGACGCGTCCATCTGGCGCCGGTCGGGCTCGATGAACATGGACACGATCGCCTTGTTGCCGGTGAGCTGATCGACGAACCGCTTGAGATGGTTGTGGCCCGAAGCGACGTCGAGACCACCCTCTGTCGTCCGTTCCTCACGCCGTTCCGGCACGATACAGACCGCGTGCGGTGCATGGCGGAGCGCGATCTCGAGCATCTCGTCCGTGGCCGCCATCTCGAGCGTCAGCGGCACCTCGATCGTGTCCATCAGACGAGCGAGATCATCATCGGAGATGTGCCGCCGATCCTCGCGCAGGTGGGCAACGATGCTGTCGGCACCCGCCGCCGCCGCCGCGCGCGCGGCACGCACGGGATCGGGATGCCCGCCGCCGCGCGCATTGCGGATCGTCGCAACATGATCGACGTTCACGCCGAGGCGGAGTTCAGAAGCCATTGCAGGGTCTCGCATATTCTGGATTCAGCCTTAGAATTGGCGTTCGCAGGCACGAGGTCAAGGCGCCCCCGCGAGCTAGCTGCGTGCACGCTCAACCGTGCTGACCGAGCGGCGGCCACGCAGGCTGGTCACGATGCTGTTCAGGTGCTTCGCGTCCTCGACCTCGATATCGACCACCATGTCGAAGAAGTCAGCGGTCCGGTTTGTGAACTTCAGGTTCGAGATGTTGCCCCGGGCGGACGCAATCGTCTCGGCCATCGCGGCAAGGCTACCGGGTTCGTTCATCAGGGTGATGTTGAGGCGGCTGACCTGCGCCCCGACACCGTCATGGTCGCGGTCCCACGCGACATCAATCCAACGTTCGGGACTGTCGGCAAACGCCTCGAGGGTCATGCAGTCAATGGTGTGCACCGTTGCGCCCTTCCCCGTCGTCATGATGCCGACGATCCGGTCGCCCGGCAGCGGATAGCAGCACTTCGCCATGTGCACCGCGATGCCGGGTGTGAGCCCGCTGATCGGCACGGCGTGATCGCCGTCCCGCGGCTTCTCGCGACGGCGGCGCAACGAGAAGATCGATCCGCTCTTCTTCGCATCTGCGTCCTCGGCCCGGTCGGGGAAGATGGAGCGCACGACATCGTTTCCCGTGTACACTCCCTGCCCGACCATCGCGAACAGGTCGTCGCTCGAATCGGCGTGAAACTCTCGCAGGGCGGTGTCGAGCTTGATGTCCGCAAGCGTCTCCCCGAAACGGCCGAATGCCTTTTCGACGATGCCTCGCCCGAGGTCGATATACTGGCGCATCTGCGCCTCGCGCAGGACCCGGCGGATGCGGGCCCGGGCCTTGCCGGTCATGACCAGCTTTTCCCATTCCGGAGAGGGAGTCTGGTTCTTGGACGTCAGAATCTCCACCTGGTCGCCATTCTGCAACACGGTTCGCAGTGGCAGGTTGCGGCCGTTGATCTTGGCGCCGACGGCGCGGTCGCCGATCTCGGTGTGCACGGCATAGGCGAAATCGATCGGGGTCGCGCCACGCGGCAAGGAATAGACATCGCCCTTGGGCGAGAAGCAAAACACCTGGTCCGAGAACATCTCCAGGCGCGTATGCGCCAGGAAATCTTCCGGGGCGGACGCATTCTCGAGAATCTCGAGAAGCTCCTGCAGCCACCTGTACTGCTGGTTCTCGGCCTTGGCGGCTCCGGACCCGGGCCCCGCGCCCACTTGCTTGTAGACCCAGTGTGCCGCGACGCCCCGTTCGGCCACATCGTGCATCTCGCGGGTGCGTATCTGAATCTCGATCCGCTGATCGGCGAGTCCCAGGACGCTCGTGTGCAGCGAGCGATAGCCGTTGGGCTTGGGCGTGGAGATGTAGTCCTTGAAACGGCCCGGCACGACCCGGCATCGGCTGTGCACCACACCGAGCGCGGCATAGCATTGCGGTACCGTCGCGACGATGACCCGGAAGGCAATGATGTCGGACAGCTGTTCGATCGAGGTCTGCTGACGCTGCATCTTCCGCCAGATCGAATAGGGCGACTTCTCCCGGCCCGCAACATCCGCCTCGATCGCCGCCGCTGCCAGCACGTCGCGCAGCTCCCGCACGACATTCTCGACCACGTCCTCGCCCTCGGCGCGCAGGAATCCGAGCCGGCGCGCAATCGAAGCCCGCGCCTCGCCGTTCAGTTCGCGGAAGGCCCGGTCCTCGAGCTCGTCCTTGATATCATGCATCCCGATCCGCTCGGCGAGCGGCGCGTAGATGTCCATGGTCTCGCGTGCGATCCGTTGTCGCCGCTCATCACTGTCCACATGCTCAAGCGTGCGCATGTTGTGCAGCCGGTCCGCAAGCTTCACCAGGAGAACCCGTATGTCCCGGCTCATCGCCAGCAGAAGCTTTCGAAAATTCTCCGCCTGTTTCGCGCGGTCGGACTGGAGCTCGAGCCGGGTCAGCTTCGTAACGCCATCGACGAGCCCCGCGACCTCGTCACCGAACAGTTCGGCGATCTGTTCCCCGGTCGCGTCCGTGTCCTCGATCGTGTCGTGCAGCAGCGCCGTGATGATCGACGCGGTGTCGAGGTGATAGTTGGTCAGAATGCCCGCCACCTCGAGCGGGTGACTGAAATACGGGTCGCCGGACGCGCGGGTCTGCGATCCGTGTGCCTTCATGGAAAAGACATAGGCACGATTGAGCGCGTCCTCGTCCACGCTCGGATCGTAGGCCCGCACCCGGTCCACCAGCTCCATTTGCCGCATCATGGGGCGATCATACCCCCGAACCCGGTCCAACGAAAAAGCCCGGATGCACATTCGTGCGCCCGGGCGTTCGTTTCTGCCGTCCGTTCGCGGAACGGCGGGAGAATCAGAGAGGTGCGCGCGATCAGCTGGCGCCGTCCTGGCTCTCGTCGACCGCATCCTCGAAGCGCATCTGCGGCATCTCCGGTTCGTCGCCCGGCTCGGCGTCGGCCTCGGGCATGTCCGGCGTAACGCCCGCGATGTTCGATTCCGATTCCAGGAGCTCGATGACCTCGTCCTCTTCCGGCAGGTCGTATTCGACATGCTTCTGCTGGCTGACGATCAGGGATTCCTGGAGATTCTCGAGTTCGACCGTCTCGTCCGCGATCTCGCGCAGCGCGATGACCGGGTTCTTGTCGTTGTCGCGCTCGACCGTGATCGGCGCACCCGCCGACACTTCCCGGGCACGCTGGGACGCCAGCATGACCAGGTCAAACCGGTTCGAAACCTTCTCGATGCAATCTTCAACTGTAACGCGGGCCATTCGAATATCTCCGGACCTTCGTGAAATTCGGGCTGTATATAGGCAGTTATCGGAGAAAAGCCAACCGTTTGCGGCGCACCGGTCACGACCGGTGCGCCTCACTCGACCAACGGGCGCACATCCTCCCGGTCCGGTGCGCATGCGAGCAACGCCGCCCCCGTCTCGCCGCTCACCGGGTGAGTCCAGTCGGGCGCCACATCCAGCAGCGGGCGCAAAACAAACGCCCGGAGGTGCATGCGCGGGTGCGGCAGCATGGGCCAGTCGCTTGAGATCGTGCCATGATGGTCGAGCAGGTCCAGGTCGATCGCCCGCGCGGCGTTCGGTGTCGATCGCACCCGTCCGCGCCGACCCTCGATTCCGTGCAGGAGATCCAGGAGCGCCCCCGGTTCGAGCGTCGTCTCCAGCGCCGCGACCGCGTTCACATAATCGGGTTGATCGGACGCGGGCACCGGCGCTGTCGCGTACCAGCCGGAGCGCCCGGAGATCACGACACCAGCAGCCGCGATGTCATCGAGCGCCGCAGACAGTGTGTCGCGGGGGCCAGCACCGTCGGGCCCCGGCAGGTTCGCCCCCAGGCCGATCAGGATCACTGTTCGCGCCCTTTTTTCATGGCTCGTCCGTCATCTGGACAGTCCGCCCCGCCCAAGGTATCTAGGCGCGCATTCCACGACCCAGATTTCAGACGCGTGATTACCGGCATCGGCGCAACCATTCCCCCGATGCCGCTCGACTTTGAAGACAAGGATTTGCACACATGCTGCGTTCCCACGAAAAGACCGTCGTGTTCATCGACGGCGCCAACCTCTATGCAACCGCTCGCGGTCTCGAGTTCGACATCGACTACAAGAAGCTGCTGACGCTCTTCCGCGAGGAATCGAATCTCGTGCGGGCCTACTACTACACGGTCCTGATCGAGGATCAGGAATATTCTCCGATCCGCCCCCTCGTCGACTGGCTCGACTATAACGGTTACACGCTGGTCACGAAGCCGGCGAAGGACTTCACGGATTCCCAGGGCCGCCGCCGCATCCGGAACTCGATCGACGTGGATCTGGCGGTCGACATGCTGGAGATCGCGGAACGCGTCGATCATGTGGTCCTTTTTTCCGGCGACGGCGGCTACCGGCGGCTGGTCGAGGCGGTGCAGCGCCGCGGCGCGCGTGTCACGGTCGTCAGCACCACGGCGGGCGGCTCCGCTTCAGTCGCCGACGAACTGCGCCGGCAGGCCGACAGTTTCATCGATGTGCGCGACCTGCGCGACGAGATCGCGCGTGAAAGGTCCGGCCGTCCGCCGCGTGACGATGACTTTGACGACGACTACGACGATCCGGACGACGACTTCGAGGATGATTTCGAGGATGACGATCCGGCGGCGGACGACTGAAACCGATGGGTGAACCCGCGCCCGACTGCCCGCTCTGCCCACGCCTCGTCGCGTTCCGCGAGGACAACCAGGCGGCCCATCCCGATTTCCACAACGGCCCTGTCCCGAGCTTCGGTGGCGCGGATGCACGTTTGCTGATCGTCGGCCTGGCCCCCGGGCTGAAGGGTGCCAATCGCACCGCCCGGCCCTTCACGGGTGACTATGCGGGTGATCTTCTCTACCCGACGCTCAAGAAGTTCGGCCTTGCCCACGGCACCTACGACGCGCGGCCGGATGACGGGGTTCGTCTGGACGACTGCCGGATCACCAACGCCGTGCGCTGCGTGCCGCCCCAGAACAAGCCGGTGGGCGCGGAGGTCAAGGCCTGCCGTCCCTTCCTCGTCGCGGAGCTCGATTCCATGCGGCGGCTGGAGGTGGTCCTCGCGCTCGGCGGGCTCGCCCACAACGCGACCCTTGCGACGCTGGGCTACCGTCAGTCCGCGTTCAAGTTCGGACACGGCGCTCAACACGAGATCACGGTCGGCGAGCGACCGGTATTGCTGATGAACAGCTATCACTGCTCACGCTACAACACGAACACGGGTCGGTTGACGACCGAGATGTTCGAGGATGTCTTCACGGCGATCCGAAAACATCTCGACGACCGCCGGTAAACGTTTCGCGCGTTTGACCCGGCGCGGGGCAAGCCATAGTTTTGTTGCACATGTAACCAATTCGGAGCGCGACCATGTCATCGGCCACCCACGACCGCGACGCACCGCACCTCGCGCTCGAGGCGTTCCTGCCCTACCGCCTCTCCATCCTGGCGAACACGGTCAGCAACGCAATCGCCCGCGAGTATCAGGGCCGGTTCGGGCTCACAATCCCGGAGTGGCGCGTGATGGCGGTGCTGGGCCGCTTCGGCCCGGATGTCGCGACCGGGATCTGTGAACGCACCGCGATGGACAAGGTGACGGTGAGCCGAGCGATGAACCGGCTGATCGACGGGGGATTGGTCAACCGCAGTGCCGACGACAGCGACCGAAGGCGGGCCATTACGCGCCTCACGCGCAAGGGAAGGTCGGTACACGACAAGATCGTTCCCGTCGCGCTCGAACATGAGCGAAGAATTGTGAGCACCCTCACAACCGCCGAAATGGCCGAGCTCGACCGCCTCCTCGCAAAACTCCAGGCGACGGCATCCACGAACGGCTAGATGAAGCCTAGATGTAATGCTCCTTCAGCGGCGCGAAACCGTTGAAGCCCACGGACGCATAGGTCGTCGTGTAGGCGCCGGCATCGTGAAGGTAGACATGGTCGCCCGCGGAAAGCGCGAGCGGCAGGTCGCATTGCTCGTTCTCGTAAAGCACATCATGACTGTCACAGGTCGGTCCTGCCACGACCGCCGGACCGGACGCACCGTCGAGGCCGGGCGCACGGATCGGGTAACGGATCGCCTCGCCCTCCGATTCCGCGAGTCCGCCGTAGCGTCCGATATCGAGATAGACCCAGCGTTCACTCGTATCGAAAACGCGTTCGGTGACCAGAACGACTTCGCTACGGATTATGCCGGCATCCGCGACGATTGCCCGACCGGGCTCGACCATGACGCGGGGCAGACGCGATCCGAACGCCACGGTCAGCGTGCGCCCGATCCGTGTGAACACCGCGGCCAGGTCCGGGACATCCGCGTCGTCATACGGTATCGGAAACCCGCCGCCCAGGTTCAGCACATCCAGCGGCATGCCCTCTGCATCGGCCTGCGCCCCGATGTCCGCACACAGCGCGATCGCCTCTTCCCAGCGCGTAGGATCCGTCTGCTGGCTGCCGGCATGGAAAGAGAGGCCGAGGGGCCGAAGACCGGCGTCCGACGCACGACGCAGCAATCCCAAGGCAGCCGCCGGATCGCACCCGAACTTTCGGGTCAGCGGCCAACGCGCACCGTCGTTCGAGACGACGATACGGCAAATCACACCCGCGCCCGGTGCGTGGGCCGCAATCTTGTCGAGCTCACCAGCACTGTCGAAGGCGAAAAGGCCCACGCCTGCCGTGGCGGCGAACGCGATATCCGACGCCTTCTTCACGGTGTTCCCGTAGGAGATGCGCGTGGATGACACGCCCGTGGCAACACACGCCGCGATCTCTGCCGGACTCGCTGCATCAAAGGATGCGCCCGCCGCAGCCAACCGCTCGATGATCGGAGCGGCAGGGTTGGCCTTCACCGCATAGAAAATCTCGCCCCAGGGAATCAGCGCCGCCATGCGCCGGTAGTTGTCGGCGACGCGGTCGAGGTCCACCACGAGGCACGGGGTCTCCGGCTCCGCGCTGGCGAAATAGTGTTCGATCTTGTCGGTCATGCGCGGGTCGGTCCGGCGAAGTTGGGGCGCCGCGTTATAGTTCAAAATTCGCGCAATCCAATCGAAATTTGCAGCGGATGCGTCACGATGAGCTCGTCGCGCGAATTGCCCTGAATCACCGCCTGTGTTAACCGGCGAGCTTGCGTTGCGGGAATGGGGTAACGGTTTGACTGAACGCGGTTCCATATGGGTCCTGAACGGGCCGAACCTGAACTTGCTCGGTGAGCGCGAACCCGGAATCTATGGCGGGGATTCGCTGGCCGACATCGAGGTGCGGTGCGCCGAAGCGGCCAAGACGGCCGGCTTCGCGCTGGACTTCCGACAGACCAACCATGAGGGCGAGCTTGTCGCCTGGATACAGGAGGCCCGCACGGGCGCGGCCGGTCTCGCGATCAATGCCGGCGCCTACACCCACACCTCGGTCGCGGTCCACGACGCGCTGCGCCTGCTCGACATCCCGATCGTAGAGGTGCATCTGTCGAATATCTTCGCGCGCGAGGAGTTCCGACATAAGTCCTATATCAGCGCGGCCGCCACGGGTGTCGTATGCGGCTTCGGTTCCCACAGCTATGTGCTGGCGATCTCGGCACTGGCGGCGCGAATGGATCTGTAGCCAATGAGCGACAATTTCGACATCGATCCGGACCTCGTCCGAAAGCTCGCCGACCTGCTGAACGAAACCGGGCTCGCCGAGATCGAGTACGAGGACAACGGCAAGCGCGTCCGCGTGGCCATGCCCGGTGTAGGTGCCGTCACAGCGGCTGTCGCTGCTCCGCCCGTTGCCGCAGCTGCGGCACCCGCGCCCGGCGGCGGCGACGCGGCGGCCCATCCCGGCGCGGTCACCGCGCCCATGGTCGGGACGGTCTATCTCGCCCAGTCGCCGGAGGACCCGCCCTTCGTGAAGGCAGGCGACACGGTCCGCGAAGGCCAGACCCTGCTGCTCATCGAGGCGATGAAGACCTTCAACGAGGTGAAGGCTCCGCGCGCCGGCATGGTCCAGAGCATCGCCGTCGCCAGCGGCCAGCCGGTCGAGTTCGGCGAAGTTCTCGCCATCATCGAATAGGCGGGCCGGCCTCCATGTTCGAAAAGGTCCTGATCGCCAACCGCGGCGAGATCGCGCTGCGCATCCACCGTGCCTGCAAGGAGATGGGCATCTCGACCGTGGCGGTGCACTCGACAGCCGATTCCAACGCCATGCATGTGCGCCTTGCCGACGAGAGCGTGTGCATCGGCCCCCCTGCCGCGACTGACAGCTACCTCAACATCCCGGCCATTCTTTCGGCGGCAACCGTGACGGACGCGGATGCGATCCACCCGGGATACGGCTTCCTCTCGGAGAATGCGAACTTCGCCCGGATCGTGGAGGAGCACGATATCGCCTTCATCGGGCCAAGCTCCGAGCTGATCGCGACCATGGGCGACAAGGTCGCGGCGAAAGACGCGATGAAGAAGGCCGGCGTGCCCGTGGTCCCGGGATCGGAGGGCGCGGTGGCGTCACCCGCCGAAGCCAGGGCGATCGCGGACGACATCGGGTATCCCGTGATCGTCAAGGCCGCGTCGGGCGGCGGCGGTCGCGGCATGAAGGTGGTCGAACGTGCCGAGGATATCGAGTCCGCCTTCACGCTCGCGGGCACCGAGGCCAAGGCGAACTTCGGCGACGATACGGTCTATATCGAGAAGTATCTCGGGCATCCCCGCCACGTCGAGGTCCAGGTGATCGCCGACGGCAAGGGCAACGCGGTCCACCTGTTCGAACGCGACTGCTCGCTCCAGCGCAAGCATCAGAAGGTGCTCGAGGAAGCGCCCTGTCCCATCCTCGACGCGGAAACACGCCAGCGTATCGGCAAGGTCTGCGCCGACGCCGCCGCGCGGATCGGCTACCGCAGCGCCGGCACGTTCGAGTTCCTCTACGAGAACGGCGAGTTCTACTTCATCGAGATGAATACCCGCGTCCAGGTCGAACATCCGATCACGGAGATGATCTGCGACATCGATATCGTCTCGGAGATGATCCGGATCGCGGCGGGCGAGGAGATGAGCCTGCGCCAGGAGGACATCAAAATCTCCGGGCACGCGTTCGAGTGCCGGATCAACGCCGAGGACCCGGTGAGCTTCACACCCTCACCCGGACGGATCGAGGAATTCCACGCGCCGGGCGGCCTTGGCGTACGTGTCGATTCCGCGCTCTACGCGGGCTACAGCATCCCGCCCTACTACGACAGCCTTGTCGCCAAGCTGATCGTCCACGGCCGCGACCGTAACGAGGCCCTGATGCGCCTGCGCCGCGCGCTGGGCGAGATGGTCGTCTCGGGCGTGTCCACCACGATCCCGCTGCACCAGCGACTCGCCGAGGACCCGTCCTTCATCGCCAACGATTTCGACATTCACTGGCTCGAAAGCTTCGTCGCAACCGATTAGGCTTGCGCCATGGCCGGACTGACCCCGCAACTGCTCCTGGGTGCCTATGCCAGCGGAATCTTTCCGATGGCCGAGAGCCGGAATGACGCGGACCTCTACTGGATCGACCCCGACATGCGCGGCGTGCTGCCGCTCGACGCGTTCCACATTCCGCGCCGCCTGCGGCGAACGATCCGTGCCCATCCCTTCGAGATACGCTGCGACAGCGACTTCGCGGGCACCGTACGCGGCTGCGCCGAACCCCAGGGCAAGCGTCCCGACACCTGGATCAACGACGAGATCGAACGGCTCTACGCCGCCCTGTTCGAGATGGGGTTTGCCCACTCGGTCGAGTGCTGGGACGACGGCGAACTGGTCGGCGGGCTCTACGGCGTAAGCCTCGGCGGTGCCTTCTTCGGCGAAAGCATGTTCTCGCGCGCGCGCGACGCCAGCAAGGTCGCGCTCTGCCATCTCGCCGCCCGCCTGCGCGCATCCGGCTTTGTCCTCCTGGACAGCCAGTTCGTCACGGACCATCTGCGCCAGTTCGGGGCGGTGGAGATCGAGCGCGCGGACTACCGGCAGCAGCTCGCCGCGGCGCTCAAGGTCGACGCGGATTTTCAGCCCGAGCTGTCGGACGCGGCATTCGAGGCCTTCATACAGTCAACCACCCAGACATCGTAGACCGGGTGCTCGAGCGCCGAGACTGCGGGGCTCGACGCGAAAATCCAGCCCGTGAATACGTCGCGCGGACGCCCCGTCTCGAAAGTCTCGTCGATCTCGAGGAACGCCGTGCTTTCCGGTGCTTCGGTCGGTGGAGCCTTGTGACAGGCGCGCGCCTGGATGACGAGCGAGCCGAAGCGAACCGCCACGTCGAAGGGCGCTTCGAATGTGGAAATCCGGGCGGTCACCTTGTCGAGGCCCTGGAGCACGGCTCCGACGGACGCCGCGCCCGCGTCCGGCGCATCGCGTTCCTCTTGGCCGTGCGCAGCTCCCGTCAGGAACGCGGCAGCCATTACGAACGCCCCAAGGGCCGCGCCACGACGAATCATGACGGCGTTCGACGGCAAACCGACATCACTTGGAGCCGGTGGCCAGGAAGATGATTTCCGAGACCGTATCCTCGAGCGCCTGGAAATCGCGGGTCTGCGCGATCTCGCCGTTCGGCGCGAGGGTCTCGCTCGCCGTGCCCGGGAAGAGACGGAGATACTTGCCGCCGAGGAGGCCTTCCGCGGTGACGCCAGCTTCGGTATCTGCCGGAAGCTTGATGTCGCTGCGCACCGTGAACGTCACGACCGCCTCGAAGGTCTGGTCGTCGAGCGCGCGATCGATGACCGACCCCACCTTCACGCCCGAAATACGAACATCGCTGCCCCGGTCGAGCCCCCCGACCTTCAGGAAACGTGCCGTCAGCTCGTAGCCGTCGTCGCCCTGTAGGTCGATGGATCGCGCACCGAATATGACGAAGCCCACCGCGATCAGCAGCACCACGGCCCCGAGAATGGTCTCAACCGCACCGCGTCTCATTGTTTCGCCTCCTCCTCGCGCGCCGCCTTCGCCTGGGAAATGATCAGTCCGAGCAGATCGTCCAGAACGACTGCGTCCTCGGTGAATCCGATCCGACCGCCGTCGGCGATCATGTCTTCGCCGCCGCCAATGTCGAGGCGGACCAGCTTGCCGCCGAAAATCCCGTCCGTAACGATCGCCGCAGAGGCGTCCGTGTCGAGGTAGACGCCCGAATCGACCCGTAGCGTCGCCAGCACCCGGAAACCATCGACCAGTTCGAGCGCCGCGACTTCTCCCACCTGCACGCCCGCGGCATGCACCGGGCTGCCCACGCGCAGACCGTCCGTGCGCCCGAAGACCGCGCTGATATCGGACGTCGGACCGCCGGAGACCCGCGCAGGTCCGAACACCGTCAACAGAACGGCGACAACGACCACGGTCACCGCGAGGCCGGTCAGAACGCTTCGAATTTCACGCTGCGACGACTTGTTCATCCTGACGCGCTCACCGAGATGCCCCGATCAAGAAAACAAACGTGTCCGCCGGAAGGTTACTGCGGCGTCCAGGGCTCGTAGTCGCCGGTTCCGCGCCGACGCTCGCCGTCCCGCAACACGCTGCCCGGCGGATGGTAGGCCGCGCGGGTGCCGGTCAGGTTCGGCACATGTTCCTTCTGCCAATCATGGCGCTGGTCCTCATCAAGCGGCGATTCCGTCATGTGATGCAACCAGCTGTGCCATTCGGGCGGCACCTTGCTCGCCTCGGGCCGGCCCTTGTAGACCACCCAGCGACGTTCGCGGTTGTAGCGATTGCGCGTCCGGCCGCGATAGTAGCGGTTCCCGTACTTGTCGGTGCCGACAAGCTCGCCCGAGATCATGGTCCGAAGCAGCGTTCCCAACGTGGCCATTGCGCGTGCGAATCCCTTTGTGCGCCCGAGTTCCGCGGGACTATGGCACCCGCCTCCGAATTTGGCCAGAGCCATGATGTCACGTTCGCGCGTCATCCCCCACGGGCCGCCGCCACAGCAAACCCCACAGTATATGGACAGCGACGAGACGACTGCCCCAAAATCTGGTTGCGACGCAAATATCTTGTGGTTTACCGTCCACAATTGCCGAGATTTGGTGTTTTTGTCACGAATTCACCATCGACTCGGCGGGGGCCGCCCTCGGCGAATGTGAATGATTTGGGCGCGGCCACCCTGGCTCATATTGCTTTCCGGCGCGGGCAGCGCGCCGACATTGGGGGGTTACATGCGGATCCAGCGCCGGTTCACGAACGAAGGCGAGAATCCTTACGCCGCGATCGAGTTTCGCAGCACATCCAGCGAGATCCGGAACCCGGACGGCTCGGTTGTGTTCGCGGCCGACGACATCCAGGTCCCCGCGGCCTGGACCCAGGTCGCGTGCGATATCCTGGCGCAGAAATATTTCCGCAAGGCCGGTGTTCCCGCACGGCTCAAGCCCGTAAAGGAAGACGAAGTGCCCGAGTTCCTGTGGCGCCATACCGCCGACGAGGCCAAGCTCAAGCGGATCGGCGAGGACAAGCGATATGGCGGTGAGACCGACGCGCGCCAGGTCTTCGACCGGCTGGCCGGCACCTGGGCCTACTGGGGCTGGAAAGGCGGCTACTTCGACAGCGCCGAGGATGCCAGCGCCTATTACGACGAGATGCGCTACATGCTCGCCGCCCAGATCGCGGCGCCGAACAGCCCGCAATGGTTCAACACGGGCCTCCACTGGGCCTACGGCATCGACGGCCCCGGACAAGGCCACCACTATGTGGACTACCAGACGGGCCGGCTGACCAAGTCCAAGAGCTCTTACGAGCATCCGCAGCCCCACGCCTGCTTCATCCAGTCCGTCTCCGACGACCTGGTCAACGACGGCGGCATCATGGACCTGTGGGTCCGCGAGGCGCGCCTGTTCAAGTACGGGTCCGGCACCGGCTCGAACTTCTCGAATATTCGCGGCGAAAACGAAGCGCTGTCGGGTGGCGGCAAGTCGTCGGGCCTGATGAGCTTCCTCAAGATCGGCGACCGCGCGGCGGGCGCGATCAAGTCCGGCGGGACGACACGGCGTGCGGCCAAGATGGTCGTGGTTGATGTCGATCACCCCGACATCGAGGCCTATATCGACTGGAAGGTCACCGAGGAGCAGAAGGTCGCGGCGCTGGTGACGGGATCGATCACCTGCCAGCAGCACCTGACGGCGATCATGGCCGCGTGCCACGACGAAAATGCGCCCAACGGCGACGAACGGTTCGAGCCGGCCGAGAACCCGGCGCTCAAGAAGGCGATCCGGGCAGCCCGCAAGGCAATGGTGCCGGACAACTACGCCCAGCGGGTGATCCAGTTCGCGCGCCAGGGGTTCAAGGAAATCGAGTTTCCGACCTATGACACCGACTGGGATTCCGAGGCGTATCTGACGGTATCCGGCCAGAACTCCAACAACTCGGTGCGGGTCACCGACGACTTCCTGAAGGCGGTCGAGGACGGGGGTAGCTGGGACCTGCGGCGACGCACCGATGGCGAGATCGCGAAGACGATCGACGCCGGCGATCTGTGGGACAAGATTTCCAACGCCGCCTGGTCCTGCGCCGACCCCGGCATCCAGTACGACACGACGATCAACGACTGGCACACCTGCCCGGAATCGGGACGGATCAACGCGTCCAACCCGTGCTCGGAGTACATGTTCCTCGACGACACGGCCTGCAACCTCGCGTCGCTCAACCTGATGACCTTCCGCGACACGGACGGAACGTTCGATGTCGCCGGCTTCGAGCACGCGGTGCGGCTGTGGACGGTGACGCTCGAGATTTCCGTACTCATGGCACAGTTCCCGTCCAGGGAGATCGCGCGGCTGAGCTACGAATACCGTACGCTCGGCCTGGGCTTCGCGAATATCGGCGGCCTGCTCATGGCCTCGTCGCTCCCCTATGACAGCGACGAGGGGCGCGCGCTCTGCGCCGCGATCAGTGCTCTGATGACGGGCGTCTGCTATGCGACCTCGGCCGAGATGGCCGAGGAGCTGGGCGCCTTCCCCGGCTACAGGAAGAACGCCAAGCACATGCTGCGCGTGATCCGAAATCATCGTCGCGCGGCCCACGGCAAGACCTCGGGCTACGAGGACCTGTCCACCCTGCCCGTCGCGCTCGACCATGCGAACTGCCCCGAGCCGGCCATCGCCGAAGCGGCCAAGCGCGCCTGGGACCAGGCACTCGAGCTCGGCGAGGCGCATGGCTACCGAAATGCCCAGACCACGGTGATCGCGCCGACCGGCACGATAGGGCTGGTGATGGACTGCGACACCACGGGCATCGAGCCGGATTTCGCGCTGGTGAAGTTCAAGAAGCTCGCCGGCGGCGGCTACTTCAAGATCATCAACCGGATGGTCCCCGAGGCGTTGCAGAATCTCGGCTACACGCCGAAGCAGATCGACGAGATCGCGGGTTACGCGGTGGGCCACGGCTCGCTCGCCGACGCACCCGGCGTCAACCACGCCACCCTCGCGGAGAAGGGCTTCGGCGACGAGCAGATTGCCGCGGTCGAGGAAGGCCTCGGTACGGCGTTCGACATCCGCTTCGCGTTCAACAAGTGGACGCTCGGCGAGGCCTTCTGCACCGAGACCCTCGGCATCGACGCGGGCCAGCTCGACGACATGTCCTTCGACATGCTGACCGCGCTGGGCTTCGATGAAGAGCAGATCGCCGCGGCAAACAACCACGCCTGCGGCACCATGACTCTCGAGGGTGCGCCGCACATCAAGGACGAGCATCTGCCCATCTTCGACTGCGCCAATCCGTGCGGGAAGATCGGCAAGCGTTTCCTGTCTGTCGAAAGCCACATCCGCATGATGGCCGCGGCCCAGCCGTTCATCACGGGCGCGATCTCGAAGACCATCAACATGCCCAACACGGCGAACGTGTCGGACTGCGCGGACGCCTACATGCTGTCCTGGCGCCTCGGCCTCAAGGCGAATGCGCTCTACCGCGACGGCTCGAAGCTCAGCCAGCCCCTGCAGTCGCAGCTCCTGGCAGACGAAGCCGACGATGCGGAAGACATGATGGACGAGCTGCTCGACGCGCCGAACGGCCGGCGCGCCGAAATCGTCGCCGAGCGGATCGTCGAGCGCGTGATCGAGCGCGAGGTGGACCGCCAGAAGCTGCCTCACCGCCGCAAGGGCTACACCCAGAAGGCGATCGTCGGCGGCCACAAGGTCTATATCCGCACCGGCGAGTATGACGACGGCTCCCTGGGCGAGGTGTTCCTCGACATGCACAAGGAAGGCGCGGCCTTCCG
>JAYQGE010000029.1:0-31384 GCA_038140435.1 Rhodospirillaceae bacterium | reverse complement strand
GCTGCCCCTAGTACGAGAGGACCGGGGTGGACGCACCTCTGGTGTACCGGTTGTTCCGCCAGGAGCATCGCCGGGTAGCTAAGTGCGGAAGGGATAACCGCTGAAAGCATCTAAGCGGGAAGCCCACCTTGATACTAGGTCTCGCTTGAGAGCCGTGGAAGACCACCACGTTGATAGGCTGGGTGTGGAAGCGTGGCAACACGTGAAGCTGACCAGTACTAATTGCTCGATTGGCTTGATTGCAGGCTGTCTGCAGGACCCTTCGGGATCCGAACGACAGCCACTTAAACCGCCGCGTACAGCGGCAAGGTTCGTCGACACCAATTGTTTCGATTTGGCTCAGGTTTTTTTGGTTTCGCATCGCACATCAAGCGGTGCGATCGTCAGGATTATTGCGGCAGGTGCACACACGCAGATGCATCACATCATGCGTTTGGACGACCTGGTGGCTATAGCGGGGGGGCCACACCCGATCCCATTCCGAACTCGGCCGTGAAGACCCCTAGCGCCGATGGTACTGTGTCTTAAGGCACGGGAGAGTAGGTCGTTGCCAGGTCTTCCAAACGCATGACTGCCCGCAAACGCAACCTAGATCACGATGGTTCCTTCACGCAGGTTGGGAACAGAACAGATTTCGCGTGGCAACGCGTGACGTTATCGACGCGGGGTGGAGCAGTCCGGTAGCTCGTCAGGCTCATAACCTGAAGGTCGCAGGTTCAAATCCTGCCCCCGCAACCAATTTTGGTTGATAATCAAAAGCTTGCCCCGCCTCGGCGGGGTTTTTTGTTGGTTGCGTCACGGGTGCGAAGTCAAAGGTGTTTTTTGGCGGTCAGAGCGGGATTCGGCGTGGGTTTGACGCCATGATCCGCTAATATCTGCCGCCGCGGGCTGGGAGGCCGAAACACAGACGAACGCGGAAGACCGGTGGAATGTCTTTCACAGTCGCCGATCCCTTATTGCGGGAACGGTGAGAACCATAACCGAGCTTGTGAGTTGGGAATTTCGAACGTGCGTAAGACCGACAAGATCGCCTCGAGCAATACCGCCGCCGCAGTGCCCTATGCGGGCATGCAGCCAGCGCGCGGCCTGTACAGTCCGGCTCAGGAGCATGACGCCTGCGGCATCGGCATGATCTGCTCGATCCGCAACGAGCGCAGCCGCAAGATCGTCGAGGACGGTCTGAGTATCCTGTGCAATCTCGAACATCGCGGTGCGGTCGGCGCCGACCCGAAGGCCGGCGACGGCGCAGGCATTCTCATCCAGCTGCCGCACGAATTCTTCGCCGCCGAGGCCGAACGGCTCGGTTTCGCGTTGCCCGAACCGCAGCACTACGGCGTGGCGCAGCTCTTCGTGCCCCGTGATGCCGGTCACCAAAAGGTCATCGAGGAGGCCTACGAAGCCGCGATGCGCGCGGAGGGGATGGAGATCATCGGCTGGCGCGACGTGCCGGTGGATTCCTCCGTGCTCGGCGAGAGCGTGAAGCCCACGGAACCCGTGCATCGCCAGGTGTTCATCGCCCGGGGCGCGGACATGGCGAGCGACGACGATTTCGAGCGCAAGCTCTATGTCGGGCGCAAGGCGGCCTCGAACAAGATTCGGGAAACCGAGCCGAAAGCGGCGATCGGCTACTACCCGTCGTCCTGCTCGTCGCGGACGATCGTCTACAAGGGGCTGGTGCTCGCGGACGGGCTGTCCCAGTACTACAAGGACCTGCAGGATGCGCGCGTGACGTCCGCCGTCGCACTCGTGCATCAGCGCTTCTCGACGAACACCTTCCCGGCCTGGCCGCTGGCCCACCCGTACCGGATGATCTGCCACAACGGCGAGATCAACACGCTGCGCGGCAACAACAACTGGATGGCAGCCCGCCAGGCCACCATGTCGTCCCCGGTCTTCGGCGACGACATGGAGAAGCTCTGGCCGATCTCCTATGAGGGGCAGTCGGACTCCGCCTGCTTCGACAATGCGCTCGAGCTGCTCTTCCAGGGCGGATACTCGCTGCCCCAGGCCATGATGATGATGATCCCCGAGGCGTGGGCCGGTAATCCCCTCATGGATGACACGCTGCGCGCCTACTACGAGTACAACGCGGCCCTGATGGAGCCGTGGGACGGCCCCGCGGCGATTGCCTACACCGACGGCCGCGTCGTGGGCGCGACGCTCGACCGCAACGGGCTGCGCCCGGCGCGTTTCCTGGAGACCAAGGACGGGTATGTCCTGCTCGCCTCCGAGATGGGCGTCCTCGACATTCCGGAAGAGAATATCGCCCGCAAGTGGCGGCTCCAGCCCGGCAAGATGCTGCTGATCGACATGGAAGCGGGCCGGATCATCTCC
Source organism: Rhodospirillaceae bacterium (assembly GCA_038140435.1). Classification (GTDB taxonomy): domain Bacteria; phylum Pseudomonadota; class Alphaproteobacteria; order UBA6615; family UBA6615; genus UBA8079. Next base: position 29,050 of record JAYQGE010000029.1, on the reverse strand, counting down.
GACGAGGAGTTCAAGTCCGAGCTGGCCAACAGCCATCCCTACCCGGAGTGGCTCGCCAACACCCAGATCCGCGTGAAGGACCTGCCCGATGTCGGCCGCCCGCCGGCGGCGTCTTCGGCCTCGCTCCTCGACCGGCAGCAGGCGTTCGGCTACTCCCAGGAAGACCTGAAGTTCCTGATGGCGCCGATGGCGCACACCGGGCAGGAAGCGACGGGTGCCATGGGCACCGACACGCCGCTCTCGGCCCTGTCGTCGCGCTCGAAGCCGCTGGCGTCCTACTTCAAGCAGCTTTTCGCCCAGGTGACGAACCCGCCGATCGACCCGATCCGCGAGGAGATCGTCATGTCGCTCGTGTCCTTCATCGGGCCGCGACCGAACCTGCTCGACCTCGAGGGCACATCTACACTGAAGCGCCTCGAGGTGCGCCAGCCGATCATCACGAATGCGGGCCTCGAGAAGGTCCGCGCCATCGGCGATATCGCCGACAACCAGTTCCGTACCCAGACGCTCGACATCACCTATTCGGCGGAGCACGGCGAAGCGCATATGGAGCAGGCGATCGACGATCTCTGCGCGCGCGCCGAGGAATGCGTCGGCCAAGGCTACAACATCATCATCCTGTCCGACCGGCTCGTCGCGGCGGACCGGGTCGCCATCCCGTCGCTGCTCGCGACGTCGGCGGTGCATCATCACCTGATCCGCAAGGGACTCCGGACCTCGGTCGGCCTCGTCGTCGAGACCGGCGAGGCGCGCGAGGTGCATCATTTCTGCACGCTCGCCGGATATGGCGCGGAAGCGATCAACCCGTGGCTCGCCTTCGAGACGCTCGCCGACCTGCGCGAGAAGTTCGACGAGGAACTGAGCGAGGAACAGATCATCCGCCGCTACATCAAGGCGATCGACAAGGGCATCCTGAAGGTCATGTCCAAGATGGGCATCTCGACCTACCAGTCCTACTGCGGCGCGCAGATTTTCGACGCGGTCGGCCTCCAGTCCTCCTTTGTCGAGAAGTACTTCACCGGCACCCACACGGCGGTCGAGGGCGTGGGCCTGGCGCAGATTGCCCGCGAGACCCACCAGCGCCATGCCGATGCCTTCGGGGACAACCCGGTTTACAGGACCGCGCTCGACGTGGGCGGCGAGTATGCCTTCCGCATCCGCGGCGAGAAGCATTTCTGGACCCCGAACTCGGTGGCCGACCTTCAGCACGCCGTGCGCGGCAACCTGCCGGAGAAGTATGCGGCGTTCGCCGAGGCCATCAACAAGCAGGACGAGGACCTGATGACCCTGCGGGGCCTGTTCCGGCTCCGTCCGGCAGAAGAGACCGGCCGCACGCCCGTGCCGCTCGACGAGGTCGAGCCGGCATCGGAGATAGTCCGGCGCTTCGCCACGGGCGCAATGTCGTTCGGCTCGATCTCGCGCGAGGCGCACACGAACCTCGCGATTGCGATGAACCGGATCGGCGGCAAGTCGAACACCGGCGAAGGCGGCGAGGAGGTCGATCGCTTCACGCCCATGGACAACGGCGATTCGATGCGCTCGGCGATCAAGCAGGTCGCCTCGGGCCGGTTCGGCGTGACGACCGAGTATCTGGTCAACTCGGACATGATCCAGATCAAGATGGCCCAGGGTGCCAAGCCCGGCGAGGGCGGCCAGCTCCCGGGCCACAAGGTCGATGCGGTGATCGCGAAGGTACGTCATTCGACGCCGGGGGTCGGCCTGATTTCGCCGCCGCCGCATCACGACATCTACTCGATCGAGGACCTGGCGCAGCTGATCTATGACCTGAAGAACACCAACGACGAGGCGGCGATCAGCGTCAAGCTGGTCTCCGAAGTCGGTGTCGGGACGGTCGCGGCCGGCGTCTCCAAAGCGCGCGCGGACCATGTCACGATCTCGGGCTTCGAGGGCGGCACCGGCGCGTCGCCGCTGACGTCGATAAAGCATGCGGGCTCGCCGTGGGAAATCGGCCTCGCCGAGACCCAGCAGACGCTCGTCATGAACGACCTGCGCGGACGGATCGCGGTCCAGGTGGACGGCGGCCTGCGGACGGGCCGAGATGTCGTCGTAGGCGCGCTGCTGGGGGCCGACGAGTTCGGCTTCGCCACCGCACCCCTGATTGCATCCGGCTGCATCATGATGCGCAAGTGTCACCTCAACACCTGCCCGGTCGGGATCGCGACCCAGGACCCGCAGCTGCGCAAGAAGTTCACCGGCGCGCCCGAGCATGTCGTGAACTACTTCTTCTTCGTGGCGGAAGAGGCCCGCGCACTCATGGCGGAAATGGGCTTCCGGACCCTGAACGAGATGATCGGCCAGACCGATGCGCTCGACACCGTCGCGGCCGCCGAACACTGGAAGGCCAAGGGGCTCGACTTCGGGCGCCTGTTCCACAAGCCCGAAGAGGCGGAGCGGGTCGACAACTACAATCGGATTGCGCAGGACCACCCGATCCACGACATCCTGGACCGGAAGTTCATCGAGGCCGCCGCGCCGGCCCTGGAGAACGGGACGCCGGTGCAGGCGGATTTCCCGATCGGCAACACCGACCGGACCGCGGGCACGATGCTGTCGAGCCGCGTGGCCCGGAAATACGGTCATGCGGGACTGCCGGAAGACACGATCTGGTTCAACCTGAAGGGCGTCGCGGGCCAGAGCTTCGGCGCGTGGGTCGCCCACGGCGTTACCCTCGATCTCGTGGGCGAGGCCAACGACTATGTCGGCAAGGGGCTGTCCGGCGGCAAGTTGATCGTCCGTCCGGATCCCGCGAGCGGGATCAACCCGGACGAGAGCATGATCGTCGGCAACACGGTGCTCTACGGTGCGATCACCGGCGAGTGTTACTTCCGCGGGATCGCGGGCGAGCGCTTCGCCGTGCGCAACTCGGGCGCGATCGCCGTCGTCGAGGGCACCGGCGACCATGGCTGCGAGTACATGACCGGCGGAATCGTCGTCGTGCTCGGCGAGACCGGCCGCAACTTCGCGGCGGGCATGTCGGGCGGCATCGCCTATGTGCTCGACGAGTCGGGCGGCTTCGAGGGCCGCTGCAACCTGGCCATGGTCGATCTCGAGCCGATCGAGGACGAGGTCGAAGAGATGGAGAAGCTGCACCTGTCGGACAACGAGTCCCACGGGCTCGTCGATCTCCAGTCCGACATGACCCGCTTCGATGCCGAGCGGCTGCGCCAACTCATCCAGAACCATGCGCGCTACACGGCATCGACGCGCGCACAGCACATCCTGGACAATTGGGACGAGTATTTGCCGAAGTTCGTGAAGGTCATGCCGGTGGAATATCGCCGCGCCCTGCAGGAAATGCAGGTCGAGCAGACCGGCGAGATGAACATCGGAATGCGGAGGGGATAATGGGCAAGGTTACAGGCTTCATCGAGATCGAGCGGCACGACCGGACCTACAAGCCCGCGGCGGACCGGATCCGCAACTATGACGAGTTCGCCATTCCGCTGGAGGATCGCGACCTCGAGCGCCAGGCGGCACGGTGCATGGACTGCGGGATTCCGTTCTGTCACAACGGCTGCCCGGTGAACAACCAGATCCCCGACTGGAACGACCTGGTCTACAACTCGGACTGGGAAGAGGCGGCGCGCAACCTGCACTCGACCAACAATTTCCCGGAGTTCACCGGCCGTATCTGCCCGGCGCCCTGCGAGGCGGCCTGCACGCTCAACATCGACGACAACTCGGTCACCATCAAGACGATCGAGTGCGCCATCGTGGACAAGGCGTGGGAAGAGGGCTGGATCACGCCGCAGATCCCGGAGGTGAAGACCGGCAAGAAGGTCGCGATCGTCGGCTCCGGGCCCGCCGGACTCGCGGCGGCGCAGCAGCTCGCGCGGGCAGGTCACGACGTGCACCTGTTCGAGAAGAACGAGGCGCCGGGCGGTCTCCTGCGCTTCGGCATTCCAGACTTCAAGATGGAAAAGCATCTCATCGATCGCCGGATGGAGCAGATGACCGCCGAGGGCGTCACGCTGCACTGCGGCGTTCATGTGGGCGTGGACCTGACCGGGGCACAGCTCGATGCGGATTATGATGCCGTGTTGCTGTGCGGCGGCTCGGAGACGCCGCGCGATCTGCCGGTCGAGGGGCGCGACCTCGAAGGCGTGCACTTCGCGATGGATTTCCTGCCCCAGCAGAACCGCCGCGTGGCGGGCAGCAACATGGATGGCGAGGTGGAACCGATCCTCGCCACGCAGAAGAATGTGGTGGTGATCGGCGGCGGCGACACGGGCTCCGACTGCATCGGTACGTCGATTCGCCAGGGCGCGCTCTCGGTCGTCCAGCTCGAGATCATGCCGGCGCCGCCGGAGAAGGAGAACAAGGGGCTGACCTGGCCGCACTGGCCGCTGAAGATGCGGACCTCGTCGAGCCAGGAGGAGGGCGCGGAGCGCGACTTCTCGGTCACCACGACCAGCATCGGCGGCGAGAACGGCCGCGTGACCCACATCAACTGCCAGCGGGTTGACGAGAAGTTCCAGCCCATCGACGGCACGGAGTTCCAGCTCCAGGCCGACCTGGTGCTGCTGGCCATGGGCTTCCTGCATCCGGTCGCGGAGGGCCTGCTCACGGAGCTCGGCGTCGAGCTCGACGCGCGCGGCAACGTCAAGGCCGACACCAACGCCTACCGCACGTCGCGCGACAAGGTGTTTACTGCCGGTGACATGCGCCGGGGCCAGTCCCTGGTGGTGTGGGCGATCCGCGAAGGCCGCCAGGCGGCGCGGGCCGTTGACGAGTTCCTGATGGGCAGCTCGTTGCTGCCGCGATAGGCACGCCAGCCGAGCGGGAGAGCCGGGGACATGTTCGAGAGTTCGCAGATGATGCCGCTGTTCGCGGTGCCGGTCTGGGCCCAGGTCCTGGAGCCGGACGTCGCGGATGCCCTCAATACGGAGCTGCTCGGGCAGCTCGACAATCTGGGGCGCGACGTTCCCGACAAGGAGGCCGGCTGGTAGACCCGCACGGACCTGCACACCCTCGACGGGTTCGACCGGATGGTCGAGGTCATCGGCGCGGCGAGCAAGCGGGTGCTCGAAATGCTGAAGGTCGCGCCGGCACCGTTCGGAATCACCGGAAGCTGGATGAACATCAAGCCGCGCGGGGTCGGACATCCGCTTCACAGCCACCAGAACAACTATCTGAGCGGCGTTTACTACGTGAAGACGCCCGAGGGCGCCGACAGCATCAGTTTCCACGACACCCGGGCGGAGCGCCGGGTGATTCTTCCGCGGCTGCTGGAAGAAACGCCGCTGACCGCACGGACCATGCACCTGCCGATCAAGACCGGTGTGCTGATCATGTTCCCGTCGTGGCTGCAGCACACGGTGGAGGCCAATCCCACCGACGAGATTCGCGTCAGCCTCGCCTTCAACATCATGTTCTCGGACTTCACGCGGACCCAGTCCAAACCGGAATGGAGCTGGTCCGACGCGGAAGACACTGCCGCGGCAGACGAAGCGCCCTAGCCGGCGTTCCCCGACACGGGCAGTTCGTGCGGCAGGCGAATGTTGTCGCGCGTGATCGAGGCGATGTCGCACACGCCCATGACGGCCATGGTCCGGCGAATCTCGGCGTCGAGAATGTCCAGCGCGCGGCTGGCACCGGCCTCTCCGGCCGCCCCGACCCCGTAGAGGGTCGCCCGGCCGATCGCGATGGCATCCGCGCCGAGCGCCAGCCCCTTGAGCACGTCGGAGCCACGGCGCACGCCGCTGTCGGCGATGATGGTCGTGCGGCCGCCCACGGCATCGACGATGGCCGGGAGCGCGTCCCAGGGCGTGATCGCCGTATCGTTGACGTTGCCGGCGTGGTTGGACACGAAGATTCCGTCGGCGCCGTTCTCGACGGCGGCAAGCGCGTCTGCGGGATGGAGGATACCCTTGATGAGGAGCTTGTGCGGCCACATCTCCCGCAGGCGGGCGACATAGTCCCAGTCGAGCGAGGCGTTGCGGTTGAGGAACGAGCCCGAACTGGCGGAGACGTAGCCGGTGGCCTCCGCCTTGTCCTCGTCGGGGATGTGAATATTCGTGAAGGCCGGCAGGCGTCCCTCGGCGAGGAAGTAGCGGCCGGCCGTCCCGATCAGCCAGCGCGGGTGCAGCAGCCCGTCGACCGCAGCCTTGGGGGTGATGCGCGGCGGAAACACCAGCCCGTTGCGCACGTCGATCTCGCGGTTGTTGTAAACGGGCGAGTCCACCGTCACGACAAGAGCCTTGAAGCCGGCATCGCGCGCGCGTTCTACCGTCACGAACGCGGCCTCGGGGTTGCGCCAGACGTAGAGCTGGAACCACTGCGTACCGCCGCCATTCTCGATCACCCGCTCCATGGCGGTGTTCGACGTGCTGGCGAGGGTGAAGGGGATGTTCTTCTTCGCGGCGGCGCGGGCGAGCTGGGTCTCGCCCCGGTACCAGACGAAGCCCGCGGGCCCCGTCGGGGCGATCAGGAGCGGCAGGCCGAGCCTCTCTCCGAAGAGCGTGATCCCCGGGTCGCGCTGCGAAACGTCGCGTGGCGCGCGGGGCATGACCTTGATGCGGTCCAGGGCGGTGCGGTTGTCGCGCATCGCGATCTGGTCCTCGCTGCCCTTGTCGCAGAAGTCGAACAGGGACTTCGTCAACCGGCGCTTCGCCATGCGGCGCAGGTCTTCAATGTTGAGCGCTTTTTTCGCCAGATCAGCCACTTACGTCCTCCGGGCCCGAGCCTCCAAATGGTACCGCCGCATAGGGAACATGCGGCGCGCTTCGGTGCAAGTCGTCCGTTGCATCGCTTGCTCGCGCGGCGCGCATTGATGCAAGCTTCGACAGAACAAAAAAGGGCGGCGCGCATGGTGCGGGTGCGCCGGGCGGGAGGTGACAATGTCGGACATGATCGAAATCCGCGGGGTCAATCTGAGATACGAGATCGTCGGCGACGACGGGCCGCTGGTGGCGCTGATTACGGGCGGGCGGCGCGGGTATGACGAGTTTCTGCCGATGGCCCGCAAGCTGGCGGCGGAGGGATTTCGCGTGCTCCTGCACGACCGGCGCAACACCGGCGCGTCGGACATCCTGATGAGTGCCGACGAGGTGGAAGAAGCCGTCTGGGCCGACGATCTTCATGCGTTGCTCAAGACGCTGGACGAGTTGCCCGCATTCATCGGCGGTTCATCGTCCGGCGCGCGGACAGCGCTGTTCTTCGCGTTGCGCCACGCGGACGCGGTGCGCGGGCTCCTGCTCCTGCGCGTGACCGGTGGTGCGTTCGCGGCGGGCCGCCTGCCGGAGAACTACTACGACCAGTTCATTCGCGCCGCGCAGAGCGGCGGGATGGAGGCGGTTTGTGCCACGCCGGAGTATGGCGAACGGATCGCGGCGAATGCGGGCAATCGCGAGCGGCTGATGTCGATGTCGGCGGACGCGTTCATGGAAATTCAGACGCGCTTGCGCGACCTTTTCATGGCGGGGGCCGAACTGCCGGTCTTCGGTGTCAGCGCGGACGACCTCGGATCGCTCGGGATGCCGTCCATCATCATCCCCGGCAACGACCGGGTGCATGATTCCCGTGTGGGCCAGACGGTGCATGAGCTGATCCCGGGCAGCGAGATACACAAGCTCTCGATCGAGGATTCCGACGAGTCCGTCGTGCCGTTCACGGCGTGGGGTCATCTCGAGCCGGAGATTGTCGGCGTGTTTGCGGACTTCATGCGCCGCCACGCGGCGGCCTGACGCCAATTCCTGCGGGACGCTCAGGCCTCGGCCGCGGTCGGCCGGCCGGGCAAACCGTACGCGTTCCCGGCGTTTTGCCGTGTGCCGAAGCGCGTGGCGTTCAGGGCCATGGTCAGATGCTCGCCGAACGTCTGCTTGCGGAACGGCTTGCGGAAGGAATGGATCGCATGAATGCCGTCCGGATCGGCGAGGGAGCGGGAGAACTGCGAGACATCCGCGCGCAGGCCGCTCATGAAGATGATCTTCTTGGGCGTGTCGCAGCCGGACAGCCAGCGCGCGACCTCATCCCCGTCGCATTCGGGCATCATGATGTCGATGAGCATGACGTCGGGATCGAAACCCTCGTACAGCGCCGCGAACGCATCGGGATCCGTAACCGTGCGAACCTCGAAACCAAGGTCTTCCGCGACGAACCGAATGAATTCGAGATACTTTTCCTCGCGGTCGATCGCAAGCAGGCGCTGCTTTCGGTCGGCGCTGTTCATGCGCCGGAGAACCGTGTTGCGAATATCGCCATGAATGGGTAAGGCGGAAGGTTTGGAGTGAATGTCGAGGCTCATGTCACGTTTTCCGTTCGTTGCGCCGTCGCCCGGACCTCGGGCGCGGTATCGATATACCGGTAATTACGCAAGCCACGTGCCAGTTGCGCCATGCGGACAAACGGACATTAGGGAGCTGTAATAAAAGAGAAAAACAGGCGTCCCGAGTCGCAATTTACGGTGTCAGATTGCGACTCCGGCAGGGGGTGTCGCGATTTGAGCGTCGAGGACCCGCGCGAGCCTCTACGGATCGAGCGGGAACCAGCCCGGGATCGCTTCGCAGCGTGCCAGCCAGGCACGCACTTCGGGCCAGGGGTCGAGCGGCACATCCCCTTCCGGGGCCCGCTTCACGTAGGGATAGCAGGAGATCTCGGCGAGAGTCGGCCGGCCGAGCGCCAGCCAGTCGCCGGTCTTCCGGAGTTGCCATGTCAGCACTTCGAGCGCGGTGCGGCTGTCGTCAAGATAGCCCTGCATGGCCTCGGGCCGGCGATTGTAGACGGTTACGCCGCGGGCCCACATCAGGCCGAACTGTACCTCGTCCTGCGCGAAGGACATCCACTGCATCACCTCGGCCATGTCCAGCGGGTCCGTCGGTAACCAGTCCTCGCCGCCATAGGTGCGGGCGAGATAGACCAGGTGCGCGGTCGAATCCCAGAAGGTGCGCTCCTCGATGTCCATGACGGGGACCTGTCCGCGCGGGTTGCGTGCGCGGAAGGCCGGCGACTTGTGCTCGCGCCCGTCCCAGTCGATATGGATCTCGTCGATATCGACCCCGAGGATCGAGGCCAGCACGCGGACCTTGAACGAGTTTCCCGACATCGTCGTCATGTAGAGTTTCATCTGACCCGTCATTTTGTTCGTGTTTCGGCGCCCGCACGGGTGTCCGCGCCGGCGGTTTGGTCTAGATTGACGCGCATTTCGTGCTTTGCCCACCGGGAGATTGTCGTGTCCGATCCAATCCAGATTCGCATGGGCGGCTACGGGCCGCCCACCACCACCCACAGCCGGGCGCTGAAGTTCATCGGCGATCGCCTGGAAGAGCAGTTCGGCGACGGCGTGGACATCAAGTACATCTGGAACATCATGGATTTCGGCTACCGGGCCGACGAAATCCTCTGGCTCACCGAATGCGGCATCCTGACGATGTCGTACCAGTCGACGAGCTACCTGAGCGACCGGGTGCCCGAACTCGAGTTCGTCGATTTGCCGTTCCTGTTCGCCGACCTGGACGCGGCGCGCGCGGCCTTCGACGGACCGCTCGGCCGTTATCTCGACGAGCGCATCGAGGCCGGCTTCAACTACCGGATGCTCGGCTATTTCGAGAACGGTTTCCGGCATATCTCGAACAGGCTGCGGCCGATCCACACGCCCGCCGACCTCAAGGATATGAAGATCCGCATGCTGCCGAGCGACATGCATGTGCGCACCTTCGACCTGCTGGGCGCCGAGCCGCTGCGCATGGACCTGACCGAGGCGATCGAGGGGGTCGTGAACGGCACCCTGGATGCGCAGGAAAACCCGCTTGCGAACACGGTCACCTACGGGGTGCACAAGCACCATCCGCATCACACGCTGAGCGGGCATTTCTACCTGTCGCGCGGGGTTTACGGGCATCGCGAGAGCGTCGATGGCTGGCCCGAAGAGTTCCGCAACGCGGTCAGGGAGGCCGTCACGGCGGCCACGGCGCACCAGCGCGAACTGGCGGTGGCCGAGGAGGATATCTCGCAGCAGGCGCTCGACGCGGAGGGGTGCGAGACCGTCACCCTGACGGACGCGGAGCGCGCGGCGTTCCGCGAAGCCGTCGCACCGCTCTACGACGACGCGCGGGCGCGCTTCGGCGACACGATGTTCGACCTGCTGGAGGGCTAGAGGGTCTCTTTCGGCCGCTCGAAGTCCTTGTCCAGGTGACCGCGGCCTTCCTGGTCGCCGCGCTCGAACATCCACGAGTACCCGCCCGTCGGATTGGTGAGCACCTCCCACCAGTTGTCGTCGGGGTCGAGCATGAAGAAGCAGTAGGTGCCGTGCTGGTCCAGCGGGCGGGTGATCTTCTTGATGCCCCACTTCTCCTGCTGCGCCGTCGCCTTGGCGTGGGCGGCATCGACATCGGCCTTGGTCGGCACGTCGAGCCCGTTGTGGTTGAGCATCCCCATCGGCTCCTTGTCCTTCACCTCGACGCAGGCGATCGTGTGATCGCCGCCGAGGCGGAGAAGCAGCGAGATCGGGCTGGTCCGGATTACCTCGAAACCGAGGAACTCCTCGTAGAATTTCCGGCTCTTCTCGGAATCGAGCGTGTCGATCGTCGCGTGCGATGAAAACTTGATGTCGAGCGGACCCTCGGTGAGGTCCGAACCTTGGTCCGACATTCTGGCCCCCCATGTTGTTTCGAGGTATTTGCTGTTCCGCAGCAAGGAACCGTAGATTGTATCGCGGTGGCCTAGAAGCATAAATATGGCTGCTGTCCGCGACCAAGGGGGGAAACCATGAAACTCGCGACCATCGAACGTGAACCCGGCCACGCCCATGTGGCGGCTGTGACGGCGGATAATGAGGTCCTGGACCTGGTGGCGCTGCGCGGCACGCTCGACGCCGCCTCGGACGTACCCGCGGACATGCGTGGCCTGCTCGCCGGCGGACAGGCAGTGCTCGACAGGGTACGGACCTGCCTCGACGCGGTCGCGGCGATGTCCGCGGACGAACAGGAGGCGCTGCGGGGCGCCGGGGTGCTGCAGGCCTGGGACGATGCGGTGTTCCTGCCGCCGGTGACCGACCCGTCCATCATCCTCTCGATCGGGATGAATTATCGCGCCCATCTCGACGAGATGGAGGGGACGCCGGTGCCGCCGCGCCCGACCGGATTCACCATGACCCACCCGGCGCTGACGGGGCACCGCGGCGAGATCGTCGCGCCGCCGCAGTGCCCGGACATGATCGACTATGAGGGCGAACTGACATTCGTCTTCGGCAAGTCCTGCCACAACGTCTCGAAGGATGAGGCGATGGATTATGTGGCCGGCTACACCATCGCCAACGATGTCTCCGCGCGCGACTGGGTTGGACCGATCTTCACCGTCACCAAGCCCTTCGAGGCGATCGCCGCCTGGGATCACAACATCCTGGGCAAGCAGTTGCCGACATTCTGTCCCTGTGGACCGGTCATCGTGACTGCGGACGAGATCGACGATCCGCATGATCTGGACCTGACCGTGACCCTGAACGGCGAGGTGATGCAGTCGTCCAACACCGACGACCTGATCTTCAACCTGCCGCAGATCATCAGCTATTACTCGAGTTTCTACCGCTTTAGCCCCGGCGACATCGTGACGACCGGCTCGCCTCCGGGGGTTGGCGTCGGCCGCAAGCCCCCGGTTTTCATGAAGCCCGGCGATCTGATCGAGGTGGAGATCGAGGGGATCGGCAAGCTGAGCAACACCGTGGTGGCGGGCTAGCGATGCTGTTTGCGATCGCGCGGCGCGACAAGCCGGGGATGGGTGAAAAGCGCGTCGAACTCCAAGAGTCCCACGCCGCATATCAGAAAGACTTCATGGACCGGATTACCTTCGGTGGCGGGCTCGTCGCGGACGGGACGGATGTCGACAATTTCGTCTCCGGGCCCGACGGCATTCGTGACGTGACAGGGAACATCCTGATCCTCGATGTGCCGGACCGGGCGACCGCCGAAGCCTTTCACGCCAACGATCCGTATACGCTGGGAGGCATCTTCGAGACGGTGATCATCGAGCCCTTCCTGCAGCGAGTGCCGCCGCTGTCCGGCGGATAGGCGCGCGCTTGCCAAATCAGCGAGTCCGGCGGTAACTGGGCGCCAGGCGGGGCCGATCACAGGGGGGGAGCCATGGGTATCGTCACCGACGTCATTCTGCCGCTCGCGCTGGCGTTCATCATGTTTTCGCTCGGGCTTGGCCTGACGCTCGACGATTTCGCGCGGGTTGCGCGAAAGCCGAAGGATTTCATCGTCGGCGCACTGTCGCAGATCGTCCTGCTGCCGGTCGTCGCCTTCGCGCTGGTCAGCGTCTGGTCCCTGCCGCCCGAACTCGCGCTCGGCGTCATGATCATTGCCGCGGCGCCCGGTGGCGTCACCTCGAACATCCTGACGGCGTTCGCCCGGGGCGACGTCGCGCTGTCGATCTCGCTCACCGCCGTCATCAGCCTGCTCAGCGTGGTGACGATCCCCATCGTCGTCGTGTTCGCCTATGCGCAACTGGTCGGTGGCGAGGCCGGTGACGTCTCCGTCACCCGGACCGCGATCAGCGTGTTCGTGATCGTCACGGTGCCCGTGGTGCTTGGGCTGGCCCTGCGCCGTTTCGCGGAGAGCTTCTCCATCCGCTTCGAACCGTTCGCACGGCAGGTCTCCGCGCTGCTCTTCGTCCTGGTGCTGGCGGGCGCGATCTTCCAGGAGCGTTCGAACATCGTCGAGTATTTCGCCCAGGCCGGGCTGATCACCCTCGTCCTGAACCTGCTGATGATGGTGCTGGCCTACCTGGTCGCACGCGTGTTTGCGTCGGGCGTGAAGCAGCGGATCGCGATTTCCATCGAGTGCGGGCTGCAGAACGGCACGTTGGCCATCGCGGTCGCGACGCTGCAGTTCGGTGGCGGGCTCGCGACGGTCCCGGCGGCGACCTACAGCCTGATCATGTTCGCCACCGCGCTGATCTACATCGCCATACTGCGGCGCGGTGTATCCGCATGAGCGACGAAATCGACCTGACCGACCGGGGTGTGTTTGCCGTCTGGACGACGGACACGGTCCGCTACGGGGACCTCGACCCCAACCTGCACGTCAACAATGGTGCGATTAACCAGTTCTTCGAAGACGGGCGGGTCAACTTCCGCCAGGCGCGTTTGTCCGCGACGGACGGCGACAAGCTGACAGGCTTTGCGGTTGTGAAGTTCTCTGTCAGCTACCGGGCACCGGCCCACTATCCGGGAACGGTCGAGATCGGGACGGTGGTCACCCGCGTGGGCGGGTCGTCCTACGGGCTGGGGCAGGCGGTGTTCCAGGATGGGCGATGCGTGGCCACGGCCGAGGTCGTGACCGTGCATTTCGATCCCGAGACCTCGCGCTCCAAGCCGCTGCCCGACGATATCCGGACGGCGCTCGAGGGCGCGATGGCCGGTACGGACACCTGCTAGGGGGCTGCCAGGAGGCTGCTAGGCCGCGGCCTCGACGCTCCGGTCTCCCTTGAGCTGCGTGCGGTGCATCACGCGCCGCGCGCCGGCATCGAACGGGTCGCGCCGGTGCATGGTCGAGCGGTTGTCCCACATCAGCAGGTCTCCCGCCCGCCACTTGTGGCGATAGGTGAACTCTTCGCGCATGCAGTGGGTCCAGATGCGGTCGAGCAGCGCCTCGCTGTCCGCGACCGTCTCGCCGACGACCCAGGCGTGCAGGCGCCGTCCGAGGAAGAGGGCCGGGCGGCCCGTTTCCGGATGTGCCCGCACGATCGGGTGGCGCGCGCCGGGCGCGGCGCTGACATCGTCGAAGGGTTCGTGGTTCACGCGCAGGTTCCCTGCGCTGTCGTGGCTGGAATCGTGGTTGAGCTCGCGACCGTCGATGGCCTGCCGGAGATCGGGCGGCAGCGCGTCGAGCGCCGCGTGCATGCTCATGAAACAGGTGTCGCCGCCGTCCGCGGGAACCTCGAGGCTGTAGAGCACGCTTCCGGGCGGGGGCTGGTCGAGATAGGACATGTCCGTGTGCCAGGACGCCTCGCCGTCGCCGAGCACACCGATGGCGGTGCCGTCTTCCTGCACGTTCGAGATGATCAATACCTCGGGGTGACCTTCGGGAGAGAAGGGCTCCCAGCCGGGGACCGTATCGAGGTCGCCGAAGCGTCGGCTGAACGCGCTCAACGCGTCGTCGCTGAGCGTCTGGTCGCGAAACACCAGCACCTGGTGCGTGACCCAGGCGCGGTGGAGCGCATCGACGGTGGCGTCGGGCAGCGGCGTTGAAAGGTCGAGCCCGCGGATTTCCGCGCCCAGCGCGGGCGCCAGCGGGATTGTTTCGAACGGCGTTGGATCGGTCACGGTTGTTGCTCCGCACGTTGGTTTGCCGGGAGAGTCTTGCGTCTTGTGACGTTCTGTCAACGGATTTGCGGCGCAGCTATTCGCGGTGCGGCTATCGAAACCGTGTTTCCGGATGGTATACAGCCGGTTCCTGAATTCGGAGGAGGATCAACGGTGGTTGCCAACAAACCCAAAATGACGCGCCCGACTGTCTACCAGTTCAAGCTGGGCGATTTCACGATTACCAACATCCTGGAGGGTTTTCTCCACCGGGAGGATATGCACCCGGTGCTGGCGACCAACGGCACGGCCGATGAGGTCGAGGCCATCGCGAAGGCGCACAAGCTGCCGTTCCCGCAGATGGAACACCAGTTCATCCCGACCCTTGTCGACACGGGTGAGAAGCTGATTGCGTTCGACCCCGGGTTCGGTGACAAGAACCCGGCCCAGGGGCATTACAACGGCCGTCTGGCCGACGCGGGCTACGACGTGAACGACGTGGACTATGTGGTGGTGACCCATTGTCACCCGGACCATATCGGCAACCTGACCGCGGGCGGCAATCCGACATTTCCGAATGCCGAAATCGTGTTCGGCGAGACGGAATTCGCCTACTGGAAGAAGGGCGAGAACATCCCCGATCACCGCCCGCCGACGCTGGAAATGTTCAACAATGTCTGCCTGCCCTTCGAGGACGAGGCGCGGTACGTGAAGCCGGGCGAAGATATCGTCAGCGGCGTCACCGCGGTCGATGCCTTCGGCCACTCCGCAGGACACATGGCCTACCACATCGAGAGCGGGGGCCAGCAGCTCATGATCATGTCCGACACGATCGCCCATTACGCGGTGTCGCCGGCCAACCCGGAGTTCCACTTCGGCATGGACGACGACCCGGTCACGGCCGTCGAATCACGCAAGCGCATCCTGGCGACCGTGGCCGACGACGAGATGCTGGCGATCGGCTTCCACATGCCGTTCCCGTCGGTCGGTTATATCGACCGCCATGGCGACGGCTATGTCTGGGTTCCGGCCGCCTACCAGCTGAACCTGGCCTGATTGGATATTCGGCGGTTCCGTAAACCGCCGGTTTCAGGGATCGGCCCGTCGCTCCGACGGGCCGATTTTTGCTTCGGCGACGATTTCCGGGATGGCATCCGACTGGCCGATGGCCATGATGTGTACGCCCGATATGCCGTCGATTTCGCGCATCTGTTCGATCAGCTCGATGCAGATCCGCATCCCCTCGACGCGTTCGTCCGCTGCCGAGTCCAGCCGATTCAGAATCTCGTCGGGCATGATGACGCCCCACAGGTTGTCCCGCATCCAGCGGGCCGACTTCGCGGACCGCAGCGGGCCAATGCCGGGGAGAAAGAACAGGCGGTCGGTCACGCCGCACTCCCGCAGGCGGGCGAAATACCGGCTCAGCACGCCGATATCGAAGCAGAACTGCATCTGCGCGAACTGCGCGCCCGCGTTGACCTTTTCCATGAGGCGGTCCGGCCGCCAGGCGGGGGACGGGTCGATCGCCGTGTCCGCGATCCCCAGGAACAGGTTCGGGGTTGCACCGATCTCACGGTCCGACGGCAGCTTGTTCTCGTCGCGAATCCTGCGGGCCGTCTCGACGAGTCCGAGCGTGTCGAGGTCGAAGACGGGCTTGGCGTCGGGCTGGTCCCCGGCCTTGGGGTCGTCGCCACCCAGTATCAGGACGTTGTGGATGCCGAACGCTCCGGCGCCGAGCAGATCGCTCTGAAGCGCCAGGCGGTTGCGGTCGCGGCAGGTGAACTGAAGGACGGGCTCGATGCCGTTCTGGACGAGAATCCCGGCGGCGGCGAGGCTCGCCAGATGGGGGCGCGCACCCGCGCCGTCGGTCACGTTGACCGCGTCCACGCAGCCGCGTGCCGGCTCGGCCTTGGCGAGGAGTTCCGCGGCATCGCAGGACAGGGGCGGAACCACTTCGGTCGTGACGGCGAACTCTCCGGCGAGAAGATTTCGCACCAGGGCGCTTTCCGCGGGCAGTGGGCGTGTGGGGCTCACGGGTTCAGGCCGCCTTCCGGGTCACGACATAGGATTCGTTCGTGAACCACAGTCCGCCGTGTTCCTGAAGAACCTTCTGCGTCGCCTCGAGGTAGCCGCCCGCCGAAACGGCGGACGCGATCATCTCGTCCTCGATCTGATAGACATAGATCGCCGCATTCCACGCCGCGAACAGGGTCGAGGTGCCGATGCTCGCGTCGATCTCGTTCGGCAGGGTGTGCATGTCGTAGCGGAAGAGGGAGCGCTTGTCCGAGTAGGTGTTGAAGCGCAGGTCCCGGCTCGCCTTTCCCATCGCGGTCCGCAGGGTTTTCATCAGCAGGTGCCGGTTCGTCTGCTGAAGTTCGCGGCCGGGCCAGATTGCCTGGATGATATCCAGACCCGGGTCGTGGCCGTGCGAATGCACGCCCAGCATTCTCCCCCCCGGCGCGAGGGAGCGCGCGAGCGGTTCGAGGACCTTGTTGACCTTGAACTCGGCGTCCATGCGCGCCCGGTAGGGCTGTGAGGCGATGACCAGATCGTACTGTCCGTCGGTGCGGCCCGGGCGGGGGATGATGGGGTCGACGAAGAATTTCTGATCCTTGCGGTAGAGCACGACGACGGACGGCCGCACATATTGCGGATTTCCGGTCTCCGGCGAGGTCTGGACCTGCCAGCCGTCGCTCAGGACGGGATAGAGCGCCTGGATCTGCTCGTCGAACTCGTGTGCGCTCGACCCTTCGAGCGCGATTTCGTGCCAGTTCAGTGCCGCCGCCGCCGGGACGCTTCCGGGCATCAGGCCGGGCGCCTCGCGATAGTAGAGATTTGTCACGACGAGAACCGTCGCCGGATGCTCGAACAGCCGGTCGGGAACCTTCTCGAGGCTCAGGCGAACATCCTCGAGGCTGATTTCCTTGCCGACGACGAGGAACGGAACGGTAGGATGGCGCCGGTGCATGTCGCGCAGGACGCGTGAAATCACCGTGCCGTCGCCCATGCCCGCGTCAAACACCCGAAGTGCCGGCAGGCGCGGCTTGATCTGGTCCAGTTCCGCGCTGATGCGCTGGGAGATCGCCCACTTCTCGGAACAGGTGTTCACGAACATCAGGTATTTCTGGCGATTGTCGTAGAACCTGAAGTTCTGCTGCCGGTTCCCGCCGTCCGTTGCCTGGCCCGCCGGCTCGCCTGTTTGCGCCGGCTTCGTGGTCTTCCGCTTCCGTCTCGGCTTTGACGCGGGTTCAGATGTTTTGCCCGCGTCGTCGAGGGCTTCGTTTCCGCTCGTGATAAAGGCCCGAACACGGGTCATTGTCTTGCTGGTCACGCCGCTCCCGTCGCGCAATCTTCCGACGAATTTTCCGTCGTTGACGGCCATTCGTCCAAAGGTCGACTCCGCCATGGCGTGGGTCTGACAGTAGATCTCGATTTCCTCGAGCAGGGCTTCGACATCGTACATGCATCCGCACTAAACCGTCTGCGGGGCATAATCAATAAAAATCCCAAAACGGTATTTTCGTGAAGAAATGGGAATAATCCCACATGGGTGAGCAGAAAAATGGGACGCGGTTTGGGAGCTCTGGCGGCGCGTCAGCCGGCGTCGAAGATCCTGCTCACGATCAGGAAGCTGACGACGGAGACGCTCGCGGTGAGCACGGCGCCCCAGACCATGTCCACCACCGACATGACGACCGGCCAGCCCTGCAACGTGGCAAGGTTGGTCAGGTCGTAGGTTGCGTAGGCGACAAGGCCGAAAAGCGCGCCGAAGAGGGCTGCCGTCAGCCACGTGCCGTGGTGCAGGGCCGGGAAAAGCACGAACACCAGGATGCCCACGACGTAGAGCGCGTAGAACAGACCGGCGACGCCGAAGTTGGGCGCGGGACGCAGCAAATCACCGATCTGCTGGACGTAGAAGCTTCGCGCCACGACGCCGAGCCAGACTCCGTCGATGATGAGGAAAACGACCAGCGTTGTGCCGTAGGCGGCGAGATACTTGGTGAGCATCGAAATCTCCGGTTTGGTTGCAACCGATTACGTGTCTTCGGGCGCTGCGGATCACTGAACCCGCACATGATTGCCCCGGTCCGAGGCCACGATAGGCGCCGGAGTCCCGCTCCGGCCATTGACCGAGGGGTGTGCCAGCGCCTAGTTATTTCCCGATAGTGAAACTTGCGTTGCCGGAGGGGTAAGTGTCTGAAGTCTATGTGGCGAAGGTGGACGAGCTGGCCGACCGTGAACGGCGGATCGTGGTCGAGGGCGGCCTCGAAATCGGTGTGTTTCGGCTCGGAGACGAGTTCTTCGCCTGGCAGAACGACTGTCCGCACGCTGGCGGGCCCGTGTGCCAGGGCCGTGTGATGAACCGGGTGAACGAAGTGCTCGATGCCGAAAAACGCGCGCATGGCTACGAGTTCGTCGAGGAAGATGTGCATATCATCTGCCCGTGGCACGGCTATGAGTTCAATATTCGCAGCGGCGCGCATCCGGGCGACCCGACCACCCAGTTGCGCGGATATCCGGTGTCTGTCCGTGATGGAGCGGTCTATGTCACCGTCTGACACCGAATTTGCGGGCCTGGCCGCCGCGGCGTCGCGCGCGGGGAACGACCTGCTCGCCCGCGGGGAGACAGCGGACATCCCCGATTCAAGCGTGCAGGAACTCCTGACGACCGCGACGCGCCTGTATGCTCGCAAGACCGATGAGGAGGCGCGCGGATTCTCGCCGCTTGCCGACGGTCAGACGCTGACCGCGACGGACGTGGCTGTCACGGTGACGGCGCTGATGCAGGCGGCCGATCTCAATCTTTTCGACCTGGCGATGTGGGCCGGTCGGGCCCAGCCCGCCGGCGGAGGAAGCGATGGCAATGGATAAAGACTTCGAGCGAACCTATCCCGAGATCGACGACTGGACGGACAGTCGTGAGCTGCTGGCAAATGCCCGAAGGCAGGCGGACGAACGCAAGCTGGACGATGTGTTCATCGTCGATATCGATTCCCACATCAGTGACGGTGGCAACTGGCCCGAGATCATGGAGTATGTGGAGGATCCGGTCGTCCGCGAAGCCGCGTCGGCCTTCGGCGACGGCACGAAGCGCGGCGCCTTCCTGAACGGCACCAACGGGCTGCAGTGGCAGAACGTCTGGGGCCGGATCCCCCACGGCCAGGGCCTGAAAGAGCCGCTCGATCCGGGCGAACTCTCGCGCGAGACGGTTCTCGCGCGCCGCTGCATCGATCAGATGGGGCTCGATTACCAGGTGATGTTCCCGAACGCGATGCTGTTCCTGGGGATGCACCCGGTGCGCGAGATGGAGATCCACCTGGCCACCGCCTACAACCGCTGGCTCGTCGAACGGGTGCTGCCCGAGGATCCGCGGATTAAGGCCATGATGTATCTGCCGTTCAACAACCCGGTTGAGGCGGAGGAGACGGTCAAGCGCTTCCTCGGCAAGCCCGGGGTTGCTGGCTTTCTGGTCACGTCATCCCGCCACAAGCCGGTCCACGCCAACGAGTATATGCGGCTCTACGGGATGCTCGAGGAGGCGGGGCAGGTGCTCGGCTTCCACACCCATCTAAACTGGCAGGACGAGTACACGTCCCAGCTCAACCGGTTCATCTCGATGCATGCCATCTCCTTCGTGCTGTGCAACCTGGTGCATCTGACGAACTGGGTGATCAATGGACTGCCCGAGCGCTTCCCGAAGCTGAAGGTGATGTGGATCGAGAGCGGGGTCGCGTGGCTGCCCTTCATCATGCAGCGGCTCGACCATGAGTACATGATGCGCACGTCTGAGGCGCCGCTGCTGAAGAAGCTACCGAGCGAGTATATGCGCGACATGTTCTATACGACCCAGCCGCTGGAGCGCACCAACGAGACGCTTCTGGCCGCCTCGATGGAGGCCATGAACGCCGAGACACAGATGCTGTTCGCGTCCGACTGGCCGCACTGGGACTTCGATCTGCCGGCCACGATCTGGGACCTGCCGTTCCTCGACGAGACCGCGAAGCGCAACATCCTCGGGTACAACGCGGCGCGGATTTTCGACCTCGAAATCCCGGAAAAATACCGGGCGATGGCGGCGGAGTAGCGCGCGGCTGCGGTTCATTTTCCGGTTGCGGGCGACGCGGAATCCGATGCTAGGGTTTCTCTGTCGTTCAACAACTGAAAGGAGGTGATCCGATGTCGAGTGAGATGATTGGCATGATGTTCAACCCAGCGTGTCGGGTTCGAACTGTGGAGCAACCTCTGCAGGCCGGATAGAGACACAGGTCTTCAAGGACCATGGGCTGGCATAATGCCCGCTCACGGAGCCGCCCCGAACGGGGCGGCTCTTTCCGTTCCGGGGGATGTTTCGAGGCTGGTCGCGCCGTTCTAGAGGCTGTCCGCGACCCCGGTGAGAATCCGCACCACGTCATCCACCGCGGTGATCATGGCGTCGTGGCTGGTGTCGAGGGTCTCGGCCCGCCAGCCGGAATGACCCTCGAACGCCGCCACGTTCGCGTCGAACGTGGAATTGGGATAGCCGGTTGCGCGCACATAGGTGCGATTGGTGATCGCGTCGATGGCGCCCGTGATTTTCGCCCGGTCTTGGAACGTCTTGGCCGACTGGATCGTCATCCTGGACTTGATCCACGCCGCATCCCCGGGATCGGTCACGCCGATCAGATCCGGGGCCGGCGGCGGCATCCGCCACGCATCCGGGTCGGAGGCGATTTCCGCGTCGATCATCTCGCGCCGCCAGTCCGGCAGCATGTCGTTCTGGGATACCCCGTCGGCGGCGATGAAGGCGTTGATATAGACCAGCGCTGCGATCCGCTCGGGCATGCGGTCGGCGACGCTAGTCGTCACCATGCCAGCGTAGCTGGCCCCGACGAGGATGACGTTCTCGAGGTTTTCCCACTCCAGGACATTCGCGATGTCGGTCACGTTGGTCTCAAGGCCGATGTCGGGGCTGAGCAGGTGCGAGCGCTCTCCGAAACCGGTCATGGTCGGGGTGAATACTTCGTGACTGGCGGCGCGCAGATGCGGGGTAACGCGCGACCAGCACCAGCCGCCATGCCAGGCGCCATGAACCAGAACGAAAGTGGCCATCGTGATCTCCGTGGATCGAGGGTGAACGGTAAGGACGCGATCAGTCGCCTTCGGCGGTTTTTACGTCCCTGAAGTCTGCCGCATACGGGTTGCAGAGAGGTTCTTCGTAGGGCCCGAGCCGAGGGGCGGGTGGTCAACATCGCGGCGAATGCGGACACCGATCGCGGCGGGTAACATTATTTCCAGGTGGTTGTCGAGGCTACGGAGAGCGCGCTGGGCGAGAACGGTTCGCTGCCCATCATCCCGGGGATGCAGGCGACAATCGACATTCACACCAACGAGAAACGGGTGCTCGACTATCTGATCCAGCTGGTTCTGAAAACCCGCTCCGAGGCATTCCGGGAGCGCTAGGCGAAGACCACCGTCCGGTCGCCGCGCAGGAGTACGCGCTGTTCGATGTGGTAGCGAACGGCGCGGGCCAGCACCACGCTTTCCAGATCACGGCCGATACGCTCCATGTCTTCCGGCGTATGCGCATGGGTGACCCGGCTCGTTTCCTGCTCGATGATCGGACCCTCGTCCAGATCGGGTGTCACGTAGTGCGCGGTCGCGCCGATCAGCTTCACACCGCGCGCGTGCGCCTGGTGGTAGGGTTTCGCGCCCTTGAAGCCCGGCAGGAACGAGTGGTGGATGTTGATGCAGCGGCCGCTCAGGAAGGCGCACATCTCGGGCGTCAGGATCTGCATGTAGCGCGCGAGAATGACGAGATCGGCGCCGGTCTCGTCGACCAGCGCTCGGATCTTCGCTTCCTGCTCGACCTTGGTCTCTGGCGTGATCGGCAGATGGTGATACTCGTGGCCATAGAAGTCGGCGAGAGGCTTCTGGTCCGCGTGATTGGAAATGATGCCCGCCACCTCCAGCCCGAGCGATCCCGTGTTGGCGCGATACAGCAGGTCGTTGAGGCAGTGCCCGGGCTTCGAGACCAGGATCATTACCCTCGGCTTCACGTCGATGTCGTGCATCGACCAGTCCATGGAAAAGCGCGCGGCGATCGGGCCGAAGGCTGCGGACAGGTTTTCCATATCCGGGGTGGCGTCGCCGGCGCCGAAAACCGTGCGCATGAAGAACTGGCCCGACAGATCGTCGTCGAACTGGGCGGACTCCTCAATGTTGCAGCCCTGTTCGTTGAGGAAACTCGCCACGGCGGCGACGATCCCCATCCGGTCGGGACAGGAAAGCTTCAGGATGTATGTCCGCGCAAATTGCGGAGATGGGTTGGCTTCGCTCATGGGACTGGACCGTGGCTCTGCTGACAATCGCGAGCGGTTTTTAGTCGGTCACGTGCCCGATGAACAGGGGAATTAACGGCTACCGGCCGCTCGGCGGGGCGAGATCGATCTCCTCGATCCAGTACTGGCGCGACAGCCAGCGCACACCCGACGGGCGTACGCGGACCAGCTTCGTGGTCGCACCCTCGGTGCCGCGCTGTACGCCGACCTCGTTGTAGACGTTGGAGTGGAAGCGCTCCGGCGGGAACTTGGCGGTGACCAGGAGGTCGAAGCTGTCGGCCTCACCGTCCAGTGCGACGGCCAGTTCGTCGGTGATCCGGTCCGGTCCGGTCACGCGCCCATAGCCTTCCCAGCCAATCCAGATCAACGCGACCACGATGACAAACAGGACGTCGCGGCGCTTGTACCAGGCCCGCCGCCGGCGTACCGGGCGGACTTCATCCAGTTCCTGTGACGTCATATCAAGTGGGCTTCCAGACCAGACCCCAGCGCTCGATCGTCCATTTCTCGAGCGGAACGAGAATCCAGCGATCGGTTGCGAGGAAAATAATCGAGATCAGGATCACGCCGAGGAACACTTCCTCGGTCTTGAATTCCTGGGCCGAGACGAAAATCATGAAACCGAGGCCGCTGTCGCCGCCGATCATCTCGGCCGCGATCAGGGCACGCCAGCCAAAGCCCATGGACATCCGTAGGCCGGTGATGATCGAGGTCATGGCGCCCGGCAGATAGACCTGCAGGATGGCGTCGAGGCGCGATCCGCCGAGGGTCTGCACACCCTGGACCAGGACCTTCGGCACGGCCCGAACACCCATCATCGTGTTGAAGAACAGCAACCAGAAGATCGTATTCAACATGATGAACAGCGTGGTCTCCCAGCCGACGCCGAACCAGACGATGGCCAGGGGAATCCAGGCGATGCCGGACACGGAATTCATGAACACGCCGATCGGCTCGAGATACGCGGATGCGACGCGGTTCATGCCGGCGAGGATACCGAAGGCAATGCCCAGCGGCACGCCGACGACCAGGGCCAGGATGACCCGGGCGATGGACGAGGAGATGTTGTTCGTCAGCTGACAGCCATTGTGGCCCTCGATGGCGGCCAGCACGCCGGGACAGTCGCTCTGGAGCCAGAAAATGGCGCCCCAGACGTCCGCGATGGGCGGAATCTCGACCGGTTCGAACCAGACAAAGATCGAATTCATGTGCCACAGCGCGATCAGGACGACGAACGGAATGAGCCCGAGTATGAACTTGCGCAGCCGCTGACGGCCGAACCTGCGCTGAACCGCGACGGAAAACTCTGTGATGGCTGTCATCGCTGCACGAGCCCCCAGCGTTCGATGGTGTCGGATTCGAGCGGCCGCAGCAGGTAATGGTCCAGCAGGATCCAGGTGAATCCGATCATCACCATGCCCAGGATGATCTGGGCGGTGTTGTCCAGCTCCTGTCCGGCGAAGATCATGTTGCCGAGGCCGGCCTGGCCCGCGAGCATTTCGCCGGCGATGACGGCGCGCCAGGCAAAGCCGATGGACAGGCGCGAGCCGATCGCGACCGACGGCATGGCACCGGGCAGGAGCACGTCCTTGACGATCTGGAAGCGCGACGCCCCGAGGGTCCGTGCGGCGCTGATGTAACGCATCGGTACCGAGCGCACGCCCGACAGCACGTTGAACGCAATCGGGAAGAAGCTCGTGTACAGGATCACGATCATGACGGTCGTGTTGCTGTTCCCGAACCAGATCACGATCACCGGGAAGATGGCGATGCCCGAGACGGACTGGAAGAAGTTCATCAGCGGATAGAACATATCCGCGATGGTGCGGTTCAGCCCGAGCAGCAGACCGAAGGGGATCCCCAGCGCGATGCCGATGATGCTGCCGATCACGAGCCGCGTCAGGGTGTCGGTGTAGAAACTGATGAGGACGCCCTTCTCGAGCAGATCGACCGAGGAGATCAGGGTCGTGAGCGGAGAGGGCAGGTAGCGGTCCGGGCGTTCGATCAGGGACGAGACGATCGCCCAGAAGATGACCACGCCGACGAGCAGGATGACGAGCTGGATCGCCCGGCTGTCGGTGATGGTCTTCTTCAGCGATTTGCGCCGGATCGGCGCCGAATCAACCGTCGTCATCGCTCGTGACCTCGGAGCGCACGAGGCTCAGGATCTCGTCGCGGGCAGACGTGAACCGCGGGTCGTTGGCCATGGTCTTCCACTGGCGCTCCTCGCGCGGGATGTCGATCTTGATCTCGGACTTGATCATGCCAGGGCGGCGGGAAAAGACGATGCAGCGGTCGCCAAGGAACGCGGCTTCCTCCACCGAGTGGGTGATGAACAGGATCGTTTTCTTCGTGGCCATGACGACGCGGTTCAGTTCGTCCTGCAGCGTGATGCGGGTCTGTGCATCGACGGCGGCGAACGGTTCGTCCATCAGCATGATCACGGGGTCGGCGCACAGCGTGCGGGCCACCGCGACGCGCTGTTTCATGCCGCCCGACAATTCGTGGGGGTAGCGATCCTCGAAGCCCGAAAGCCCGACGAGATCGACATATTCCTGAACGCGCTTCTCGCGTTCTTCCTTGGGCACCTTGCGCAGCTCAAGGCCGTGACCGATGTTCCGGTTGACGGTGCGCCAGGGCAGGATCGCATGTTCCTGGAACACGACACCGCGATCCGGGCCCGGGCCCCGGATTTCGACGCCGTCGACCATGGCGCGTCCTTCCCGGTAGGGCAGCAGGCCCGCGATGATGTTGAGGAAGGTCGTTTTCCCGCATCCGCTGGGACCAACGATCGCGACGAACTCGTTCTCGTAGATCTGCAGATTGATGTCCTGCAGCGCATGCACGGATTCGCCGGTGTATTCGTCGGGGTAGTGGTGTGCCAGCCCCTGAACGATCAGTTTTGCTTCGCTCGCCATGATGTCCCTGAAGGTTTGACGGGCGCGAAAATGACTTCCGCGCCCGTCATGTCATCAACTTGATGCTCGATCAGCTATCCGCGTGGCTTAGCTGGCGCCGCCCAGATCGGCGAACCATTCCGGATGCCGCTTCATCGTCGACTCGATGAACTTGGAATCCAGATAGTCTGCCGCCGGGAACGGCTTCTTCATCTTCTTCTGCGAGATCAGTCGCTGCACCGAACCCTCGAATGCCTTGGCCGTGTTCTCGCCGATGCGCGGGTCGTACTGCCAGAAGTCGAGACCCGCGAGGATCTCTTCCTTGGAGTTGTTCACGAAACGCGTCGCGATGTCGGCGACTTCGTCGCGGTTCGCCGGGTTGCGCACATAGGCGGCGGCCTCGGCAATGGCATCGACGAACGCCTGCGTCGCGGCTTCGTCCTTGTAGACCCGGTCCGGGTTGCCGTGCAGATAGGCGCAGAAGCAGACGAGATCGCCGCCGCGCTTCACGAGGTTCGCACCGCTGACCTTGTTCAGGGCCTGGGTCACGAAGGGTTCCCATGCCGCAACCGCGTCCACGCCGCCCGTGTCGAGCACCGAGACGAGGCCCGGCGGACGGGTGTTGATCCGATCGACGTCGTTCGTGGTCAGGCCGGCTTCCTTCATGGCCTCGATCAGCCAGAGGTCACCCGTCGAACCGAAGGTCACGCCGACCTTCTTGCCCTTGAGGTCCGCAACCGACTTGATGCCCGAATCGCCAGAGGCGACCAGCCCCACGACGGCGTCGGCGGTCGGCTTCTCGAAAGCCGCGCCGACATAGCCGACGACACCGCGCACATTCAGGCCACGTTCGAGGGCGGCCGGAAGGTTGGTGAAGGCGGCAGGTGCGAAGTCGAACTCACCCGCGCGCAAACCCTTGGAAAGCTCGGAACCGGTGTTGCGGATCTCGACCTTCACGTCCACGCCGTTCTTGGCGAACAGGCCCTTCTCCTGGGCGACGAAGACGGCGAGACCGCCGGGGTTGCCGGCAGCGCCGACGACCAGGTCCTGCGCGGTGGCAGGATTGCCGAGCGCAACAAACGGCAATGCCGCAGCCGCAATGGCGAAATATTTCAATGATTTGAACAAAGCACCCTCCCTAGTAGGCTTGGTTCTATTTGATAAATTATTGTGCAGTTACTATCCGGGGGTTGTTGGCCGATGGCAACCCTTGCATGGCCGGATCAGCGCAAACGGGCGCGCACGCTCGTTCACTATGCCGTGAGGCGCAAACCCGCTCTGGCCAAGGTTTTCAATGGTCCCGTTTCGGTGTGCGAAAGATCAGCGCACGCCCGTATCACGAGTCATGTGTCGCCCGCGCATAAATCGCCTGGGCGCGCGGCGATCCCTATGCCGAGGCTTCGCGGATCGCGTTCCACACCCGCTGGGGGGTCACCGGCGTGTCGATCTCCCGCACACCCATGTCGGCCAGGCCGTCGAGAACCGCGTTCACGATTGTCGGGGTTCCCGCGACCGTGCCGCCTTCGCCGACGCCCTTGGCGCCGATCGGGTTCGACTTGCTGAACACGGGACTGAAGTCGACATTGATCTCGGGCATCATGTCCGCGCGCGGCACACCGTAGTCCATCAGCGAACCCGCGATGAGCTGGCCACTGTCGGGATCGTAGGCGACGTCCTCGACCAGCGCCTGGCCCACGCCCTGGACGACGCCGCCGTGAATCTGCGCCTGCGCGAGCAGCGGATTGATGACGGTGCCGATGTCATCGACCACGGTATAGCGGTCGATGCGCACCGCGCCCGTGTCCGTATCGATTTCGACTTCCGCGATGTGGCACCCGTTCGGGAAACTGGGGACCTCGGCCGCGAACGCGCCGACGCCCTGGAGCCCGACGCCGAGCTCGCTGGGAACATGGACCGGCATGAACGACATCTGCGCGACCTGCTTGAGGGGCATTTCCTTGTCGGTGCCGGCGATCACGAACTTGCCGTCCGCGAACTCGATGTCGGCGGCATCGGATTCCATGAAGTGGGCCGCGAACTGCTTGCCGCGCTCGATCACCTCGTCGGCCGCGGCGCGGAGCGCGCTGCCACCGACCATCATCGAGCGGGAGGCATAAGTGCCGCGTCCGATCGCCACCTCGTCCGTGTCGGCCTGGGCGAGGCGCACATCCTCGATCGGGATGTCGAGCCATTCGGCGAGCATCTGGGAGAAGGACGTCTCGTGCCCCTGGCCGTGGGAGAGCACACCCGACACGATCGTGACCGTCCCGCTGGGGTCGAAGCGGATCTCCATTCGCTCGTTGAAGATGCCGGTGTTGTCCACGTAATAGACGACGCCGCGGCCGCGCTTGAGACCCTTGGCCTCCGTCGCGGACTTGCGCGCCTCGTACCCGTCCCAATCGGCGAGGCCACGGGCCTTGTCGAGCGCCGTCGCGTAGTCGCCCGTGTCGTAGGTCCAGCCCGTCAGGGTGGCGTGCGGCATCTCGTCGGGCGTGATGAAGTTGATGCGGCGCAGCTCCGCCCGATCGATGCCCGTCTCGCGCGCGGCGACGTCGATCAGCCGCTCCATGATGTACACGGCTTCGGGGCGTCCGGCGCCGCGGTAGGGGACGGTCGGTGCCGTGTTCGAGAAGACGGCCTTGTTGATCACGTCCACGTTGGGGATGTTGTAAACGGTCGGGGCGAGTTTCACGGCGAACAGGACCGGGATCGCGCCCGCTCCCTCGATATAGGCCCCCACGTTATGGAGCGCATGCCAGCGCAGCGCGACGAACTTGCCATTCTCGTCCAGTGCGAGCTCGGCCTCGACCGTCTGGTCGCGACCGTGGTCGTCGCCCATCAGGGATTCGCTGCGGGTTGCGATCCATTTCACCGGTCGCTCGATGCGCTTGCACGCCCATGCGACGACGGCTTCCTCGGGATAGACATGTCCCTTCATCCCGAATCCGCCGCCCACATCCTTAGCGACCACGCGGATCATGCTCTCGGGCACATTGAGATTCTGTGCCGCAAGGCCCTGGCGGATGCCATGCACGTTCTGGGTGCTGGTGTAGAAGGTGAGGCGCCCGGTGCTGGTGTCGAAATCGCCAAGGCAGCCGCGCGGCTCCATGGTCATCGCGTCGAGGCGGTTGTTGTGCAGCTTGAGGCGCGTGACATGGTGTGCGTTCTTGATCGCCGTATCGGCATCGTCTCCGTTGCCGAGCCGCAACGTGAAGCTGACGTTGTTCGCCGCCTCCGGATAGACGAGGGGCGCACCGTCCTTGACGGCATCGGCGGCCATGACGACCGCCGGCAGCTCCGCATACTCGATCGACACCAGGTCGGCGGCGTCGCGCGCCAGGTTCTCGCTCTCGGCGATGACCACCGCGACGCGTTCGCCGACAAACCGGACCCGGTCGACCGCAAGCGGCATGTGCATGGTGCGATGTCCCGGGGGGCCGCCCATGTCTTCGGGCATCACGCCGCCGGTCGGCCCCATGCCGTCGGCCGTATAGTCGGCGCCGGTCAGGACCGCGATCACGCCCGGAGCGGCCTCGGCGTCCGCCGTTTCGATCGACTTGATGTCGGCGTGCGCG
>JAYQGE010000028.1:0-32945 GCA_038140435.1 Rhodospirillaceae bacterium | reverse complement strand
AACCGACGACCTCTACAATGCCATTGTAGCGCTCTCCCAACTGAGCTACGGCCCCAATCTCGCAATTTCAAATTCTGTGGCGCGCGGCCTCCGGGCCGGGCGGCGGGAAGATACGCGACCCGCCGATCAACGCAAGTGCTTTCTCCGGCTGCGCCCGCCTAGTCGTCGTCATCGTCCTTCTTGATCACCACAACCGGCTCGTCGTCATCGTCGTCATCGTCCAGATCGACACCGATCGCATCATCGTCATCATCCTCAACCTCGACGTCGCTGACCAGCGCCGCGACCTCGTCATCATCCGCGTCGCCGCCCGTCTTCGGCTTCGCCGCATCATCGTTGGCGGGCGCGGGCGCATCGCTCTCGGCCGGGCGGTTGCGCCGCGGGCGGAAAATGGCCTCGGGATCGAACTCCGTCTCGCAGCTCGGGCAGACGATCGGCGACTTCTGCATGTCATAGAAGCGCGCGCCGCAGGACAGGCAGGTCCGCTTCACGCCCCATTCCGGTTTTGCCACTTGTGGTACCTCCGGTGTGTCTCGGACGCGCCGTTTGCCATGAACGATCCTGCCTGTCAAAAGCAAATCCGCCCGCGCCACTCACTTTGTCGCGCCATGTCCTTCGCCGCCCTGCCCGAACCGGCGTGCCCGCCCCGCATCCGCCGCATGGCCCGATCCCGTTTCTTGTGGTAATCCGTCGCCGCCCCGCAACGATGACCGCGCGAAAATGCCCGAGACACAGCCCCGACCCGCCACCGCACGCGCCGGCAGCCCGCTCGCCGGCCGCGCCGCCGTGCCCGGCGACAAGTCGATCTCGCACCGTGCGCTGATGCTCGGCGCGCTGGCCGTGGGCCGCACCCGCGCGCGCGGCCTCCTCGAGGGCGAGGATGTGCTGGCCACCGCCGCCGCGCTGCGCCGCATGGGCGTCGGCATCGCGCGGAGCGACGACGGGGTGTGGGAGATCGACGGCGTCGGCATCGGCGGCCTGCACGCTCCCGACGACGTCATCGATCTCGGCAATTCGGGCACGGCCGCGCGCCTGCTCTGCGGCCTTCTCGCGGGCCACGAGTTCACCGCGATCCTGACCGGCGACGATTCCCTGCGCGCGCGCCCCATGGGCCGGGTCATTGCGCCGCTGGCGGAGATGGGCGTCCAGACCGCGGCGCGGGACGGCGACCGCATGCCGCTCTCGGTCACGGGCACCACCGACCTCCGGCCCATCGCGTACGAGCTTCCCGTGCCGTCGGCCCAGGTGAAGTCGGCGGTTCTGCTGGCCGGCCTGCACGCGCCCGGGCAAACCAGCGTGATCGAGCCCGCCGCGACCCGCGACCACACCGAGCGGATGCTCGCCCATATGGGCGCGGAGATCGAGATCGCCGACGCCGGCGCGGGCCGCCGGATCACCGTCACCGGCCAGCCCGAGCTGAACCCGGCCGATATCGACGTCCCGGCCGACCCGAGTTCCGCCGCCTTCCCGGCCGTCGCCGCCGCAATCGTGGCGGGCTCGGAGATCGAGCTGCCGGCCGTCGGCATGAACCCCGCCCGCATCGGGCTGTTCGACACGCTCGCGGAAATGGGCGTCGGGATCGCCCGTGCGAATCCGCGCGACGTCGGCGGCGAACCCGTCGCGGATTTGCGCATCAAGGCCGGCGGCCTCAAGGGCGTGGTCGTGCCCGCGGAACGCGCGCCGTCGATGATCGACGAGTATCCCGTCCTCGCCGCGGCGGCGGCCTGTGCGGACGGCACCACGGTCTTCGAGGGCGTCGGCGAGCTGCGGGTCAAGGAAAGCGACCGGCTCGCCGCGGTCGAGCAGGGGCTCGCGGCGTGCGGCGTGGCCGCATGGTCCGAGGACGACCGCCTGGTCGTACGGGGCTGTAACGGCGCGCCGAAGGGCGGCGCGGAGATCGCCGCGAACCTGGACCACCGCATCGCCATGAGCTTCCTCGTGCTCGGCCTCGCAACCGCCGAGCCCGTTACGGTGGACGACATCCGGACCGTCGAAACGAGCTTTCCCGGCTTCGTCGAGACCATGCGCGGCCTCGGCGCCGATATCGACGCGAGCACATCACCATGATCATCGCCATCGACGGCCCGGCGGCCGCGGGCAAGGGCACCCTGGCCCGCCGCCTCGCCGCCCATTTCGACTATGCCTTCCTCGACACGGGCCGCCTCTACCGCGCCGTCGGCTACCTGGTGCTGGACGCGGGCGGCGACCCGGCGAACGAGGCGGACGCGGTCGCGGCCGCCCGCGCGCTCGACCCGGCAGCGCTCGAGGATGTCGATCTCCACACCGAGACCGTGGCCGACGCGGCCTCCAAGGTCGCGGCGATCCCGGCGGTGCGGCAGGTGCTGCTCGACTTTCAGCGCGACTTCGCCGCGAACCCGCCCGGCGGCAAGGCCGGCGCCGTCCTCGACGGCCGCGACATCGGCTCGGTCGTGTGCCCGGACGCCGACGTGAAGTTTTTCGTGACGGCCCGCCCCGAAATCCGGGCGGAACGCCGCCATAAAGAGTTGCAGGAAAAGGGCTTAGAGAGTACATATCCCGCCGTCCTGGCTGAGATAGAAGCGCGTGACGAGCGCGATCGCACTCGAGATGTCTCTCCGCTGCTGGCGGGAGATTCACGCGAGATCGATACATCCGACAAAACACCCGACGCCGTCTTCGAAGAGGTGCGGGCTCTTGTCGCGGATCGAACCGCTTAACGCTCAGTCGGAACATTCGCGTATCCAGCACCGTTTCCATGTCCGGATGGGCCGGACAGACGGGGGATGCGCAAGACCGCCGGATCCAACCGGTTGGCAAGAAAAGTAAAGACCTGAAAGGACATATCGTCCCATGACCGATACTGCTGCGGCGCCCGAGAGCGCCGGCACCGGCGAGGATTTCGCCGCCCTTCTCGAAGAAAGCTTCGAAAACAATTCATCTCTCGAACGCACGGTCGTCAAAGGCACCGTCGTTTCGGTCGAGAGCGACTTCGCGCTGATCGACGTCGGCCTCAAGTCCGAGGGCCGGGTTCCGCTCAAGGAATTCGCCCCGCCCGGACAGCCTGCGGAACTCGCCGCGGGCGACAAGGTCGAGGTCTTCGTCGAGCGCTACGAGGACATCAACGGCGAGGTCGTGCTGTCGCGCGAGAAGGCCCGCCGCGAAGAAGCCTGGGAGAAGCTCGAGGAGGCCTTCGAGCAGACCGAGCGCGTCACCGGCACCATCTTCGGACGCGTGAAGGGCGGCTTCACGGTCGACCTGTCGGGCGCCGTGGCGTTCCTGCCGGGCAGCCAGGTGGACATCCGTCCCGTGCGCGACGTCTCCCCGCTCATGGGC
The DNA here is from genome assembly GCA_038140435.1 of Rhodospirillaceae bacterium. Taxonomy (GTDB): domain Bacteria; phylum Pseudomonadota; class Alphaproteobacteria; order UBA6615; family UBA6615; genus UBA8079. The sequence goes on along the minus strand of JAYQGE010000028.1, from coordinate 29,633 downwards.
ACCCCCCAGCCCTTCATGATCCTCAAGATGGACCGGGGGCGCGGCAACATCGTCGTCTCGCGCCGCGCCGTCCTCGAGGAGACGCGGGCTGCCGAGCGGACCGAGCTGGTCGCGAACCTCAAGGAAGGCCAGGTCCTCCAGGGCGTGGTCAAGAACATCACCGACTACGGCGCGTTCGTCGATCTCGGCGGTGTCGACGGCCTGCTCCACGTCACGGACATCTCGTGGCGCCGGATCAACCATCCCTCCGAGGCGCTCCAGGTCGGCCAGACCGTCCAGGTCCAGGTCGTGCGCTTCAACCCGGAGACCCAGCGTATCTCCCTCGGCATGAAGCAGCTCGAGGCGGATCCGTGGGACGATGTGGAATTCAAGTACCCGGTCAGCGCACGCTTCACCGGCCGCGTGACCAACATCACCGACTACGGCGCCTTCGTCGAGCTGGAGCCGGGCATCGAAGGCCTGGTCCATGTGTCCGAGATGAGCTGGACCAAGAAGAACGTGCATCCGGGCAAGATCGTTTCGACGAGCCAGGAAGTGGACGTCATGGTCCTCGACGTGGATCCGCAGAAGCGGCGCATCTCGCTCGGCCTCAAGCAGACCCAGGAAAATCCGTGGGACGAGTTCGCGGTCAAGTTCCCGGGCGGCACCGAGATCGAGGGCGAGGTCCGGAACATCACCGAGTTCGGCCTCTTCGTGGGCCTGCCCGGCGACATCGACGGCATGGTCCATCTGTCGGACATTTCCTGGGACAAGTCCGGCGAGGAAGCGCTCGAGGACTACACCAAGGGCGATATGGTCAAGGTGAAAATCCTCGAGGTCGATACCGAGAAGGAGCGCATCTCGCTCGGCATCAAGCAACTCTCCAGCGATCCGTTCGCCGAGTCCCTCGGCAACATCCGCAAGGGTGAGGTCGTGACCGCCACCGTGTCGGAAGTGAACGACGGCGGCATCGAGGTCACCACGTCCGGCGGCCTGGTGGCGTTCATCCGCCGCTCCGACCTGTCGCGTGACCGCTCCGAGCAGCGGCCCGACCGCTTCGCGGTCGGCGAGAAGGTCGACGCCAAGGTGACCAACATCGACGCGTCCGCCCGCCGCATCTCCCTGTCGATCAAGGCGAACGAGATCGCCGAGGAGAAATCGGCGATGGCACAGTTCGGCTCGTCCGACAGCGGCGCGTCGCTCGGTGACATCCTGGGTGCCGCAATCCGCGAGAAGCAGGCGGAAACCCAGGAGATGATCGGCGAGACGCCGGCGCCCGAGGCCGCGGAGACCCCGGCCGAAGAAGCGCCGGCCGAGGACGGTGGTGACGAGGAGGGCGCGGAGAAGTCCTGAGGCTTCCGCGCCTGACCGGCCCGCATGTCCTATGACCCGGACGCCCTGCTAGATCGCCGCCGGCTGAAACGCCGGCTGCGCATCTGGCAGGCGGTCACCCTCGTGGTGGTCGTCGTCGCGGCGCTGGTCTATCTCCAGAGCGAAGACGCCCTCCTGCGCGGCGAGCGCATTGCGCGCGTGCACATCGACGGCGTGATCGTCCGCGACGAGGCGCGCAGCCGTGCTCTCGCGCGGCTCGCGGAGGACGAGAATGTCCGCGCGGTGATCGTCCACATCGACAGTCCGGGCGGCAGCGTTGTCGGTGGCGAGGACCTCTACAACGGTCTGCGTGCCATCTCCCAGGCCAAGCCGATCGCGGCCGTCATGGGCACGGTCGCCACCTCCGCCGCCTACATGACCGCGATCGCGACGGACCGGATGTTCGCCCGCGAAGGCTCGATCACGGGGTCGATCGGCGTCATCCTGCAATCGGCCAACGTCTCCGAGCTGCTCGGCAAGGTCGGCGTCGAACCGGTGACCATCAAGTCATCGGAGCTGAAGGGAGTCCCCTCCCCGGTCGAACCCCTGACGCCCGTGGGCCGCGCGGCAACCGAGGCCGTGGTGCTGGACCTCTACGAATTCTTCGTCGGTCTCGTCGAGGATCGCCGGCCGATCGACGTCGATGCCGTGCGCCGGTTGGCCGACGGACGGGTGTTCTCGGGCCGTCAGGCCGTCGAAAACGGCCTCATCGACGCCATCGGCGACGAGGCGAGCGCGATTGACTGGATGGTGCGCGAACGCGATCTGCCCGCCGGGCTTCCGGTCGAAACCGTGCGCACATCACCGGACGCGGAGGGGCTTCTGGAACAGCTCGCAGGGCTTGCAGGAAAATCGTTGTTTTCCAATGCATTAACACTTGACGGTCTGGTTTCGCTTTGGCAACCTTCGCCGCGCTGACGTGAATTGAGCGCGGCTGAGCCTTCGGGGGAAGGCGAATTTTCGGGATTGGCGAATCCCGGGGGGATACGATGACCAAGTCAGAATTGATACAGCGCCTGGCCGAGCGCAATCCGCACCTTCTGCAACGCGATGCAGAGCGCATCGTCGCCACGATTCTGGAGGAAATCACCGCCGCCCTGGCGCGCGGTGACCGGGTCGAGCTGCGCGGTTTCGGCGCATTTTCGGTCAAGCAGCGGGCCGCGCGCACAGGCCGCAATCCGCGCACCGGCGAGGCCGTCGAGGTGGACGCCAAGGTCGTTCCGTATTTCAAGACCGGCAAGGAACTGCGCGAGCGCCTCAACGGCAGCTAGACGCTCCGTCCGTACGTCGCCCGGAACGAGCGCGGCCGCAAAAAAGCGGCTTCACCATTCACCCACATCGCGAATGCGGTACACTCCGCCCGTCTGTCCGGCGCGGCATTCGTCATGCCCGTGCAGGGGCAATAGAAGAATGTCAGGATCGCAACCCATGACCGAGATCGGGGGAACCTCGTGAACCGCCTGCGCTGGCTCATCACCCTACCGGTGGCGATCGTGGTGGTCGTTTTCGCCGTCAACAACCGTGGCGTGGCCGAGGTGAATCTCTGGCCCTTCGACATGATTGTCGCCTGGCCGCTGTTCGTCTTCGTCTTCATCGGCGCCGGGATTGGGTTTCTCGTCGGCGCGACGGTGATGTGGCTGTCGAGCGCCCCGGCACGCAGAAAATCGCGCGAGCGCGCGGGCCGGGTCCGCCAACTCGAACGCGATGCGGCGCGAAATACGGCCACGGAAAACCCCGAAGCGCCGCGCGCCATCGCGCCGCGGACGCCGGCGCGGACGGGCTGAGCCGGACTTGCGCACCATCGACGCTGCAACGGTGAACGCGCTGCTCGACCCCCCGAGCCTGGTGACGGCGCTGCACGGCGCCTTCCGGGACGGCGTCGAGACGCCGGTGCGCCACCATCACACGGTGCCCATGGGCACGCGCGACGACGCGACGCTCCTGCTCATGCCTGCCTGGAATGCGGGCACCCCGCCCCGCCATATCGGCATCAAGACGGTCACCGTCCATCCGGACAATCCGCGCCACGAACCGACCGCGCCGAAACCCTCGGTGCAGGGCGCCTACCTGCTGCTCGACGGACACTCCGGGACACCCCGGGCGCTGATTGACGGGCCAAGCCTGACGGCGCGCCGCACGGCTGCAGCCTCGGCACTCGCCGCGCGATTCCTGTCGCGCCCGGACGCGCGGCGTCTGCTGGTGATCGGCACCGGCCGGCTGGCGCCGGAGCTCATTGCGGCCCATGCCGACGTGCGCCCGATCGAACACATCGAGATCTGGGGGCGAAACATCCGCGCGGCCGAACGGCTCGCGGACGACATCACCGCCCGGGGCCTGCGTGCGGAGCCCTGTATCGACCTAGCGTCAGCAGTGGAAAGCGCCGACATCATCAGCTGCGCGACGACCTCCCGGACGCCCGTCTTCTACGGCGACCGGCTGCGGCCCGGCGTCCATGTGGACCTTGTCGGCGGCTTCCGCCCGGACATGCGCGAGGCGGACGACGCGGCGATCGGGCGGGCGCGTATCTTCGTCGACACCCGCGCCGGCGCCATGTCGGAGGCGGGCGACATCGTCCAGCCGCTCGAGGCGGGGCTTATCGCGCCGGACGATATCCTCGCGGAACTGGCAGAGCTTTGCCGCGACGAACATCCCGGCCGCACCGACCCCAACGAGATCACGCTCTTCAAGTCGGTCGGAACGGCGCTCGAGGACCTGGCCGCCGCGGAACTCCTCATCGACAGGCTGGAACCATGAGCATCGACGCGGACCATATCCACGAATGGCTGACCCGCCAGGCGCTGCCGCTCTGGTCCCATGCCGGCTACGACCGGGAATGCGGCGGGTTCGTCGACTGCCTCACGCTCGACGGGCGTCCGATCTACGACCGGCCCAAGCGCATGCGCGTGCAGGCACGCCAGATCTACGTCTACAGCCACGCCCACCTGCTCGGATGGACGCCGCCAGCCGGCGGACTGTCTGCGCTCGATGCGGCACGCGGCGGATTCGATTTCATGACGCGGAACCACTGGCGCGATACGGGCGGCGGCTTCATCTACGCCGTGGATCGCGAGGGCACCCCGACCGACAGCAGGATCGAATCCTACGAACAGGCCTTCGCGCTGTTCGCGCTCGCCTGGTATCACCGGGCCAGCAGCGATCCCGTGGCACTCGACTGGGCCACACGCGTCCTCGCCCTGATGGACGAGGCGCTCGCCGATCCCGAACATGGTGGATACTTCGAGAATCCCGCCCGGGACCTGCCGCGGCGCCAGAACCCGCACATGCACCTGCTCGAGGCGCTGCTGGCGCTCTACGCCGCGACCTCCGACGCCGCCTATCTCGACCGTGCACGGCGCATTCTCGACCTGTTCCGCGCTCGGCTGTTGGATCGGGAAACCGGAACGCTCGGCGAGTTCTTCACCGAGGACTGGGCGCCGGCACCCGGCACACCCGGCCAGACCGTCGAGCCGGGTCACCATTTCGAGTGGGTGTGGCTGCTGCGCCGCTACAGCGAGGCAACGGGCGATCCGACCGACACCGAGGCCGCCGCGCTCTACGACTTCGCCGTGAAACATGGCCTAGATCCGACGCCGGGCCCGGCCCAGGGGCTCGGCTTCGACTCGGTCCTGCGGACCGGCGAGGACCCCCGCCTCGGCCACAGCAGCGTGCTCGATGACAACAAGCGCCTGTGGGTCCAGACCGAGGCGATCAAGGCACAGACCGCACGCCTCGAGACCGGGCCCGACGCGGACGCTGAGGCACGCCTCGAGGTTCTGCTGGAAGGCCTGTTCAACCTCTACCTCGCCGTCGGACACGGCAACTGGCAGGACCATCTTGAGGCCTCGGGCCGCGGCTTCTCCGAAACCGCGCCCGCGTCGAGCTTCTACCACCTGTTCCTGTGCCTGACCGAGGTGCTGCGGGTGCGTGACCGGCGGGCGGACCTCTGCTAGAAGCAGCCCCGCCATGACAAATCAGCCGGAACTGCCCGCAAACCCCGTGTTCGCGGCCCTCGACACACCCGACCTCGAACAGGCCCTCGCCTGGGCCGAGGCCCTGCGCGGCCATGTCGGCGGGGTGAAGACCGGGCTCGAATTCTTCTCCGCGAACGGCGCCGACGGTGTCGCCCGAATCGTCGAGCGGGGCCTGCCGCTGTTCCTGGATCTCAAGTTCCACGACATCCCCAACACGGTCGCGGGCGCGGTGCGCGCCGTCGCCGATCTCGGTGCTGCCATCGTCAACGTCCACGCCGCCGGTGGGCCGGCGATGCTTGCGGCCGCACGCGAGGCCGCCGAGAATTCGAGCGGCGGGACGCGTCCGATGGTCATCGCGGTGACCGTACTGACCAGCCTCGACGATTCCGACCTCGCCGCCGTCGGACAGGCCACACCCGCGCGCGACCAGGTGGTTCGGCTCGCCCGCCTGGCGCAGTCCGAGGGGCTTGACGGCGTGGTCTGTTCGCCGGCCGAGATCACGGCGATCCGCGACGCCTGCGGGCCCGACTTCAGGCTGATCGTGCCGGGCATCCGCCCAGACTGGGCTGCGACCGGAGACCAGAAGCGCATCACCACCCCGGCCCAGGCGCGCGACGACGGCGCGGACGTGCTGGTGATCGGACGCCCGATCACGGGAGCCGACGATCCTGCCGCCGCTGCGGCGCGCATCGCCGACGAGCTGGGCCTCGGGCAGTGAACATCACGGCCAAGATCTGCGGCATCAACGACGCCGTGGCCATGCACACGGCGATCGATGCCGGGGCGCATTTCGTCGGCCTCGTCTTCTATCCGCCGAGCCCGCGCGCACTCGAGCCCGACGCGGCCGCGGCACTGGCCGACCCGGTGCCCGCGGGCGTGACCAAGGTCGGGCTGTTCGTCGACCCCGACGACACCCTGCTCGACCACGTGCGCGACAAGGTCTCCCTGGACATGGTTCAGCTCCACGGTGCGGAAAGCCCGGAACGCTGCCGCTCGGTACGGTCGCGCACCGGCCTGCCGGTCATGAAGGCGATCAAGGTCGCGTCCGCCGACGATCTCGCGGCGGCCGACGACTATGACGGCGCTGTTGACTGGCTGATGTTCGACGCCAAGGCGCCCGCCGACATGGCGAATGCCCTGCCCGGCGGCAACGCGCTGGCCTTCGACTGGACCTTGCTGGCGGGCCGCGACTGGCCGGTCCCGTGGATGCTCGCCGGCGGAATCAACGCCGGGAACGTGGCCGAGGCCGTCGCGGCATCCGGCGCCACGGTGGTGGACGTCTCCTCCGGTGTCGAAGTCGCACCGGGGCGGAAGGATCCTGCGCGAATCCGGGCATTCCTGGCCGAAATCGCGCGCCTTTCGCGGGTTTCCTGTTGAGCCGGCCCGCAAGGATGTATAAGCGAACCCCATGAGCGTGGAACCCAACACATATCGCACCGGACCCGACGGCGAAGGGCATTTCGGCATCTTCGGTGGTCGTTTCGTCGCCGAAACGCTGATGCCCCTCATCCTCGAGGTCGAGCAGGCCTACGCGGACGCAAAGGCCGATCCCGCCTTCCAGGCCGAGCTGGACGATTATCTCGCCCACTATGTGGGCCGGCCGAGCCCGCTCTATTTCGCTGAGCGGATTACCGAGCATTTCGGCGGCGCGAAGATCTACTTCAAGCGCGACGAGCTCAACCACACCGGCGCCCACAAGATCAACAACTGCATGGGCCAGATCCTGCTCGCCCGGCGGATGGGCAAAAAGCGGATCATCGCCGAGACGGGCGCCGGCCAGCACGGCGTGGCCACAGCGACGGTCTGCGCGCGCTTCGGCCTGCAGTGCGTCGTCTACATGGGTGCGACCGACATCGAGCGGCAGGCGCCGAACGTGTTCCGCATGAAGCTCCTCGGCGCGGAGGTCGTCCCGGTCACCAGCGGCACTGCGACCCTCAAGGACGCCATGAACGATGCCCTGCGCGACTGGGTCGCCAACGTCGACGACACCTACTACCTGATCGGCACCGTCGCGGGTCCGCATCCCTACCCGGAGATGGTCCGCGACTTTCAGTGTGTCATCGGCAACGAGACGAAGGCGCAGATGCAGGCCGCCGAGGGCCGCCTGCCGGACTCCCTCGTCGCATGCATCGGCGGCGGCTCAAACGCCATGGGCCTTTTCCATCCCTTCCTCGACGACACGGATGTGCGCATCATCGGCGTCGAGGCGGCGGGCCACGGCATCGAGAGCGGCGAACATGCCGCCTCGCTCACCGGCGGGCGGCCGGGTGTGCTGCATGGCAACCGGACCTTCCTGCTGCAGGACGATGACGGCCAGATCCTCGACGCCCACTCGATCTCCGCCGGGCTCGACTATCCCGGCATCGGGCCCGAGCACGCCTGGCTGCACGATCTCGGCCGGGTCGAGTATGTCTCCGTCACCGATCGCGAGGCGCTCGACGCGTTCCAGCTCTGCTCGCGCCTCGAGGGCATCATCCCCGCCCTGGAGCCGTCCCACGCGCTCGCCCATGTGGCGAAGATCGCGCCGGAGCTGCCCGCCGATCACCTGATGGTCATGAACATGTGCGGACGTGGCGACAAGGATGTGTTCACCGTCGCCGAGGCGCTGGGGGTCGAGTTGTGAGCGGCGGCAAGACCAGCGGCCGTATCGAGGCCCGGTTCGCGAAGCTCGCCGGCGAGGGCCGCGCGGCCTTCGTCCCGTTCATCATGGCCGCCGATCCGGACCTCGAGACCAGCTTCGAGACCCTGAAGGGCCTGCCGGATGCCGGTGCCGACTTGATCGAGCTGGGCGTCATGTATTCCGATCCCATGGCCGACGGCCCGGCCATCCAGGCCGCGGGCCTGCGGGCCAAGGCGGGCGGCGCGCGCCTCGACCGCACGCTCGACATGGTTCGTCGCTTCCGGGCCGGAGACGACGAGACTCCGATCATTCTCATGGGCTACTACAACCCCATCTACATCTACGGCGTCGATCGCTTCCTTGCCGACGCCATGGACGCCGGCGTCGACGGGCTGATCGTCGTTGATCTCCCGCCGGAAGAGGATGTCGAGCTCTGCCTGCCCGCACGCGACGCCGGGATGCACTTCATCCGGCTCGCAACGCCGACCACCGACGACGCACGCCTGCCCAAGGTCATCGCGAACACCTCGGGCTTCGTCTACTACGTCGCGATCGCGGGCATCACGGGCACCAAGTCCGCCGCAACGGCCGATATCGACGCCGCCGTCGCGCGGCTGAAGCGCCACACCGACCTACCGGTCGCCGTCGGCTTCGGCATCAAGACACCCGAGCAGGCCGCCGCGGTCGCAGAGATCGCGGACGCCGCGGTCGTGGGCTCGGCCATTGTCCAGACCGTTGCGGACAACCTGGCAGACGACGGCACGGCGGGTCCCGACCTGGTGTCGAACGTGCTCGCCTTCACTCGTTCCCTCGCGGACGGCGTCCGCAGGGCGGTGCGCCGGGCAGCAGAATGACGGGGCGCGCGGCACCAAGATGAGCTGGCTCAACGAATTCGTCCGCCCCAAAATCCGCAAGCTCGTGGGCAAGAAGGACGTGCCGGACAATCTCTGGCACAAGTGCCCGTCGTGCGAACAGATGCTGTTCCACCGCGAACTCAGCGACAACCTGCATGTCTGCCACGCCTGCGGCCATCACCTGCGCCTCACGGCCAAGGATCGCCTGGCGATCCTGTTCGACGGAGGAGACTTCACCCGCGTCGAGTTCGACGCGGTGACGCCCGACCCCCTCAAGTTCCGCGACAGTCGCCGTTACACGGACCGCCTGAAGGATGCACAGGGCAAGTCCGGCGAGACGGAGGCCATCGTCGTCGCGCACGGCACGATCGGCGGCCAGGCGGCCGTCGTCGCGGCTTTTGATTTCGGTTTCATGGGCGGTTCCATGGGCCAGGCCGTCGGCGAGGGTCTGCTCGCGGCCGCGCGCACGGCCATCACCCAGGACTCGGCACTCATCGCTATTCCCGCATCGGGCGGTGCACGCATGCAGGAAGGCATGCTCAGCCTTGTCCAGATGCCGCGAACCGTCCTCGCGGTCGAGCAGGTCCGCGAAGCCGGGCTTCCGTACATCGTCATCCTGACCGATCCGACCACGGGCGGCGTTTCCGCTTCCTTCGCCATGCTCGGCGATATCCAGATCGCGGAACCCGGCGCCAACATCGGCTTCGCGGGCAAACGGGTCATTCGGGACACCATCCGCGAGGAACTGCCGGAGGGCTTCCAGACCGCCGAGTCCCTGCGTGACCACGGTATGCTCGACCTGGTCGTGCCGCGCGGCGAGATTCAAGCAACCGTCGCACAGGTGCTGACATTGCTGCGCGAAGGATCGGGCGGCCCGTCCGGGACGAACAAGGTGGAAGCCGCCGGCGATGGTGCCGCCGTCCCGGTTACAGACTCCGCCGATGAGGCCTAGCGCCACCGACGCGAACGAGCCCCCCGGGGCGGAAGCGCCGTCGAACGCCCGCGCGATCGCGGACATCCTCACCCGCTTCGTCAAATATCATCCCCAGCGTATCGACCTGTCCCTCGACCGGATGTATCGGCTTCTGGACGATCTCGACAATCCACACGCGACCCTGCCGCCTGTCATCCATGTCGCCGGCACCAACGGCAAGGGCTCCACCCTCGCCTTCCTCGATACCGCACTCGCCGCCGCAGGCCTGCGCGTCAGCGCCTACACCTCGCCGCATCTCGTGCGCTTCGCGGAACGCTACCGGATCGCCGGCGAGATTATCGCCGACACAGACCTGCTCGCGCTGTTCGAGGAGATCGACGAACGCAACGCCGGCAAGCCGATCACGGAGTTCGAGATCACAACCGCCGCGGCGTTTCTCGCCATGGCACGCACATCTGCGGATGTCGTGCTGCTCGAAACCGGCCTCGGAGGTCGCTACGACGCAACGAACGTGGTCGTGCAACCGGTGGCCACCATCATCACACCGGTCGGCTTCGACCACATGGCGTTCCTCGGCAATACTCTGGCGGAAATCGCGGGTGAGAAGGCGGCAATCCAGAAGCCCGGGGTCCCGTCCATCGTCGCCAGCCAGGCAGAGGAGGCCGCGAATGTGATTGCCGAGACGGCCGCCGCCACAGGTGCCCCGCTCCATCGATGCGGAAAGGAATGGCGCTTCGAAGCCGCGGACGGCGGTCTCCGCTACATCCGCGGAGACACCGCCTGGGATCTCGCAAAGCCATCGCTGCCCGGCGGACATCAGATCGAAAACGCGTCGCTCGCCGCCGCCTGCCTCGAGATCTGCGGCTTCCCCGGCGTGTCGGCAAAGACGGTTGCCGACGGGATTTCCAACGCTCGATGGCCAGGCCGGATGCAACAGTTGACCGAAGGGGCGCTTGTCGATCCGTTGCCCCCGGGAAGCGAACTCTGGCTCGATACGGCGCACAACCCGATGGCGGCCGAAGCCCTGGCCGCAACGCTCGACGACCTGCAGAGAACGGAGCGTCGCCCGGTACACCTCATCCTGGCCATGCTCGACGACAAGGATGTGGGAGGTTTCATCGCTCCCCTGACGCGGCATCTCACGAGCGTCACGGCGGTGCCCATCGAGGACGAGCCCCGCGCGCGCTCGGCATCGGACCTGGTCGCGGCGCTCGCGAACCTCGGACGACCGGCACGTGCGGCACCGACCGTAACCGATGCAGTGTCACTTCTCTCCCGGAACCGCGGCCCGGCCCGGGTCGTCGTGACCGGCTCGCATCTCCTGGTGGGGGCCGCGCTCGCGGCGAACGGCTGACACGCGGTTGGACCCGATGCCGGGCCGGCAGTATTGTGGTTGCCGCATATGAACGCGGGATCGTTTGTCGGATGACACAGGCATGACCACACCCAGGCTTGACGACATACTGGAGCGGGGCGACCGGGCCCCGAATTTCTTCCTTCCCGATCAGCGCGATATCGTCATCAACCTGAACGACAAGGCGCGCGGCGGACCGCTGTTTGTCCTCCTCTACCCGACCCAGAAGGACCCGGGTGCCCTGGGCGAGCTGCAGGCAATGTTCCGCGCCGCGCCCGCGATGCTCGAGAGCGGGGCGCATCTGTTCGCGATCAGTGCCGACCCCGTATCGCTGGTGCAGCGAATCGCACAGGAGAACGACCCGGGCTTCTTTTTGCTGTCCGATGCGGACAAGAAGGTCGCCACCCGCTTCGGTGCGCGCGGCAAGCTGGTCGGCTTCGTCTTCGGACCCGATGCCAAGGTCCGTACGGTGCTGCGCCCCGGCGATACGCCCATCGCGGAACGCGCCGCCGCCGAGATCGCGGCGATGGCCGCACCCGAGCCCTACGCCGCACCCGTGCATCCGCCTGTGCTGATCATCCCGGACGTGTTCTCGCCCGATTTCTGCAAATGGCTGATCGAGCAGTTCGAGACACGCGGCAACGAGGCATCCGGCACCCTGCGCATGGAAGAGGGCAAGATGGTCCATGTGACAGACGGCGAGACCAAGCGACGGCGCGATCATCACGTCGTCGACAAGGACCTGCTCGAGGCGATCGGCAGCCGGATCGAGCGCCGGGTCCTGCCGGAAATCCAGAACGCGTTCCACTGCGCCGTGCGGTTCGTCGAAGAGTTCAAGATCGTGCGATACGATGCGGACGTCGGCGGTTTCTTCCGCCCACATCGCGACAACACGACCATCGGAACGGCACACCGGCGGTTCGCCATGACGCTCAACCTCAACACCGAGGACCATGAGGGCGGTGAGTTGCGCTTCCCGGAATACGGCCAGGCCAGTTATCGCCCCGCAACCGGCGAGGCCGCCATCTTCTCGTGCAACCTCCTCCACGAGGCGACCGACGTCACCCGTGGCCAGCGCTATACGCTTCTGTCCTTCATGTATGACGAGAGCGGGCGACAGTTTCTCGAGCGGCACCGCGCGAAGGGTGCCGTGGGCTGACCGGCCCGTAGACCGGACCAAAAAACCCCGCCGAGACAGCGGGGTTTTCTGTCGGTTCTAACCGGTCGTCCTAGAGGACGGAGTCGACCCAGTCGTAAATCTGGCTCTTCGGCAGGCTGCCGACCTTCATCGATGCCACCTGGCCGTCCTTGAACAGGAGCAGGGTCGGGATGCCGCGCACGCCGTACTTCGACGGGGTCATCGGGTTGTCATCGATGTTCAGCTTCGCAACCACGACGTCACCGTCCTTGTCATCGGCGAGTTCCTCAAGGGTCGGGCCAATCTGCTTGCACGGGCCGCACCACTCGGCCCAGAAATCGACCAGGACAGGCTTGTCCGACTGAAGGACGTCGGCTTCGAAGGACTCATCGGTGATCTGTTTGGAGGGCATTGTCGATCCTTTTCGGAAATAGCGGCGCCGGCGCGCGCGTCGGTGTGTCTCGAGTTGCTAACGAACGTAGGTTTGAACATCCGTGTCGTCAAGAATTTGGCCCACAGGCGTTGTTCACACGGGCGTGCGGACCGCCGGCGCAAAGGGATCGAGCAGTTTGTCCGGCAGGGTCATCAGCCGCGGCGCGTCGGTCCACAGGAGATGCGCTTCGACCGTGCGGTCGGGCCAGGATTCGCCAACAACATGGCGGTAAGCCGCCATCTGCCGCAGGTAAACGGGGGCGACGGCATCCGCCGTTTCGGGCGGCGGCCGGTTCGACTTGTAGTCGACGATCGCGATCCGGTCCGCCGAAACCACGAGCCGGTCGATTTGCCCCGAGATCACAAAAATTGTGCCGTCCTCCGCCGCCGCGGTCCCGGTGATCGAGACCTCCGCGAGACTGTCCGGGCCGAACAGATGGGCGAACTCCGGGGCCTCGAGCACCGCCATCACTTCCGTCACAAGTCCCGACCGAGCCTCCTGTTCAAGGCCGAGACCCGGTCGCGCCAGGTAGCGTTCGGCGGCTGCGCGGCGACCGGGTTCGGGCAAGGCCGGAAGCCACTGCAAAAGTCGGTGCAGGAGATTGCCGCGCACGAAGCGGTCCGCGTCCGCGCCGATCCCCGCAGGAGTGCGCACGGGCGGATCCTCGCCGGGGTCGGACGGTGCGAGCGGCCGCGGCGGAGTCGGTTCCGGCGGTGCAGGATCAAGGAGCCAGGCCGGCGCCGGTGTCGCCGGCGGTTCAGCGTCCGCATCCGGCGGCTCCACCGCGCCGCGCTGGGCGGCCGACAACCGCAGCACCGGCATTTCCTCCGTCGCCAGGGCTGCCAGGAGGGGATCGTCAACCGGCGGCGCAACGGATTCCAGCGCCGGGCGGACGAGGTCGTACCACGACCCTTCCACCGGTGTGTTCCAGCCGCAGACATAGAGCCGTTCCTCGGCCCGCGTCATCGCCACATAGAGCAGCCGGCGATACTCCTCGTCGCGCCGCGCGCGCACCCGCTCGCGCAGGGCAAGGGTACCGGCGTCTGCATCATCGGCGCGCGGCAGCCACACGAAATAGGGTCCCCCCTCGTCCTCGTCCCAGAGGATAGTCGGCAGCTTGCTCGGCAGGCGCGTCGTGTCCGGCAGGAAGACGATCGGCGCTTCGAGGCCCTTGGCACCATGCACGGTCATCACCCGCACCGCACCGCCGGTCTGGTCGAGGTCACGCTTCACCTCCGCCTGGCCCGCCGCCATCCAGTGCAGGAAGCCCTGCATCGTCGGGGCGTGGTTACGTTCATAGTTCAGCGCGAGGGCAAGAAACTCGTCGATCGGATCGGCCGCATCGGGCCCCAGGCGCGCAAACAGCCGCTCCCGTCCGCCCCGGGCAAGCACGCCGGCAAAGAGTTCGTAGGGCCGCTCGAAATCAACCCGCGCGAGCAGGTCGCGCAGCAGGTCATGCGCCCGCGCGAATGCCTCATTCTCGCGCCGCCGGGCGGCGAGGGTCTGCCATAGGCTTTGCTCCTCGCGCGCGTGAGACAGGCTGAACAGCATGTCCTCGTCGAACCCGACAAGCGGGCTCTTCAAGAGCGTCGCCAGGGTCAGGTCGTCCTCGGGCAGGAGCAGGAACGCTCCGAGCGCCAGGAGATCCATCACCGCGATCTGCTCATTCAGCACCATGCGGTCTGCACCCGCGACCGGGACCTGGCGCGCCTTGAACGCGCGCACCAGCGCCTCCACGAATGCGCCGCGCCGTCGCACCAGCACCATGATGTCCTCGGGCGCGACGGGCCTGCCGGTGCTCTCGAGCAGCTCGCCCGTTTCGAGCCAGTCCGCTATCCGGGCAGCGATCAGCTCGGCAAGCTGCTCCATGGCGCCCGCGCGATTGACCGGGTCGACGGGGGGCTTCCAGGGTTCCGGATCGGCACTCCCGGCCACCTCCAGCGGCGGCCAAACCTCCACGCGTCCGGCCTTCTTCTCCCGCATGGGCGTATGCTGCACCGGCGAGTCGGGATCGACGACACCGCTTCCCGCCGGCGCACAAGCGAACACGCGGTCGACCGCTTCCAGCACCGGCCGGGCCGAACGGAAGGAAAAATCGAGCGCCACGTTCCGCCAGCCCCGTTCTGCGCCGGTCGCGCGCGTCTCCAGGATGTTGCGCACCATTTCGAACCGGCTCGGATCCGCGCCCTGGAAGCTGTAGATCGACTGCTTCGTGTCACCGACAGCGAAGACACTGCGCGCCGGCAGGCCCGACGCCGCGACCGCCTCGTCCCCCGCACCCAGGCCCGCGAAGAACTCCTCGACAAGCGCCAGAACCACGTCCCACTGCTCGGGATTGGTATCCTGTGCCTCATCGATCAGGACATGGTCGATACCACCGTCAAGCTTGAACAGAACCCATGCCGCCGCCCCGTCGCCACGCAACAGGGAGCGCGTCCGCGCGATGAGATCATCGTAGTCGAGCCGCCCGGCCGCAGCCTTGCGCGTCTCGTAACCGGCCACGAGCTCGGCCGCGACGCGCATCAGGGACACATTCACCTGGTACAGCTCGGCCTTGCGAAGCGCATCGTATACGCCGAGAAGCCGGTCCGCCTCCGCGCGCAGGGCCGCTTCGACGTCCGGATGCTTCTCCTTGATCGGCTTGGTCGCGAGGCGCGCGCGCACTTCACCGTCCTTCGTCAGGAAGGCGAGCGCGTAATCGTCAAAATAGCCGGCCCGTTCATCGGGATCAGCGGCCAGCCAGTCGCCAAGAGTCGCGGCACGCTCCCCGTCGGTCTTTGACCCGTCCGCCAGCGCCGCGGCCGCAGCGCGCAGCCCGGCACCGTCGAACGCCAACTCCTCGCACGCCGCCGCGGTCACCGCCGCCGGATCGGCGTCCGGCGCCACCTCGAGGACACCTGCAAGGCGGGCATGCACACCCTCGACGCCGCCGGCGCGCAACAGCATGTCGGCAAACGACGCGCGCGAGCGCGCTATCTCGTTCAGCAGGTCGGGGAACCGGGTCTCGTGCACCCGGGCCGCCACGGTGGCGACGGCGGCGGACAGAGATCCTTCGTCGAGATGGGCGCGCGCAAGAAGATCCGCCTTCGCGTCCTCGAGCAGCTCCCCTGCATCGCGGTCCTCCAGCACCCGGAAATGCGGCACGACCCCGGCCTCCAGCGGAAACCGTCGCAGGACGGACTGGCAGAAGGCATGGATGGTCATGATCTTCATGCCGCCGGGTGTCTCGAGCACCCGCGCGAAAAGCCGGCGTGCGCGTCCAATCGCACCGTCCGGCGGGATCTCCCCGGTCAGTTCGGCCAACCGTTCGTGCAGATCCGCATCGGCCAGCACCGTCCACTCGCCCAGTTCCGCGTTGATCCGCCGCGCCATCTCCGCGGCCGCGGCCTTGGTGAAGGTCAGGCAGAGGATGCGCTGCGGCGCGACCCCGGCGAGCAGCAGGCGCAGCACCCGGTCGCGCAGAACCCGGGTCTTGCCGGCACCCGCCGACGCGGACACCCATGCGCTTACGTCCGCATCCGCGCCCTCGCGCTGGCGGGCCGTGACCCGCGCGAGCAGATCGGGATTGAACTCGGACTCGCTCATCCGTCGCCCTCCCCGTCGCCGCTCGCCCATTCGCGCACCCGCGCGAGATGTTCGTAGTCCGAGTAGGCCGGCGCATACTCCGGGCGCGGCCGCGCCTCGTAGGCCGTGCCGGGTTCGTCGAACCGCGCGACCAGCGTCTTCAGCCCGGCGAGCGCTTCGGCAGCGACCTGCGAAGGATCATCCGCCGCGTCACGCACCTGGCCCGGCTGCCGACCGCCCGACAGGCGCCAGAAGGCGAGCTCCGCGATCGGACCGGGCCGCACGCCGGCAAAGCCATGCTCGCCGATCATGGCGGCCTCGAGAGGAAGCTGCGGCGCGAAGCCCGCCTCGACCTCGCGCTTCGACGGCGGCGCGCCTGTCTTGAAATCGATCACCGCGACGGAACCGTCCGTCAGCTCGTCGATGCGGTCTGCGCGAGCGGTGAGACGGAATCGTCCGCCCGGGGCATCGAACTCGATGGCACCCGTAACTTCCGTGTGCGTCGCGGCGACGCGCGCGCGGCGCGCATGCTCGACATTCAGGACCCAGTCGGCGATGCGCTCAAAGCGCGGCCACCAGAAGGCCCACACTGCCGGCAGGCTTCTGAAGGGCGCGAGTGCCGTCTCGCCGGCGGCGCGCAGACGATCCGCCGCATCCGCCGGCAGCGGTCCCGGTGACAGGTCGGCCAGGAAGTCGTCTAGGATGTCGTGGACAAGCGATCCGTAAACCGCGGCATCGGCATCCTGGTCGAGTGGCGGCAGCGCGCGCAGATCGAGAATCTCCCGGGCGTAGATTGCGTAGGGATCGCGCATCCATGTCTCGATCTGGGTGACCGAAAGCCTGCGCGGTCGCGCGTCGACCGGCGGCCTGGGGCGCGGCCGAACGCCTTGCGCGAGGGCGCGCGCCGCATCTCCGGGCCCGTCGAGTTGCCGCCACCAATCCCGCAGTGCGCGGGCGCGGACCGACGCGTCGGGATTGGGTTGCAGATCCAGGGCGCGGCGGGCCACCTCCAGACGGGTCAGCCAGCGTGACGGAAGGCTCGGCGCCCCGTCGACCCGCGCCGAGCGGGTCAGCAGAACGTCGCCGGCGCAGAAGGCCTGCGCGAAGTCGTGCGCGCTCAGTCCAATTCGGCGTTCCGGCGCCGGGAGACCGAAATCCGCTCGCATGCTTCGTCCCATCCACGGATCCACGTTCGGATCGGGTGGCCAGCTGCCCTCGTTCAGGCCGCCGATAATGGTGAGATCGAAATGCTGCAGCCGGGCCTCTAGGGGACCCAGGATCGCAAGGCGCGGGTGGGCGCCGAAGCGCGGTCGCACCATCCGCCCGGCGAGCAATGTGTCGAGCAGCGCCGGGTATCGCCCGGGTGGCACGGCACCGAGTCCCGCACCCGCCTCGCGAAGTTCGGAGACGAAACCGGCGAGCGCCTCGCCCGCCTCGCCCGACCAGAGCCGGGTGGCACCGGTCTGGTCGTCGCTCGTGGCCAGAGCCTCGCAGAAGCCGACATGGGCGTCGAGGATATCGGGAAGCATCGCGCCGGCGCCCCGCAGCTGCACCGCGAACGGCTCGGCGAGCGCCGCCAATCGGTCGGCCAGCGCACAGACAGCAACATGGTCTTCCACATCACCGTCATCGCGCCCCTCTTCCTCGGCGCGCGCAACCGCCTGGCGGTGGCGCAACTCCGCCGCGGCCCGCAGCCCTTCGAACCCGCGTGCTGGACGCGGTCCACGCAGCACGAGGCGCTCCAGGAGCCGCGCACCGGAACGAAACGCGGCAGGACTCTCGCCACACGCGACGAGCGGATGTTTCAGCACCGACAGGAGCGGCACGGGCGCCACACCCTCGTGCAGCAGCCGCGCCGTCAGCCGAAGGAGAATCCCTGGCGGCGATTCCGCCAGCGGTATCCCGGCGCTGTCATCGACCTCGACGCCCCAACGTCCCATGATCGACGCGACCCGGCGGGCCAGATCGCGGTCGGGTGTGATCAGCGCCGCGGTACGGCCCTCGGTCTCGAGCGCCTCGCGCAGTGCCAGCGCCACAATCCCGGCCTCCTCGTGGGGTTCCTGTGCCTCGACCTGGACCACGCCATCAAGTGCCGCCGCAGCGACGCTGCCACGCTCCTCCCGCCAGGCCTCGGTCGTGACGGCGGGTCGGAGAGCCTCGCCGATCAGGCGCTCGCGCGCAGGGCCGAGTTCGCACACGGCCGCGGTCGACGGCCACTCGCCGACATCGGCACGGTCCGCCTCGAGGCGCTGCAGAAGCTGCCGCAGGCCGAACTGGGGATGCCCGGGATCGAGGGCGGCCCAGGAGTTCGCATCGAGGACACGATCCAGCCCCGGAAGGACAACATAACCGGCAGGAAGTTCGGCAACTGTCGCCAGCAGATCGGCCGTTGCCGGGATGCTGCCGGTGCTGCCCGCGGCGATCACCGGATCGGACGGCGGGTCAAGCCGCCAGGCCTCGCTGCGCGCGTGCAACAGGCGGTTGCGGCGCTCGGCGGGATCAATCGCGCCTTCCGCCTCCAGCACGGACGGCCAGGCCTCCGTCAGGATCTTGAGGAAGGCCAGGGTCTCCTGCCAGTGGGCCGCATAGGCATCCGGCACAAGCGTCTTGAGGGCGTCAAAATCCAGGCGCTCGGTCTGAACCTGGTCGAGCAGGCGGCCGAGCTCTCCGGCCAACTCCATCGCATGGTCGACGGGCAATGCATCCATGCCACCGTCAGGCGCGCCCCGGAGCAGATACGCAAGCAGGACGCGCCTGCGCAGCTCCGGAATCGCGGGCGGCACCTCGGCACCCGCGTCGAGAAACGCCGCCGGATCGCCGGCAAGCATCATCTCGTCCTCGTCGATATCGCCAATCGGAACGAGTCGCGGCAGCACGAGAGGCGCGCCATCGCTCAACCGCAGGAACATGTCCTGCATTGCCCGACATGCGCGCCGGGTGGGCAACAACAACGTCGTACGCGCGAGAGCCAGCGGATCGGTGTCGGCCGCGCTCGCGGCAAGAACCCGCGCCGCAAGCTCGGCCAGGAACGGCCGGTGTGCGGCAATCGAATAGAGTCCCGGCTTTGGCAGCCCCGCGCTCATGGGCAAAGGTCGTGCAACCGCTCGGCCCAGGCAGGCCCGCCAGTCAGCCAAGCCACACGCGCGGACCCGGACGCATCGTCTTCCAGTCGAATGTCGAGCCGCGCGACGGGCATGGCGGGACCGAGACGCTCGGCCCACTCGATGAGCACGATGCCTTCCACGCATGCCTCGTCATAGCCGAGTTCGACCATCTCCTCGGCATCGGCGACCCGGTAGAGGTCGAAGTGCCAGACCGGAACAGGGCGGGTTTCATAAGGCTGCACGAGTGTGAAGGTCGGGCTCGGGACCGCGCCGGAGTGCCCCAGCGCACCGATCAGCCCGCGGGCCAGGGTGGTCTTGCCGGCACCCAGATCGCCCGACAGGGTGACGATGTCTCCGCGCGCGAGGCGCGGTGCAAGCGCGCAGCCGAGCGCGGCGGTCGCGGCCGCATCGGGCAGTTCGATTCGCAGGTCGAGATCGTTTGCACGTGCGCCGTTCGCCTCGACCGCAGTGCGTCGGCGCGTCATGCCGCATTGCCTTCGAGCGCCGGCGTCTGCGCCCGCCGCGGCAGGCGGCAGACGATCGCCGTCCCCTCTTCCGGCTCGGACTCGATCTGCACGTCTCCGCCATGCAGCTCAACGAAGCTCTTCACAAGGCTCAATCCAAGCCCCGCGCCGACGCCGGACTGCCGGCCCCGCGGGCGGTTGCCCCGCTCGAACTTCTCAAGCACCCGCTCGCGCTCGTCGGCATGGATTCCCACGCCCGTGTCGGCCACCCTAAATTCCACCTGATCCCCGACAACCCATGAGGCCAGCGTTATCACCCCGCGTTCCGGCGTGAACTTGATCGCGTTGCTGACGAGATTGAACAGGACCTGCTTGAGACGGCGTTCGTCGGCGAACATGGACCCAATGTCCGGCGCGCAGTCGAGGACCAGTTTCTGTTCCTTGCCCCGGGCGCGCTCTCGATTGAGCGCGAAAACCCCCGCGATCATCGTGTGAATATCGAACTGGCCCCGATCGAGGGTCATGTAGCCCGCCTCGATCGTCGCGAGATCGAGAATATCGTTGATCAGCTCGAGAAGCGCCTCGCTCGCCTCGAGAATCCCGCCGATATATTCGCTCTGGCGTTCGTTGAGCGGTCCGAACATGTCGCCGTTGAGCACCTCGGCGAACCCGATGATCGTGTTGAGCGGTGTGCGAAGCTCATAGGACACGTTGGCGACGAACTCGGACTTCAGCCGATCCGATTCCTCGAGCGCCTCATTTCGTTCGCGCAACGCGCGCTCGACGCGGTTCGAGTCGGAGACATCGAAATAGGTCATGAGCATCATGCCGTCGGGCAGGGGAACGCCGGTGTATTGAATGACCGATCCATCGGCGCGCTCGAAGTTTCCGGAGAGCGGCTCGCGAGACATCAGCCGGTCCGTGACCTCGCGCCTGGTCTCGTCCCACTCGTCCGCGTCCTCGATCCCGTAGAAATGTCGCGACTTGTCGACAAGCCCCGCGACCTGCGGTTCACCCGCCAGGTCCGCCTCGCTGAACTGCCAGATGCGGCTGTAGGCCGAGTTACAGAGCTTGAGACGCCCGTCCGGCCCGACCAGCGCGACGCCCTCGTAGAGATTGTCGAGGGTCCGGCGCTGCACCTCGATCAAGGTGTTGTACTGCGCCTCCATCGTCAGCCGGTCGGTGACGTCCTCGTAGGTGAACATCAATCCACCCAGCGGATGCGGGGAAATGCGCTTGAACAAGGTCTTGCCGTCCGGCAGGTGGACGAGCGTCTCGGTGGGCGCGATCAGCGATGTGAAGAGCGCAAGCTGTTCCTGCTTGTAGGCGCGGAAATCCACCTCCTCGGAGACAAGCCGCCGATCACGCAATGTCTCCAGTTCGTCGCCCAGCGTCGGCTCGCTGTCGAGCCACGCCGAGTCCGCGTCCCAGAGGCGGGCATAGGCGCTGTTGTAGAACTTCAGCCGCGTGTCCGAGCCGTAGACCGCAACCGCCACCGCGAGGTTCTCGAGCACGTCGCTCTGAGCAGCAACATGGCTCGACAACTCCTCCTGCACCTCTTCGAGCTGGGTGAAGTCGATCGCGTAGCCGATCACGCCCATATGGCCGGTCGGGACCTCGTTGAATTCCAGCAGCCGACGTGCCCCGTCGATCACCACATGCCGGCTCTCGGACTGGGGGGTCCCGATGGACTGTGCGCGCGCGGCGATCTGCCCCTCCACATTCGCCTCCAGATCCTCGAGCTCCGAGGGCAGGGTGTCGTCGTCCCCCGCGCCCGGGCCGATGGCGTCCACATAGGCCTTGTTCACCTGGGCGAGTGACAGGTCGCGGCTGCGCCGCCAGACCATGATCGGGAGCGCATCCAGCATCGCCCGGTAACCGTCCCGCTCCACCTGCGCTGCGGTCAGCTGGATCGCCGTGTCCGACTGGATTGCGGTCTCGTTGGTGACATCCGCGACCCACAACACGTCGAGAGGCACCTCGCGCGCGCGTCGTCCGTCGATGCGCAGCGCCTGGCCCGCATCGATCGTCAGCAGGGTCAGCGAAAATGCTTCGCCGCGGCCGCGCAGCCCGTCAACGAGCCGCTCAACGCGCTGCCGGTCGGCGTCACCGAACTTGCCGAGAAACGCCTCGAAACCGACGTCCGCGCCACCAACCATTTTCGCAAGGCCGTCGGATACTTCCGCCTCGCCGCCATCGAACCAGGTCACGAAACCGCCGGGTACATTGGCCAGCGCGGCGCCGAGCCGAGCGCGCGCGGCCTGCGTGTCGCGCAGCCTGCGAGCACCGTAAAACCGCCCCAGCGCGTAACCGACGATGGCGGACGCGCCCGCGACCGCTGCGATCACCAGAATCAGCAATTGAGTCGACACGCGCCGCAGTCCCGCACAGTCAGGTCAACCGTTCGTCCCGCCTCGGCACGGCAACCACGCCGGTCCGACGGAACGTCACGATTCTAGAGACTTGTCGGGCCGGGCGCGAGCCCGCAGCCGCGCGCTAGTAACGATATGCCTCGGGCTTGTAGGGCCCAGCAACCGGAATACCGAGATACTCGGACTGTTTGTCCGTCAGCGCAGTCAGGTTCGCCCCGACCTTGCTCAGGTGCAGCGTCGCGACCTTCTCATCCAGGTGTTTCGGCAGCACATACACATCCTTGCCATACTTGCCGTCGCTGTTGTTCTGCCAGAGTTCGATCTGGGCGAGCACCTGGTTGGTGAAGGACATGCTCATCACGAAGCTCGGATGGCCGGTCGCATTGCCGAGATTCACCAGCCGTCCCTCGGACAACAGGATCATCTTCTTCCCGTCGGGGAACTCGATCTCGTCCACCTGGGGTTTGATATTCGCCCATTTGAAGTTGCGCAGGCCGCCCACCTGGATCTCGGAATCGAAGTGACCGATGTTGCAGACGATCGCCCGGTCCTTCATCTCCCGCATGTGATCGACGGTGATGACGTCCACGTTGCCCGTCGCGGTGCAGAAGATATCGCCCTGGGGCGCCGCCTCTTCCATCGTAACGACTTCATAACCTTCCATCGCGGCCTGGAGCGCGCAGATCGGATCGATCTCGGTGATCATGACCCGGCAACCGGCATTGCGGAGGGACTCGGCCGAACCCTTGCCCACCTCACCATAGCCGGCGACCACGGCGATCTTGCCCGACATCATCACATCGGTGCCGCGGCGAATGCCGTCCACCAGGCTCTCGCGGCAGCCATAGAGATTGTCGAACTTCGACTTGGTCACCGAATCGTTCACGTTGATGGCCGGGAACAGGAGCGTGCCCTGCTTCGCCATGTCGTAAAGCCGGTGCACGCCCGTCGTGGTTTCCTCGGTGACGCCCTTGAGGCTCTCGGCAACCTTGGAGTACCAGCCCGGCTGCTCCGCCAGGCGCTTCTTGATCGAGGCGTAGGCCGCTTCTTCTTCCTCGTTCTGGGGATTATCGAGCACCGACGGGTCGCTCTCGGCCTGCTTGCCCAGGTGGATCAGCAGGGTGGCGTCGCCGCCATCGTCGAGAATCATGTTCGGAACGCCGCCATCCGCCCAGTCGAAGATGCGGTGGGCGTAGTCCCAGTACTCCTCGAGGGTCTCGCCCTTGACCGCGAACACCGGCGTGCCCGTCGCGGCGATTGCCGCTGCGGCATGGTCTTGCGTCGAGTAGATGTTGCACGACGCCCAGCGGATGTCCGCCCCAAGTGCCTGGAGGGTCTCGATGAGCACCGCGGTCTGGATCGTCATGTGCAGCGATCCGGCGATGCGCGCACCGGCGAGGGGTTTGGAGTCGCCGTATTCCTCGCGCAGCGCCATCAGGCCTGGCATCTCGACCTCGGCGAGGTCGAGCTCTTTGCGGCCCCAGTCGGCCAGCGAGATATCGGCGACAATATAATCGCCGTCACCGGCGGCTGAATCGACAGCGGAAGACATGCATACTCTCCATTTGGAATTCCAGGACGGTCCACCCCGTACACGAGCGGCGTATAGCAGAGCCGAAGGGGTCGCCACAACCGACCTGAGGTGCACCGCAGGCGGGCTGCAGGCTCTGCCACGCGCGGCCTCACCAACTGTGTCCATCATGCCACACAGCGGCAAAAAGCCGGTATGTGTCAGTTCCGCCACAGAGGTGAAACCGGCATGTAACACGTCCGCTCTACAACCCTCCGCGACAGAAACGGCATGGTCGCAATTGGGCCATGCACCAATCCAGCACCGCTTCGGAGGTAATTGAGCGATGTTTAAACAGATTCTTCTCGGTGGCACCGTCCTCGCCGGCGCGGCCGCCATCGCACTGCCGGCCAGCGCCGGTCAGGTTGGCTCAAAGGATTCGATGAGCGTGACGCTGGGCGGCGAGTTCCGGTTCAACGTCGGCTTCATCGACCAGGACGTCTCGGCGGCAGCGGGCCGCGGCTATCAGTTTCTCGTCGATGAGTCCGAGATCAAGATCGGCGCCAAGAACACCGCCGACAACGGTATCCAGTACGGCGTCGGTATCGAACTGAATGCCGGCGCGGGCGACGGTGGATCGGCTGACGAGGCGTTCGCCTTCATCGACAGCGACAGCTGGGGCCGCATCGAAATGGGCGACCAGGACGATGCCACGGACCGGATGCACATCGCCGCGCACGGCATTCTCGTGGGCCGCGGCGGTGCGGACGGCGACGCAGCCGACTTCATCGCTTTCGGCGGAACCGCCATCGATGCCCCGGGCGTCGATTCCACCAGCGACGACACCAAGATCAACTACTTCTCGCCGCGCTTCGGCGGCATTCAGGTCGGCGCATCGCTGACGCCGGACTCGGGCGAGACCTCGGGCGGCGCGGCCACGGCCGACGCCGACAATGACGGCGACTTCGAGAATGTCATCGGCCTGGCCGTCAACTACAAGGGCAAGTTCGATGATGTCGGCATCGAGGCGAGCCTCATCGGCGAGTTCGGCGACAGCGAGACCGCTGCCGGTGCCGATACCGAAGGTGAGATCGAGACCGTCGGCGTCGGTGTCAATGTCACCTTCGGCGGCTTCGGTATCGGCGCCGAGTATGTCGATTTCGCCGAGAAGGGCATCACCCAGGCCAACCGCACGGCCGGTCGTGACGCGGGTGAGTACTATCAGCTCGGTGCGTCCTATCAGACCGGCCCCTGGGGCCTCAGCCTCGGCTGGTTCGAGAGTTCGGTCTCGAACGCGACCGGCAGTGGCGGCGACACGGATGTCACCATCATCTTGCTCGATGCCGCCTACGACGTGGCACCCGGCTGGGAGCTGATGGCGTCCCTGCATTTCGGTGAAGTGGACAACATGAACTCGACGGCCGTCGAGGTGAACAACGACGGCACGGCGTTCATCATCAGCAACCAGTTCAAGTTCTAGACCCGAGACGGACACACCCTCGGATCTTCATGATCCAACCTCCCTTGCGCGGCGTCCGCTTCCCCCATGGCGGACGCCGCGTTTTTCTTTTGTCCGACCGACTGCACATCGATTGGGCAGAATTGCCCAAACATCGGGCAAGTCATTCATATTATTGATGTAATTCTGCAACATTCCCGAAAAATATCGGCTCCCTCGGTCGATCACGATTGCGCCCCGGCGCGTTCGGAATAGGATGGCGCCGTTCCTCTTCTTAAAAACAAGAATCGAAATCCCAGCAACGTGGAGGACGCAACGTCAGGATTGGTGCCTTTCGGCCCGGCACTGGCGCTTCCTGTGTCTAAGTATTTGTCTCGCGCCGGACGCGCGGGATCCACTTGTTGGAGATTGAATTTCATGAACAGAAAGAACCTCTGGCTGAGCACGAGTGCGCTCGTAGGTGCAGCCATGATCGCTACCCCGTCCTTGGCGGGCCAGGTCGGCTCGAAGGACTCGATGAGCCTCACCCTGGAGGGTGAATTCCTCTTCCAGATCGGCATCCTCGATCAGGACGTCTCGGCCGCCGCCGGACGTGGTTACCAGTTCAAGGTCGATGAGTCCGAGATCGTCATTGGCGCGGAATCTACGGCTGACAACGGCATCAAGTACGGCGTGAGCATCGAGCTGAACGCCGGCGCCGGCGATGTTGCAGCCGCTGACGCTGCTTGGGCTTTCATTGAGAGCGATGCGTTGGGCCGTATCGAAATGGGTGACCAAGACGATGCTACCGACCAGTTGTTTGTCGAAAGCGACGATATCCTTGTAGGTCGCGCCGGCCCCGATGGGGACGTGGCCGACTATATCGCCTTCGGTTCAGGCGGTGGTATCTCTGCTACCGGCAACGCCTCGACTGGCGGAGCAACTAAGCTAATCTATCTCTCGCCGCGAATCGGTGGCTTCCAGCTGGGTGGCTCGCTCACGCCGGACGGCGGAGAGACCTCCGGCGGTGCGGCCACGGCCGATGCCGACAACGACGGCGACTACGAGAACGTGATCGGTCTCGGCGTCAATTATGAAGGTAAGTTCGATGACGTCTCCTTCGTTGTCAGCCTGACCGGCGAGTTCGGCGATAGCGAGACGGCAGCGGGTGCCGATACCGAGGGCGATCTCGAGACGATCGCCGTTGGTGCTACGGTCAACTTCGGGACGTTCAGCCTCGGCGCCGGCTATGTCGACTTCGCAGAGGCGGGACAGACCGCTGCGGCCATGGACGCGGGCGCGGATTCGGGCTCCTATTACTCGGTCGGCGGCTCTTACACGACCGGCCCCTGGGGTGTCAGCCTGAACTGGTTCGACAGCACCAAGAGCAACACCACCGGCATCAGCGATACCGATATCCAGATCATCTCTCTCGACGTCGCCTACACCGTGGCGCCGGGTTGGGAGGTCAACCTGTCGGCCAATGTCGCCGAAGTCGACAACATGAACGCGACCGCCGTGCCGGTGAACAATGACGGCACCGTCGTGATCCTGTCCAACCAGTTCAATTTCTAGTCCCACGGGACCTGAAGTCAGGAGAACGGCGCCCCTCGGGGCGCCGTTTTTCTTTGCGCTACCCCTCGCCGAACCCGTCGGCGACCAGCGCCACAAGCGCGTCGAGGGCGGCACCGGCCTCCGGCCCCGATGCGCTGATGGCGATATGCGAACCCGGCGCCGCCGCGAACATCATCAGGCCCATGATCGACGTGCCCGATACCGAGGCGCCGTCCTTCTCGACCGTGATCGCCGCATCGAATTCCTCGGCCAGCCGCACGAACCGGGCCGCCGCACGTGCATGCAGTCCGCGCGAATTGACGATCTCGACCGACCGGACGAGCGGCTCGGACGTCATCTCGCTCAGGCCGGCCGGTCGGCCAGGAGCGCCGACGCGACGCTGATATACTTGCGGCCTGCCGTCTGCGCCGTCTCCACGAGCGCCGGCAGGTCCATCTCGGTGCGCGCCTGCGCGAGCTTGATGAGCATCGGCAGGTTCAGGCCTGCGATCACGTCGACCGGCCCGGCGTCGCGATGCGCATCCATGACGGAGATCGCCAGGTTCGACGGGGTCCCGCCGAACATGTCCGTCAGGATCACGACCCCGTCGCCATCGGCCACGCGCGCGACCGCGGATACGATGTCCCGGCGGCGCTGCTCCATATCGTCGTCAGCGCCGATGGAAATGGCCTCGATCCGTTCCTGCGGGCCGACAACATGCTCCAGCGCAGCACGAAACTCGTCGGCCAGCCGGCCATGGGTCACCAGCACCAGTCCAATCATGCGTCGGCCTCCTCGGCGTCAGGGGCAAAGTCGAGCTCGCGGTGCCGAAGCTCGACCCGGGTCATTCGTTCGGCGATCCACCCTCGCAGCCGCTCGGCGACGTAAACCGAGCGATGCCGGCCGCCCGTGCAACCGATGGCAATGGTGAGGTAGCTTTTTCCCTCTTCACGGAAGCGCGGCAGGAGCAGCGCGAGCAGCCCGGTCAGACGTTCGAAGAAGCCTTCGAAGTCGGGATCTTCTGCGATGTAGCTGCCGACCCCGGGGTCCCGGCCGGTCAACGGGCGGAGCTGCGGATCGTAGTGCGGATTGCGCAGAAACCGGACGTCGAACACCATGTCCGCATCCCGCGGCACACCGTTGCGGTAGGAGAAGGATGTCACGAGCACGTTCGGCTCCGCCGCGGCGGTGCCGACGAGGCGGTCGCGCAGCAGCCGCGCAAACTCGTGGATATTCGAGTGGCTCGTGTCCATGACGAAATCGGCCGCCTCGCGGAGCGGTGCGAGCAAACGACGCTCCGCCACGATCCCGTCGGCCAGCGGCCGATCGCTCGCCATCGGGTGTACCCGCCGGGTCTCGGTATAGCGCCGCGCGATCACGTCATTCGCGCTGTCGAGGAACAGCATCTCGACGGGCGTGTCGACAGCAGCGCGCAACGCCGCAATGTCCTTCGCGAATTGCGCCGCATCGAAATCCCTTGTCCGAACATCGACCCCGATCGCGAGCCCCCGCCCCGCTGCCGGACCCTGGTGAATCAGGGTCGCCATGAGGCGTACGGGGAGGTTGTCGACGGCCTCGCAGTCCATGTCCTCGAGCGCCTTGAGCGCCGTCGTGCGGCCGGCACCCGAAAGACCCGTCACCACGAGCACACGGCCCGCAAGTGAAAGCGGTGGATCGGCATCGTCCGGCACGTTCGATTCGGTTTCTGACATCGGGCAGCGGCGGCTCAGTTGGGCGACGCGATTATACCGTGACAGACGGCCTGAACACCAAGGCGAAGCTTTGCCGGCGCGGATACCTCAAAGGGTGCAAGCGCGATCCGCGGGACCTCGATATCTGCGAGCCGGACCGTCTCGGTTTCGGGATGGCGCACCACTTCGGACGGCGGCACCAGGTCGCACACCAGCCGCAACGGGATATCGTCCAGATATGGAAGTTCGAGGATGCCGATCCCGCGCACCTCGAGCTTCCCCGCGATGGTTCCGGGCGCACGGGCGAGAAGCTCGGACTCGACGGCTCGCAACTCGGTCTGGTCGTCAGCCACCAGCCGTGCGCCGCCGTCAATCAGGCGCAGCGCCAGGTCGGATTTGCCGGCACCCGAGTGGCCGCGCAAGAGGACACCGGCCCAGGTGTCCCGTGCGTCACGCAAGGCGACGCAGCTTCCGTGGACAAGGAGTTTGCTGTCGGTCATGGGAACCGGTCCGATCGCGGCGCGTGTCCGAGCGTCTCTTCTAGCGCGGCGCGACCGATGTCTCCACCGTCGCGCGTGAGTTTTGCCCCTGCGGCACAGGCAGGCGCCACAACACATGCTATATCACGTGCGGATTTGGCCGCAGGAAGGTCGTGTTATCGCACGGAAATCACCGTGCCGCGGGGGAGAGACAGGATGAGCACCAACACCAGGACAATCGGGCTGGCCGTGATCGGCTGCGGCACGATCGGACGCATTCGCGCGGAGTTCGCGCGCGACTATCCGGGGATCGGATGGCTCGGCCTGTGCGACATCAAGGACGACCTGCGCGAGCGGCTCGCGGCGGACACCAACGCGGACTTCCACACCTCGGATTTCGAGGAGCTGATCAAGCGTCCCGAAGTCGACGCGGTCATCATCGCCACCGACGAAAACCACCATATGGCTCCGACCATCATGGCGGCCGACGCGGGGCATGCGCTGTTCATCGAGAAACCGCTCGCGACGGATGTCCGTGAATCGCTGGCGGTCCTCCAGTCGATCGAGTCCAACGGTATCGATGCGGTCATCGGGTACACCCAGCGGTTCCGGCGTCGTTTCCTGACCGTGAAGGAACGCCTGATCCAGGGCCAGATCGGCGAGGTCACGGGCGTGGTCACCCGGGCGATCATGAACCGCATGGTCCCGATTGCCACCGTCCAGCGCACCAACCAACGCGAGAACCTGACGCCGATGGTGGTCTCGGGCACCCACGCGCTCGACATGTGCATGTGGCTGATGGA
>JAYQGE010000027.1:28826-33394 GCA_038140435.1 Rhodospirillaceae bacterium | reverse complement strand
CTGCCTGGATGAAGGGCTCCATCACGCGTGAGAGATCGTTGGCGTCGATGCCAATGCCGGTATCGACGACGGCGAGGATGAACTCCGTATCGCTCGCGCGCATGCGAATCTCGACGGAGCCTCCGGCCGGGGTGAACTTCACGGCGTTCGATACCAGATTGAAGACCACCTGGCGCATCTTGCCCGGGTCTGCGTACAGCTCGGGCAGGCTGCTTGGATGGTCGATCGAAAGAGCGACGCCCTTCTCTTCGGCCTGGGTTTTCAGGATGCTGACGCAGCGCATGACGAGATCGACCGGCTCGAAAGTCTCCTCCGCCAGTTCGAGTTTGCCGGCCTCGATGCGCGACATGTCGAGCACATCGTCGATGATTGTCAGAAGATGCTCGCCGCTGTTCGTTATCAGGCCGGCATACTCCACGTAATGGGGATCGCCGGCCGGGCCGTAGGCTTCCTGTTCGATCAGCTCGGAGAAACCCATCACCGCGTTCAGCGGCGTGCGCAATTCGTGACTCATCGTCGCGAGGAAGCGTGATTTGCTGATACTGGCCTGCTCGGCGGACCGTCGCGCCTCGTCGAGCTCACGCGCGCGCGCATGCATGTGCTGGTTGGTGTGCTGCAGAAGCGACAGTGCGGTCCCGATGCCGATGTAGCGCTCTTCATGCGTGATGAAGAATCCTTGCAGGAGAGCGTTCGGATTGTCGTCGACGATAAGTCTGTTGAGGGTCTCGAGGGATGTATTGATATCCACCACGAGAGGCTTGGCATCCATCAATGTGCTGATCGGCTGCCGATCGTAAAGCGCGCGACCGTATTGCTGTGCGAGTGCGTGGACAAACTCGTGCCGGTTGATCAGACTCAGCGGGTGATCGCCGTCGACAACGGGGATCGTGATAAGGTCTTCATTCGCGGTGAACTGATCGTATACCGTCGCGCAGGTATCGGTTGGTGCCGCGGGCGCAAGCGACAGGACGAGGCTTTCGAGGGATCGGGGCATTGCAACGAACCAACCTTGAAGTGCTTTCACCACCCATGGTTACATCGAAACCTGAAGGTTTCGTTAAATATAGTGTTTAGGTTGTTGTTTTTATTTGTGTTTCAGTTTTGTGACACAACAATTTGGCGAATTTCTCGCGACTTCGAAGAGTTGTTCATCAAGTGATCGACAAGCTGCTCCTGTCCTTGGTGTTACTGGCCACCCTGACGTTTGCCGATATCGGCGAGGCTCAGGAGCCGGTCGATCTCGAATTGGTGCTCGCAGCCGACGGCTCCGGTTCGATCGACGATGCGGAGCTGGCGCTGCAGCGCGAGGGCTATGCCAATGCCGTGCGCAATCCGAAGGTGCTTGAGCTGCTTACCGGCGGCATTCACGGGAAGAGCGTCATTGCCTATGTCGAGTGGGGCAACGCGCTGTCCCAGCACACGATTGTCGACTGGACGGTGATCGACGGGCCGGAATCCGCGGCGGCGTTCGGTGAAGCTCTGGTGAATGCGCCGCGCGAGGCCTGGGGCTTCAACTCTATCAGCAACGCGATTGCCTATTCCCAGCGCCTGATCGACCAGAATCCGTACCGCGGCCTGCGCCGGATCATCGACATCTCGGCCGACGCCGGGAATATCGGCGGCATGCCGCTGCCGGTCGCGCGGGCCAACGCGGTTGCCGCCGGCATCACCATCAACGGGCTCGCGATCAGCCGGCCGGGCAGCACACGGCCTCTGCGCGCGGTCTCGCTGGAGCAGGAGTTCCGGGAGCAGATCATCGGCGGAACCGGCGCCTTCGTCGTGACCGTCGACGAGACGATCAGCTTCGCCGAGGCGGTGCTGAAGAAGATAATCCTGGAGGTGGCGGGCATTGCACCGCCGGAACTCGCCGAGCTGCCGCCGGGCGGGCGGCTGTTCTTTGCCGGAGACGCACGACCGGCCGACTAGGACTCCGCGCCATAGGCCGCCGCGATCTCGGCGGTCGCGGCCTGTAAGTCCGACAGGTGATTGGCGACAAAGTCCGCGAGCGGAACGGCCTGACGCATCCACACGAGATTGACGCAGCCCAGCACCTGGTCGTCCGCGCGCACCGGCACCGAGATCGCGCTCAGCCCGTCATCGAAATAGGCTTCCTCGCGGTAGTGGCCGCCGAGATAGAACTCGTCGCGGGTGGCGTAGCCCTGGGCCCGTACCTATTCGAGGATCGGCAGCAGTTTCTCGGGTGTGCGGGCGATCTGGTCTGCTGGATTTTTGGATGCGCGTAGGCGCTCCAGTATCTCGTCTCGCTCCGCCGCCGGGCAGAAGGCGAGATAGGCGCGTCCCACGGCCGTGACGCCGAACGCAACCTGGTGTCCGACTTCGTCGCGGTTGACCAGGAAGGGTGTCTGCCGCCGGCTGGTCTCCTTGATCTCCATGAAGTGGCCGTTGCGGACCATGAGGTCCGAAGGCCATTTGACCGATTCACAGAGCCGGCCCAGGACGGGGCCCGCAACCTCGGCCAGCCGGTCGAACTCGTCGAGTGTACCCGTCATGCGGCGCAGGCCGAAGGTGTTGCGGTAAAGCCCGGTCTTCTCATGCAGCTGGTGCAGGCTGGCGGTCCCAAGCGCCTCGAGCGCGCGCATCACGGAGATGCCGCGTTCGATCGCGCGAATGGGTTGCAGCCCCGGCCATGGATTCTCGTCGGAAATCTTGGACAATTTCTGCGGCAACGTAGAACAGGTTTCGCTGAACGAAAACCGCGGGATATGCCACAGGTTCCGATACGCCCGGTTCATAGTCTGGCCCTCCGGGGTTCGGACGGTGGTGAGCCCGGGGAGAAAAGCGGCTAGTCTGGCCGCTGGCAAATGACGATCAACGCGGGGGAGCGACCTTTGGCCCAGTCTTCACCACTTTCCATGTTCGATATCGCCGGCAGGTCGGCGCTGGTGCTCGGGGCGACGGGTTCCTTCGGAAGCGCGGCTGCGCGGGCGCTGGCGCAGCTCGGCTGTTACGTCACGATTTCCGACAAGGATCCGGAGAAACTCGAGGCGATGGCGGTTGAACTACGGGCGACAAACGAGAATGTCGCCGTGGCGCCGGGGCTGCCCGATTCCGAGGCGAGTGCCAACGCCATCGTCGCCAAGGCAGTCGAGGCTTATGGCGCCCTCGATCTGATGTTCATTGCAACCGGCATGAACGATGTCGGTTATATCGAGGACCAACCTTACGAGCGCTGGCGCAACGTCATGTTCGCCAATCTCG
Source organism: Rhodospirillaceae bacterium (assembly GCA_038140435.1). Classification (GTDB taxonomy): domain Bacteria; phylum Pseudomonadota; class Alphaproteobacteria; order UBA6615; family UBA6615; genus UBA8079. The sequence continues at coordinate 30,175 of JAYQGE010000027.1, read as the reverse complement.
ACGGCTACTGGCTCGCCTGCCAGGCCGCGGGCCGGCAGTTTGCGAAACGCCCGGCCGAACGTGGGCGTGCGAAGGTTGTCGTGGTCTCATCGACGCGTGGCCGGCACGGCCTTCCGACGGGCTATACCGGTTACTGCGCGTCCAAGGCGGGGCTCGACGGAATGGTTCGGGCGCTCGCGTGCGAATGGGGCGCGAAGAACGCCAACATCAATGCAATCGGCCCCACGGTCTTCCGCTCGCCCCTGTCGGAGTGGATGTTCTCGGACGAGGATCCGGGCAAGGCGACCCGCGAGGCGATGCTCGAGCGGGTGCCGGTCGGCCGCCTGTCCGAGACCGACGACCTCATCGGCGGGTTGATCTATCTTTTGTCACCGGCGTCAGACTACGTCACCGGGCACACGCTCTACATCGACGGCGGCTACACGGCCGAATAGGCGACCGCGCGGTCGTTCGGGGAATACGGATGAAGTTCAAGCTGATCCTTTGGGGCCTGTCCTGGATGTTCCGGGTCTCGGCATGGCGCTACCCGGCGTTTCGCGCCCGCCTGCGCGAGCGCAACCTGGTGGTGCAGATTCGCTGCGAGGACGGCTCGGCCGGCCGCTACCTGATCTTCCAGGATAGCCGGATCCGGTCGGGTTCGGGCATCCATGAGGCACCCACCGTATCGCTCGTCTTCAAGACAGCTGCGATCGGCGCACGCCTGTTGATGCCCCCCATCGATCAGCGCGAACAGATCGACGCGCTCAAGAACTTCCTCGTGCGCCTCGAGGGGCCGGACGAGGACGGGCTGTGGTTTGCCCAGACGGTGATGGCGGCCCTGTCCGCGGGCTGGAGGGTCGGCCGCAGGATGAAGGACGGCACGACGCGGTTTTGCACCATGACCAATGGCGGTCCGCTGTTCGTCTATGTTCGGGACGGCGAAATCCTGCGCACGACGCCGATCACGTTCGATTCGGATGATCCCGGGACATGGACGATCAAGGCGCGGGGCCGGGAGTTCACACCCCCGCGCAAGGGGATGCTGTCGCCCCACGCCATGAACTGGAAGGCGATGGTCAACGCGCCGAACCGGGTCAAGTATCCGATGAAACGCGTGGACTTCGACCCCGAAGGCGAGCGCAACATCCAGAACCGTGGTGTCTCCGGCTACGAACGCATCAGCTGGGACGAGGCGCTGGACATCGTCGCCGGTGAGATCAAGCGGATGAAGCGCGAACACGGCACCGGCGCCATCGCGTCGAGCAACGGGTCGCACCACAACTGGGGCAATATCGGCTACTACCTGAGCGCCAAGCTGCGCTTCATGAACGCGATCGGCACGACCGAGGTGCACCACAATCCCGACAGCT
>JAYQGE010000027.1:26804-28726 GCA_038140435.1 Rhodospirillaceae bacterium | reverse complement strand
CTGCGCTTCATGAACGCGATCGGCACGACCGAGGTGCACCACAATCCCGACAGCTGGGAAGGCTGGTACTGGGGGGCGCTGCATCACTGGGGCGGCAGCCTTCGGGTCGGCGGCGGCGAACCGTTCGGGACCATAGAGGACTGTCTCGAGAATGCCGAGATGATCGTCTTCTGGTCGAGCAACCCGGAGGCGACCAGCGGCGTCTATGGCGGGCAGGAAGGCACGATCCGCCGCCAGTGGCTGCGCGACATCGATATCGAGATCGTCCACATCGATCCCTACTACAACGACACCGCGCAGTTTCTCGGTGGCAAGTGGATCGCGCCCCGGCCGACGACCTCGCCCGCGCTTGCGCTCGCGATTGCCCATGTCTGGATCACGGAAGATCGCTACGACAAGGAGTATGTGGCGACCCGGACCAAGGGTTTCGAGGCCTGGCGGGACTACATCATGGGTGTCGAGGACGGGGTCGCGAAGAGCCCGGAGTGGCAGGAGGCCGAGACCGGTGTGCCGGCCAAGGACGTCCGCGCGCTGGCGCGCAAGTGGGCGACCAAGCGCACCTATCTCGCGGCCGGCAGCATGGGCAACGCGTTCGGCGGCGCGGCGCGTAACGCGACGGGCAGCCAGTGGACCCGGATGCTTGTCTGCCTGATGGGCATGCAGGGGCTCGGCAAGCCCGGCATCAATGTCAGCAACCTCCAGCTGGGCGTGCCGCTCGACTTCAGCTTCTATTTTCCGGGTTATGCCGAGGGTGGCATCTCCGGTGATCTGAACAACACCGCGCTGGCGGCCGCGCTCTACCAGCGCATGCCGCAGCTGCCGACGATGAATCCCTCGACCCAGAAGATTCCGCGCCTCAGGCTTCCCGACGCGATCATCGACGGTCATGCCGAGGGCTTCCTGTGGGACGCGCTGTCCATGGAGGGGCAGTTCACACCGATCAGTTACCCCAAGAAGGGCCATTCGCCGGTCCGGATGCTCTACCGCTACGGGACGGCGATCCTGGGCACGCTCAGCGATTCCAACCGCTATGTGGAGATGTACCGGTCGCCCAACCTGGAGTTCGTTGTCAGCCAGGCCATCTGGGAGGAGGGCGACACCCGCTTCGCCGACGTGATCCTGCCGGCCTGCACCAGCATGGAGCGCTACGACATTGGAGAATGGGCGAACGCCGGCGGCTATGGCGCGCATTTCCATTCCCAGATCAACAACCGGATCATCACCTTCCAGGCCAAGTGCATCGAGCCGATCGGGGAATCGAAGTCCGACTACGAGATCTTCTGTCGGCTCGCCTGCCGGCTGGGGCTCGGTGCCTACTATTCGGAAGGGATGCGTGACATCGACTGGGTGAAGCGGATGTTCGACGCGTCCGACCTGCCGCGGCACATCTCGTGGAAGAAGTTTATCGAACGCGGTTACTTCGTCGTGCCGCCCGAGGCACCGGAGCTGCGCGCGCCGACGGCGTATCGCTGGTTCGCCGAGGGCGAAAAGAAGAACGTGCCGGAGGCGATGCCGCTTCCCGGCGACTACACCGAGCAGTTCCTCGAAGGGTTGCAGACCCAGTCCGGGCTGTTCGAGTTCGAGAGCTCGAGCCTCAAGCGCTTTGCACCGGACGATCCCGAACGCCCGCCGATCGCCAAGTACCAGTCCGCCTGGGAAGGTCCGAAGGGCGAGAGCCATGACGGCCGGTATCCCCTGCAGCTCCTGACGCCGCATTCCCGCTACAGCTTCCACAGCCATGGCGACGGCAAGGACAGTTTTCTCAACGACATCCCGGATCACCGGATGCTGATCGACGGCCACTATTACTGGGTGCTGCGGATCAACCCGGCGGATGCCGCCGCGCGCGGTATCTCGACGGGCGACCTGGTCAAGGTCTTCAACGATCGCGGCGCCGTCCTCTGTGCGGCGCTCCTGACGGA
>JAYQGE010000027.1:0-26704 GCA_038140435.1 Rhodospirillaceae bacterium | reverse complement strand
CGCTCGCGGTGCAGGACGAGCATGTGGGGAATGCCTTTCCCGGATACGCGGCGGAGATGCCCAAGCACGGGCATCGCTGGATCGACATCAAGCGCCGGGAGCGCGGGCAGGGCACCATGACCGACGTCGGCTACCTGCCGACGATGTGCCAGCATTGCGATGATGCACCCTGTATGGCCGCCGCGCAGGACGGCGCGGTCACGAAACGCCCGGACGGGATCGTCGTGATCGACCCCGACAAGTCCAGGGGGCAGAAGCAGATCGTCGACGCCTGCCCCTATGGTGCGGTCTCCTGGAACGAGGAACTCGACATTCCGCAGGCCTGGTTCTTCGATGCGCACCTGATCGACGCGGGCTGGACCGAGCCGCGCTGCGTCGATGTCTGTCCGACCGGTGCGCTGCGTTCGCTCAAGGTGGACGATGCAAAGATGGCGAAGGTCGCGGAAGACGAGGGCCTGGAGCCGCTGCGGCCCGATCTGAACACACGGCCGCGGGTGCACTACCGGAACCTCTGGCGCTACGCGAAATGCTTCATCGGCGGCACGGTGTCGGCGGAACGCGCCGGTGTTGTCGATTGCGTCGAGGGCGCCCGGGTCGTGCTGCGACACGCAGGCGAGATCGTTGCCGAGACCGAGACTGACGGGTTCGGAGACTTCAAGATCGACCGGCTGAATCCCGACAGCGGAGACTATACGGTCGAGTTTTCGGTCGATGGCATGGGTGTCGAACGCCGCGAGGTGTTGCTCGGCGAGAGCGTCAACCTCGGCGAGATTCGTCTGGGCGGGTGAACGGGTCCTCCGAAGATCGCGGCTGGTCCGCCTACTACGCCAGGACGGGCAGCCGCCCGCCGCGCGAGACTCTCGTCTTTGCGCTTGACCGCTTCGATTCCGAACCCGGTGATACGCCGCGTCTGGCGGTCGACCTGGGTGCGGGCTCCGGCCGGGACGCGATCGAGATGCTGCGCCGGGGTTGGCGGGTGTTCGCCGTCGATGCCGAGACTGATGCCATCGACGCGCTGACGCACCGCCCCGACCTGCCGGCCGGTGCGGACGTGTCGGGCATGGTCGCCCGCTTCGAGGATGCGGACTGGCCCGAATGCGCGCTCGTGAACAGCAGCTTTGCGCTGCCGCTTTGTGCGCCGGCCGACTTCGCGCGGGTCTGGCGGCGTATCCGGTCCACGCTGTTGCCGGGTGGGCGTTTCGCCGGACAGCTTTATGGCGACCGGGACAGTTGGGTCGGTCGCGACGGCATGACGTTTCACACTCGGACGGAAGTCGAATCGTTGCTCGCGGGGTTCGAGGTCGAGCGGCTGGACGAGGAAGAAGACGATTCGGTCACGCCGCGCGGCGAGGCGAAGCACTGGCACATCTTTCATATCGTCGCGCGACGTCCCGGGTAGAGAACTAGGCCCGGCCCCAGTCGAAGCGCGCAGGTTCCTTTGCCAGAAACCTTGCAACGGCATCCCGGTGATAGTCGCTGGCGTTGGCCTTTGCCTGCGCGTCTGCCTCGGCCGCGAGCGCGGTGGACCGGTCTGACTCGAACGTTGCGCCCATCACCCGCTTGGCAATGCCGATCGCTTCCGGCGAGGCGCCGGTGAACTTCGCGGCGAATGCCTGGGCATGCTCAAGCAGCCGGTCCGGCGCGACCGTCTCGAGTACCAGGCCGTAATCCCGTGCTTCGCCCGCTTCCAGCTCCCGCGCTGTGAGCACGAGTTCCTTCGCGCGCTGCATCCCGACGAGGCGAGGCAGGATGTACATGGCACCCCAGTCGGGTACGAGGCCGATCCTGCCGAACGACATGATGAAGCGCGCATCCTCGGCCGCGAACACGAAGTCGCAGGCGATCGCGAGCGAGAAGCCGGCGCCCGCGGCCGCACCGTTCACCGCCGCGATGGTCGGCACCGGCAGATCGAGCCAGCGTTCGAGCGTGACGTGCGCCTCGTGCATCCGCGTGCGCATGGCATCGGGGCCCTGCGCGGCCACGTCCTGCAGCGCACGGAGGTCGCCGCCGGCGCAGAACGCCCGGCCTGTGCCGGTGAGCACGACCGCCGAGATATCCTTCCCCGCGCGATCGGAGATCTGGGTCACCGCATCGGCCAGTTCGTCGCGGAGAAGCCCGCCGAGCGCGTTGCGCGCCTCGGGCCGGTTGAGGGTCAGGGTCGCAACGCTGTCCTGCACGTCGAGCATGAGTTCGGAGTAGGTCATGGGGCGGGCCATTTGTAGTATGAGCGGAGATTGACGGGATTATGCCATGTCCGCGTCGTGTGGGGATGGCGCCGGAGCGACAGATTGGAGAGCAAGATGGCCGACAGTGAACTTCTCGAACCGTCCACAGACCCGAACAAGCGCGTGATCGGTTACCGCAACGTGGTTTGCCAGAATCCGGCCGGCGGCGCCCGTACTGTCGTGTCCGTGCGTGACACGCCGGGCTTCGTCATCGACGAACCGGAAGAGCGGGGCGGCACAAACAAGGGACCGACCCCGGTCGAGTCCGTGATGGGAGGGCTTTGCGGCTGCGACGCGGCAATCACCCACCAGGTCGCGCACATCATGAAGTTCGAATATGGCGATGTGGATTACACGTGCGATGCCGAGATCGACGTGCGCGGCGCCAAGGGTGTGCAGGGGGTCCGGCCCTATTTCGAGAAGGTCACGGTCATCAAGACGTTCCGCACGAACGAGTCGCCCGAACGGGTGCAGAAGCTGAAGGCCAATGTCGAGCAGCGCTGCCCGGTCTCGAACCTCATTCGCGACGCCGGCGTCGACCTCCACATCGAGTGGGTGATCGAGCCGATGTAGGGCCCCGCGCAGGCCGGGCGTCTCGCCCGGCCACGCCGGTTGCGGTCCTAGCGCTCGAGACGCGCCATCTCGCCGAGAATGGCGCAGACAGCGGCCGTGTCGTCGTTCTCGCGGCCCTGGGCCATGCCCGCCACATAGATGTCCGAGCAGGTGGTGAACAGCGGCGTCGGGCAATCGAGAGATTTCGCGAAGGCGCCGATCACGGACATGTCCTTCTGCCAGACCGAAATCTTCATGGTCGCGTCGGAATAGTCGTTGGCCACCATCATCGGGCCGCGCACCTCGAACATCCGCGACGTTCCCGCGCTGTCACTGATCACGTCGTAGATCACCTGCGGGTCGAGCCCGCCCTTCATGCCCATGACCATCGCTTCCGCGGCCGCGATGTTGTGGATCGCCACCAGATGGTTCGCCACATACTTCATGCGGCTGCCGTTGCCGAATGGCCCGACATAGTAGTGGGCCCGCGCGAAGCCCTCGATCATCTCGGCGCAGACGTTGGCGGCGGCCTCGTCACCGCTGAGATAGACGGCCAGGTCCTTCTCGCGCGCCTGGGCGCCGGTTCCCGACAGCGGCGCGTCGAGCATGGTCACATCCGCCGCGGCAAGTGCATCGTGGTTGCGTTGCTTGTCCTCGATCGGGAAGGTCGAGCATTCCATGACGATCACGTCGGTGTTGCCGGCCGATGCGATTCCGTCAGCGCCCGTGCACACCGCATCAAGCGCGGCCGTGCTCGGCAGGGACGTGATCAGGATATCGGAGGCCTGGGCGACTTCGGCCGGCGACGCCGCGACCGTGCCGCCCTTGCCGGCGAGTTCGTCGCAGCGCCCGGCATCCAGGTCGAATCCCGTGACCGTGTAACCGGATTTCAGAAAATTGCCCGAGATGGCGGACCCCATGATTCCGAGGCCGACGAGGCCGATGCGTTTGGACATATGAAAACTCTCCCCGATTGCCCGGCGGCGGGCCGCCGGTGGATTTCGCTGGGCCGGTTTATATCACTATCCGCACGCGGCGCGAGTGACCGGAGGCGACGGGCGCGGGCCGGACATGCTATGGCCCGTTCATGACCTTTCGCGGCCCCGCCGAATGACCTATATCGCCTTCCTGCGCGCCAACCTCCGGTTCATCGGGTTCGGGTTTCTCCTGACCTTTTTGTCGAGCTACGGCCAGACTTTCTATGTCGCGCTCTATGGCACGGAGATTCGGGCGGAGTTCGGGTTGGGTCATGGCACCTTCGGCGCGGTCTACTCGACGGTCAGCATCGTGGCCGCCCTGGCGCTCGTCTGGCTTGGCCGGCTGCTCGACCGGGTCGATCTGCGTCCCTACACGGCGGTGACGCTCGCAGCGCTGACTGGCGCGATGGTGCTCCTGTCCCAGGCCCATGCGCTCTGGCTGTTTGCGCTTGCTCTGTTCGTCACCCGGCTGTGCGGGCAGGGTCTAACAATCCACATTATGGGCACGAGCATGGCCCGCTACTTCCCGCGCGATCGCGGGAAGGCGTTGAGTCTGTCCGGACTGGGACTCGCGCTGGGCGAAACCGTGTTGCCGATTACCACGGTGGCGTTGATCGCGGTGATCGGCTGGCGCGACGTATGGCTGGGAACCGGGCTCGTGACGGCGGCCGCGTTGCTCGTTCTCGTCCCGCTCGTGCTCAAGGGGTTTGCGTCCCGGCACCGCGACTATCTCGACCGGCAGACGCGGCCCGTGACGGGTGTGGACGCGGGACGCGACTGGACCCGCATGGAGGTGTTGCGCGACCCGCGCTATCTGGGCGCGATGGCACTGCTGCTCGCCTATCCCTACGTCGCGACCGGACTCCTCTTCCACCAGGCGTTCATCGCGGAGGTGCGCGGCTGGCCCATCGAGCTGCTCGCAACGGGCCTGATTGCCATGGCTCTGATGAAGGTGCTGACCTCGCTCGTGATCGGGCCGATGATCGATCGGAGCGGAGCGGTGCGGCTGATCCCGGCTTCCGCGATCCCTTTTATCGCCTGTTTCATCGTGCTGGGCGTGTCGGCCCATCCGCTCATGCCCTATGTGCTGCTCGGCGCGCTCGGCGTCGGGATCGGGATGCTGCAGCCGATCATGTCGGCCATGTTCGCCGAGATGTACGGAGTGCGGAACCTGGGTGGCATCCGTGCAATGTCGGTCGCGACCATGGTGCTGGCCGCCGCGGCGGCGCCGGCGACGTTCGGTTTTGCATTCGATCTCGGTGTCTCGATCGCATCGGTCGCGGGCGTCTGCGTCGCCTACATGGTGCTTGCCGCCCTCCTGGCCCAACGCGTTCTGGGTGCCGGAAACCGGCGTCATTAACCGTTTTTCAATGCGCACCACCTAGCCTTCCCGGTGTCGCCGGGGCTTCCGTCCCGGCCACCCGGGAAGGTCTGGCATGTCGCTGAACACATTCGTCGCCGTACTGGTCGGTTTCGGCCTTTTCATTGCGGCCATCGCATTGAGCACGAGCAACTATCTCGTCTTCATGAGCGGTGCGGGGGCGATTCTCGTTATCGGCGGGACCCTGGCCTCGACCTTCATCAGCTACGAATACACCTACGTTCTCGACGGATTGCGCGGCATCGTTGCCGCGTTCCGGATCGACCGCCGAGGTCGCTCGCGGCTCAACACCGAAGTGGGACGCGTCATCCGGTGGGCCTACCTGGTGCAGAAGGAAGGGATCGTCAGCCTCGACGCGGAGGTCAAGAAGACTCCGGGCTGGGACGGTGGTTTCCTTCGATTCGGCGTCGAGCTGATCACCGCCGGATACAATGGCGAGAAGGTCCAGTCTGTGCTCGGCAACGTCATCGAATCCACCTATGAGCGCAACATGGCCGGCGCGCAGGTCCTGCGCAGCATGGCGTCCGCCGCGCCTGCTTTCGGAATGGTCGGCACCCTGATCGGCCTGATTATCATGCTCGACAGCATGGGCGACGATCCGAGCCAGATCGGTGCGGGTCTCGCGGTGGCGCTGGTCACGACCCTTTACGGAATCATGCTGGCGCGCCTCGTGTTCGCACCCGCGGCGGCGAAACTGCAGCAGCGCGAGGAGATCTTCCGCTTCCGCAATTACATGATCGTCGAGGGGCTCGCGATGCTGGCCGATCATGAAGGCCCACGGGTGATCCAGGATCACATGAACAGCTATCTCGATCCGACCATCCGATACGACATCGACCGGCAGCTGAAGGGCCGCCCGGGGGCCAAGCCTGCCGCCGTGCCCACGGCGGGCAAGGCCAAGGCGAAACCTGACGCGGCCGCAGCAGCCTGAGCGCGCCATGAGTGGGCCGCGCAAATCTTTCTACCGACCGCTTCCCCCGTCACGCGATGACAACGAGCATGCCTGGCTGCTGACGTTCGCCGACGCGGTGACGCTCCTGCTTGCCTTCTTCATCATGCTGGTGAGCTTCTCCAAGGTGGACATGCTGACCTTCGAACAGGTCAAGGCGGGGATTGCCCGCGATCTCGGCCAGCGTGCGATCACGCGGCCCGCTGCGCAGCTGCGTGCCCAGCTCGATACGCTGGTCGATTCGATGGGGGTCGCGGATGCCGTTCGGATCGACACATTCGAGCGCGGCATTGTGCTCTAGCTTGCGGCCAATGCGTTTTATGCGCCTGGCGCGGCGGAGATACGCCCCGAGGCCCGGCCCATCCTCGAGACAGTCGCCGGCGCCCTGACGTCGCCCGTTTACAGCAAGTTCCGGATCGCCATTGAGGGTCATACCGACGACAATCCGGTCGCGAATGCGCGCTTCGCGTCGAACTGGGAACTGTCGGCGGCACGCGCAACAAACGTGGTGCGCCTGTTCGGAGACGCGCAGGTCCCGCTGCACCGGATGCGCGCGGTCGCGTTCGCGGACACCCAGCCCAAGGTCGCCAACCGCGATGCCGCGGGCCAGCCGGTCCCCGCGAACCAGGCCCAGAACCGCCGGATCATCATTCGCGTCCATCGCTGAATCACCGGCGGAAGATCGCGGTGCGCCAGCCGGGGTTTGACATTTCGACGCCGACCCTTAGCGTGTCCGTCGCCTTTTCCTGAACGCTGCGCGGGCTTTCGACGATGGAGTTTCTGACCGAGTTCTGGACCTCGCTGCTCGGCTTCCGGGTGCTGGTGACGGACGTGCTCCGTGACACCGCCTTCGGTACGAGCTTCGGGCGTATCGTGCTCGCCGTCGTCGTCTTCGGCCTGCTGCTTGTCGCCCGGGGCCTGTTTGCGCGTTTCTTCATCGGCTGGCTCAAGCGGATCGCGCAACGTACACGCAACCAGATCGACGACCGGATGGTCGAATCGCTCGAGCGGCCGCTCCGGTTCGCGCCGATCGTGCTGGGCTTCTTCGTCGCCACCGAACTTCTCCAGCTCGAAGGCGTATTCGAAACGCTGGCGCTGCGCCTGACCAAGTCGCTGATCGTGTTCACCCTCTTCTGGGGAGTGATCGCGCTGGTCGAGCCCCTGTCACAGTTCCTGTCGAGCCTGCGCGATGTGCTGTCCTCCACAATGGTGGAGTGGATCATCAAGGCGCTGAAGATCCTGTTCGCCGTGATCGGGGCCGCGGCAATTCTCGAGCTGTGGGGGGTGCAGATCGGGCCGCTGGTCGCCGGTCTCGGCCTGTTCGGGCTGGCCGGCGCACTCGCCGCCCAGGACCTGTTCAAGAACCTTCTGTCCGGTGTCCTGATCCTCGGCGAGAAACGCTTCCATCCCGGCGACTGGATCAAGGTGGACGGCATCGTCGAGGGGACGGTCGAGTCCATCGGTTTTCGCTCGACCATGGTCCGGCAGTTCGACAAGGCCGTCGTCCAGGTGCCCAACGCCAAGCTTGCCGACACCGCCGTGATCAACTTCTCGGAGATGACCCACCGGCGCATCTACTGGAAGATCGGTGTTCTTTACAACACCACCGCCGCGCAGCTGCGCGAGATACGCGACGGGATCGAGACTTATATCCATGGCGACGATGCTTTCGCAGACCCCAAGGATGTCGCGACCTTCGTGCGCATCGACAGCTTCAACGACAGCTCGATCGACATCATGGTCTACTGCTTCACGAAGACCACGAACTGGGGTGAGTGGCTGGCCGTGAAGGAGGCGCTCGCCTACCGGATCAAGGAGATTGTCGAGGGGGCGGGCACCGGCTTCGCGTTTCCGAGCCGCTCGCTCTATGTCGAGGCGTTGCCCGGCGACGCGCCGGAGGCGTTCACGCCGCCGGCCGGTTCGCAGTCGCCCGCAATGTCGTCCCCCGCGGCCGCGGCATCGCCGGATGTTGGAAACGTCTCCGGTGACGGCGAGGGCTAGGCCCGTCGGTCAACTTTCGCGCGCGGCGGCACGTTCCGCCGCCTCGTCCTCGAGCGTTTCGATGTCCGGCGCGTCCACCACCCGGCTTGCCATCCGGTAGCCGAACCCGGCCCGCGCCATCGCCGCCAGGTCCCGGTCGCGTCGCGCGGCACGGTCGTCCCGTCGCCACGGGCCGAGCCGCCTGCGCTGGGCATGGCGGCACGCGGCGGTGAACTCTGCGTCGGGGTCGGCGGTGTCCAGTGTGTCGAGCGCGGCGGCGATGTCGGCAGGTCCCACACCCTTGGTCTTGAGGGACATCTCGATCTTGCGCCGCGATGCTCCGCCGCGATGCAGGCTCAGCGCACGGTTCTCGGCATAGAGCGTGTCGTTGACGAGGTACCTGGCAACGAACTCGGCAACGATTGCGTCCGCCCAGGCCGCGGCCTCTTCGGGATCGGTGCCGTGCAGGCGCACCGAGCGACGCACCCGGCGCATCAGCACCTCGCGCAGGTTGGCTGCCGAGGTCGCGTAGCGGTCGATATAGGACAGCGCGGCCTTGCGCAGCCGTTCCTCGGTCGCGGGCCGTGGCTTGCGGCGCGTGCGCCGGGGCGCGTTCTCGCGAGATGGTTCCTCGTTGCTCATTGCCCGGCGCGCGGACGGGGCATAAGTTCGCGCCCATGGAAACGACGGAACCGAGCCGGCACGCTGGCGCGCCGAGGGTGCGCGAGTTCGGCCATGTGAATTGGCGGGGTGTGTGGACGCTCTATCACCGGGAGGTCAAACGCTTCCTGAAGGTGTTCACCCAGACCATAGCAGCTCCCGTCGTCACCACGCTTCTGTTCTACACGATCTTCTCCGTCGCACTCGAGAACCGGGTTGGCAGCGTCGGGACGGTGTCGTTTGTCGTGTTCCTGGCGCCCGGCCTGATCATGATGACGATTCTCCAGAACTCCTTCGCAAACACCTCGTCCTCGATCATGGTGTCGAAGGTGCAGGGCAACATCGTCGACGTTCTGATGCCGCCCATCAGCCCGCTCGAGATGATGTGCGCCTATATCGCCGGCGGCGTGACCCGGGGCATGATTGTCGCCGCCGCGGCGACCACGGTGATGCTGTTTCTCGTCGATCTGCCCTTCGCCAATCCGCCCGCCATCGTCTTCTTTGCCGTCACGGCGTCGGTCATGCTGGCGCTGCTCGGCATGATCGTCGGCATCTGGGCCGAGAAGTTCGACCATATGGCGGCCATCACCAACTTCGTCATCGTGCCCCTGTCCTTCCTCTCGGGCACCTTCTACTCGATCGAGCGGCTGCCCGAGACGTGGCAGTACGTCGCCCAGTTCAACCCGTTCTTCTATGCGATCGACGGGTTTCGCTACGGTTTCATCGGCCAGGGCGATGCGGGATTCTGGCTCGGTGCGGCGGTGATGCTCGGGATGGACATGCTCCTGTTTCTGATCGTCCATCGGATGCTCGCCACCGGCTACAAGCTCAAGTCCTGATCGGATGTCGCGGTCGACCGACAGCCTTGTCCTCGGCGGTCGCCCGGTGGCGCGGCGCTTCGGCGCCATCAACCTGCGCGGTCTGGCCCAGATGTACACGCGCGAGATGGTGCGTGGCTTCAAGATCTGGGGGATCACCCTCGCCGCGCCGACGGTTCGGGCATTGCTCTTCGCGAGCGTGTTCGGACTCGCCATCGATCGGCCCGACGTCACGATGGGCGGGCTCGCCTTCATGGAGTTTCTGCTGCCCGGTCTCGTCGCCGTGGCGGCGCTGGAACGCGCATTTCAGTCGAGCGCCTTCTCGATCGTCTATGACAAGACCGAGGGGATATTCACGGACCTGGCGATGCTGCCGCTCACGCCCGGCGAGATTGTCCTCGGCTATGCCGCCGCGTCGGTCTCGGCGGCCCTGATCGTCGGTGCGATCGTGTGGGCGGCTCTGCTACCGGTCGGCGGTGCACTGCCGCAGGCGCCGCTGGTGCTCGCCTTCTTCGTGGCCGCCGGCGCGCTGATGGTGGGGCTCTTCAGCCAGATCACCGGCCTGTGGGCGCGCAAGTGGGACTACCTGGAGTCGGTCCAGACGTTCATTTTTCTGCCGTTCGTATTCCTGTCGGGCGTGTTCTTCTCGATCGACGAGCTGTCGGCAGCGGCGCAACCGTTCGCGCGCGCGAACCCCGTCTTCTACATCGTTGACGGCATCCGATTTTCGATCACCGGGCAGGCCGATGCCGATCCGTGGACCGGCGCGGCGGTCTGCCTCGGTTTCATCGTCGTCCTGTGGGTGGTCGTTTATCGTCTGTTTGCGGCGGGTTACCGGATGAAAAGCTAGCCCGCCTGCGGCGTTGACTTCCGGATCGCCTTTTTCGATAGTCACCGCCTTTTTCGCGGGCATGATCGGATGCGCCGCGGCACGGCCTATTGGGAGTGTGGAATCATGAATGCGGTGATGCCGAATTACGGTTATCCAACCGTCTCGTTCGAGCGGGGCGAGGGTGCCTATCTGTTCGATACGGACGGTCGCCGCTATCTCGATTTCGCGGCCGGAATCGCGGTGAACTCGCTGGGTCACAGCCATCCGGCGCTGGTGGCGGCCCTTAAGGACCAGGCCGAGCGGCTCTGGCACGTGTCCAATCTCTATGCGATTCCGGAGCAGGTACGGATGGCCGAACGGCTGTGCGAACTGTCCTTCGCCGAGGGCGTCTTCTTTTGCAACTCGGGCACCGAGGCGATGGAGGGTGCGGTCAAGGCCGCCCGGCGGTTCCACGCCCAGAATGGACATCCCGAAAAGTGGCGCTCGATCACGCTCGAGGGTTCCTTCCACGGCCGGACCATTGCCATGCTGTCGGCCTCGAAGAATCCCAAGCATCTGGACGGGTTCGGTGATCCGGCTGACGGGTTCGACATCGTGCCCGTCCACAACATGAACGCGCTGCGCGACGCGATCACGCCCGAAACGGCGGCGATCGTTGCGGAACCGATCCAGGGCGAAGGCGGCCTGCGGCCGCTGGAAGAGGATTACCTGCGCGACCTGCATGCCACGGCCGACGAGTTCGGCCTGCTGCTCGTCTTCGACGAGGTGCAAACCGGTTTCGGGCGGACAGGAAAGCTGTTCGCCCATCAGTGGACGGGCGTCACGCCGGATGTGATGGCATGCGCGAAGGGGATCGCCGGAGGTTTTCCCTGCGGTGCGGTGCTGGCGACGGACGCCGTGGCATCGTCCATGACGGCGGGGTCCCACGGCAGCACCTTCGGCGGCAACCCGCTGGCGATGGCCGTTGCGAATGCAAATCTCGACGTCCTGACCGCCGATGGTTTTCTCGACACGGTCGTGAAATCCGGCGAGGCGCTGCAGGCGGGTCTGCGCGAGGTCGCGGGCCGGCATCCGGACATTATCAAGGACATCCGGGGCAAGGGCCTCATGATCGGAATGGTCGTGGCCGAGCCGCACATCAATGCGCAGCTGGGCGAGGCCGCCCGGGATGCCGATCTTCTCACCGTGGTCGCGGGCGAGAACGTACTGCGGATGCTGCCGCCATTGATCATCGGCGAGGCGGAGATCGCCGAAGCGGTCGCGGCAATGGAACAGGCCTGCCAGACCCTTGCCAATGCGGCCGATGGCTGAGCGGCACGACTTCCTCGATCTCGATCGGATCGACGCCGCGACCCTGCGCAGCATCATTGACGTCAGCGCGCGGATCAAGGCCGACGGTGCGCGGCCGCAGCTGCTTGCGGACCATACCCTCGCGATGGTGTTCGAGAAGCCGAGTACGCGCACCCGGGTGTCCTTCGACGTTGCGATGCAGACCCTGGGTGGCAGGGTCGTCAGCCTTGAGCCGGACGGCTCGCAGCTGGGCCGGGGCGAGACCATCGCGGACACCGCGCGCATCCTGTCGGAGTATGTCGACGTCATCATGTTTCGGACCTCGTCGGTCGCGAATCTGGAAGAGATGGTCGATGCCGCCTCGGTTCCGGTGATCAACGGACTGACCGACCGGTCGCATCCCTGCCAGATCATGGCCGACATCATGACCTTCGAGGAAGAGGTGGGGCCGATCGCGGGCCGGGTCGTGGCCTGGAGCGGCGACAGCAACAATGTCGCAAATTCCTGGATTCACGCCGCGGTCCAGTTCGGGTTCGAGTTCCGAGTTGCGGCGCCGGCGGACCTGCGTCCACCGCAGGATATCCTCGACTGGGCGGCGGCGAACGGCGGCAATATCTCTGTCGGGGACGATCCTGTCGCGGCGGTGACGGGCGCCGATTGCGTCGTGACCGACACCTGGGTGTCTATGGGTGACAAGGAAGCAGACCGGCGCCGCGCGCTGTTGACGCCCTATCGCGTCGACGAGGCCCTGATGGCGCATGCCGCCGACGATGCGGTCTTCATGCACTGCCTGCCGGTCTATCGTGGCGACGAGGCGACGGCCGAGGTCGTGGACGGTCCCCAGTCCGTCGTCTGGACGGAGGCCGGGAACCGCTTGCACGCCCAGAAGGGGATTCTCCTCTGGTGCCTGCTCGGGAGTGCAGCTTTTGCCTGATGCCGGTGCGGGGCCGGAACGCGGTGGTGCGGGCCGACCGGTTGACGACCTGATCCAGCCGTTTCAGCTCGAATCCGCGAAAGACGGCGAGGCGCGCTTGAGTGGACGGCTCGCGCGGCTGGGCGAGGCGGTGGACGATGTCCTGCGCCGGCACGACTATCCCGAGCCCGTCGCGCACCTGCTTGGAGAAGCCATCGCCCTGAGTGCGACCCTGGCGGGCGCGCTCAAGTTTGACGGCATTTTCACCCTCCAGATCCAGGGCGACGGCCCGGTGTCCCTGCTGCTCGCGGACGTGCAGACCAAGGACGATGCTGAGCGTTACCTGGTGCGCGGTTATGCGAAATATGACGCGGATGCGCTGGAACAGCATGATGCGGAGACGGGCTTGCTTGGCTCCGGATATTTTGCACTCACCGTCGACCAGGGTCCGCACACGGACCGGTACCAGGGCATGGTCGAGATCACCGGCAGCACGCTCGCGGAATGCGCGCAGCATTACTTCCGCCAATCCCAGCAGATGGATGCGGCGATCAGCCTGTCCGCGGGACGCACGGGGTCGGGCGGGGCGTGGCGTGCCGGCGGCATCATGGTGCAGCGGATCGCGGATGATCCCAATGTGCAGCTCCCTTCGGACGACGGCGACGATACCTGGCGGCGCGTCATGATGCTGATGGCAACCGGCACCGAGGACGAACTGCTCGATCCCGCCCTGAGTGCCGAGCGATATCTGTTCCGCCTGTTCCATGAGGAGGGTGTGCGCGTCACCGATCCACGGCCGGTGACGCGCGGTTGCCGATGTTCGGCCGACCGGGTGTTCAATGTGCTTGTTCAGTTGCCGCGCGAGGATCTGGATGACCTCGCCGTCGACGGGATGCTCGAGGTGACATGCGAGTTCTGCAACGAGACCTATCGGTTCACGCCGGAGGCGGTCGATGCGCGAGGCGAGGCGTGAAGCCGTCATGAATTCGCCCGAATCGGTGGCTATCTGATCAGGTCAGTCGCAATGGATTCGGAACCTTCCCGGGGGGATTTCATGCATCGATTCAATCGCCGCGCCGCACTTGCGGGAATGTCGGGGCTGGTCCTTGTCGCCTGCACCGCGCCGTCGCCGGCGCCCGAGTATCCTGAGATCACATTCACCCACCTGTCGCCGATCCGTCTCGATGCCGCGACCCTCGAGATCGTTGACGCGTTCAAGCCGAGCCTGTCGGCGCCCAACGTCGAGCATCTGATGCCGGTTTCGCCAGCTGCCGCGGCCCGGCGCTGGGCCGCGGACCGGCTGGTTCCGGCGGGGAACGGGGGGCGCATCGTTTTCACGATCCTGGACGCCGGGGTGATCGAGACGCCGCTGGAACGCACGACCGGTGTGCGCGGTGTGGTGACGAAGGATCGGTCCGAACGTTATGACGCGGTGCTGAGGGTGAGGATCACCGTCGAGGGCGGCGGTGGTCGTCGAAGTGGAGAAGTCAGCGCGGATGCGATGCGCAGCCGCACCGTCCTCGAGGGCCTGTCGTTGAACGAGCGTGAGAAAATCTGGTTCCAGATGACCGAGGAACTCGTCACGGATATCAACGGCGAGCTCGACTCCGCGATTCGCGACTTTCTGAAGCCGTTCCTCCTTTAGCGCTTTGCCGCGCGTCTAGGGGACCGGCGCCCCCGACGCACACCAGTCGATCAACCGGTCGAGAAACGCCGCACACGCGGCCATCTCGCTGTCGGCGATCCATTCGTCGGGCTGATGCGCCTGGGCGATATCCCCCGGTCCGCAAAGCACGGCCGGAATGCCGTGCAGCTGGAACTGGCTGGCCTCCGCGACATAGGCGACGGTCTGCGTGGTGTTCGCGCCGGTGAGGTGGCGAACCAGGCGTTCGGCGGCGGAGTCCGGATCCGCCTGCAACGCCGGGACCGAGGGGAGCGGTGTCAGCACGACATCGGCGTTGGCATGGGCCGCCTTCATCCGTGGTCGAAGCTCCGTGTCCAGATAGGCGCGCACCCGGTCCTCGATTCCGTCGGCGTCCGTATCCGGCAATGGACGGAACTCCCATGCGACGGCGCAGTGCTCCGGAATGATGTTGAGCGCCTCGCCACCCTCGATCTGGCCGATGTTGAAGGTCGTCCAGGGGGGCTCGAAGCCGCTCTCCGCGTCCGGTTCGGCGGCGACATCGGCCGCCAGCGATGTGAGGAAGGCAATGAACTCACCGGCGAACCCGATGGCGTTCGCGCCGAGATGCGGTGCGCTCGAATGGGCAGCGACACCGGTGAAGACCGCCTGGAAGCCGCGGATGCCCTTGTGCGCGTTGACGATCTGCATGCTGGTCGGTTCTCCGACAATCGCTACCGCCGGCATCGGCACCGCGGCGCCCAGCTGGGCGATCATGCGACCGACACCCAGGCAACCGACTTCCTCGTCATAGGACAGCGCGATATGCACGGGGGTCTTCAGATCCGCGGCGGCCATCGCGGGCACCCTGTCGAGGACGGCGGCGATGAAACCCTTCATGTCGGCCGCACCCCGGCCATACTGCCGGGCCTCTTCGTCGACCGTGCGGGCGGTGAGCTCGAAGGGATCACTCGTCCAGTCCTGGCCAGTGACAGGCACCACATCGGTGTGGCCGGACAGCACGATGCCGCCCGCGCGCATGGGCCCGATCGTGGCGAGCAGGTTCGATTTGGCGCCGTCATCGCTCTCGATGCGCCGGGACTCGATCCCATGGCGCGCGAGAAAATCCTCGACGAAGGCGATCAGGTCGAGGTTCGAGTGGTGGGAGGTCGTGTCGAAGCCGACCAGCTGCGCCAGGATCTCGATTGCGCGGTCGGGGGCGGCGCCCATTCTCAGCTCCTCCAGAAGGCGGGCGTGAGGATGACCAGCACGGTGAACAGTTCGAGACGCCCCAGGAGCATACCGGCCGAGAGCATCCACTTGGCCGCGTCAGGCAGGTCCGCGAAGGTGCCGGCCGGGCCGATGACCGGGCCGAGGCCGGGACCGACGTTCGAGATCGCGGTCGCCGCGCCGGAGAGGCTGGTCAGGAAATCGAGCCCGAGCATGCTCAGGCCCAGCGCCAGGAGAACGAAGACCAGAATGTAGAAGAACACGAAGCCGAGGACCGACAGGGCGATTTCCTGGGTGATCGGGTTGCGGTTGTAATGCGGGATGAACACGCCATGGGGTTGCAGCAGGCGCTTCACCTGGATGGTCGCGATGGCATAGAGCACCTGGAAGCGAAATATCTTGATCCCGCATGTCGTCGAGCCCGCGCAGCCGCCGATGAACATGATGATGAAGAAGATGATCAGCGCGAAGCTGCCCCAGTTGTCGAACGCGGCGGTGGCGTAGCCGGTTCCCGTCACGATCGAGACGCCGTTGAAGGCGGCCGAGCGGATCGCCATCCCGAGCGGCAACTCTTGGGAGACGTAGAGGCTGGCACTGATGATCGCCATGATGGCGAGAACGATCGCAAGGAACCAGCGCACCTGGGAGTCGCGCAGCAGGCCGCCTGGCCGGCCGCGTGCGGCCTGCAGGTAGAGTACGAAGGGCAGGGAGCCGACGATCATGAAGACGATGGCGATGATGTCGACGGTCGCATTGTCGAAGATGCCGATGCTGTTGTCCGAGGTCGAGAAGCCACCCGTGGCGATCGTGGTCATCGCGTGGGCGATCGCGTCGAAGCCCGGCATTCCGGCGAGCCAGTAGCCCAACGCGCAGACGAGTGTGAGCGCCAGATAGATCGAGCCGATCGCGGTCGAGGTCTGGGCGGCGCGTGGCAGCACCTTCTCCGACGTGTCGGAGCTTTCGAGGCGGAAGATCTGCATGCCGCCGACCTGCAGCATCGGCAGGACCGCGATGGCCATGACGATGATACCGATCCCGCCGAGCCACTGGAGCAGGGCGCGCCACAGGAGAATGCCCGGTGGCGCGGAATCGAGCCCGATGATGACGGTCGAGCCCGTCGTCGTGATTCCGGACATGGCCTCGAAGAAGGCATCGGCGAAACTGAGATTCAGCGCCGCGAAGGCAAACGGCAGGGCCGCGAAGACCGTCAGGCCCAGCCAGCTGAGGGTGGTCAGGACGAAGGCCTCTCGAATCCCGATCTTCATGTCGCCGCCGCGCATGGTCAGGATCAGGGAAACGCCGATAAACAGCGTCAGCCCGGCCGAGGCGAGGAAGACCTGCCAGTCGGCATTGCCGCTCGCCGCATCGACCAGCGCCGGCAGGAACATGGCGATGGACAATGTCGTGAGCAGGATGCCCAGGATGAAGAGGATGGGGCGGAAATCTAGCAAATGGATCTCTCGTGGCCCGGTTCGTGCCCGTGTTCAGGTTCCCCGACGGGCGGCGTGCGGGGAATGATTGGCGAAAATCGGCGGGCTGTCCAGCGCCGGAGGCGGCTCAGACGGAAGCGCCCGGCGTGACATTTCCGATGAACGACAGGAATTCGCGCCGCGTGTCCGAGGATTCCCGGAACGCGCCCAGCATCCGGCTGGTGACCATGACCACGCCGGGCTTGTGGACACCGCGTGTCGTCATGCACTGGTGCTCGGCCTCGATGACAACCGCGACCCCCTTCGGATGCAGCACCTCGTCGATGCAGTTGGCGATCTGCGCGGTCAGCTTCTCCTGGATCTGGAGGCGCTTGGCATAGGCCTCGGCGACCCGCGCCAGCTTGCTGATGCCGACGACGCGGCGCTCGGGCAGGTAGCCGATATGGACCTTGCCGAGGATCGGCGCGAGATGGTGTTCGCAGTACGATTCCATGCGGATATCGCGCAGCACGACCATCTCGTCATAACCCTCGACCTCCTCGAAGGTGCGCTCCAGGTATTCCAGAGGGTCCTCGCGGTAACCGGCGAAGAACTCTTCGAACGCGCGCGCCACGCGCGCCGGCGTATCGACCAGTCCCTCGCGCGTGGGATCGTCGCCGGCCCAGCGCAGGAGCGTGCGGACGGCCTCCTCGGCCTCGGTGCGGCCTGGCGCCGACGCGGGTTTGGTTGGCGTATCGTCTGACATGCTCGTTTCCGTTGTTCCGGCCGCGCACCCGGCGCGGCGCCGGTCAGTTCGGGCGGACGATTTGATGCGGGCTGTCGAGTGAGAAGGCCGGGATGTCGACCTCGATCAGGTCACCGTCGTCGGTCTGCATCTGGTAGGAGCCGACCATGATTCCCGATGGCGTCGCGAGCGGCGTGCCGCTCGTGTACTCGAAGCTCTCGCCCGGCTCCAGCACGGGCTGCTCGCCGACAACGCCGGCCCCCCGGACTTCCTGAACAAGCCCGTTGGCGTCGGTGATGTGCCAGTAGCGCGAGCGAAGCTGCACCGTGTCCGGGCCACAATTCTCGATCCGCACCTGGTAGGCCCACACGAAATGATCCTCGTCCGGCTCGGACTGGTCCTCGAGGAAAACCGGTGTCACCGTGACCGAGATGTCCTTGGTCGTCTGGTTGTACATCTGATCGTGGATCTGTTCGTACATCTGATCCTGCCAAAAGCGGCCCGGCACCGGGCGACGGTGCGTTGCAACATGAACAATCGGGGGGATTTGGCTACATGCCGGCACAAAAGTCCAGCCTGCGGGGGCGTCACATTGTCGCCGCGCCGCTGCGGTTGCGCGGCCGGGGGGCGTTGACTATAGATTCGACCTTCAAACGCGGGTGTAGTTCAGTGGTAGAACGTCAGCTTCCCAAGCTGAATGTCGCCG
The DNA here is from genome assembly GCA_038140435.1 of Rhodospirillaceae bacterium. Taxonomy (GTDB): domain Bacteria; phylum Pseudomonadota; class Alphaproteobacteria; order UBA6615; family UBA6615; genus UBA8079. The sequence goes on along the minus strand of JAYQGE010000027.1, from coordinate 8,416 downwards.
GTTCGATCCCGGTCACCCGCTCCATTTTCCCGTCTGTCGGCCCGGGGCCGGGACAGCACGGCGCGGTATAGCGAATCAAGACGATGGCAGACCCGAAAATTGTGATTGCCGGAGGCGGAATCGGCGGGCTGTCGGCCGCACTCGGCCTCTCACTCAAGGGTTTCGACGTTGTTGTCCTCGAGAAGGCCTCGAAGTTTGGCGAGATTGGCGCCGGTATCCAGCTCGGGCCGAACGCCTTTCATGCGCTCGACTATTTCGGTGTCGGCGCGGCGGCCCGCGCGAAGGCGGTCTATGTCGACACGTTGCGCCTCATGGATGCGGTCGATGGCGAGGAAATCATCCATATCCCGCTCGACGAGCCGTTCCGCGAACGGTTCGGCAATCCCTACGCGGTGATCCATCGCGCGGACCTGCATGGTGTGCTCCTGGACGCCTGCCGGGAGCGCGCGAACGTGGACCTGCGGGTCAATGCCGAGGCAGAAACCTACGCACACGAGGACGACGGGGTGTCCGTGTCGCTCGCAAACGGTGAACGGGTTAACGGGGCGGTGCTCATCGGGGCGGACGGCCTGTGGTCGAACATCCGGCGCGGTGTCGTCGGGGACGGGGCACCGCGCGTTTCGGGTCACTCGACCTACCGCTCCGTCATCCCGCTGGACAAGATGCCCGAGGACCTGCGCTGGAACGCGGCGACTCTCTGGGCCGGACCGAAGTGCCACATCGTCCACTACCCCCTGTCGGACTGGAAGTACTTCAATCTGGTCGTGACCTACCACAACGACGCGCCCGAGCCGGTTGCCGGCCAGCCGGTCCCGAAGGACGAGGTGCGCAAGGGCTTTAGCCACATCCACGAGAGCGCGCGGCAGATCATCGAGATCGGCAACGACTGGCGGCTTTGGGTGCTGTGCGACCGCGACCCGGTGGAGAACTGGGTCGATGGCCGGGTCGCGCTGCTCGGCGATGCCGCGCACCCGATGATGCAGTACTACGCGCAAGGTGCGTGCATGGCGATGGAGGACGCTGTCTGCCTGTCTCACAGCCTCGACGGGCACCGCGATGATCTCGCGGCCGGACTGGTCGCCTACCAGGACCAGCGGCTCGTACGCACCGCGCGAGTGCAGCTCGGCGCGCGGGCGATCGGGGACCACGTGAACCACGCCGAGGGGATGCATGCGCGGGTACGGAACGCGATCCTGCGCGGCATGAGCACGGAGGAGTGCTACGACCGGCTGGCGTGGCTCTACGGCAGCACCGGGCTTTCCGGGGCAGCGTGAGGAAAGCCGTTCCGCGATTCCGGTCGCGGTCCCGCAATCGGCCGTGGCATACTTTGCCGGCGGAACAACCAACGAACAGGAGGTCGCGATGAAAACGATCACGATATCCCAAGACGAGATGAAGGGCCGCGTATCCCGCTTCACGCAGCTGAAGCCGCTGCACGCCGCAGAAAGCCTCGACATTCCCCAGGAAGCGAAGGACGTCATCTACGCCCGCGAGCTTCTCTCGGTGATCGGGCTGGCCGACACTGCCGACACGCCGGTCAATCAGGGGGCACCGATCCAGGGCGCGGGCGGCATCACGATGACCCACGCCGTGTGCCCGCCGGGCACGGGACCGGAATTGCACAACCATCAACAGACCTACGAGACCTTTACGGTCCTGCGCGGCCGCTTCGAGGTGACGTGGAACGACGATGGCGGCGAGCGGATCGAGCTTGAGGAGTTCGACACGATCTCCGTGCCGCCGGGTGTGTGCCGCGCCTTCCGCAACATCGGCGACGACGAGGGCATTCTGCAGGTGGTTATCAGCGGCGGCGTGCATGACATGCAGGATATCGCGTTCACCCCGGCGATCGCGGAGAAGCTCTCCGGCTATGGTGATGAGGTGGTGTCGCTGTTCGAGGAGCGCGGGATGCGGTTCACCGCGGGCACGGACGCCGCCTGATACCATCGTTATCCATCATTGGACCGATCCGGGGCGGTGCCGTGGCACCGCCCCTTTTTTCTTGGCGAAAATTGAGACGGATCAATGCTCTGCGTCGGGCCTCCCGCGACCATGGGGCTACATCATGAAGGAGCCCCGAAATGACCTATCGATCCATTTGCGTTGGCCTCTTGCGCGGCGACGATCGCAACCCGGAGACGCTGGAAGTTGCAATCCGGCTGGCGGCAGATCATGACGCCCATCTGACCGGCATGCTGCTGGTGCCGCCGCTCAACATTCCCGTCTATGCCGCGATCCCGCTGCCGAATGACCTGCTGGACACTTATCAGGAGGAAGCGGAACGCGAGGCGGCAGCGTTGCATGACACGTTCACGGACGCCTGTCGCGCGGGAGGTGTTTCGTCCTTCGACTGGCAGGGTCGCACCGACAATATCGTCCAGAGCCTGCAACGGATTGCACCCGTGACGGACATGTTCGTCCTGACCCAGCATGGCACCGGGGACTACGGGTGGCTGATTGGTGAGGCCTCGCTCGCGCTTGGGGCGCCGATCCTGGCTGTCCCCGAGGCGGGACATTTCGAGACCGTCGGCAAGACGGTTCTGCTTGCCTGGACGCCGCGGCGAGAATGCGCCCGCGCCACCCGGGACGCGATGGCCATGCTGTCAGGCGCGGCGCGGGTCGTCGTGCTCCGAGCCAACGCCGAGGATGACGGCCTGGATGTCGCGCTCGGCGCATACCTCGACAGGCACGGCGTGACGGCCGAGATCAAGTATGTGAACGCGAGCCAAGTGTCGATCGGCAACGCGGTCCTGAACGCGGTGACCGATGAGGGTTGCGACATGATCGTTATGGGCGCCTACGGCCATTCGCGGGTTCGCGAACTCGCCTTTGGCGGGGTAACCCGCGACGTGCTCGAACACATGACCGTGCCGACCCTGCTATCCCACTAGGGTTGTGGTGCCAGCCGCGGGCGGAAGTGCAGCACCGTACCCGCGGCCGGCGCCGCTGTTGGCGTCAGAGACCGGGCACGGCATTCCACGGGCAGGCGGAAGATCCGGCCGTCCGGATCGGACCAGCGCGCCCGGAGCCAGCGGCTGGATCGCGGCAACTCCACGCACAGGCGCATGCAGTGTCCATGCTCCGCGATTCGCATCAGGCCGCCCAGCAGATCCGGCACGAGTTGCTGCTCGCGGGTCCTGTCGACGATGATCGTGTGAAACGCCGACAGGATGCGTTCATGCCCGGCGCCTGCGACGATGTCGTAGGCGGTGAGCCCGCGCACGCGACCGTTGCGGGCAGCCAGAAGGACCCCGCGTGCCGGACGTTCACCTGGGTCGCGGGGAACCCGCGGAGCTGCGAATTCGCGCCATGCCTCAAGAGACAACTCCCGGTCCGCTTCGCGCGCGAGCGGAAAAACCAGATCGATCTGGTCGCGGGTGAGAGCGGAGAGTTCTGTGGCGGTGACCGACAAGCGGACCTCGTGAATTGAAATTCGCGAGGTTTCATAAAAACATTTTGACCGGCACCGTCATTGACGTGGCTCAATCTCCGCCGTGTATATTGTGTCTGCCTAATGTAATATGCATACCCGGTTCGGGGGTCGAGCGCGTACGGGGACCTGGAATGACTGATACGTCGAATGCTGTACCCAAACCGTCCCATCATCGCTGCGAGACCTGCGATGTGCGGCACAGGGCGATCTGCGCCGCGGTGGACGCGGAGCATAATGATCGGCTCGAAGCATTGGTTTCCCACCACGATTATGCCCCGGGCCAGGTGATCTTCGAGGAAGGCGATCCGGCGGAGTATGTGTTCAACATCTCCCAGGGCGAGGTGCGGCTCTACAAGCTTCTGCCGGACGGCCGGCGTCAGGTGACGGGGTTTCTGATTCCCGGCGATTTCCTGGGGCTGATCACCGACGGTGCTGATGCCTACGGAGCCGAGGCGATTGGTCCGGTGGAGCTGTGCTGTATGCGGCTCAGCGGGCTGGAGCGCCTGTTGTCCGACATGCCGCCGGTGCGCGAGCGTTTGCTTGACATGAGCCGCGATGAGCTCGCCGCGGCCCAGGAGCAGGTGCTTCTGCTCGGCCGGAAGATCGCGCGTGAGAAGATTCTTTCGTTCCTGCTCTATCGCCAACGGCACCTGGATCCGACGAGCCGTGACGCGAGTGTCGATCTGCCCATGTCGCGTACGGATATTGCGGATTATCTCGGCCTGACGATCGAGACCGTCAGCCGTACCTTCACGGCTCTGCGCGACGAAGGGCTGATCGAGCTGCCCAACCCGCACCACGTGATCTTTCCGGACATGGATGCGGTGCGCGATGCCGCCGAGGCGGCCTGAGGATCCATTCTTCCGTTTGACCATTGATGTGCGTCAACGCGTAGAAGGCGCGGGCGGACCAGACTCATGGACGAACCAGATGCCAACCGTGAAGGAGTTCGTCCCATGGCCCTGCGCCATATCCGCCTTGAATTGGCACGCGATAGTGATTTCCCGGATGGGAGCACGGAGCGCGGTTACGAGTTTCGCGCCCCGCTGACGGACGATGGCCATCTGGACAGAGATGAATGGCACGATGTGCGCGACGAATGCACGGTGCGCCGTTTCTGGCACAACGAACCCGACGAGCATGGCCATCTCGTTCATCGCGGGCGCGGATGGGCGTTCCACTACGACGATGAACCTGCCGAAGAGGATGAACCCCTGTTCAAGCTCGACCGGCACACCCTGGTCGAGGGGGAATATGTCTCGATCACCGAGCATGACGGGGTGCTGCGGACGTTCCGGGTCGTACGCTTGCGCTGAGTGTTTCCGGATCGCGGCGTTTCTCTCCGCGCGGAACGGTTCGTTCCGGGATCGATCCGGATCAGTGGCTGATTAAGCCCCGGCTCGCCGCCGCCGACGTTGTTCCAGGCGTATCGAATAGTAGTTGCCCGCGAAGATCATCAGCGCGCCGATGAGGACCGCGATCTCGACCGCCTCGCTGTAGAGCAGAAAGCCCACGGCGACGATCAGCGGCAGGCGCATGAAGTCCATGGGAACAACGATGGTCTGGTCGGCGATCGACAGCGCCTTGGCGGTGCAGAAATGGGCCGACAGGCCCGTGGCACCGACGATGAACAGCCAGAAGAGTTGGAGCCAGTCCGGCGTAATCCAGACGAAGGCGGAGAGCGCCAGGCCCATGGGCAGCTGGATCACCGACATGTAGACCAGGATCGTGATGACCCGGTCGGTGCGCGTCATGTACTTCGTGAAGGTGATGGTCATCGCGAAGCCGACGGCGGCGGCGAGGACCGCGAACGCACCGTCGTCGATGACCGCGATTCCCGGGCGGAGAATGACGAGGATGCCGAGAAAACCGAGAATCACCGCCACGATCCGCCCGCGGTTGAGGCGTTCGCCGAGGAACAGCACCGCCAGGACGGTTGACCATATGGGTGCGGTGAACTCGATGGCGAAGACCTCGGCCAGCGGCAGCAGGGCGATGCCCGTGATCCACCCGAGCTGGGCCGCGAAATGCACCGTGTTGCGGCCGAACTGGAGTTTCAGGCTGTCCGTCCGCCAGATCGCGGCGCCCATGGTCACGATGAAGGGCGCGAGGATTACGAGCGAGCTGACGCTGCGGAACAGCATCATCTGGAAGCTGTGAATCTCGCCGGAAAGTTCGCGCACGGCGACGGCCATGAGCGTGAACGACAGAAGGGTGCCGGTCATCCACGCGACGGCGCGCAGGAGTGGTGCCTGGGGTCCGGAACCGGGATCTGCGGTCATACGGGTTCAGACCTGGCGGGGGCCATGTCGGACCGGCGGCCCGAAATCAGCTCAGCCCCTCGACCGACAGATCGTCCGCGACCCTGGCGAGGTTCTCGAGCAACGGGTCCGGCAGCGGGATGCCGTTGGCGGTGCGGTCGGCATAGGCGGCGTGGGTGCCTTCGCCCGGCAGCCGCACCCGTTCGACGCCCGGCAGGGTCGGCGAGCCATGCATCTCGGCGATGACCGCATCCACCTGCTTCTTGAACTCGGCCACGTCCATGAAGGCGGCGATATCCACCGCGAGGTAGAACTGGCCCGTGTTGGTCGCGCTGGACGCGTCCGCGTTCATGTCGACGACGCTCTTGCCGAAATGCGCGCCGTTGAGGGTGCCGGCCAGAATCCCGAAGATCAGGGCCAGGCCGTATCCCTTGGCACCGCCGATCGGCAGCAGGTACCCCGTGTCGGCCTTGCTGGCGTCCGTCAGCGGGCCGCCGTCCGGGCCGACCATCCAGCCTTCCGGCATCTCGATCCCGCGCTGGGCATAGACCTTGACCTTGCCGTAGGACGTCACCGTCGTCGCCATGTCGAGAACGATGGAGTCTTCCTTGTCGGCGGGTACCGACACCGCGATGGGATTGGTCGAGAGCAGCATCTCGGTGCCGCCCCAGGGCGGCAGGTGGTTGGCGCTGCCGACCGCGACGTAGAGGCCGATCATGTCGTGCGCGAGCGCCTTGTTCGAGTAGACCCCCGCAGCGCCGGCATGATTCGAATGGCGCATGCCGACCCACGCGACGCCGGTTTGCCGGGCCTTCTCGATGGCGATGTCGGCGGCGCGGTTGACCACCAGGTGGCCCATCGCGTTATCGCCGTCGACCAGGGCCATCGCCGTGCGCTCCTGGGTGATCTTGATGTCGGGGGTCGGGTTGAAACCACCGGCCTTGAGCCGGCCGATATAACCGGGCAGACGGAAGATTCCGTGGGAGTCCTTTCCGAGAATGTCGCCCTCGGCCATGAGGTTGGCCACCGTTGCGGCGTCCGCGTCCGGCATCCCGCTGGCGACAAAGCACCGAGTCATGAAGGCCTCGATCTGGTCTCGGGTGAATCGCTGCATGGTGTTCGCGTCGGCCGGCATGGTCTCTCTCCCCCCAAAGGAAATCAGATGTCTCGTTGCGCGCACCATAGACAGAAACGGGACCGCGCGGCGAGAGAGGAGGGAAATATACTTCTGTGCCGGATATGACGAGCTTCAGGCTGCATGGTTGACGACCAGCCCGATGCCCGAAAGGATTAGGCCTCGGCTGCGGAGGCGGCTGCGTTGGGGTGAGGGGATCAGCATGACGGATCGATGGGAAACCGCGAGCGTGGCCGAGCTCGCGCGCGCAATCCGGGACGGGGCGACCTCGTCCGCCGAACTGGCCGAGGCGGCGATCGCCAACCACGAGGCGCGCGATGCCGCGCTTGCCGCTTACAAGACTTGGGAACCCGACCGGTTCCGCGCCGAGGCCAGGGTCGCCGACGATGCGCTTGCCGCCGGGATCGACCTTGGCCCACTTCAAGGTATACCGATTTCGGTGAAGGATCTGTTCGGCGTGCGCGGCTATCCGACCTTCGCCGGATCGCCGCGCGAGCTGCCGCCGGAATGGCGCCACGAGGGACCGGTCATCCGCGCGCTGCGCGGGCAGCTCGCGGTCTTCTCGGGGAAAACCCACACGGTCCAGTTCGCGTTCGGCGCGCTGGGCACCAATCCTCACTGGGGAACGCCGTGCAACCCGTGGGACGCGGACGCGCATCGCGCGCCGGGCGGCTCCAGCGCCGGCGCGGGTGTCAGCCTGTGGGAAGGTTCGGCGGCCCTCGCCCTCGGCACGGACACCGCGGGATCTGTCCGGATGCCGGCGAGCATGACGGGTACGGTGGGGATCAAGACCACACAGGGGCGCTGGTCGATCGAAGGTATCTCGCCGCTGAGTCCCTCGCTCGACACGCCGGGTGTGCTGGCCCGTTCCGTCGCGGATGGCGCGCTGGCTTTCTCCGTCATCGATCCCGAGGCGAGCAGCGATCCCGATGGGTTTATGGCCGACGTCGAGACTGCCCAGGCGGGCGACTTCCGGATCGGTGTCTGCGAGACCTTCTTCGATGCGTGCGACCCGGGGATCGCAGAGGGTGTCCGGGACGCGTTGGCGGAACTCGAGGCGTCGGGCGCGCGGTTGGTTCGCGTCGAAATTCCCGATCTCGACGAGGTGGACGCGATCTTCCGCACTGGCGGTCTCTCCGCCTTCGAGTTTGCGAGCTTCATGCGCGACGTGCTGCCGGATTTCCTCGCCGATATCGACCCGATGGTCGGGTCGCGCTTCGACAAGATGGCCGCGATGACGGCCGCGGACTATCAGGGCCGAATTCGCCGCATGGACGCGCTGTCCAGGGCTGCTCATGCCGCGATTGCCGATGTGCATGCGGTGGTCGGCCCCACCGTCCCGATCACGCCGCCGAAGATTGCCGATGTGAAGGAACCGAAGCCCTATATGGCCGCAAATCTCATGGCCGCGCGGAATACGACGGTTGCGAACCTGTTGGCCATGAGCGCGGTAACGATCCCGGTGGCCCTCGACGCCGCGGGCATGCCGGTGGGACTGCAGATCACGGCTGCGGGCGGGGCGGATGAGCGCGCCATCGCCATCGCACGGTCCTTCGAGCGGGTTCTGGGCACCGCGCGTGAGCGGCT
>JAYQGE010000026.1:0-35492 GCA_038140435.1 Rhodospirillaceae bacterium | reverse complement strand
CCTGGGACCGGTTCGACGACGCGCTGCCGCGTTTCCCGCAGATGCCGCCGATGGAGTGATCGACGCGGGCCCGGCTAGTTCGCGATGAACAGCCCGGCCGCGAAGCCCTCGTCCAGGGTGAAGTTCGCACCGTAGATCGGGTTGCCGGTCTTCGGGGACGCCAGGAACAGGGCCGCATTCGCCATCTCCTCGACCGTCGAGTAGGTCCGGCCCGAGGGAGTCAGCATCTCCATGAAATCGAGCACCGGCTTGAGCTCCGGGTCGGTCCGGATGTCCTCGTTCATCGGGCTGGCGGTGTTGCCGGGCGAGATCGAGTTCACATGAATGCCCGAGCGTGAAAGCTCCACGGCCATGCACTTGGTCAACATGATGATCCCGGCCTTGGTCGCGCAGTACATGCCGTAGGCCGGCAGCGCCACCATGCCGGCGACCGAGGCCATGTTGATGATGTTGCCGCGCTTGCGCGAGACCATGTGCGGCGAGACCGCGTTGATCATGTTCCACTGGCCCTTGAGGTTGATATCGACCATGCGGTTCATGTCGGCCGGCTTCGTGTCCCCGGCAGGCGTCGGATAGAAGACACCGGCGGCGTTGACCAGGATGTCGATCTTGCCGTGGTTCTTGAGCACCTTGGCGACCGTCGCCTCGCAGTCCTTCGGCTTGGTCACGTCGCAGACATAGCCCTTCGACTTGCGCTTGATCTCCTTCGCCACCTTGTTGGCCTTGCGGATATTCGAGCTCGCGATCACGGCGCAGGTTGCGCCCTCGGATGCGAATTTCCGCGCGATCGCCTCGCCGATTCCCGACGAGCCACCACTGATCAGCGCAACCTTGTTTCTGAGTTCCATGCTCTGTCCCTTCCTTTTCGTCGTGTGTTCAGTATCCGGCGGAAACGCCTTCATCCATCAGCAACATCGCGCCATAGGCCGCCGCCGCGTCGTCGGAGCACAGGAACATGATCGCCCCGGCCATCTCGCGCGGGTCGGCAAACGCCCGGGGGCTGGGGGTCTTGTCCTGGATGGTTGCGTAGATCTCCGCATACTCGGATTCCGTGCGAACATTTTCGTTCATCGGCGTCGCCGTGTTGCCCGGCGCCAGGCAGTTCACGTTGATGCCGTGGGGCGCGAGCGCGACAGCGAACGAGCGGGTCATGTTGATGACGCCGGCCTTCACCGCGGAATAGACAAGATAGTTCGACCGTCCGGCGACGCCGGCGCCCGAGCCCATGTTGACGATCTTGCCGCCCCCACCGCGTTCGACCATGTGCTGACCAACGCGATCACACATGAAGAAACAGCCTTTCAGGTTGGCGTCGATCATCCGGTCGAACATGTCCTCGTCGGTCTCGCCGACACGGGTCGGGTAAAACACGCCGGCCGAGTTCACGAGGATATCGATTTGTCCGAACGCCTCGATCACATCGACAACGAGCCGGTCGATGGCGCTGACATCGGCAAGATCGCAGACAAACGCCCGGCCCCTTCCCTGGCAGCGGTCAACGGTCGCCTGGGCCTTGTCGGGCGAAGAACTTGCGACCACGGCGACCCGCGCGCCCTCCTCCGCGAACCGCACGCAGGTCTCCGCTCCGATTCCCGACGATCCGCCCGTCACCAGCGCCACCTTGCCTTCAAATCGCATTTACTCTCTCCCGAACTCAAACCGCCGCATACATGGCGTCGATCAATGGAGCCCCGAAGGGCCCGGTGTTGGCGATGGGTGCCATCCGGTTCCCACAATAGCTGAACCCGAGCGCGCGCTCGGGATCGCCAAACCCGATGGCACCCCCGATCCCCGTGTGCCCGAAGTTGCGCCGGTGTCCGCCAAACGGAAACGCATCGCACGACAGCATGAAGCCGCATCCGAACCGGAACGGCCGGTTGGTCATGCGATCCATATCGTCCCAGTGCTCGCGGGTCGCGTCCGCGATCAGTTCCTTGGAGAGGAGCGTTTTTCCGTCGATCGTCCCGTCGCCGGCGAGACTGCCATACAGTCGCGCGACCGCGCGCGCGTTGCCATGGCCGTTGGCCGACGCGAAACTTCCCCGTATCCAGTCCTCGGAGTTGAAGTCCTCGGCGCGCGGCAACGGCGCCCATGCCCGGGTCAGCGGCGTTTCGATATCGCCCTTGATCCCGTCGCGCGAGGGCGTGCCCGGGGTCTCCACGAATTCGGCGCGCCGCGCCGCTTCTTCGTCGTTGAGGCCGATGTGATAGTCGATGCCCAGTGGATCGGCGATTTCATCCCGCCAGACCTCGGCCACACCACGGCCGGTGACGGCAGAGACCAGCCCATCGAGCAGCGGCCCGTAAGTGAAGGAATGGTACGCACCGCCGGTGCCCGGCTGCCATTCCGGCGTCGCTCCCTCGAGCGCGCGACGCACAGGCACGACGTCCCACAACGAGCCCGCCGGCGCGGCGTCCGCATAGATGACCCCGGACTGGTGTGAAATGAGGGTCCGGACCGTCATGGCCTCCTTGCCGTTACAGGCGAACGCCGGCCAATAGGCCCCGACACGCTCCTCCAGATCCACCAGGCCCGTCTCCACCAGACGCAGCAATGCGACCGCGGCACAGGCCTTCGTAACCGACATCATGCAGGTGATCGTGTCGGCCTCCCACGGCCGGCTGCGGTTGGCATCGCGGAAGCCGCCCCACAGATCGACCACGCATTCACCGTCAACCACCACGGAAACACACGCGCCGAGCTCATCGCCGCAAACGGGATCGCCGTCCTGCATGTTCCGTCGAAAGGCGGCCTCGACCGCCTCGAACTTCGGATCGCAATGCCCGGAGACCGGTATGCCGTTCACGTCTCCACCTCCGCGCGAAGCGCTTCTGTTTCCGCCGGGACCACACGGCCATCGTCGTCGATCACGACCCGATAGACCTCGCGCGCCCGCGCCCGGCTGACAAACCCTTCCGCGACCTGTTCGCGCACCCGCTCGGGGTTCCGCTGTGTGGGCAGCCCGAAGCCGCCGCCGCCGCACGACCGTGACACAATCATTTCGCCGGGATTGAGCGTGACCTGGCCCACCCGCGGCACTTCCTCCTCGACGCCGTTCGCCGACAGCTTCTCCTGGCCCGCGGACGCCGCGCCGAGCCCTCCGCGCACCCCCTTCGGTGCGTTGATCGTGCCATCCGAGTTGTAGATCAGCGACATCGCGCCCGCTCGCGGCCCATAGACCGCGAAACCCTGGGGCGCGCCGCAGTTCCGGCCCGCGCCCTCCGTATCCGCCACAAATCCCCGCGCGTGCACGTAGATCGGCAACCGCAGTTCGTCGAGTTCGACGGAATCGAGGAAGCACATGCCGGCATTCCCCACATGACCAATGGTCCACCACGCATCGGCATGCGAGCTCGCCGCTCCGTTTGTCCGACCGAGGAACACCTGGTTGATATACGGCTTTCCGGTTTCGGGATTCACACCTGACACCACGGCGGCGGCCGGCGGGCTCGACGCCCCGCACTCGGCCAGCCCGATTTCCTCGGATATCTCGGCCATCGCGGCCTGGACCGAGTTGGAGACCCGGTCGGCCACATTGGTTGTCGCCGCCGAGCAGCTGGTGGGATGTTTCGGAATCCCGACCACACAGTTCTCCCGCAGATCGACATCGATCCGCCGGAAGGCGCCGGCATTCTTCGGCACCGTGTGGTTGATCGCGTTGAAAACGCCGACCATCGCCGCGGTCCGCGAGCAGGATTCCGAGAGATTGAGGCCGCAGGGCATGGCATCGGGATTGTCCCGCAGATCCACGCGCACGCGCCCGGCATCGGGATCGACCGCGACCGAGACGCTGATTCGCACCCCCTCCTCGGGCGTGCCCGGAATGGGATCATGCGTGCTCGTATGCTGTGCCGTCCCGGCCGGCAGTTCGGCGAGCGCCGCGGCCATCCGCGCCTCGGAGTAGTCGAAGAACTGCTCGGCAAACGCGTCCAGCCGATCCCAACCCACATCCTCACCCAGCGCAGTGAGCTCGCGTTCGCCAATGCGTGCTGCGCCGATCATGGCCAGATAGTCGCCCCACCATTGCTCCGGCACGCGGATTCGCATCTGGCACATGCGCACAATGTCTTCGATATTCTCGTAGTCCCGCTGGATCCGGACAGCGGGGAAGAGCAACGCGCCCTCCTCGTACACATCCCGCGCGCGGGCATGATAGGTCGTCGGAATGGAGTTCCCGATATCCGCCTGATGTGCCTTCGCCAGGAGGGTGAAACGATGCGCGCCTGCATTGTCGAGCACCGGCACCAGGATCGTGTGGTCCGCCGGATGCGAGCAGCCGTGATAGGGTGAATTGTGCAGGAAGGCATCGCCGCGCTTCAGCTCAGGGTGCACCTCGCACATCCATCGCGCCATGATGTCCGGACCGGACAGCACATGGATCGGCAGGCTCTCGGTCGCCGTCAGGAGCCGGTGGTCGGCGGTGACGATGCAGCAGGAGAAGTCCCGCGCCATGTTGAGCACGCCGGAGCGGCCCGTGCGCAGCAGCGTGTTCGCCATCTTCTTGACGATGCCGTCGAGCCGGTTCGACAGCAGCGCAAGCTGAACGCCGTCGAAGGCTTCCTTGCCGGGATCGGCGTCAGCCATCAGGCGTACATCTCCGCACGGCGCCTTACCGTCGCATCCCGGTCCACGTTGCCGTCTGCGTCCACGATGACGCCGTAGACCTCCCGGGCCCGCGCGACAGAGACATAGTCCTCCGCGACATCGCGTGCGACCATCTCCGGGTCGCGATCCGTGGGATGGCCGTAACCGCCGCCGCCGCACGACCGCGAGCTGATCAGTTCTCCAGCCACCAGCGTCACCACGGCGCAGTTGGGCAGGTCCTCATGCTCGTTGTTGCGCGTGATCTTGTACTGGCCCGAGACCGACCCGCCGAGACCGCCGCGCACACCCTTCGGCCCGTTGATTCCGCCGTCGCTGACATAGGCAACATCGAGATTGCCGACGCGCGGCCCGAACTCGGTGTATGCGGACCGCGCGCCGCAGAACTGGCCCGCGCCCTCCGTGTCCGGCGCGAAGGTCCGGGTCTTGACGTAGATCGGCTGCCGCAGTTCGTCCAGCTCGATGGAATCCTGATAGCAGAGACCGCCATTCCCCACATGACAGATGGATTGCCAGCAGTCGGCTTCCGGCGCGCCGGCGCCGCCAGTCAGCCCGAGGAACACCTGGTTGACGAAGGGCTCGCCGCTCTCCCCGTCCACGCCCGACACCACCCCGACCGCAGGTGGGATGATCGCGCCACACTCGGCAAGCCCGAACCCGTCCGCGATCTCGGCGATCGCCGCCTGGGTGGGGTTCGCGACCCGGTCGGCGATGTTCGTGGTGGCCGCAGAACAGGACGTCGGATGCTTCGGGATGCCGCAGACGGAATCCTCGCGCAGCAGAACCTTGATGCGGCGGAACGAACCGGCATTCTTCGGCACCGAGTGATCGATGGAATTGAACACGCCGACCATCGCCGCCGTCCGCGCGCACGCCTCGGAAAGATTGAGCCCGCAGGGCTGGGCATCGGGATTGTCCATCAGGTCGACCGTCACCTCGGCCGCGTCGGGATCGATCGTCACGGTGCTCGTGATCGTGATGCCATCGTCCGGCGTGCCGGGGATCGCGTCATGGGTCGATGTCCGCGTCGCGGTGCCCGCCGGAAGCTGACGGATCGCCCCGACCATGCGTTCCTCGGAATAGTCGAACCATTGTTCGTTGAATGCCTCGAGCGTGTCCCAGCCGACCTCGCGACCCAGTGCCAGAAGTTCGCGCTCGCCGATCCGCGCCGCCCCGATCATCGCGAGATAGTCGCCCCACCACTGGTCAGGCACACGGATGCGCAGGCGGCACATCCGCACGATGTCCATGTTGTGCTCGTAATCCTCCTGCACCTTCACTGCCGGGAAGATCAGCGCACCTTCCTCGTAAACATCCCGTGCCGTGCCGTGATAGGTGGTCGGGATCGAGTTCCCGATATCCGCCTGATGGGCCTTGGCTGCCATGGTGTAGCGATGCACGCCATCGTCGTCGATCACCGGCACGAGGATCGTGTGGTCCGCCGGGTGCGAGCAGCCGTGATAGGGCGAGTTGTGCAGGAACGCATCGCCGCGCTTCAGTTCGGGGTGATACGCCTTCATCGTCGCGGCCATCATGTCCGGCCCGGAGAGCACATGGATCGGCAGGCTCTCGGCCACGGCCGCGAGCCGATCGTCCGCCGTCAGGATGCAGCAGGAAAAATCGCGCGCGATATTGAGAACACCCGAACGCCCCGTGCGCATGAGGGTATTCCCCATCTTGCGCGAGATACCCTCGAGCCGATTGGACAGGAGCGCGAGTTGAACGCCGTCGATTCTGTCTGCCATCGGACCCTCCCCTACTGCTCCGCCGGCGCGGTGCCAGGGGCGATCGATACGCTGCCCGATGCGCGGCGCTCGGCCGTCGCCCCGGGATCGACCACCACGGTCGTGAACGGCGATTCGATGATCGCTGGGCCGGGAAGCTGTTCACCCGCCTTCATGGCCTCGAAGCGACGCACCGTCGCGTCCACATAGCCGGTCTCTGCGAAATACACCTTGCGGGTGCCGTCAACGGACACCTCCGAATCGGCGGCAGCCAGCGATCCGCTCTCGCTCTCCTTAAGCTGACACTTCACCGACGCGGTCCACCCCACGACCTCGATCCCCGACTCCGGGTCGTTGATCGCGAAGATGTCGTCATGGCCTCGGTGGAATTCCTCCACGAGGGCCGCCAGATCGGCATCGCTCTCGAACCGCCGGACCGAGAGCGGCACCTCGATTTCCCAGACCTGTTCGGGATAGCGGGCCTCGGCGAAGAATTCGATCGTCTGGCTGATCGAGCCCTGCCCCGGCCCGTCGATGAACGCATTGCAGCGCGCCTCGAGCTGATCGAGGATTGCGTTTACCCCCTCGGCGTCGAAATTCTCCGACGTGGCAAAGAAGGTCCGGGTGTATTGCGACTGCAGGTCCGACATCATCGCACCCGCCGCGCTCAGCGCCGCCCCGACCTCCGGAATCACAACGCGTTCGCTGCCCAGCCGTCGCGCAATCGCGGTCGAGTTGAGGCCGGCGGCACCGCCGCCGCCGATCAGGATCGCGTCACGCGGGTCGATCCCCTGGTTGACGGTGATATCGACGATCGCCTGGACCATGTTCTCGGTCGCGATCGCGACGATCGCGGCTGCGGCCTCCTCGAGCCCCAGGCCCATGGGCGTCGCCACGTCGCGTTCGATCGCGCCACGCGCCGCGTCGAGATCGAGCGCCATCGAGCCGCCCAGGAAGAACTCGGGATCGAGGTAGCCGAGCACAAGGCACGCATCCGTGACCGTGGGCTTGTCACCGCCGTTGCCGTAGCAGGACGGCCCCGGCACCGCGCCCGCGCTTTGCGGCCCGACATGCAGCATCCCGCCATCGTCAACCCAGGCGATGGATCCCCCGCCCGCGCCGATGGACTTCACGTCCACCGATGGGAACCCCGTCATGTGACCGCGATAGGGCTGACCGATCCAGGTTTCGCGCGTCCACGGGATGCGCCCGCGGCGCACGAGGCTCACGTCATAGGTCGTCCCGCCGGTGTCGGCGATGACCGCGGTGTCGGAGCCCTCGTCCTCGCGCGCGAAATAGCGGCCTGAGACCGGCGCCATCGACGGCCCGGAATTGATGAGGTGGATCGGCTGCTCGGCGATGTCGCCGGCATCCATCATCCCGCCCTGCGACGTGACGATCAGCACGCGCCCGCCAAACCCGGCTTCGGTGAGCCGCCCGGTGAGGTTGTGCATGTACGCGCTCATGAGCGGCTTGAGCGAGGCGTCGATCGCCGCCGACGACGCGCGGCGGTACTCGCGCAGGGACGGGTTGAGCACATGGGACAGCGTGTAGGGAACACCGGGCAAATGCTGTTCGATAAGCTCGCCCACCCGGTCCTCATGAGCGGGATTGATAATCGACCACAGCAGGCAGACGGCTATCGCCTCGACCTCTTTCTCACGGAGTTCTCCGAGGATCTCGATCACCCGGCCCTCGTCCAGCGGACGCATCTCGGAGGCATCGGCGAGGATGCGCCCCGGCACCTCGTAGGACAGCGCGCGCGGCAGATAGGGCTGCGGATAAGGGACGGTGAAGTTGAACGGCTCCATGCGACCACCCTCGCGCCAGACGAGAATGTCGCGGTGCCCCTCGGTCGTCAGGAACGCGGTCTTCGCGGTATTGCCGGTCACGATCGCATTGATCGCGTGGGTCGTGCCGTGGATGAAGAGGTCGCCTTTCGCGAGGAGGGCATCGATC
Source organism: Rhodospirillaceae bacterium (assembly GCA_038140435.1). GTDB lineage: Bacteria > Pseudomonadota > Alphaproteobacteria > UBA6615 > UBA6615 > UBA8079. Next base: position 27,207 of record JAYQGE010000026.1, on the reverse strand, counting down.
TCGAGCCCGAAATCCTCGGCGGCCAGCTTCAGGCTGTCCAGAACGCCATTGATCGGATCGTCCGGGGTGGTCGAGGCCTTGTACATGTGGAGGCCGTTCTCGTCGTCCTCCACGATCAGGTCGGTGAACGTCCCGCCCGTATCCACAGCAAACCGCATTGAGACCCCCTGTCCCCGTGGCGACCGGCTCTTCCCAGTAGCCTGTCGCGCCAAAAACCCAAACGTGCAGGATGGAGAGTATCAGCGTGACGGGCACACCCCAAGACCCGGGTGAGTGCCCAGGACGCATGGCGGGGTTACCGCGACTTCAGGCGTCGATAAACCCGAGGACGGATTTCACGAACGCGTCCTTCGCCTGTATCTGCGGACAGTGCCCGCAGTCCGGAATCTCGACGAGTTGTGCACCGGGAATGCCGCTGTGCAGCGCGTACGACATGGCGGGTGGCGTCGTGGCATCGTCGAGACCGACCATCACCAGGGTCTCGTTGGTGATGCCGCCGATCTCGTCCGCCATCTCCACGGTCGCCAACGCGCGTGCAGTCGCGGCAAAGGCTGCGGGATCCGCCGCGGCCAGCGCGGACTTCCGTTCCGCGACGACATCCGGATTCGCGGCGATATAGGGCTCGGGGAACATGCGCAGGATCGCAGCGTCGAGAACCGCGTCCATTCCCTCCGCCTCGACCTTCTCTGCCAGGATGTGAAGCGGCTTTTTCGCCGGCTCGGGAAAGCCGGGGCCCGTGTCCGCGAGGATGAGTTTGCCGAAGCGGTCGCCGTGATTGATGCCGAGCGCGACGCACATGAAGCCGCCCGCGCCATTTCCCAACACCGCCGTGTCCTCCGGAAGCCCGGCGGCGTCCATGACACCCGCGATGAACTCCGCGAACGTCCGCACATCAGGCGCCGGATCGTCGAGCGGCGGGGTCTCGCCGTAGCCAGGGAGATTTGGCACCGTCACGCGATGGTTCTCGGCAAGCTCCGGCAGCGCGCGATCGAACGCGCTGCGTTCGGCCAGCAGCGAATGCACGAGCAGGAGATCGGGGCCCTCGCCCACCTGGATCACATCCGCACCCGGCACATCTATTTGACGCACATCCATGGCGTCCCTCCCCTTCTGATTCGTGATTTCTGTGAAAAGCCCGGTCAGCAATCCTGGTTCAGGATCGCCTCGGCCATGGTCGCGCCGTCTTCCTGGCCGACCGCATGCGGCCCGAGCCAGACCATCAGGATATCGGCATCCTTGCCGTCCATCGCCACCAGTGTGTGCGCCATGGTGCTGTTGAGGTAGGCGCTGTCGCCCTTTTCGAGTCGCACCGGATTGTAATGCTCGGTGTGCACCTCGATCGCACCGTTGAGCACGAAGAAGAATTCTTCGCCCGAATGGCTCACCATCCCGTCGAGTCGACTCGGATCGTCCGCCTTGACCCGCTCGATCAGGGGCGTCATCCGCTTGCGCCGCAACTCGGCGCACAGCGCATACATGTCGCACTTCGGCGTCGAGCGGAAGCGGATGTCCTTCCTGCGAGTGACGGTCATGCGTGCGGACACGCTGCCCTCGTCTTCCTTGAGGGTCACCAGCTCGCTCAGTGATATCTGCAGGCCTTCCGCGAGCCGCAGCAGGTTCGCGAAGGTCGGTGAAACCTGGTCGTTCTCGATCTTGGACAGCGCGGAAATCGAGAGCCCCGTCGCCTCGGACACCTCCGCCAGCGTCTGCGACTGCGCCTTGCGGAGGGCACGGACCTTGGCCCCCAGGGTCGGGCTGTTGATGACGCCGGTCTCGACCCTCACATCATCCATTGTTCGAATACTCCCGCTTCGCAGACGTTCGTCTAACAGCGCGACTCGCTTCCTCACAATATCGCTGACGGCGGGCGCGGGCGCTGCGGGCCGATCAACCTTTCTCGAACTCCTGTGTGATGAGGCGTTCGTAGTTTAAGAAAACTTTTCTTATAGTACAAAATTGTTGTACGTTTTCTGACAGGAGCCGCATGACGACGGCCCATGAAACCTTGCCTAGGTGCACCTAACTCTTCACGGCAGGAACTGGGAGGAACTTAAGTATGAAAATCGGAAAAACTGAACTTACTCGCCGCGAGGCGCTCAAGACCGGCGCAGCCGCGGCGGCAGTGGGTGCCGCAAGCACGGCGATCAACGGCCCGGCGCTCGCCGGGGCGGAAGAAGACGCTGTCATCGCGGCGGCGAAGAAGGCCGTCCCCGGCGGCGCGGACGTCACGGGCATCATCTGGTCGAACTATCAGGTGGCCCTGTCCGGTCCGACCAAGGAATTCGGCGATGCGACCGGGATCGACCTGAAGAAGATCCAGGACATCTCGACCTTCGAGATTCCGCAGCGTGCGATGGCCGAGGCACTTTCCAAGTCGCCCGAGTTCGATCTGTTCCATGTGGACTCGAACATGATCCCGTCGCTGGCATCGGCCGGCCTTCTGGAGCCGCTCGATGAGTATCTGAATGCCGCCGGCGTCACGATCAAGGCGGTCGGCAACTTCGGCAAGTTCCTGACCTACAAGGGCAAGACCTACGGCGTGACGACGGACGGCAACGTGCATGTCCAGTTCATCCGCAAGGACCTGTTCGAGAACCCGGACGAGCGCAAGGCATTCGCCGACAAGCACGGCCGCGAGATGACCTGGCCGGAGACCTGGGAAGAAGAGCTCGAGCTCATGAAGTTCTTCACCCGTCCGGAGGACAATCTCTGGGGTTCGGCCAACCTGCGCGACCGCGGTTCGTCCGTCGCGTGGTGGTACATGTACCTCTACAGCGCCGGCGGCTTCCCCTTCACCGACGACATGGAGCCGAACATCGACAATGATGCCGGCGAATATGCGGTGCAGACCTATCTGAACGTGAAGGAGGCTTCGCATCCCGAGGCGGCCGGCTGGGGCACCCCGCAGATGATCCCGCGGATCATCAACGGCAATGCCTTCTCCTGCCAGTACTGGGACGGCATCATCGCCCTGGCGGAAAACCCCGACAAGTCGAAGACGGCCGGCATGTGGTCCTACGGCCCGGTTCCGGGTTCGCGGCACAGCGGCAAGCTGCTGAAGCGTTCGATCTCGACGCCGAACGTCAGCATGCTTGTGAACCGTCACAGCCCGCGCAAGGCGGCTGCCGCCTACCTCGCAGCCTATCTCGCAACGGCGGACAACAGCGCGCGGATCGTCGGCGATCGGGTGAACACGTTCCACGATCCGTGGCATGTGGATCACTTCAAGGCGGGCTCGCTGCCTGAGAAGACCTACACGCCGGGTGGCATGGCCGCGATCAAGCAGAACCTTGAGATCGTGACCCCGCCGATCTTCCTGACGGGACTGCTCGAGTTCGAGACCGAGCTCAAGCGGAACATCTCGGAAGCCTATGCCGGCGACAAGACCGCCAAGGCCGTCGTGAAGGATACGACGGACGCCTGGGCGCGTTCGATCCGCCGTATCGGCAAGCGTCGTCTCCGCGAGGAACTCGCGACCTACAAGTCGCTCTTCCCGACCGTCGACGTTCCGTCCTAACCGACGGCAGGCCACTCGGCCTGTTCCCTCGTGACCAAGCCCCGGAGCGGTTCAGCCGCTCCGGGGCCATCGAGGTATTTCAAACATGACCGCTGACGCGACCCTCGCCACTTCTCCTGCGCCCGGATCACAGCGCGAACGCACACGCGCCCAGGGCATTCGGCGTTTCAAGTGGGCCGTTCTGACCCCGCTTATCGCCCTGATGCTGTTCATCCTGATGCCGGCATTCATCCTGCAGGGTTATTTCTCGTTCTTTGCCTTCTCGATCTTCGACGCCGGCGACGACACTTCCTTCTTGTCGTATTTCCGGGCATCGCAATGGGTCGGGTTGGATCTGTGGATGGATGCCTTTTCGGACGACAAGTTCGGGTTCGCGATCATTCGCTCATTGCTCTTTTCCGCCGGTGTGACCGTCGGCTGCTTCATCCTGGGATTCGCGCTGGCGCTCTTGATGTATCGCCCCTTCCGCGGCCAGGGCATCTACTACATCTTCTTCATCCTGCCGATGCTGACCGTGCCGATCGTTATCGCCTACACGGGCGAGATGATCCTGTATCAGAACGGCCCGCTGAACGACATTCTGAGCATACTCAGCCAGACGCGGGTCGAGGCGCAGTTCCTCTATAAACAGGAGGTGGCGTTGACGACGATCGCCTTCCTGGAGATCTGGAACTGGACCCCCTTCAGCTTCATCATCATGATGGCCGGCCTCGCCTCGCTGCCGAAGGAACCCCAGGAAGCGGCCCAGATACTCGGCGCCAGCAAGTGGCGCATCTTCTGGGAGGTGCAGGTTCCCCTGCTTCGTCCGGTGATCCTGCTGGCCCTGATCCTTCGCTTCCTCGAATCCATGGCCGAATTTCCGAAGACCTGGGGCCTGCTCCAGGGCGGTCCGGGCTCGGCGACGGAGACCATTCCGGTCTATATCTTCATCAACGCCTGGCAGTTCTTCGACATCTCCTACGGGGCGGTTCTGTCCTACGTCGTGCTGTTCCTGATGGTCGCGATCGTGATGTCCGCGATCTGGCTGCTGCGACGCGAGAAGAAGAGCCTCGACGCGATGTATGAATCGAAGCCGCAGGAAGGTTGAGTGTAGTTCCATGGCCATGACCAAATCACAGCGCCGGCACGCCTTTTCTGCCTTCCGCTATTTCACCCTGACGATCTGGCTGCTGATTGTTGCCTTCCCGATCTTCTGGATGGTGTCCACCTCCTTCAAGCCGGACCGCGAGTGGTTCGCCTGGCCGCCGGTGTACATCTCCGAGAATGCAACGCTGCAGAATTATCTGGTCGTATGGGCCGACGTCAGCGAGTACGGAACGGACGAGACCGGCCAGCTTGAGACCTACACGCAGTCGCTACAGCGCCCGTGGGAGGCGCTCGGCAACAGCGCGCTGATCTCGGTGATCGCAACGACGCTTTCCGTATTGTTCGGCTCGGTCCTCGCCTACGGCGTGTCGCGTTATGCGATATTGTCCGAAGGGCGAATGTTCCAGTTATTGATGCTGAGGATGGTTCCGCCCATTGTGCTCGTGGCGCCGATATCGATCTGGTACAGCGCCCTTGGACTCCTCGACAGTGTCACCGGACTGGTCATTCTCTACTTCCTCACCACCCTGCCCTATGCAGTTTGGATGTCGAAGAGTTTCATCGACGAAGTCCCGAGGGAAATGGAACAGGCGGCCGAGATTCTCGGCGCCAGCCGCTGGCGAACGATCTGGGAGGTGGTCCTGCCTCTGGTCCGATCGGGACTCGTGGCGACCTTCCTGTTCATCCTGATTCTGACCTGGAGCGAGTATCTTCTGGCACTGCTTCTGTCGAAGACGGAAGTGGTCACGCTGCCCGTCGAACTGTCGAAATATCAGGGCTCGACCGAAGGCCGCGTCTACGGACGCCAGGCCGCCCTGTCGGTCGGCATCACCCTGCCCCTGATTTTGGTGGGGCTCATCATCCGCAAGCATCTCGCACGCGGATTCAGTTTTGGAATGGTGAGGAGGTAACGAGCCATGTCACGTATCGAACTCGTAAACCTGCGCAAGGAATTCGGCAGCGTCGTTGCCGTGAACGACATGAACCTGACCATCGAGGACGGCGAGTTCATTGTCTTCGTCGGGCCGTCGGGCTGCGGTAAGACCACGACGCTGCGCATGATCGCCGGCTTCGAAGACCCCACATCCGGCGACATCCAGATCGACGGAGAGGTGGTCAACGAGAAGGAGCCGGGTGACAGGGACCTGGGCATGGTGTTCCAGAGTCACGCGTTGTTCCCCCACAAGAATGTGGCCGACAACATCGCCTTCGGCCTGCGCATGAAGAAGGTGCCGCAGGAAGAGCAGAGCCGGAAGGTACAGGAGGTATCGGAACTCGTTCGCATCACCCACCTGCTGGGCAAGATGCCGGCCCAGTGTTCGGGCGGTGAGTCGCAGCGCATCGCGCTGGCCCGCACGCTCGTGACCGAGCCCTCCAACTTCCTGCTCGACGAACCGCTGTCCAGCCTGGACGCCAAGCTGCGCCGCGAATTGCGCGCGGAATGTGACCGGCTGCATGACGAGCTGCAGAAGACCTTCATCTACGTCACCCATGATCAGGAGGAGGCCATGACCCTGGCCGACCGGATCGTGGTGATGAACCAGGGCCGGATCGTGCAGATGGGCTCCCCGCTCGAAATTTACGGTGATCCCGTCTCCTACTTCGTCGCCGACTTCTTCGGTAACCCGGCCATGAACCTCGTCGAGGGCGATTTCGTCGCCGGCGCGAACGGACTCGAATTCCACAGCAGCCAGTTCAACATTCCGCTGCCCGCGAAATACAACGGCACAGCACCGGGCAAGGGCACATTGGGCATCCGCCCCGAGAATGTGACCATCGGCGCCAACGGCGGTGGTGCCTCGATCAACAGCGAGATCGAACTCGTCGAACCGCTGGGCAAGGACACACTGCTCTACTTCGGAACCGATGCCGACCGCCCGTTCGTTGCGGTCGTCGAAGGGACCCAGCAGGTCGAACGCCACGCCAAGGTCGAGGTGGGATTCCCGGACGACGCGATCTTCCTGTTCGACTCGAACGGTGATCGCATCCGCTGAGCGGATACGTTCTTCGCCGAAGGAATACAAAAAACGCCGCGCAACAAGGGTTTCGCGGCGTTTTTATTGAGGAGTGACAACCATGCCCGTCGTGAACACCGGCCGCTTTGACATCAACTATATCGACGAAGGCGACGGCGAACCGGTCGTCCTGATCCATGGGCTCGCCGGTGATCACACGGCCTGGTTGCCCCAGGTGGCCGCGCTGAAGGATCGCTACCGGGTCGTGGCCTTCGACAATCCGGGCTCCGGCGGCAGCACACCCGTCTCGGAGCCGGCCGGGACAACCGACCTTGCGGACGCGACCCTCGGGCTGATGGACAAGCTGGGGATCGACTCTGCCCAGATCATCGGGCGGTCCATGGGCGGTGCGGTTGCACAACATATGGCCCTCAAGGCACCCGAGCGCGTGCGTTCACTCGCCATGGCCGCGTCGTTTGCCCGTCTCGACCCGCTGGGCGCGCAAATCATCGGCAATCTCCAGCAGCTCCTCGAATGGCGACCGAGCTGGGCGGAATGGGCACCCCACGCCGTCTACCTGTTCGTGTCCCCGAACTTCTTCAATGCGAACCCGGAACTGATCGAGAAGATCACGGCGCTGGTCAGTGACGAAAGCCGCGACATGGTCTCGTACAACCACCTTGCGACAGCCTGCATCGAACATGACGCCCTCGATCGCCTGGGCGAGATCGCGGCACCGACCCTGGTGATGGGCGGGCGCTACGATCCGATCTGCTCGATGACTGCGCAGAACTGGATGATGGAAAAGCTTCCCAACTCCGAGTTCGTGCTGTTCGAGGAATCGAGCCATTTCTTCCTCATGGAGGAAGCCGAGAAGGCTCTCAAAACAATCGAGGACTGGCTGGCGAAGAACGCAGCCTAACCAAGCGAAGGAGCTCCGATATGCCAATCGTCAATTGCGGCCGCTTCGATGTGAACTATGTCGAGGAAGGCGACGGGTTCCCGATCGTTCTGATCCACGGCCTCGCCGGTGATCATACGGCATGGCTTCCGCAACTCGACGCCTTCGGCGGTGAATACCGCGTGGTGGCCATGGACAATCCGGGCTCCGGCGAGAGTTCCCCGGTCGACGCTCCGTGCACCACCGAAGAGCTGGCCGATACCATGCTCGCGCTCATGGACAATCTCGGGATCGACAAGGCCCATGTGGTGGGCCGGTCGTTGGGCGGCCTGATTGGCCAGCATATGGCACTGAAAGCGCCCGAGCGGCTCCAATCTCTGATCGTCGCGGCCTCCACCCCGAAGGTGGACCGGATCGGCAAGCGCATCCTGGAAAACATGCGCGAGGTGCTGGAGTGGCGTGACAACTGGGCGGATTGGGCGCGCCACTCGGCCCATGTGTTCGTGTCACCCGCCTTCTACAACGACAACCCCGAGGCCATGGAACGGATCGAGGCGCTGGTCGGCAACGAGGCACGCAGCAAGATTTCCTACGTGAACCTCAACCACACGGCCCTGACTCACGATACGAGCGACCGGCTCGGGGAGATCGCCTGCCCCACCCTGATCATGGCGGGGCGCCAGGACCCGATATGCTCAATGCAGGGCACGGAAGAGCTTGCAGCCGGCATCCCGAACTCGAAAACCGTGGTTTTCGAGAAATCGAGCCATTTCTTCCTGATGGAAGAGTTCGACAAGTCGATGCAGACGCTCACCGACTGGTTCGCTCGGCACACGCCCTGACGGGCTAGAGGCGTGGCGCGTCCTGCACGGGATACCGCGTGTACTGGGACACCCAGTCGAACCCGACATACTCCACATAGGCATCCATCAGCCGCTTCGTGACCGGCCCCGGCACCGAACCGTCTCCGAACACGCGCCCGCTGATGCTGCGACACGGGCAGATGCAGAAGCTGGTGGATGCGATGAAGGCCTCGTCCGCGTTGTACGCATCGTAGAGATCGTAGTCCTTCTCGGCACAGGGGATGTCCAGCTTCGCGGCGAGCTCCATCACCGTCTGGCGGCTGATGCCCGGTAGCACGTAACGCTCCTGGGGCGTATAGAGCCGCCCCTCCGATACGAAGAACACGTTGCTGCCCCTGCCCTCCGCGACGTTGCCATTGTGATCCAGCATCAGGGCATAGGCCTCCGGGTTCTGCGCGGAGACCTCCTCGTCGGCCATGATCAGATTCAGATAGTTGTGAGTCTTCGCCCGCGGGCTCAGCATGTCCGGCGCGGTCCGGCGCACCGACGAGACGATCATGTCGATCCCGTCGCGATAGACCTTCGCGCGCGTCGAGAGCGGCAACGGCAGGCATTCGACGATCACCGTCGGGCCCACATAGTCCGGCCAGGCTGATCGCTCGTTCGGATCGACGATTCCGCGGGTGATGCGCTGGGAGACCCAGAGGTCCTCGTCCGCCGCAATCGTCGGCAGGTTCCGCCGGACGACCTCCTCCGTCACGGCCGCCATCTCGTCGAGTGAAAGGCCGGGATCAATCCCGATGTAGCGGAGCGAACGATACAGCCGCTCGAGATGCTCCTTCAGCTTGAAGATTTCGTGGCCGAAGGTCCGCGTGGTGTCGAACACCGCGTCCCCGTATTTGACCCCGCGGTCCCGGAACGGAAGGCGCGCTTCGTTCTCCGGTATGTAGTCGCCGTTCAGATAGACGGTGCGTTGGTTCGGAATCGACACGTTTGCCCCCGGAATCCAGTGTTTGCTGCCGTCTGCGTGCATTCTGTGTCGCACGACCGGCCCGTTCCCCCCATAATATCCCGAATAACGGAATTCAGTCAGGGGGGATGACATGGCGAAATATGGAGTTGGCCAGCCGGTGCGCCGAACCGAGGACCCGCGACTTCTGACCGGTCGTGGGAAATTCAACGACGACATGCCGCGCGACGGCGAGGCGATGGGGTTCGTGCTGCGTTCCCCGCACGCCCATGCCGACATCCGTTCCATCGACACATCGGCTGCGGAGAAGATGCCGGGCGTGCTCGCGGTGCTGACGGGCCAGGATCTGGCGGATGACGGGATCGGCACCTTCCCGGGCCCCCCGCCCTTCTTCGCGGCACTGACGAAGCCCGACGGTTCGCCCCTCGTCTATCCGCCCCAGCATGCACTGACGTCCGACCGCGCACGATATGTGGGCGATCCCGTTGCGTTTGTTGTTGCCGAAACGTTGAACCAGGCACGCGACGCGGCGGAGGCGGTGGAGGTCGACTACGCGCCGCTCGACGCGGTCGTCGAAACCGACCGCGCGATGGACGACGGCGCCGTACAGATCTGGGACGACGTTCCCAAAAACTACCTGTTCCAGGCACAGATCGGAGATACGGCCGAGGCCGACAAGGCCTTCGATGCAGCCGACCATGTAGCGTCGGTGCGACTGGTCAACCAGCGGATCGTGCAAAATTCAATGGAGGTGCGCGGCGCAATCGGCAGCTATGACGCCGATGACGACCGCTACACCATCTATACCTCCAACCAGAACCGGCACCTTCTGCGCACCTGGCTCGCCGGCGCCTTTTTCAAGTGCGAGCCGACGAAGATTCGCGTCCTGGTGGACGATGTGGGCGGCGGCTTCGGGATGAAGACGCACCCCTATCCCGAGCAGGTTCTGGTCCTCGTCGCGGCGAAGCGACTGGGCCGCAAGGTACGGTGGATCAGCGACCGGACGGAGGCATTCCTGAGCGACCTGCACGGCCGGGATCACATCTCGGATTGCGAGCTGGCCTTGGACAAGGATGGAAAGTTCCTCGCAGTCCGGGTCAAGACCGTCGCCAACATCGGCGCCTATTCCTGCTCCGCCGGGGTTTCCGTCCCCACCCAGATCGGCCCCAAGATCCTCACAAGCGTCTATGACGTCCCCGTGGCGGACGTCGAGGTGAAGTGCGTCGTCACGAACACGGCCCCAGTGGGCCCCTATCGCGGCGCGGGACGCCCCGAGGCAATCTATGTCATGGAACGCCTTGTCGACGTCGCGGCCCACGACCTGGGAATCGACCCCGTGGAGATACGACGCCGGAACCTCATCCCCGGCGACGGGTTCCCCTACACGAACGCGGTCGGCACCACCTATGACAGCGGAGCGTTCGAGGAGAATATGGACCTCGTGGCCAAGATGGCCGACTGGGAAGGCCACGAGGCGCGTCGCGCCGAGGCCCGCACACGCGGCAAGCTGAGCGGCATTGCCATCAGCCAGTATCTGGAGACGACGGCCGGAAACCCGACGGAAACGGCGGAGGTCGAGGTCGAGGACGATCAGGTCGTGGTTCGGGTCGGCACCCAGCCCATGGGCCAGGGGCACGACACCTCGTTCATGCAGCTGGTCTCGGAAAAACTCGGCGTGGACTTCGAGAAGGTCCTGATCGACACGTCGGACAGCGACAATCTGCCCGACGGCGGCGGCAGCCACGGATCGCGAACCAGCCATATCGGCAGCGTCGCGGCCCTCAATTCGAGCGATGAGGTGATCACCAAGGGCACCCTGATCGCCTCTGAGATGCTGGAGACGGCGAGCGCCGACATCGAGTTCGCCGACGGCGAATTCCGGGTGGCCGGCACGGACCGAAGCGTGACGCTGTTCGATGTGGCGAAACACGCCCGCACCTCGACGACACTGCCCGAGGAGTTGCAGGGGCCGCTCAGCGGGACCGATACGCATACCATCGAGAACTGGAGCTATCCCAACGGCTGTCACGTCTGCGAACTCGAGATCGACGCGGACACCGGTGTCATCGACATCGTCCGCTACTGCGCCGTTGACGATGTCGGCAAGGTGATCAACCCGATGCTGGTCGCGGGGCAGGTCCATGGCGGCGTCGCCCAGGGCGTCGGCCAGGCGATCCTGGAAAACACCGTCTACGACCCGCTGAACGGACAGATGATCACCAGTTCCTTCATGGACTACACCATGCCCCGGGCCGACGACCTGCCGATGATCGAGCTCGACACGAACGAGGTGCCGTGCGCGACGAACATCCTGGGGGTCAAGGGCGCGGGCGAAGCCGGTGCCCTGGTGGCACCGCCCGTCGTGATCGCCGCGATCGCCAACGCACTGCGTGACTGCGGCGTGTCGCACATCGACATGCCGGCCACGCCGGAGCGCATCTGGGAACTGATGCAGAACAATGCGGCGTAGCGGCTAACCGCCGAGATAGTAGCTCTTCACCATCTCGTTCTCGCGGAGATCGGCAGCATCCTTGCTGGCGAACGCAATCTCGCCGTGCACGATGATGTAGCCCTTGTCCGCGATCTTGATCGCCTGGTTGAAGTTCTGCTCCGCCATGAGGATCGTCAGGCCGCGACTCTTGTTGAGCTCGCCGATCTTCTCGATCATCTGCGCGACCAGGATCGGCGCCAAACCGACAGACGGCTCATCCACGAGCAGCAGGCTCGGGCCGCTCATCAGCGCCCGCGCGACGGCAAGCATCTGCTGCTCGCCACCCGACATGCTGCCGGCCAGCTGGGTCTTGCGCTCCGCCAGGCGCGGAAACAGGGTGAATGCATAGTCGAGGTTCTCGGCAAGGCCTGCACGGGCAGATTGACGGTAAGCGCCAAGTGTCAGGTTTTCCTCGACCGTCAGGTCCGGGAACAGTCGCCGCCCCTCCGGCACCTGGGCCACGCCCGCCTCGACAATCTCCTGCGGAGACAGCTGCGTGAGATCCGTTACGGTGCCGTCGTCGGCCCGCAATTCGATCGAACCGCCCTGTGCCTTGATAAGACCGGAGACGCAACGCATCAGGGTGGATTTGCCGTTGCCGTTGGTCCCCAGGAGCGCCACCGTCTGCCCGTTCGGGACATCGATGTTGACCTTGTTGAGGACAGTGACCGCGCCGTATCCGGCGTCGAGATCCTTGATTACGAGTTCAACCATCGTCGCTACCCAGATATGCCCGCTCGACGTCGGGGTTCTTAACGATTTCGTCCGGCGTGCCTTCGGCGATCAGCTGGCCGGCGTCGAGACAGATGATTCGTTCCGAAAACCGCATCACCGCGCGCATGATGTGTTCGATCATGATGATCGTGATGCCACGCTCATTCATCTTGAACAGGATGTCGATGACTTCGTCGACTTCCTGGCCCGTCAGCCCCGCCATGGCCTCATCCGAGATCAGCAGCTTCGGCTTGGCCGCCATGGCGCGCGCCAGTTCCAGCTTGCGCAGCTCGATCTGGGTCAGGTCGGTGGTCGGATCGTCGGCCTTCTCGGCCATCCCCATTGTTTCGAGGATTTCCATCGCATCGGCGCGGTCGTCGAACTTTTCGCCCCGGTGATGCCCGACGAACTCCGACGGGATCATCAGGTTCTCGATGACCGACATGGTGTGGAACGGCCGCGGAATCTGGAAACTCCGCGCGATCCCGGCGCCGGTGCGCTGATGCGGCTTGAGGTCAGTCACGTCACGTCCATCGAAGACGATCGTACCCTCCTCGTTCCTGAGGAGGCCCGACACGCAGTTGATCATCGTTGTCTTGCCGGAGCCGTTCGGACCGATCAGCCCGAACCGTTCCCCCTCGTTTACATGGGTACTGACGTTGTTGAGGGCGGTGAAACCACCGAAGTGTTTTGAAACACCCTCGATCTTCAGAAGCGGTTCGCTCATCGGCCCTCTCCTAACGCGACTTCTTGAACCAGCCGACGATGCCGCCGGGCGCGATGATCACAAAGATGACCAGCAGGACGCCGACAATCAGCAGGTTGAGTTCCGATGAAATGAACAGCGATGACCATTGCTGTGCACCGCCGAGCAGGAGTGCTCCGATCACCGGGCCGACCCACGTGATCGTACCGCCGATCATCGGCATCGCGATGGCGTTCACCGCATACTCCAGGTTGAAGGCCGACAGCGGGTCGATAAAGGTCAGATAACTCGCAAGCGGAGCCCCGGCGACGCCCATCATCGCGCCACTGATCGTCGTCGCGATCAGCTTCAGGCGCAGTGTGGGCACTCCCATGCATTCCGCCGCCTCCTCGCTGTCCTTGATGGCATTGAGACCTCGACCGAGCTTGCTGTTCTCGATCCAGCGCGCGACCCAGACACTGCCGACCGACACCACCACCATGAGGAAGAACAGGAACTCCTTGTAGTTGGAGAATACGCCCGCTTTCCGGTCGACGACCAGAACGCCGAGAAGTTCCGGCTTCCGCTTCGGAAGGATGGAGGTTCCCGCTGCGCCGCCGACATAATCCCAGTGGGCGACGATGGTCTCGAGGATGATCGCGAGCGCGAGCGTCGCGATGGCAAAGTAAACGCCGCGCAGCCGCAGGGTCAGGTAGCCCGTGGCGAGCCCCAGCAGGCCGGCGACGATCCCGCCGATGATGAACTGCTCGACCAGGCCGATCCCCAGGAAGTTGATCAGCGCCACCGACGTATAGGCGCCGACGGCGAGGAAACCGGCGCTGCCGAAGTTTACATAGCCCGCATAGCCGCCGAGCACATTCCAGGCGGTCGACATCACGACATACTGCAGGATCACGAAGCCGACGAAGAAGACGAACTGATTGCCGATGATCTGCGTCATCGCAAATGCCGCGACGATCAGCAACAGGCACACGATTTCGAAAAGATACTTCATCAGTGCGCTCCCGCCGTCTTGCCGAACAGGCCTTCGGGTTTCACCGCCAAGACGATCAGCAGGATGCCGAACGAAACGGCCGGCGCCCAGGACGGACCGAAGAAGGTCGCGACAATGCTTTCCGCGATGCCGATGATGATCGCGGCATAGAGTGTGCCCTTCATCGAGCCGAGGCCGCCGAGTACGACAATGGCAAACACGTTGCCGATATATAGCCGGCCGACCGAAGGCTCGATCGGCAGGACGATGATCATCAGCGCACCGCCGACACCGGCCGTCGCCACGCCGAGCGCGAACGCGATGCGCTTCACCTTGATGGGATCAACCCCCATCAGGCGCAGCGCCATCATGTCCTGCGCCACCGCGCGCGCAGCCCGCCCGAAGAAGGAGCGATTGAGGAATATCTGGATTGCGAATGTCGCGATGAGGGCGGCAACGAATGCGACAAGCAGACGATAGGGGATCGCGACGTCGATCTCCTCGCCCAGTCGGATGTTGGCGGAATTGCCGATATAGGGCGCCTCGACGAGGCGATGATCCACGCCGAACTGGACGATCAGCCCGACCTCGATGATGAACAGCAGGCCGAAGAAGAAGGCCAGCCCGCGCAGTGAATCCGTTTCCCCCGACTTCTCGAAGGAATTGTAATAGAGCTGGTAGATCACCCAGCCGAACGCATAGAAGAACGGCGTTGCGATCAACCCGGCAAGGATCGGGTCCAGACCTGCCTGTGAATTGAGAATGAAGGCGACGAAAGCGCCGAGAATAAGAATTGTCGGATGCGCGATGTTGACGACGTCGAGCAACCCGAACGTGATCGACAACCCAATCGACAATGCGGCGTAGAACCCGCCGAGAAGAATGCCGACGACGAGCGCGTTCAGCAGTAGATCGATAAATATGGCCATGGCCGGTTTCCGCCCCCTAAATACCGAGCACCGGTGGAATTGGACAAAAGACAGGGCAGCGGCACCCGTACCGGCGCCGCTGCCCCGCTCTTACGCGTTACTTGCGCAGGGCGTTGAATTCCTGCACGTCACCCGTCTTGATGTCGGCCGGCGCCATGATCTTGCGCGTGCCCGCCTTCGCGAACTGGCCGAGGTCGTTGTTCGTGATGCCCTGGTACTGGACGACGATCGTGCGCGACTGCAGCCACTCGCCGTTGTCACCGAACTTGATCTTGCCCACAACGCTCTCGAACTCGTTGTTGTGGATGTACTCGGCGATCGCATCATGATCGAGCGATCCCACCGCATTCACCGCCTGTCCGAGGACGTCGGCATTTGCGTAGGACCAGGGCACCAGATAGTAGCCCAGCGCGTCGACCTTGAGATTCTCCGCCTTCACCTTCGCCTGGTAGCGCGCGATCAGATCGCTGGCACCCGGATACAGGTTCATGGTCGGCTCCGGAACGAAGAAGTCGTAGTTCAGGATACCGTTCAGCATCGGGCCCAGGCCCGCCATGATGCCCGCGAATTGCAGACCGACCATGCCGCCGCCGACGGCCTTGGCATCGGTACCAACCTCAGCCAGCGCGCGGACGAGGCCCGTCGAGCCGTTCGGATAGGACGCGATGTAGATCAGGTCAGGCTTCTTCGCATTCGCCGCACGAATGATCGGCGTGAAGTCCGGGGTCTTCGGGCTGTAGTTCTCCTCGTAGACGATCTCGAGACCGGCCGCCTTCGCGTTCGCGACGGCACCCTTCTTGAGATTCTGCGCGAACTCGGCATCCGCCGCGATCACCGCAATCGTCTTCGGGTTGTACTGCTTGACCGTGTCGAACCAGTACTGGGAGAAGCCTTCAGCCGGCTTCGGACCCGCGGGCAGGATCGAGAAGTACTTCTCATATTCCCACTTCGTGTTGATATCCATGGCGAACAGGCCCATCAACACCATCTCGCGCTCGATCGCGATCGGCATGGCCGGCGCCGCAAGGTTGGTGCCATAGCCGCTGAGGATCAGGTCCACCTTGTCCACGTCCAGGAGCTTCGAATAGATGCCCGGGACATTCTTCGGGTTCGTCTGATCGTCGTAATAGACGAGTTCGACCTGGCGGCCGAGAAGACCACCGGACTTGTTGACGTCCTCGGCCCAGAGTTCGATACCGAGTAGAGCCTGCTGACCGCCGCCGGCCAGCGCGCCCGTCAGCGCCATGGAGAAACCGATCTTGATCGGATCCTTGTCCTGCGCCTGTGCGGTGTTGGCCAACGGTGCCGACAGCACGAACGCAGCCGCGACCAGGCCGCCGAGCAGCCAGACGCGCATGCGATTTGCGAGAATTCGGGTCATATGCACCCTCCCTAAGTGTTCATGTTCCATACGGATTCACGATCCCGTGAATCCCGATGAACTTATCGCCTTGCGATGACTCACTTTTCCGTGAGTTGCCCAGATTCATAGCAGCGCGATGAACAGTTGGACAAGTGTGTTTTGCCTTTGGGTTAATGGTCCTGTGATTCACTGGAACTAATTTGTCCGGACAAGAATCGGTTGCGGTAACGAGCGGCGACTCATAGCGTGCGTCACTCAAGCATGATTCAGTGCAACAGGCGGGGAACTAAAAATGGCCGAGTATGACCTTAGCGGGCGGGTGGTGATCATGACGGGAGCCGGACGCGGCCTCGGCCGGTCCATGACCGAGGCGCTGACCGAAGCCGGCGCTAATGTCGTGGCTGCTGCGCATATCGACGACGACTTCGCCGAGTTGCAGGCCGCGTGTGCCGATCATCCGGGCCGGATCCACTGCGTCACCGCCGACATCCGGAAGTCCGAGGACTGCGACCGGATCGTCGCCGAAGCGCTCGAGGCATTCGGCGCCATTCACGGCCTCGTCAACAATGCAGGCCTGACCTTCACCTATATCTGGCCCGACGGCCACAAGCGCCCCGAATGGCGGGCGACCGGCGAGATGCCGAAATTCTGGGAGGCAAGTGACGAGGTCATCCAGAACGTGATGGACACGAACTTCGTCGGCGGCGACAAGCTCGCGCGCCGCATTGCGCCTTTGATGGTCGAACAAGGCTGGGGACGCATCATCAACGTGACCACCATGTACCGGACAATGACCAAGCAGGGCTCGTCGCCCTACGGTCCGTCGAAGGCGGCGCTCGAATGTGCGACGGAGATCTGGAACAAGGACCTCGCGGGCACGGGCGTCACGGTGAATATCCTCAATCCCGGTGCCGGCGCGATCACGCCCGGCATGTCCGACGAGATGAAGGAACGGGACAAGACCCTCGAGAGCCCGGTCCTGATCGAGGCGGACCTCATGAAGGCACCGGTCGTGTGGCTGATGTCCGAAGCGACGAACGAGATCACCGGCATGCGCTATGACGCGAAGCCCTGGGATCCGACGAAGCCCGCCGCCGAGGAAGCGGCACGGATCGGCGCCGAGGCCGGGGTTCTCCTCTACTCCATGCCCGACTACTAGCCGGGCCGGTCTCCCAGAAGATGCCCGACCGCGCGGCCTATATCGGCCCGACCGTCCTGCTCACCCTGATTCAGGCGATGATCTCCTGGGCGGTGTTTGCCCCGCCCGTGCTCGCCAAGCAGGCGCTGACGGAAATGGGGCTGGACCCGGCGTGGATCGGCATGCAGCCGACAATCCTGTTCACCGCCGCGACCTTCAGCTCGATGATGGCGGCGGGGCTGTCCACCCGGTTCAACCCGATGCGCGCCTCGCAGGTCATGGTCCTGCTCTGCGCACTGGGGAGCGCCTGCATCGCCACCGGCAATCTCGCCCTGGTCGCGCTGGGCAGTGCGCTCATCGGCGCCGGTCTCGGACCGGCGACTCCGGCCAGCTCCCACATTCTTTCGCGCACCACGCCGCGGCATCTCCAGCCGCTCGTCTTCTCCGTCAAGCAGACCGGCGTTCCCGTCGGCGGTGCAATGGCGGGGTTCATCGCACCACCCCTGATGTTGCTATGGGACTGGCAGACCGCGATGCTCGTGATCGCCGCGGCCTGTCTCGTGACGGCGGTCTTCGCGGAGATATGGTCGCGTGGCTATGCGCAGTATGCGGACCCTTCGATCCGGGTGAAGCTCGAACTGATCGGACCGGTCCGCCTCGTGTTGCGCAGCCCGGTCCTGCGCTGGATGCTCGCGGGCTGCGTCCCGCTCGTCATCGCGCAGTACGCCCTGACGACGTTCATTGTCCTCTACCTTCAGGAAGACATCGGCCTGTCCGTCGTGACGGCCGGTGCCATCCTCGCCGTTGCCCAGGCCAGCGGCGGGACTGGCCGAATCGTGTTCGGTGCGATCGCGTCGCGCTATCTCAGCCCGCTGGTCATGCTGCTGTTGCTGGCGCTGCTGGCGTCGCTCGCCGCCTTCCTGACCGCCATCCTCACCGCCTCCTGGCCCCTCGCCCTGATCTACGGCGTCGGTGTGATCTTCGGTGCCGGCGCCGCCGGCTGGAACGGGGTTTACCTCGCCGAGGCGGCCCGGCGCGCGCCCGGCGGCGAGGTCAGCCGCACCACGGGCGCAATCGGATTCATCATCTTCGGTGCGGTTGTGATCGGGCCGGCGGTCTTCGGCGCCGTGGTCGCAACCGTCTCGTTCGCGGTCGCGTACACCGGGATCGGGTTCCTGGTGCTGACGAGCGTCTTCTCATTCCTGAAAACGCTGCAGCACATTCGCGCAGACCGGGCCGGCTGAACCGGTCAGGTCTCTTCGTTCTCGGCGGCAAGTGCCTCGAAGATGATCGCCAGCTCCTTGTCGAGCATCCCCATCT
Source organism: Rhodospirillaceae bacterium (assembly GCA_038140435.1). GTDB lineage: Bacteria > Pseudomonadota > Alphaproteobacteria > UBA6615 > UBA6615 > UBA8079. The sequence continues at coordinate 8,341 of JAYQGE010000026.1, read as the reverse complement.
CCGCCACGCGTTCGTACAGGTCCCGCGTAATCGTCGACACCGGCGCCGGCACTCCCAACGCCGCCGCATGATCGACGATGTAGCGCGTATCCTTGTGCACCAGCCGGGCCGGCGCCGTGGGCTCGTCCCAATTGCGTTCGGCCATCAGGGGACCACGAAGCTCGAACTGGGTCGACGTGGCGACGCTCGGCTTGACCACCTCGATGATCTGCTGCGGATCGAGCCCCGACGCGATCCCCATATTCAGCGCCTCAGCCGCCACAAGAACATGGTTCGTCACCAGCGCGTTGAGCACGAATTTGAGCTTCATCCCATGCCCGAATGGGCCGACGAAAGGAGTCTTCGGAGCGAGTATCTGCATGACCGGCGTGATCGCATCGCAGGCTGCTTCGTCACCACTCAGCATGATCACGGCGCGGCCTGACTCCATCGCCTCCGGGGTACCGCTGATCGGCGTATCGAGCGCGACCGCGCGCCCGGCGTGGAGTGTGTCACGAACGCGCTCCTTGAGCGCGACCGCGAAGGTGCCCATGTCGGCGACGATCAGCCCGTCGCGCGCGCCCGCCGCGAGCCCATCCGACCCGAAGACTGCCGCCTCGACCGCGTCCTCGCTGGCGAGCGCACAGATGACGATGTCGCAATGCCCCGCCAGCGCCGCGGCATTCGGGACGAGCTTACCGCCGGCGTCGGGAAGCCAGGCCGCGCTGGCGCGCTCCACCGCGGAGACGGCGTAGCCCCCGGCCAGCAGAAGGCGCGCGGCCATACCGCCGATTTCGCCGAGGCCGAGGATGCCGATCTGCGCGGTCATGGCCTCGCCCGGGCGCGCTAGACGGCGCGGTCCCGGCCCTCCCAGAACTTCTCGCGCATATCCTTCTTGCGCACCTTCCCGACGGGCGAACGGGGCAACTCTTCCCAGAACTCGACCGTCTTGGGCGCCTTCACGCTGCCGAGCTCGGTCTTGCAGAGCGCGATGATCTCATCCTCGCTCGCGGTCTGGCCGGGCTTGAGCTCGACGATGGCCTTCACCGCCTCGCCCCACTTGTCGTCCGGCACGCCGATCACCGCGCAGTCCTGCACGGCCTCGTGGCCCCAAACGACCTGCTCGATCTCGGACGGATAGATGTTGAAGCCGCCCGAGATGATCATGTCCTTCTTGCGGTCGACGATATAGATGAAACCTTCGTCGTCCTTGAGGCCGATATCGCCGGTGCGGTGCCAGCCATTCGAGGTCGACACCTCGTCCGTCGCCGCCTGGTTCTTGTAGTAACCCGCCATCACCAGCGAGCCGCGGACCACGATCTCGCCCCGCTCGCCCGGCGGCAGGATGTTTTCGTCGTCATCCATGATTTCCACCGGTGTCAGCAGGCAGGGCTGGCCGCAGCTCGCGAGCCGGTGCGCCTTGTTCGTCTCGATCGCCTCGGTGTGCTGCTCCGGCGTCAGATAGGTGCAGATCATCGGCGCCTCGGCCTGGCCGTAGCACTGGGCCATCACCGGGCCGAACACGTCGATTGCCTCCTTGAGCTTGTCGACCGACATGGGGGCCGCGGCATAGACGAAATATTCCAGCGACGAGTAGTCGTATTTGCGCACATCGGGATGGGCCAGCATGACGTAGATCGCGGTCGGCGGCAGGAACAGGTTCGTGACGCCGTGCTTCTCGATGTTCTCCATGAGCTGGGGCAGCTGAACCCCGTTCATGATGATGTTTGTCGCGCCATAGGCCATGAGCGACAGCGCGACCACGCCCGCCGCGTGGGTCATTGGGGCCGCGCACAGATGCACCGGGAGCTTTTTCGGCGGCATGTGCGCGACCATCGCGCCGACCATCGTCTCGAACAGGTGGTTGGTCCACACGATCCCCTTGGGCCGGCCCGTCGTGCCGCCCGACGGGAAAATACCGCAGATGTCGTCCGGCCGGTCGGGGAAGTCCGGCGCTGGCCCCTCATGGCCTGCCACGAAGTTCGCGAAGGACGGCGCGTCCGCTCCCTCCCGGTCCAGGCAGACATAGTTCCTGATCCCGGGGCACTCCTGCCGTATAACCTTTACATTATTCTCGAAGTCACTGTGATAAAACAGAAACTCCGTATCGTTGTTGTTGAGAATATAGGCGTTTTCGGCGACGGCGTTGCGCGCGTTGATCGGCACCCACGCGCCGCCGGCCCGATATATCCCGATGAGCGCATCGAAGGCCCCCGGCGCGTTCGGGCTGTAGATCGCCGCGTGCTTCCTGTATCCGAAGCCGGCCGCGATCATCGCGCACGCGGTCCGGTGAGAGAGGTCGCGCGCTTCGCCATAGGTGGTGGCCGACCCGTCCTCCGCGATCATGAAGGCCCGGTCCGAGTGGAGCAGTGCTCCTCGGTCGAAGAAATCGATCACGCGCATACTGTTTCCCCCACCCGAATACCTCGCCGCGCCTACGGCACCAGCATGCTGATGCCGGTCAGCTTCCGGGATTCGACATCCTTGTGCAGTTTCGCGGCATCCTTCAGCGGGTAGCGCTGCTTGATCTTCACCTTGATCTTGCCGGTACGGATCATCGAGAACACCCGCTTGGAGCTGTGCAGCAGGTCCTCGCGGCTGGCCGTGTAGTTGAACAGCGAGGCCCGGGTCAGCTTCCAGGCACGTGCCATGTAGCGGAACTCGTTCAGGTTCACGTCCGGCACGGGACCCGACGCGCCGCCGAAACTGGCGAGCAGCCCGCGGTCCTTCAGGCAGGCGAGCGATGTCTCGTAGGTGTCCTTGCCGACCGGGTCGAAGACCACATCGACGCCCTCGCCCTTGGTGATCTTCGCGACCTCCCTGGCGACGTCCTTCTTCGAGGTGTCGATGGCGTGCTTCGCGCCCGCGCGGGTGATCTCCTTGCACTTAGCGGCCGACGAGGCGGTGCCGATGACCGTGGCGCCGCGCGCCTTCGCCCACTGGCACAGCAGGAGCCCGACGCCGCCGGCAGCGGAATGCATGAGGACAGTATCGCCCTTCTTCACCTCGCCCACGCGCTCGACCAGCATCTCGACCGTCATGCCCTTGAGATGGGTCGCCGCCGCGATCTCGTCGGAGATGTCGCGCGGGATCGGCACGCAGATGGCAGCCGGGACGTTCTGTGCTTCAGAGTATGTGCCGACGGCACCGATATAGACCACGCGCTGGCCGACCTTCAGGTCATTGACCCCGCGCCCCACCGCCTCGATAACGCCGGCGGCCTCGGACCCGATTCCCGTCGGCAGTTCGAGCGGGTAGCGGCCGGTCCGGTGATTGATGTCGATGAAGTTGAACCCGACAGCGGTGTGCCGGACCGTGACCTCACCCTTCTTCGGCTTCGGCAGGTCGATGGTCTTCCACTTCATGACCGACGGACCGCCGGTCTTCTCGATCTGGATTGACTTGATGTCCATGAACTTCCCTCGTCTGAATGCCTTGCATTCGGCACGCTTCGGCGTGTGAACGCGACCGATTGCCGGGAACTGTATTACATCGCGGGCACCCGCGCGACCGCTTGACCTGCGGCGATGAACCGCCACTATGACGGCAGGGAACGGAGAGACGAAAACCATGCCAGAGGCCAATAAAACCCGCCTGAACCCCGAGCTGCTCGTCGAGACCGATTGGCTCGCCGCGCACCTGGACGACCCGGATCTACGTGTGTTCGACGCCACGACCGTGCTGGTGCCGGATCCCGAACTCGAGTACCGGGTCGAGGGCGACCGCGACGGCTGGGCCGCCGGGCATATCCCGGGCGCAGGCTATGTGAACTGCCAGAACGACCTTTCGGTCACGCCCCACGAGCACCGCTTCATGCTGCCGGAGCCGGCCGATTTCGCGGCCCGCGCCGGCGCGCTGGGCATCGGCGACGATACCCGCGTGGTCTTCTACAGCCGGACCCAGCCCTTCTGGGCGACGCGGGCCTGGTGGGCCTTCTACGCCATGGGCTTCGACGGCGGGATGGTGCTGCACGGCGGCTACGCGAAGTGGGTGGCCGACGGGCACCCGGTCTCGACGGAGGATACGCCGCTGCCGCCCGCGACCTTTACCGCCCGGCCGCGCCGCGAGGTGATCTTCGACAAGGACGCCGTGCGCGCGGTGCTCGACGATCCCGACGTCGCGGTGGTCAACGCTCTCTCGGCCGAACAGTTCCACGGCACCGGCGGGCTCGTCTTCGGACGTCCGGGACGGATCGCGGGCAGCACCAACGCACCCTATGCGGATGTCTGCAACATGGAGACCGGGATCTTCGCCGACGCGCCGACGCTGCGCCGGATGTTCGACGCCGCCGGTGCGACGCCCGACAGGAAAGTCGTGAACTACTGCGGCGGCGGCATTTCCGCCACGCTGGCCTTCTTCGCCCAGAAGGCGATGGGCTATGAGGACGTCGCGCTCTACGACGCCTCGATGCAGGAATGGGGCAAGGACGAGACCCTGCCCATGGAAACCGGCTGAGCCGCCTGACCGTTACCTCCCGAGGAAAACATCATGTTCTTCAATCCCCTCGAAGTCGGCATGAAACCCGACCCGTTCAAGTACACCGTTTACAACGCGCTGGTGGTCCCCCGCCCGATCGGCTGGATCTCGACCCTCAGCCCCGACGGCGTGGTGAACCTCGCGCCGTTCAGCTTCTTCAACGCGCTGTCGGGCGACCCGCCCTGCGTCATGTACTGCCCGAATGCGGTGAAGCCGGGCACGGAGGAGAAAAAGGACAGCTACACCAACGTGCGCGACACGGGCGAATTCGTGTTCAACATGTGCACCTGGGGCCTGCGCAACGAGATGATCGCGACGGCGGAACATTCGCCGCGCAACGCGGACGAGATGGCGGCGGCGGGCCTGGAGCCCGCGCCGTGCATCAACGTGAAGCCGCCACGCGTGAAGGCGTCGCCCGTCGCGCTCGAATGCAAGCATCTGCAGACGATCGACCTGCCGCCGGGCAAGACCAGCCAGTCGCACATGGTCATCGGCCAGGTGGTCGGCATCCACATCGACGACAGCGTCATTACCGACGGCATCGTTGACGTCCACAAGATGGAGCTGATCGCGCGGCTGGGTTATCTCGACTATGCGAAGATCGAGGCCGAGAATATCATTTCGCTGAAACGGCCCGACCGGAGCACATACGAACAACCCGCGGCGAAGAACTGAGCCGGACGGAACTGGGGGAGAGACGAAAAATGCAGATCACGGACTCGCAGGTACATCTGTGGAGTTTCCGCGGCGACGGAAACCCGTGGCACCGCATGGTGCCCACCTTTACCGCGGAGGAACTGATCGCCGAGATGGACGAAGCCGGCGTCGACCGCGCCGTCGTCGTCCCGCCCATGTGGATGGGGAACGACAACTCCCAAGCGGTCCGGGCCGCCGCCGATTACTCGGACCGCGTCTGCGTGCTCGGCCGGATGGACCTGTTCGACCCGTCGGGCGCCGAGAAGCTGCCCGACTGGCGGCAGCAGACCGGGATGCTCGGCCTGCGCTTCACCCTCGGCAAGCCCGAGGAGCAGGAGGCGCTCAAGTCCGGCGCGCTCGACTGGCTGTGGACCGCGGCCGAGGCGAACGACCTGCCGGTCATGTTCATGCTCGCCGGCAGCGCGGCGGAAACCGCGAAGATCGCGACGGCCCACCCGAACCTGCGGCTCACGGTCGATCATCTCGACCTGCCGGGCCGCACCGTCGACGACGAGGCGTTCGCCAACCTCGCGACGCTGCTCGACCTCGCGCAGTACGACAACGTCTCGGTGAAGGCCTGCACGCTGGGGGCCTACTCCTCCCAGGACTATCCGTGGCCCAACACGAGCGACCCGCTGAAGCGCGTCGTCGATGCCTTCGGACCGGCCCGTGTGTTCTGGGGCTCGGACCTGACCCGCCTGCCCTGCACCTATCGCCAGTGCGTGACCCACTTCACAGAGGAGCTCGACTGGCTGTCGGGCGACGACCTGGAACTCGTCATGGGCCGCGGCCTCAGCGAATGGATCGGCTGGACCTGAACCAAGGAGAAGAACAAATGACCGCAAAGACAAAGGCCCAGCCGGGCCCGGACGAGATGCAGGCGCGCGTTGCGCGCTTCGCCGACCTCGTACCCTACAAGGACACGATGAACGACGCCCACGGCATCGCGCCCGAGGCGATGCAGATGATGTCGTCGGACAAGGTCTATCCCGTGATGAGCCCCGAGGGCTGGGAGGGACGCAGCAAGATCGCCCCGGTGAAGGGCGCGGCGGGACTGACCGTGACCATCGCCGAATGCCCGCCGGGCGACAGCTCGGGCCTGCACAAGCACACCGCCACGGTCGAGAACTTCTTCTGTATCGAGGGGAACTTCGAGATCACCTGGGGCGACGATGGCGAACATTCGATCGAGCTGGGGCCGCTCGACTTCATCTCGGTGCCCTCCGGCGTCTATCGCGAGTTCCGCAACAACGGCGACACGATGGGCCGGCTCCTGGTGGCGATCCAGTCGCCGCCGGGCGAGACCAAGGACACGGTGATCCATGCCGCGGCCGCCGGCGAGGAGGTCGAGCGCCGCTTCGGACGCGAGACCCGCGAGGCCATGGCCGGCATCGGCATCCAGTTCGGGGAATCGGCGTCCCCCGTACCGCGCACATCGAGACGTATCTGACATGCCCGAGGGACTGATCCCTGCCGGCCTGTTCGGCCCCGACCTGTGGCTCGCCGCCGCGGTCGTGTTCGCCGGCGGCCTCATCCGGGGCTTCTCCGGCTTCGGCTCGGCGCTGATCCACGCGCCCATGCTGAGCTGGATCTGGGGTCCGCAGATCGGCGTGCCGGTCACCGCGCTGGTTGAGGTCGGCCCGGTGCTGCTGCTCGCACCGACCGCCTTCCGCGAGGCGAGTCGGCGGACCGTCTGGGCACTCGGCATTCCGGCGGTGATCCTGATGCCGCTCGGCGCGATGATCCTCGTCTCCGCCCCGCCCGACGACATGCGACGGGCGATCGCCATCGTGGTCCTGATCCTGGTGGTGATCCTGTGGACCGGCTGGCGCTACCGCGGCCCGCGCGGTGTCGGGCCGGAGATCGGCGTCGGCATGGTCGGCGGCACGCTCGCCGGCGCGGCGGGCGTCGCGGGTCCGCCGGCGATCCTCTACATGATGGCGAGCGGCGATCCGCCGGCGCGCGTCCGCGCGAACCTGATCGGCTACTTCACGCTGGTGCTGGTGGGACTTACGGCGACCTTCGCCCTCAAGGGCCTGGTCGACGCCGACATCGTCTGGAAGACCGCCGCGATCACGCTCCCCTTCCTCGCGGGCACCTGGATCGGCATGCGGCTCTTCCCGCTCGCGAGCGAGCGTGTGTTCCGCAACATCGCGCTGGCGATGCTGGCCGCGTCCTCGACCTGGGCATTGCTGGCTTAGCGGCCCCAATATTCCCGTCATACGCGGGCTCGACCCGCGTATCTCAGCTCAACGTGCGAAGAGATGCCCGGATCAAGTCCGGGCATGACGATGAATAAATGCCCGCGAACCCTACCGCCCGTGCGCGGCCATGAGCTGCTGCATCGACTTGCCCTCGGCCTCGCATGCGGCCTGGTGCTTCTTCGAGATTTCCATCACCTCCGGCGGGGCCGCGACCTCGCGGGCGAAGTCCTCGCGCGCGAGCAACTTCTCGTACCAGGCGAACAGCTTGGGGAAGCGCTCGGTGGGGAAGCCCAGCTTGGTGATCCGGAACACCGTGATCCACCAGGCGATGTCCAGCGCCGTGAGCCCGCTCGCCAGCAGATACTCGTGCTGCTCGAGCCGTTCCTCGAGCTTGCCGAAGGCCACGAGGAACTGATCCACGGCGTCGATCACCTGCTCGTCGGTGATGCCGCCATTCGCGTTCATCTTGCGCCAGAAATCGACCTCGATCGCCTTGCGGCCGTCGACCTCGCCGCCGACGGTCTCTGCCCCCTCGGCCTCGTAGACGTCCACCGCGTCGTCCGGCTTCTTCATCATCTCGACCGGCAGGAAATAGCGGAAGGTCAGCGCCCGCACACACAGGTGCAGATCGTCCTCGTACTTCATCGAGGCCTCCATGAAGGCCTGCTCCTCGGGATCGCTCGGATAGAGCGCCGGGCCGTCGAAGGCGCCGTCCACATACTGGATGATGTCGTTGCTCTCGATGTGCACGTCGCCGTCATGCACCAGCGTCGGCATCAGGCCGCGCGGGTTGATGCCCATGAACCACTCGGTGAAATTCTCGAACTTCGAAATATCGACGTGATGACTCTCCCATTCCACGCCCTTCTGGGCGAAAGCGATCCGCGTCTTCTGCGAGCAGGACGAGCCCATGAAGTGGAAGAGATGCAGGCCCTTCCAGTCGAGGACCTCGGTCGTCTTGATGTCCGATGTCGCGAGTTTCACCA
>JAYQGE010000025.1:0-42220 GCA_038140435.1 Rhodospirillaceae bacterium | reverse complement strand
CGCGCGAGTCCGGTTCGACGAACAGATCGTCGAGAAACCCCGCCTGGGTGCCGGACAGCGGTCTGGCAAGGTTGCGGAAGTGCGCCAGGCCGATCGGGCGCCCGTTTTCGTTACGGGCCAGCAGGCATTCGGTCTGGTGGTCAGGGTCGTGAATCCATTCCCAGACCCGCTCGATCACATGCGGATCGTCGGGAACTTCGTAAAACCGTCGATAGCCGAGAAAAAGCGCAGCCCAGGACGCCTTGTCGTCCTGCGTGGGAGCATCGATCCGGATGGTGGTCATGGGAAATCCTGCGAGTATGTGTGGCGCTTGGTGGCGTTGTCGGGCTGCGCTAGTTTCGCGCGGAATCGAGCAGACGTTAGAGGCATGATGCAATGCGGTCACGGTCTTTCCGCGGATTGAACCTCAAGGGTTTCCACCGGCTGCACTATGTCGAGTGGGGCGATCCGGACCCGCCGGCGGTCTTGTGCATCCATGGTCTCACTCAGACGGCGCGTTCCTTTAACCGGCTTGCCGAACAGCTTTCCACCGATCGCCGCGTGATATGCCTGGACGTGGTGGGGCGCGGGAAGAGCGGGTGGCTGCCCGATCCGAACGGCTATGACTTTCCCCAGTATCTGGCGGACGTGAACGCACTGATTGCCCGGCTGGATATCGAGCGCGCCGATTTCGTCGGCACGTCGATGGGCGGCATTCTCGGGATGCTGCTCGCATCGTTGCCCGACACACCGGTTGGCCGTCTGGTCGTCAATGACGTCGGCCCCTTCATCCCGAAGGCCGCGCTCGAGCGCATCCGTGACTGTGTCGGCACTGACCCGGAGTTTCCCGATCTCGCGGCACTCGAGGCCTATCTCCGCCAGGTCTGGGCGCCCTTCGGAGACCTCGCGGATAGCGAGTGGGCGCATCTTGCCGAGACATCGGCCCGTGAGACAGACAGCGGCAAGCTGGCACTTGCCTATGATCCCGCCATCGCCGTGCCGATGAAAACGCGGCCCGTGATGGATGTGAACCTCTGGCCGGTCTGGGAAATGATCGCGTGCGATACGCTCGTTGTGCGCGGTACGGAGTCCGATCTGTTGCCTTCGGACGCAGCCCGGCAGATGACCGAGCGCGGGCCGCGCGCCACGCTGGTCGAGATTGCCGGCGTGGGGCACGCACCGACATTCTCGCGGCCGGAGGAGATCGAGCCGGTCGCGGCGTTCCTGCGCGCGTGAGGGTGCGCCTGCCGTGTTCGGGGCTACGCCCCGCGCTTCGCAAGCGTAGATGAAGAAGATGAAAAAGGGGCACACCCATACGGGCGCGCCCCTGTAACGTCCTGCCTCGAGAGAGGTTATTTCGGCTGCGGGACAATCCGCAGGTAGGGGCGTGGGGCCTCCCACCCGTCGGGGAACGCGGCCTTGGCATCTTCGTCGGAGACGGCCGGCAGGATGATCACGTCGTCGCCGTCTTTCCAGTTCACCGGCGTCGCAACCTTGTGGTTGGCGGTGAGCTGCAGTGAGTCGATGACTCGCAGGATCTCGTCGAAGTTCCGGCCGGTGCTCATCGGATAGGAGATCATCAGCTTGACCTGCTTGTCGGGTCCGATGATGTAGACATTGCGGACCGTCGCATTGGTCGCGGCGGTGCGGCCCTCCGAAGTGCCGTCTTCGCTGGCCGGGAGCATGCCGTAAAGCTTCGCGACCGTCAGCTCGCTGTCGCCGATCAGCGGATAGGTGACCTTGGCACCCTGTGTCTCCTCGATGTCGCCGACCCACTTCTCATGGTCGTCGATCGGATCGACGCTCAGGCCGATGATCTTGACGTTCCGCTTGTCGAACTCGGGCTTGAGCTTGGCCATGTAGCCCAGCTCGGTGGTGCAAACTGGGGTGAAATCCTTCGGGTGCGAAAACAGAACGCCCCAGCTGTCGCCGAGCCACTCATGGAAGCTGATCGTGCCTTCCGTCGTCTGCGCCTCGAAGTCGGGCGCGGTGTTGCCGATCTGTACGGTCATTCTTGTCTCTCCTCTATCTGAATCCCCACAGGCGGCCGGGATGTGGCCGCCGCCGCACCAACGTGGTGCGTTCAGGATGGCAATCTGACGTTTAGGTAGGCCGCAGTTGATAAAATGACAAGTAATGTACGTGAATTAAAATTATCACAATAAAATTATGTGAATTATTCGGTCGTGGGTTTTGCGTCGGCTGGCGGCTCAAGGGCATCCGGGTTCTTGAACTGCCAGTACGCGATGTGATCCTGGATCGACGAGAGGATGTCGTTGACCGGTGTGTCGAGGCCGTACTGCTGGAGGATGGGTTCCTGAATCGCGAACTCCGCGCGCACGAACTGGATCCATCCGAACGGCGGCGGTGCCGTGGGCCGGACTTTCGGAAGTTCCGCGAAACTGAACAGCAGGAAGGGTTTGCGTCGCGTGCGCGTGATCGAGGCGACAATACCCCGGCGCACCTGGCTTGAATGGGCGATGAAGCGAATATTTTCCCAGGCGATCGTCCCGGTGTGCCATTCGCGAACGAAGACGCCGTCCTCGTCGATTCGGACCTGCGGGCTTCGGTCGCGAATCCGGAACGCGGTCACCACCGCCCAGGCGAAGGCGGCTGCCATCAGCAGGCTTGCGAAGCGCCAGGACTGCTCGACCGGCGCTTCTGCGACGAACGGGATGATCAGGCACAGGCCGCCGAGCACGAGGATCGCGATCAGCCGGAAGCCATGGACCTGCCGGTTGTAGCGGACAACGAGGGGGTCGGGCTTTGCGACCGGTTCGAGGGCGTCGTCGTCAGTTTTCATTCAGGAGCCGCGCGGCGTCGATCGCGAAATAGGTGAGCACGCCGTTGCAGCCGGCCCGCTTGAACGATGTGAGTGTTTCCATCATCACCCGCTCGTAGTCGAGCGCGCCATTGTCCGCCGCGAAGCGCAGCATCGCGTATTCGCCGCTGACATTGTAGGCGAAGGTGGGGACGCCGAACTGTTCTTTGACGCGCCGGATGATGTCGAGATAGGGCAGGCCTGGTTTGACCATGAACATGTCGGCGCCCTCGGCGATGTCGAGCGCAACCTCGCGCATCGCCTCGTCGCTGTTCGCCGGGTCCATCTGGTAGGTGTCCTTGGTTTCGCCCTTGAGGAACCCCTTGCTGTCGATGGCGTCGCGGAACGGACCGTAGAAACCGGACGAGAACTTCGCGGCATAGGACATCAGCAGCACATGGTCGTAGCCGTTCTCATCCAGCGCCGATCGCAGTGCCCCGATCCGTCCGTCCATCATGTCCGATGGCGCGATGATGTCGCAGCCGGCCTCGACCTGGACCAGCGCCTGGCGGCACAGCGCCTCGATCGTCTCGTCGTTGACCACATGGCCGTCCCGGACGATCCCGTCGTGCCCGTCGGAGTTGAACGGATCGAGCGCCACATCGCACATCACCCCGAGATCGGGATGGGCGTCCTTGATCGCGCGGATGGCCTGGCACACGAGATTGTCCGGGTTCCATGCTTCCTTGCCGTCGGGAGTTTTGAGTTCGGCCGGGGTCGCCGGGAATATTGCTACGGACGGGATGCCCAGTGCCTTCGCCTCGCCCGCCGCCGCGGGCAGGCGGTCCGGCGAGTAGCGGATCACGCCCGGCATCGTCGGGATCTCCTCCGTGCGATCGACGCCGTCGCACACGAACACGGGCCAGATGAAGTCGTCGGGAGACAGAATGTTTTCGCGCACCATCCGGCGTGACCAGTCCCAGCGCCGGTTGCGGCGCATGCGCGTCTGCGGGAATACCCCGACGGGGGTTGAGGGGCTGCCGGCCATCTTTTTTCGTTCCTGAAGTTCCACCCTGAAGGCCCGGAAACATAGCCGCTGCGGCCAGTCCGTCCAAGCCCCGGTCACATGCGGGCAAAGCCGGTATTCGGCTCGAATTTTAGGTAAAGAAGCCCTGATTTAAGGGCTGATTAACCTGTCCGTGTGATCCTGCAAGCTCGATTTTGCGCTCGGAACACGGGAACCGCAGGCAATGAAGCAGACATACCTTTCCACGATCGTCCTGCTCGAACGGATGCACCGCCAGTTTCTTGAGGTCATCAAGTCCGAGCTCGAGGGACACGACATCCGCGACATCAACAACGTGCAGGCACTCATCCTGTACAATATCGGTGGCGACGAGCTGACCGTCGGTGAACTGACGCTGCGCGGCTACTATCTCGGATCGAACGTGTCCTTCAACGTCAAGAAGATGACCGAGCATGGTTACCTTCACCAGGAGCGCTCGTCGCATGATCGCCGCTCCGTCCGCGTAAAACTGACGGACAAGGGCCTTGAGCTCAGCAGGCTCCTCGAGCAGATGTTCGAACGTCACGTGGACGCGGTGGCGGATTCGATCGACGAGGAGAAGCTCGAGGCCGCGAACGAAAGCCTCCGCGACGTCGAGCGGTTCTGGCTGCAACAGCTCGGCTTCGGTCCGCGTGTTGCGGAGTTCTTCAGGGTCGAAACGGCCGCCTAGCTCCGGCGTTTGCGCGAACCAAAGAATAAGGGCGGCTGCCGCGGGCAGCCGCCCTTATTCTTTGCCATGGTGACGGGAAATGTCCGTCAGCCGTGCAGGTCGTTCGCGAGCAGCGCGGTCGCGTCCTCGCCGTGGGTGCTGAGGGCTGTCTTGAGCTTGCCGAGTGCCTTGGCCTCGATCTGGCGAATACGCTCCTTGCTGACACCGAAGCTTTCGCCGATTTCCGCCAGTGTGTCCTTGTCCTCCGACAGGAAGCGCCGGACGATGATCTGGCGCTCCCGGTCGCCCAACGTGTCGAGGGCGTCCTCGAGCCACGCGGAACGAACCGCACCGTCATGTTGCCACGCGGTGATGTCTTCCGGGTTCGGGCCGTCGTCTTCGAGCAGGTCCTGGAATTCCAGATCGTCCTCTTCGCCGAAACTGGCGTTGAGCGAATTGTCAGGACCGCCGAGATGGGCCTCCATGCGCACCACGTCGGCCGGCTTCACCTGCAGGCGGTCCGCGACGCGTTCGCGGTCCTCGTCGGTGAGCGTGCCGTCGGGGCCGGTCGCGAGCTGCGCGCGAACCTTGCGCAAATTGAAGAACAGGCGCCTCTGGGCCGGGGTGGTGGCAACACGCACGATCGAGGTGTTGCGCAGGATGTGATCCTGGATCGCCGCCATGATCCACCACGATGCATAGGTCGAGAAACGGGCGTCGTGGGAGGGGTCGAACCGCTGGGCCGCTTCCATGAGGCCGATGTTGCCCTCCTGGACAAGGTCTCCAACGGGCAGGCCGTACCCCTTGAACTTCCATGCGATACGCAGGACGAAGCGTGCATATGCCTCGATCAGCTCGTGCAACGCGGCCTCGTCCTTGTCCTCGCGCCAGCGGCGGGCGAGTTCGAACTCGTGCTCCTTCTCGAGCACGGGCGCCTGCATGACGGTGTTGGCGTAGCGGCGGTTCCCACGTTCGATCGCCTGTGATGCGAATGCGGCCATGATGTTTCAGTCCTTTGACAAATCGGGGTGGGGGGCTATATCCCGGTGTGCGAATAAGCTATTGGTTTCGACTCGATACGATAAGAATATACGCACGGGGCGGGCTCTGCGCAAGGTAATATCGAGTCGATAATATCCATTTGATATAAGGTCGGCGCCTTGATTGTCCGATCTTCAATTTTTGAGAATAAGAGAATGTGCGCGCAAGCCACTGATAATATTGATAAAGAAGAGCTCACGCGGCTGCTGGACCGTCTCGGCAGGATGTCACGCGGGTTGCAATATTGTCATGGCTTGAACCCGGCCCAGTGGGACTGCCTGCGCTTCATCGGGCAGGCGAATCGCTTTTCGCGTACGCCGGGCGCGCTCGCCGCGTTCCTCGGCACGACCAAGGGAACGGCGAGCCAGACCCTCAACGCGCTTGAGAAAAAGGGCTATCTCAGCAGGGTGCCCGATCCGAATGACAAGCGCGTGCGCCATATCGAGCTCACCGAGCTCGGGGCCGGTCTTCTGGCCGACGACCCGCTCAACTGTCTGGACCGCGCGATCTCGAACCTTCCGCCGGAAACCGTGGACACGATGGCCACGGGCCTGTCGCGGCTGTGCGCCGAAATGCAGTCGCGCTGCGGCGGGCAGGATCTCGGCATCTGCCAGTCCTGCGGGCATTTCGAGGGCGAAACCGATGGCGGCAACATGATGTGCGGCCTGAAACAGGCCGAACTCAGCGGCGAGGACGCGACGCGGTTCTGCGTCAACTTCTCGCCGGCCGATGAAACCCGGGACTGTTGACCTGATTCTCTCCGTGCGCGTCAGGCGCCGGTGAAGGCCTGGAGGCCTGTCTGTGCGCGTCCGAGGATGAGGGCGTGGATGTCGTGGGTGCCCTCGTAGGTGTTCACGGACTCGAGGTTCATGACGTGGCGGATGACGTGATACTCGTCCGAGATGCCGTTGCCGCCATGCATGTCCCGCGCGACCCGCGCGATGTCCAGCGCCTTGCCCGCGTTGTTGCGCTTCATCAGCGAGATCATCTCCGGCGTTGACCGGTCGGAGTCGATCAGCCGCCCGAGGCGCAGGCTGCCGTGCAGGCCGAGCGTGATCTCCGTCTGCATGTCCGCCAGCTTCTTCTGGATCAGCTGGTTGGCGGCGAGCGGCCGGCCGAACTGCTTGCGTTCGAGGGTGTAGTCGCGCGCGGCGTGCCAACACGCTTCCGCCGCACCCATCGCCCCCCACGAGATGCCGTAGCGCGCCTTGTTCAGGCAACCGAAGGGCCCGCTCAGGCCGCGTGCGTTCGGCAGCCGGTTTTCTTCCGGCACGAACACCTCGTCCATCACCACCTCGCCCGTGGATGACGCGCGCAGGGAGAACTTGCCCTCGATCTTCGGCGTCGCGAGGCCCTCCATCCCGCGCTCCAGAATGAAGCCCCGGATCACGCCCT
Organism: Rhodospirillaceae bacterium; assembly: GCA_038140435.1. Taxonomy (GTDB): domain Bacteria; phylum Pseudomonadota; class Alphaproteobacteria; order UBA6615; family UBA6615; genus UBA8079. The sequence goes on along the minus strand of JAYQGE010000025.1, from coordinate 35,329 downwards.
CGTCATCCTTCGCCCACACGACGAACACATCGGCGATCGGCGCGTTCGAGATCCACATCTTCGCCCCCGACAGGGCATAGCCCCCGTCCACTGACTTCGCGCGGGTCACCATGCTGCCGGGGTCGGAGCCATGGTCGGGTTCCGTCAGCCCGAACGCCCCCACCCATTCGCCCGAGGCGAGCTTCGGCAGATATTTCTGCCGCTGCTCCTCCGAGCCGTAGGTGTAAATCGGCCACATCACCAGCGAGGACTGCACCGACAGCGCCGATCGGTAGCCGGAATCGACCCGCTCCACCTCGCGCGCGATCAGCCCGTAGCAGACATGGTTCACGCCCGCGCAGCCATATTCCTCCGGCAGGGTCGAGCCGAGCATCCCCAGCGCGCCGAACTCGTTCATGATCTCCCGGTCGAACGTCTCGTTCCGGTGCGCCTCCAGAACACGCGGCATCAGCTTGTCCTGGCAATAGGACCGGGCCATGTCCCGGACCATCCGCTCGTCTTCCGTCAGCGCTTCGTCCAGCAGGAGCGCGTCGTCCCACTGGAAACGCGGCTTGTCGCTCGCGCCGGACGGATTGGATGCGGGGTCGGTTGCGAGGCTCATATCGGGGACTCCTTGTGGTTCCGGCGAAGCCCGGGCAGCCGGGCAGGGGCGATCACGGGGGATTCCCCGCTTGTTGCAGAATGTGAGATGCGGTTTCTCAGTCCTTGACGGTCTCGAAATCGCCGGGCGATGTGATTTCCAGAAGTTCGCAGTTTTCCGACATCCAAAGCGCGTCATGCATCAGCCCGTCGGGCTGGTAGAAGCAGTCACCCTTGGACACGCTTACTTCCCCCTTGCCGTCGAACCAGAAGCGGGCCTCGCCCTGGAGCACGTAGATCATCTGGAATTCGGTCATGTGCGCGTGCTTGCCGGTGTGATGATCGGCATCCGGGTCCGCGATCCGGATCACATGGGCGCTGAACTGACCGCCGGTCGCCTCGCGAATCCCGAGGTCGCTGTACTCGAAGTCCTCGCGAAGACCCTTTTTCCACTCGGCGTCCTTCGCGTGCTTAACGTTAAATTTGTGATTGTCCGATTTCATCTGGTTCATCCTCCCCCCGAAATGTCGGGGTCGATTATAGGTCGGCGGACCGACGCTGACCAAGTGTGCGGAGCGCGCGATGGAAGAACGTAATGGGCGGAAGCCCGACGGCAGAGACCTGGGCAATGTGATCTTCGAGTTTTCCGCGATGGGCAACTCGGTGAAGGTCTGTGCCGTTGATCCGGTGACGGGTCTCGAGGTTGCAATCGTCGGCCCGGCCGGGGCCGGTGAGGCCGCCTTGCGGCGTACCGCAATGGCGAAGCTCAGCTACATGCTCGAAAAACGCCGTCCGGCGCCGTTGTCGCGCGGGGGACTCTGCGTCTGACGCCCGGTGGCAGGGGTCAGCGCTTGCGTTTGCCCAGGCCGATCTCCTTCGCGAATGCGGATCGCTGCTTCGCGTAGTTCGGCGCGACCATCGGATAGTCGGCGGGGAGACCCCACTTCGCTCGATACTGTTCCGGTGTCAGATTGTAGGCCGTGCGCAGATAGCGCTTCAGCATCTTGAGTTTCTTGCCGTCCTCCAGGCAAACGATGTGATCGGGTGTGATCGAACGCTTGATCGGGACCGCGGGCTTTTGCTTCGTCTGGGTGCTCGTGCGGCCACCGCTCAGGCCTTCGAGGCTTCCGTAAACGGACTGGATGACATCCGAAATCTGGGTTTCGGGAACCGGATTGTTGCCGACATAGGCCGATACGACCTGGGTGGTCATGCGCAGCAGCGCATCGCGCGACAGGTTTTCCGGATCGTTGTCCGCCATTCTCGTTCCCCCCAAGGTCCACTGTGTCACGCGCACGGTTGGCGTCCGTGATCGCATACGTTCCGGGACCAGTCAATACGCCTTTCGAATAATCACCAGTAGTTTTCGGAAACAATAAAATGATCATACGGAACTGCACTGACGCGTGTCTTTGAGACCTGGTTCGATGACAGCTTTATTTTCGTGGAGACTGGGTGTTCGCCAAGCATAAATTGCTGCAGTGCCGCGAGAAACGCGTTGGATTTTCCACACCATTCCGACGCGACAGCTTGTGTATCGCTGGCGGCAAACGACGAGATGTGGTAATTCGAGCCGCATCTGATGACCATACTCCAGTGATGCTTTAACGGAATTGACGCATGAGCGAAGGCACGATTGCGATTGCTGCCGATCACGCCGGGTATCCCCTCAAGGAGCTCCTGAAACCAGAGCTTGAGGCGCGCAGCTTCAAGGTCCGCGATCTCGGAACCCACAGCGAGGAATCGGTGGACTATCCGGATTTCGGCCAGGCGGTCGGTGAGGCTGTGGCGGGCGGCGACGCGGCGCGCGGGGTGATCATTTGCGGGACCGGCATCGGCATTTCGATTGCGGCGAACCGGATCGCGGGCGTGCGCGCGGCACTCTGCCACGACGCGACGACGGCGCGGCTGGCGCGCGAACATAACGACGCGAACGTGCTCGCGATGGGCGCGCGCCTGCTGGGCCCCGAGGTTGCCATGGATTGCCTGCGGGCGTTTCTGGACACAGATTTCCCGGGCGGCGAACGCCATGAGCGGCGGGTCGGGAAGCTGGGGTAAGGGCGTGTGCCCGGACGGCGGGGTGCCGCGTGTGTCCGATTTTTGACGGTTTTACGAGTGACAGAGGATCAAGGATGTCGATGACGAGCGAAGCCCCCGAGGCGGGCGGTGTGAACAACGGATTTTTCGATCGCGGTCTTGCGGAGGCCGATCCCGAAGTCTTTGATTCCATGCAACGCGAACTGGGCCGCCAGCAATCCCAGGTCGAACTCATCGCGTCCGAGAACATCGTCTCGCGGGCGGTGGTCGAGGCGATGGGGTCGGTGCTCACCAACAAGTATGCCGAGGGGTACCCCGGCCGCCGCTACTATGGCGGCTGCGAGTATGTTGACGTGGCCGAGGAGCTTGCGATCGACCGGGCGAAACGCCTGTTCGGATGCGCCTTTGCCAATGTTCAGCCCCATTCGGGCGCGCAGGCAAACCAGGCCGTGTTCCTCGCGCTGTGTAAGCCGGGCGATACCGTCATGGGCATGTCCCTGGCCGCGGGCGGTCACCTGACGCATGGCGCTGCACCGAACCTCTCGGGTAAGTGGTTCAACGCCGTCCAGTATGGGGTGCGCAAGGACGATGCGCTCATCGACATGGACGAGGTCGCGGCGCTGGCGCGGGAACACAAGCCCGCGCTGATCGTCGCCGGTGGATCGGCGTATCCGCGTACCATCGACTTCGCGCGGTTCCGCGAGATCGCCGACGAGGTCGGCGCGTTCCTGATGGTCGACATGGCGCATTTCGCGGGCCTCGTTGCCGGTGGCGCGCATCCGAGCCCGTTCCCTCACGCCCACGTGGTGACCACCACGACGCACAAGACTCTGCGGGGTCCGCGCGGCGGCATGATCCTCGCCGACGACGAGGATCTCGGGAAGAAGATCAACTCCGCCGTCTTCCCCGGGCTTCAGGGTGGGCCGCTGATGCACATCATCGCCGCCAAGGCGGTCGCGTTCGGTGAGGCCCTGCAGCCGGAGTTCAAGAACTATGCCCAGCGGGTCGTGGAGAACGCCCGCGCGCTTGCGGCGACGCTCGTGGACGGTGGGCTCGACATCGTGTCCGGCGGTACCGACACGCACCTGATGCTGGTCGATCTGCGGCCCAAGTCCCTGACGGGCGACATCACCGAGGTTGCGCTCGAACGCGCGAGCCTGACCTGCAACAAGAACGGGATTCCGTTCGATCCCGAGAAGCCGATGGTCACGTCAGGAATTCGCCTGGGAACTCCGGCGGGTACCACGCGCGGGTTCGGGCCGACGGAGTTCCGCCAGGTCGGTGAACTGATCGTCGAGGTTCTCGACAGCCTCGGCGGGAACCCGGCCGGCGATGCGCAGGTCGAGGAATCGGTGCGCCGCCGGGTAGAAGAGTTGTGCGCCCGGTTCCCGATCTATCCGGCGGGCTGATCGCGGCGGCAAGAAGAACGAAGAACTAGAGGCGAGGGAACAACCGATGCGCTGCCCGTTCTGTGGTCACAACGACACGCATGTGAAGGATTCGCGCCCGACCGAGGACAACACGGCGATCCGCCGCCGGCGTGCCTGCCCCGACTGCGGCGCGCGCTGGACGACCTTCGAGCGGGTACATCTGCGCGATCTCACCGTCATCAAGAAGAATGGCCAGCGTGTTCCCTTCGACCGCGACAAGCTCGAGGCGTCGATGCGCATCTCCCTGCGCAAGCGGCCCGTGGACGCTGAACGGGTGGAGCGTGCCATCAGCGGAATCGTTCGCCGTCTGGAATCCTCCGGCGAGACCGACATTTCCTCCGATCATATCGGTGAGGCCGTGATGGATGCCCTGGCCAATCTCGATTCGATTGCCTATGTGCGTTTCGCGTCGGTCTACAAGAACTTCCGCGAGGTTCGGGATTTCGAGGATTTCATCGGGAACGAGCGCCTCGCAAGCGAAGGCGCGCTGATCGAAAACGATTGATCCCGGGCGGTATTCGCTCGACCCTGTCCCCATGCACAGCGATCAGGACTTCATGGCGGTGGCCTTGCGCCTCGCGCGGCGCGGGCTCGGCAACGTGGCGCCCAATCCGGCGGTCGGCTGCGTCATCGTTTCGGGCGGGCCCGATCCGAGGGTGCTGGGGCGCGGCCGGACCCAGCCCGGCGGCCGGCCTCATGCGGAAACCGTGGCGCTCGATGCCGCGCGCGAACGGTTCGGCGCGGAGGCACTCGTCGGCGCGACGGTCTATGTCACGCTCGAGCCGTGCAGTCATCTGGGCCGGACTCCGCCTTGTGCGGACGCGTTGATCCGAGCGCGCGTGGCACGGGTGGTCGTCGCCTGTGGCGACCCGCATGTGCGCGTCGCAGGCAGGGGAATTGCGCGGCTTCGCGATGCGGGAGTCGAGGTTGTCACAGACGTCTGCAAGGATGCGGCAGAAGACATCAATATCGGGTTCCTGACCGCCGCGACCGAAGGGCGTCCGATGGTGTCCCTCAAGACCGCGACAACATCGGACGGGCGTATTGCGACCCGCACCGGTGCATCTCAATGGATCACCGGACCGGCAGCGCGTCGTCACGCGCATCTCCTGCGGGCCCAGCACGATGTGATCGCGGTCGGGATCGGCACGGCCGAGGCCGACGACCCGAGCCTGACCTGTCGGTTGCCGGGTATGGAGGAGCGGTCGCCGACCCGTGTCGTGTTCGATTCGCGCTTGCGCCTGTCGCTTGAATCGAAGCTCGTGCAGACGGCGATGGACGTCCCGACCTGGGTGCTGTCGGCGGCAAAGACGGACAAGGATCGTCGCAGGGCGCTCGAGGCGGCGGGTGTCATGGTGGTTCCCATCGAGGACGAGATCGACGGCCAGCCGGCACCCGCCGCGGCGTTGCGAGCGCTGGGCGCGCTCGGCATGACCCGCGTGATGGTCGAGGGCGGCGCCCGGCTGGCCACCGGGCTCCTGCGCGCAGGCCTTGTCGATCGTCTCCTTTGGTATCGTGCGCCGTCGTTGATTGGCGGCGACGGGCTGCCGCCATTCGGTGATCTCGGGGTGGGGGAGGTTGCGGACATGCCGGCCTTCAGGCCCCTGTCGCGAACACCGGTGGGCGACGATTCGCTGGAAATTTTTGCGCGCGTGCCGTAACCAAGCCCGATGTTCACTGGAATTGTCACCGATGTCGGCCGCATCGCGCGGGTCGACGACCTGGATGTGGGCCGCCGCCTGACCATCGAGACCGCCTATGACACGGCTGGCATCGACATCGGCGCGTCGATCGCATGCAACGGCGCATGCCTGACCGTGGTCGAGAAGGATGCATCGAGTTTCGCGGCCGATGTCTCCGGAGAAACGGACGACAAGACCACGAGTGGCGCGTGGCGTGTCGGCACGCGGATCAATCTCGAACGCGCGCTGCGTGCGGCGGATGAGCTGGGCGGTCATCTCGTGCTCGGCCATGTCGACGGCGTGGGTCAGGTCACCGGCCTCGCCACGGAAGGCGACAACCACAGGCTCGCCATCGAGGTGCCCGCGGCACTGAAGCACTATATTGCGTCGAAGGGCTCGGTTACGGTGGATGGCGTATCGCTCACCGTCAATGAGGTCGACGATGCGGTGTTCGGGGTCAATATTATTCCCCACACTTGGGAGAACACATCGCTGTCCGACCTGGCGGTCGGATCGGGCGTGAATATCGAGGTTGATGTGATTGCGCGCTATGTCGCGCGTCTTTTGGAACGGGATGGATCGTGACCGATAACACCGATGGCTTGCGCAGTGTCTCGCCTCAGGACGTCAAGCGCGCCCTGGGCGATGAGCGAATTCTTTCTCCGATCGAGGACATCATCGAGGATGCCCGCAACGGCAAGATGTTCATCCTCATCGACGACGAGGATCGCGAGAATGAGGGCGATCTTGTCATTCCGGCGCAGATGGCCACCCCGGACGCGATCAACTTCATGGCGACCCACGGGCGCGGTCTGATCTGCCTGTCGCTGACACGCGAGCGCACGCAGCAGCTCGGCCTGCCCATGATGCCCCAGACCCACGGCCAGCGACTGGCGACGAATTTCACCGTCTCGATCGAGGCGGCCGAGGGGGTGACAACCGGCATTTCCGCGCCCGACCGGGCGCGCACCATCACGGTGGCGATTGATCCGCGCTCGACCGAGGCGGACATCGTCACGCCGGGACATGTGTTCCCGCTGGCGGCGCGGGACGGCGGGGTCCTGGTTCGCGCGGGGCACACGGAAGCCGGCGTGGACATCGCGCGCCTGGCCGGTCTCAATCCCTCGGCGGTGATCTGCGAGATCATGAACGAGGACGGGACGATGTCGCGCCTGCCGGACCTCATCGGTTTCGCCCAGTATCACGGGCTCAAGATCGGTGCGATCGCGGACCTGATCGCCTACCGCCGGCGCCACGACCGTATCGTCGAGCGGCTCATGAAGCATGATTTTCACTCACGCTTCGGCGGCCTCTACAAGTGGCACATCTACCGCAACACGGTGGAGTATGCCGAGCATCTGGCGATCGTGAAGGGCGAAATCGACCCGGAGAATCCGGTGCTCGTGCGCATGCATTCATTTTCGATCGGCGCCGACGCCATGGGCAGTCTCGACGCCCCCGATTCCGGCATCCTGCAACGCTCCATGGAGTTGATCGGCGAAGCCGGTGCCGGCGTGATCGTCCTCATCCGCGACACGTCGCCGACGTCGCTGTCGGACCGCATCCGCCAGTTCTCGAGCGCGCCGACCAAGCCGGTGAACGAGCTAAGGAACTACGGAGTCGGCGCCCAGATCCTTGTCGACCTGGGGGTTCGCAACATAATTCTGCTGTCGAACTCGCAGCGCTCGATCGTCGGTCTCGAAGGTTTCGGATTGCGGCTCGTCGAGACCCGGCCCGTGCCCCTGGAAAACGCTGCAACCGCCGAGTGAGGAGCGACGATGGCCGATGAACCCCACATCATGATCGCGGTCTCGAAATATTATGAAGAGATCGCGGACGAGTTGCTGAAAGGTGCGCTCGGCGTACTCGACGAAGCGGGCGCGTCGCACGAGATCTACGAGATTCCCGGTGCTTTCGAGATTCCCGCCGCCATCGCGACGGCGATGCGCTCGCCGGAGTTCTCCGGCGGCCGCCGGCGTTTCGACGGGTATGTCGCGCTTGGCTGTGTCATCCGCGGAGAAACGACCCACTACGACTATGTGTGCCAGGAGGCGGCGCGCGGGCTGCAGGATCTTGCGATCCGGCATTGTCTCGCACTCGGATTCGGCATTCTGACCACCGAAAACCGGGAGCAGGCCATGGCCCGGGCGGCCGTTGACCGCGGCAACAAGGGCGCGGATGCCGCCAACGCCTGCCTGCGGATGATCGGGTTCAAGAGTTCCTTCCGAATGTATCCGCGCTGATGTCCGCGCAATCCGAAACCACCCGATCCTCGTCGCGCAAGTCCGGCGCGTCCGCGCGCGGGGCGGCGCGGTTGCTGGCCGTGCAGGCGCTGTATCAGATGTACATCCGTGGCGGGACGGCCGAGGCGACGGTACTTGAGTTCATCCAGCACCGAACGGATCCGCCGGCCACGGACGATCCCGAGGAGGATGCCGGGCCGCGCGATGCCGACACGGCATTGTTCGCTAACCTCGTGCAGGGGGTCGAGCGCGACCGGGAAGATCTGACCTCGGCGCTCGACGGTTGTCTCGAGACCGGCAACACGATGGCGCGGCTCGAACCCCTGCTGCGCGCGATTCTCGCCGCCGGCGCCTATGAACTGCGCTCGCGCGACGATATCCCGACACGTGTCGTCATTTCTGAGTATGTCCATCTGACCGATGCCTTTTTCGAGGGCAAGGAGCCGGGCCTCGTGAACGCAGTGCTGGACCGGCTGGCACGTGTGGTGCGCGGCGGCGATGAGAGCCTCTCGAAGACGACGGCGGACGGCTCGTCCGAGACAGACCATGGCGCATCGCGTTGACGAGTTCACGCTGATCCAACGCCATTTCGCGCCGCTCAGCGTTGGCGCACCAGGAAGCCTCGCGCTGCGCGACGATGCGGCGTGGCTCCGGCCGGAGGCGGGCAACGACCTTGTCGTCTCGGCGGACGCGATCGTGGGCGATGTACACTTTCCGGCGAACACATCCGCGGGCGACATCGCCCGCCGGGCGCTGCGGGTCAATCTCTCCGATATCGCCGCCAAGGGAGCGCGGGCCTGCGCGTACACGCTTGCCCTCCAGCTTCCCGATTTCGTCGACGACGCGTGGCTTTCGGCCTTCGCGGACGGGCTCGCGGAGGACCAGGACCGGTTCGGTATATTCCTGCTCGGCGGGGACACCACGCGCACACCCGGTCCGCTCGCGTTGACCGTTAATATATTCGGACAAATATCTGAAAATAATATGATTATGCGGTCCGGCGCGTCGGCGGGAGACGACGTATACGTCACCGGAAGCATCGGCGATGCGACCCTCGGGCTCGCGCTTGTGCGCAGCGAACTGCGCGCGGTCGACCCGTCGGATACCGCGTTCCTCGAGGCACGCTTTTTGCGGCCCGATCCGCGTGTCGATGCTGGTCCGGCACTGGTCGGAATCGCCTCGGCGGCAGCCGATGTGTCCGACGGCCTTGTCGCGGACCTCGGACATATCTGTGCGGCCTCCGGTGTCGCGGCGGACATCGACCGGGATCGCGTGCCCCATTCCGATGCGGCGCACCGGCTGGTAACGGACGATCAACTATTGCGCATTAGGCTTCTCACCGGCGGCGATGACTACGAAATCGTCTTCACCGCTCCGGAAGCCGCGCGCGACAGCATCTCTGCCATCGCCGCGAATACCGGCGTTCCAATGACCCGGATCGGGCGCGTGACGCCGCAGACCGCGGACGGACCCGCGGTGACGGTGCGCGACGCAGCCGGGGGTGCGATCGAGGTTGGCCATGGCGGATACCGGCACTTCGAAGAAGGCGACCCGCGCCGAGAGTGAGGCCGCGATCCGCGCCATGCGTGCGGGCGGCGCGGCCGAAGGCGAGAAGCCGAAGAAGAGCAAGAAAAAGCTGGTCCTCGTTGCGCTGCTCGTCCTCCTCCTGGGCGGTGGCGCGGCCGGTTACAAGTTCATGCTTGCCGACACGCCAGAGACGGTCGCGGAGGTGCCTGTTCCGGAGCCCGAGGTGATCGAGCCCGAAGAGCTCCACTACATCAACCTCGATCCGCTTTTTATTCCCTTCCAGACCCACCAGGGTGCCCGGCACAAACTCGTTGTCATGCTATCGCTCGAGGTCGGACGTGAGCGCCAGGAGGACAAGCTCGTGCGCGCGCTGATGCCGCGCCTGCGCGAGGCCTATGTCCGGGCGTTGACCTCGCGGCCGTTCCCCGGCGTCGAGGACGGCTCGATCGAGACGGTCTATCTCAAGAACCGGGTCCGTACCAAAAACAACCGCGTGCTGGGATTGGGCGTCGTCAACGATGTGCTGGTGCGCGACATCCGCGTGTTGCCGGGCTGATCGCGGGATGCCGGTCGGATGAAGAAGGTCCTCATACTGGTCGTCGTGCTGCTGATAGCGGGCGGGGGCGGCGCATTCTTCATGCTGGGTGGCAAATCCGCTGATGTGCCGGAGCCCGAGCCCAGGAAGGCCGAGAAGTTCGAAGTACCCGAACATCATTATGTGCGGCTCGACACGATCACGGTGACCCTGTTCGAGGAAAATGCGGTCGCGGGGCTCTACACGGCGGCCATGACACTCGAGATCGCCGAGGCCGGACAGCGCGAAATAGTGTCCGAGGCGAAGTCGCGTCTGCGCGATGCGATGTTCCGCGATCTGCACAGCCTGGTCGAGCGCCGGAAGGGCATCGAGATCCCCCTGAATTCGGTGAAGCGACGCATGCGCGCGACCGCCATCCGCGAACTCGGCGCGGACGTGGTCATCGACCTCTATGTCGAGAATGTGCTGCGGAAGGGCCAGTTGCAGAAAGACGGCTGACGCAAGGCTGATATTCACAGTACAGACTTGTGTTTTGCGGGTTCATGCAGGAATGTCCCTCGCATGATGATCCAACGTAATTCGCGCAACGTCGCCCTCTTGTCCCTGTGCCAGGCCTTCGGCCAGACGCAGATGATTCTTATCTTCTCCGTTTCGTCAATTATCGGCGCGACAATCGCGCCGAACCCCGGCTGGGCGACGGTCCCCATCACCTTCCAGTTCATCGCGATGACGGGGGCCACAGTGCCCGCCGCGATGCTGATGAAGAAGATCGGGCGCGCCGGCGGCTTCATCACCTTCCTCGCGATCGGGTCCACGGGCGCGGCGCTGATGATCTATGCGTTGTTTGTCCCGAGCTTCATCCTGTTCTGCGTCGGCTCTGCGTTGTTCGGCCTGTCGGCCGGCTCCAACCAGCAGTTCCGCTTCGCCGCGGTCGACGCGGCCGATGACAGTTTCAAGGCGCGCGCTGTGAGCCTGGTCCTCGCGGGCGGCGTGTTCGCGGGCCTGGTGGGCCCCAGCCTGTCGTCGCTCGGCTACGACATGATCCGGCCGATCCTCTATGGCGGTGTCTTCGCGATCATCCTGGCCCTGCAGGCCCTGATGGTGGTGCTTCTCCTGTTCACCGATATCCCGGCGCCGAGCGAGCAGGAGCGCAGCGGCCCGACACGGCCGATGCGCGAGATCGCGGCCCAGCCCGTCTTCATCGTGGCGCTGATGAGCGCGATGATCGGATACGGCGTCATGAACTTCGTGATGCTGTCGACACCGATCTTCATGCACCTGCATCCCAGCCATCCCTTCGGGCAGCTCGATATCAACAACGTGATCATGTGGCACGTTGTCGGCATGTTTGCGCCCGGCTTCGTCACCGGCTGGCTGATCAAGAAGTATGGCGATGTGAACATCATCCTGGCGGGCGCCGTGATCTCGGTGATCTGTCTCGCCGTCAACCTGAACGGCGACTCGCTCTGGCATCTGCGGATCGGCATGGCGTTGGTCGGTGTCGGCTGGAACTTCATGTTTACTGCCGGAACGACGCTCCTGCTCAGCTCCTACTCGCCGGCGGAAAAGGCCAAGGTACAGGGGATCAACGACCTGTTCGTGTTCGGGACCGTTGCCGTGTGTTCACTGGCCGCGGGCGTCGTGTACCAGACCCTGGGCTTCATTGCCGTGAACCTGGCTTCCGCGCCGCTGCTCGTCCTGGTCGTGCTGGCCGTATTCTGGCTCCGGGCGCGGCGCAACGCAGTGGCAGCCTGAACCGCGGCGCGAACGCACTTCGCTTAGTCCTTAGTCGCGGTTGCCTTGCCGCCGCCTTTTTGGCATGTTCCCGCCGCTTTTCACGGGCTCGGGTGATTCGGCTCCGACTGCGGTATTCGCCGTCTGCGCCCACGCAGCCTAACAACGCAGAAACCAAAGGATATTCACAATGGCTCCCATCGTCTGGTTCGCCATCGCGTGCGGCGGTCTGGCCGTGCTCTACGGCATCTGGGCCTCGCGTGCCGTCCTGTCGGCAAGTGCCGGCACCGAGCGCATGCAGGAAATCTCGAACGCGGTCCAGGAAGGCGCCGCGGCGTATCTCAACCGCCAGTATCGCGCGATCGGCATCGTCGGCGTCTTGATCGCGGTCATCCTGTTCCTGCTGCTTGGCTGGACGGTGGCCCTCGGCTTCATCATCGGCGCTGTCCTTTCGGGCGCGACGGGCTACATCGGCATGAACATTTCCGTTCGCGCCAATGTCCGCACGACCGAAGCCGCGCGCAGCAGCATGGCCGAAGGGCTTTCGATCGCGTTCCGCGCGGGCGCCGTGACCGGCATGCTGGTCGCCGGCCTGGCGCTGTTGGCGGTCGCCGGCTACTTCGGCTTCATGGTCTGGCTGCAGCAGCAGGGCAGTGCATCGGAGCGTGAACTGATCGATGCGCTGGTCGCACTCGGGTTCGGCGCGTCGCTGATCTCGATCTTCGCGCGCCTGGGCGGCGGCATCTTCACCAAGGGTGCGGATGTCGGGGCAGACCTCGTCGGCAAGGTCGAGGCAGGTATACCCGAGGACGACCCCCGCAACCCGGCCGTGATCGCCGACAATGTCGGTGACAATGTCGGCGACTGCGCGGGCATGGCGGCCGACCTGTTCGAGACCTACGCGGTCACGGTGGTCGCGACCATGGTGCTCACCTCGATCCTGCTGGCCGGCAACGCGTTGCTGAACCAGATGATCGTCTATCCGCTGGCGATCGGCGGCGTGTGCATCATCGCCTCGATCATCGGCACCTTCTTCGTCCGGCTCGGCGCGAGCCAGAACATCATGGGCGCGCTCTACAAGGGCTTCATCACATCGGCGATCCTGTCGCTGGTGGGTGTCGCCGGCGTGACGTCCTGGGTGATCGGCTTCGACTCGGCCTTCACGGTCAGTGGCCAGACCTTCTCCGGCATGGACGTGTTCCTGTGCGCCGTGGTTGGCCTGGTCGTCACCGGCCTCCTGATCTGGGTGACGGAGTACTACACCGGCACCGAGTATCGGCCGGTCCGCTCGGTCGCGCAGGCCTCGACGACGGGTCACGGCACCAACGTGATCCAGGGCCTGGCGATCTCGATGGAGGCCACGGCCATCCCGGCGCTGATCATCTGCGCCGCGATCATCATCTCGTTCCTGCTGGCTGGCCTGCTGGGCATCGCCATCGCGGTGACGGCGATGCTGGCGCTCGCGGGCATGGTCGTCGCGCTCGACGCCTATGGCCCCGTCACCGACAACGCCGGCGGCATCGCTGAGATGGCGGAGCTCGACGACGATGTGCGCAAGACCACGGACGCGCTCGACGCGGTCGGCAACACCACCAAGGCGGTGACCAAGGGCTATGCCATCGGTTCGGCCGGCCTCGGTGCGCTGGTGCTGTTCGCGGCCTACACGTCCGATCTGAACTTCTTCATCGGAACCCCGGCAGAGCATCCGTATTTCGCCGGTGTCGAACTCAACTTCTCGCTGACCAACCCGTATGTGGTCGTGGGCCTGTTCGTGGGCGGCATGCTGCCGTTCCTGTTCGGCGCCATGGGCATGACGGCGGTCGGTCGCGCGGCCGGTTCGGTCGTGGTTGAGGTGCGTCGCCAGTTCAAGGAGATCCCGGGCATCATGGAAGGCACGGGCAAGCCGGAATATGGCAAGTGCGTCGATATGCTGACGCGGGCCGCGATCAAGGAGATGATCGTCCCGTCGATGCTCCCGGTGCTCTCGCCGATCGTGCTGTTCGTGATCATTCTCGCGATTGCGGGCAAGTCGGCGGCGTTCTCGTCGCTCGGCGCGATGCTGCTCGGCGTGATCGTGACGGGTCTCTTCGTTGCGATCTCCATGACCGCCGGCGGCGGTGCGTGGGACAACGCCAAGAAGTACATCGAGGACGGCAACCATGGCGGCAAGGGCTCCGACGCGCATCACGCGGCGGTGACCGGCGACACGGTTGGCGATCCCTACAAGGACACGGCGGGCCCCGCCGTGAACCCGATGATCAAGATCACGAACATCGTGGCGCTCCTGATGCTGGCCGTGTTGGCGAGCGTCTAGACGCAAACAAGCTGAACGAAAAACCCCCGGGGGTGTTTCCCCCGGGGGTTTTTTCTTGGTGTGACGTTGCGTGACGGCCGCGCTACTGGCCGGCGCCGCCGCCAGCGAATCGGCCGACATTGCCGAACAGCTGCTGGATCAGGGAAAGTTCGTTTCCGGCCGTCGGCGTGACCCGGCTCACCAGTTCGACTTCCCGGCGGTCGTTCTCGGTGTAGGTGAAGACGTCCTCGACGACGTTGCGCTCATCGAAGACGATGGCGACGATCTTGCGTTCGAGCAGCTCGGGTTCGAAGAAGGCCGTGGTTTCCGTCCGCTCGGACATGTAGTACCAGACATTCGTGCGGAACACGCCTTCTGTGGAGGGGCTGCCCAGGACCTGGCGAACATCCCGCTGGGTCGTTTCGCCCGGTGCGATCGCCGCGAGCGCGTCCGGGTCGGGCTCCTGGCCGCGGACGTTCACGATCGGGGCGCAGGCGCTCAGGGCCGCGAGCAGGACAAGGATTCGACCATGTCGGACAAGAAGTTTCATCGGTCAGATCGTTCGGCGGTTCGCGTTTGGGTGGACCGGATCGGGCAGGACGATGGCACTCGCCGTTTCGGCCTGTCAACCGCACCGGGCAGGCAACCAAGTGTGGCGTCAGACTGACATGCTGAACTGGATTCGAGAACGCAAACACCGCCGCGAACATGCGGCGAAACTGCTTGACGTCATCATCGCGCAGGCCCGGCAGCCGGTGTTCTATGCCGAGTATGGTGTTCCCGATACGATGCTGGGCCGCTACGAGATGGTTTGCCTGCATGCCTATCTCGTCTTGCATCGGCTGAAGCGGCTGGGCGGGCAGGGGCCGCGGATCGCGCAGACCCTGCACGATCAGATTTTCGACGACTTCGACATCGCGCTCCGCGAGGTCGGGGTGGGCGACATGGGGATCGGTAAGCGAATCAAGAAGCTCGCGCGCAACCTGCACGGTCGGATCTCCGCCTACGAACGCGCGCTCGCCTCCGGCGACGCGGACATGGCGGCCGCGCTCCGTCGTAATCTCTATGCCAGCGCGGAACCGACGGAGCCGGAGGTGACCGCGATGATTGCCTATATCCGCTCCGCGCGGGCCGCCGTCGAGGCCTGCGCGCCGGAGGATTTCTGGAACGGCCGTCCGCTGTTTCCCGCTCCGGTCGACGCCGGGCGCGCGCGCGAGGG
Source organism: Rhodospirillaceae bacterium (assembly GCA_038140435.1). GTDB lineage: Bacteria > Pseudomonadota > Alphaproteobacteria > UBA6615 > UBA6615 > UBA8079. The sequence continues at coordinate 20,050 of JAYQGE010000025.1, read as the reverse complement.
CGCGGCATGAACGGCGCACCGGAACAGGAACTGGTGCGGCATGTGTCGATCGCCGATCTATCGACCGACAGTCCGCAGAAGGTGGAAATCGAGGCGGATGCGGCGGAGTGCGCGGCGATTGCCGGGCGCCTCGATATTCTGGCCGTCGATGCCCTGAAGGCCGAAATTGAGCTGTTCCGTGATCTGACGGGCGATGTGAACCTCGTCGGGCGCATCCAGGCCGATGTGCGGCAGGCCTGCGTGGTGACGCTCGACCCGGTCGAACAGCAGATCGACACGCGGATATTTCAGCGGTTTTCCGGCCGCGACGACGATCCAGAGGGGGAAGACGAGGATCCGGTCGAGCCGATCGTCGAAAACGAGATCGAGATCGGCGATATCGTCGTTCAGAACCTGGCGCTTGCGCTCGACCCCTATCCGCGCGCACCCGGCGCGGCGTTCGAGGAGGTCGATGACGAGGCCGGGAATCCCACTGGGCCCTTCGCGGCGCTTGCGGCGTTGCGTGACGACACGGAGGATTAAGGGCCGTCACCTAAATGTTTTCGGTGAGAAAACTTGCGATTCGCTTGCCCAGCGGTGCATTTTTGGATAATTAGCAGCCGCCTTCCGGCATGCTCACGAAATTCATATCTTCCCGCGAAAGGGAACCAAGATGGCTGTACCCAAGAAGAAAGTCTCCAAATCGCGACGCAACATGCGCCGTTCGCATGACTCATTGAAGCAGCCGGCCTATGTCGAGGACGAGACCACGGGCGAGTTTCATCGCCCCCATCACGTCGACATGAAGACCGGCTACTACAAGGGCCGCCAGGTCATCGAGGTCAAGGAGAAGATCTAGAGGGCGACCGGACGCCGCGTCCGGCTGGGGAGCGGGCCCGTTGAGCAATCAGATCACAATCGCCCTGGACGCCATGGGCGGCGATGACGCGCCGCACATTGTTGTCGCGGGCGCGAACATAGCCCGCCGCAGGCATCCCGACGTCCGTTTCGTGCTGTTCGGTGACGAGAAGGACCTCGCAGCGCGGGTCGCCAAGCAACGTGGCCTCTCGGAGTTCGTCGAGATACGCCATGCGCCCGAAGGGGTGGCGCCCGACGCGAAGCCGTCGCAGGTCGTGCGCAACGGGCAGGAAACCTCGATGTGGAACGCGATCGACGCCGTGAAGAACGGCGTCGCCGACGCGATTGTGTCCGCCGGGAACACCGGCGCGCTGCTCGCGATCGCGATGCTCGTGCTCAAGCGGCTCGCGGGGATCGACCGCCCGGCCATCGCCTCCTTCTTCCCGACCCAGCGCGGCGAAACCGTGATGCTCGACCTGGGCGCGAACATCCGCTGCAGCGAACGCAACCTGGTCGAGTTCTCGATCATGGGCGAGGTCTTCGCACGCACGGTGCTTGGCATCGAGAATCCGACCATCGGCCTCCTGAATGTCGGCGAGGAGGAGACCAAGGGCAACGACGCGCTCAAGGATGCGGCGCAGATGCTCCGGGAGCTGGATTTGCCCGGCGAGTTCGTCGGGTTCGTCGAGGGTGACGACATTCCGGCCGGCGCGGTCGACGTGGTCGTGACGGACGGGTTCACGGGCAACGTCGCGCTCAAGACGGCCGAGGGCACGGCCAAGCTCATCAATGCGTTCGTGCGCGAGACCTTTCGCAATTCCTTTTGGGCCAAGATCGGGTATATCTTCGCCAAGCGTTCGTTCGACAAGCTGCGCAGCCGCAGCGATCCTCGCCGATACAATGGTGCCATGTTCCTGGGACTCGACGGTGTCTGCGTGAAGAGTCACGGCGGTACGGACGCGGTCGGGTTTGCAACCGCCATCGGAGTGGCGATCGATATGGTGAAGTATGGCGGCAACGCCTCCCTGAAGACGACGGTGGAGCGCCTGGATCTCGAGTCCCTGCGTCCCCAGGCCGCGGCGGCATCCTGATGGTGCGGCGATCGATCGTCGCGGGGACCGGCTCTTATCTCCCCGAACGGGTCGTGTCGAATGCCGAGCTCGCGGAGCGGATCGACACGTCTGACGCTTGGATCCAGGAGCGCAGCGGAATCCGGCAGCGGCACATCGTGGCCGACGGCGAGATGACCTCGGACCTGGCAACCGCCGCCGCCGAGCGCGCGCTCGCCGCCGCGGGAATGGAGCCTGACGATATCGGCACCATCGTGGTCGCGACCTCGACCCCGGACGAGACTTTCCCCGCAACGGCGACGGTCGTGCAGTCGAAGCTCGGTTGCGTTAACGGGAGCATGGGTTTCGACGTCCAGGCCGTGTGTTCGGGTTTCGTCTTCGCGCTGGCCACCGCCGACAACTTCATCAAGGCCGGCCAGACAGACACGGCACTCGTGATCGGTGCGGAGACCTTCTCCAAGATTCTCGACTGGGAGGATCGCTCCACCTGCGTGCTGTTCGGCGACGGCGCCGGTGCGCTCGTGCTCAAGGCGGGCGAGGGGGACGGGTCGAGCGACGATCGCGGCGTTCTGTCGACCCATTTGCATTCCGACGGACGTCTGCACGATCTCCTCTATGTGGACGGTGGCCCGTCGTCCACCGGGCAGGTGGGGCATCTGCGAATGGAAGGCCGGGAGGTCTTCAAGCACGCCGTCACCAAGATGTCGGAAGTGACCGTGGAGGCGCTCGAGGCGACAGGCTTGAGCGCGGACGAGATCGACTGGTTTGTTCCCCATCAGGCCAACCGGCGGATCATCGACGGCACGGCGCGGAAGCTCGGCATCACCGGTGAGCGCGTCGTCGTCACGATCGATCAGCACGCCAACACATCCGCCGCCTCGATCCCGCTTGCGCTGTCGGTCGCGGTCGATGATGCCCGGATTCAGGAAGGTAACCTGGTACTCCTCGAGGCGATGGGCGGCGGCCTGACCTGGGGCTCGGGAATCGTGCGTTGGTAGGCGAGTTCCAGACCGTAGAATCAATTTTTTAGATTAACCAACCATAACAATCCTCTGATATTGACGCATTTCTGCTGTCGCGCTACCGTCTCGGAAACCAAAAATGGGTGGAGAGCAGGCGGTGAGTGACACGATTACACGTGCCCAGTTGACGGAGGCCGTTTACCAGGAGGTGGGGCTTTCGCGGAACGAGTCCGCCGATCTCGTGGAATCGGTGCTCGCGGAGATGTCGGACGCGCTGATCCGGGGCGAGATGGTCAAGCTATCGTCCTTCGGGAGCTTCCAGGTGCGCCAGAAGGGCCAGCGGATGGGGCGCAACCCGAAGACGGGTGAGGAAGTTCCGATCCTGCCGCGGCGCGTCCTGGTGTTCCGTCCGAGCCATGTCTTGAAGAAGCGCATCAACGAGGAGCCGGAGGGGGCCGCCGAGTCGGCGCCGAGCTTCGCATCGCCCGGTGCGATGCCGGAAACCGACCCCTCCTACTAAGCCGGGCGGATGACCGATACGGGAAATCTGTCTGCGCGCCGGGGCGGCAAGTCCGCCGCGGCGTTTCGTACCATCAGCGAAGTGGCGAACGATCTCGAGGTGCCGCAGCACGTCCTGCGGTTCTGGGAGACCAAGTTCTCGCAGGTGCGCCCCATGAAACGTGGCGGCGGCCGACGTTACTACCGCCCCGAGGATGTCGATCTGCTGCGCTCGATCCGCGGATTGCTGTACGACGACGGTTACACGATCAAGGGCGTTCAGAAACTGCTGCGCGAAGGCGGCCTGAAGGACGCGGAGACCGTGCCTGCTCCCGCGCCCGAACCGGCACCTGCTCCGGTCGCACCAGCGGCAAGCGATGGGGCGGGCATTCCGGCTGATCAGCGCAGGGAGCTCCAGGCGATTCTGGGCGAGCTGGAAGCGCTGCGGAAACTGCTCGGTTCCTGACCCGCGCCCGCGGTGCATCGGCGGGCTTCAATCCCGAAACGTAAGTCTCTATAGTCCCGCCGTTCGGTCGGGACGTAGCGCAGTCTGGTAGCGCATCACACTGGGGGTGTGGGGGTCGCAGGTTCGAATCCTGCCGTCCCGACCAACTTTTCAAGACAATCCGAAAACCTGAATCCGCGCCGCGACAGTTTATTAACACTTGCGTGCGACGTTACCGCCATGTGCGATAACCGGACATCCGTGCGATGAGCGAGGAGGCGACCCCGCTTCCCGAAACCGTGTCGTTCGAGCATCCCTTCTTCGGGACGTTCGCGAACACGCATTTTTGCCTGTCCGAACCGCCGGAGAATCGGCCGGTTCTCGTCGGCGATCTCGGCGAGCAGGATGTGACCCTGCCGCTCACGGGCGTGGCCCGCGAATTCCATATAAACCGCAACAGTGCCGACGGCATCATGCTCGACGTGGTGGCGCGCAGCCTCGACTTCGTCTCGGCCCTGCGGCCGGGCGACCCGGTCCCGGTCGAGGTGCTGACCGGCGACGCCTCCTGGGATCCGGGCCCCGACCACGCGGAACGCGCGAGAAAGCAGGTGGAGCTTGCGCTCGTCGCGTGGCACGCCGGCGACACGCCCCGGGTTTACGGTGCGAAGGAGATCGACGCGGCCTATGACACCGCCGAGGTCGGGTCGAAGTGTGACGCCGCGATCGCTGCGCTGTCGGAAACGAGCGACGGCGGAGCGGACGCCGGAGCGCAGGTGGCGCGGCTGGTCGAGGAATATGCCTTCATCGAAGCCATGCGCGACCGGCACACCTCGATCGCGCGGGTCAAGGCGGTGCTCAACGGCATTCACAGGTTTCACGCCAAGGAGATGAGCGTCGTTGGCGAGCTCGAGCCGGTGCTGCGCCTGATCGGGATCCCGGTGAAGGACTTCCATGAGTTGCTGCAGGCCGTGGACGCACAGCTGATCGACATCGAGGCGCTGTTCGGCGATTTCGATGATGCTGAGACCCGCATCCGGGACGCGCGCAACGATCTGTATCGGCGCATGTCGGCCTGGGATGACATCATCGAATACTGGGGCGGGATCGATCCGCGGCAGCCCGACATGTTCAACCTGGTCGAGCGCGCGCGCGAGCTCTACCGCTTCCTCGCGCCGCGCTATATGCCGATCGACGAGTGGGTGTTGATCTCCGCCGACGACGATGACGGGACCGAACTCGAGTATGGCGGCGTGATGACCTGGTAGCCGGGATCAGGTCCCGGCGGACCGCTTCTTGATCTTTGCGGGCCGCGTGACGGTGCGGTTCATCTCGCCCTTGATGAGCTGTCGGAAGACCGGCTCCACGCGGCGCAGCCGTTCGAGATACCCATCGCGTTCGAACAAGCGCTTGCGCACCAGCATCACGACGTCGTCGCGCCGTGCGCGGCCGACCTCTGCCACGGCTTCCTCCAGCCGACGATCCTGTAGCTCACGATCCGTGATCGCCTCGCACATCAGAAGCACTTGGGCTTCGAGGACCAGCTCGTCGACATTCGTCCAGGGGCGCTCGTTTTCCGGGGTCTTGGCCTCCCATTCCGCGAGCGCGGCGGCGCACAGCCGCCGCAACTCGGGGTCCGCGAGGGTCTCCGAGGGGCTGTAATCAGGTTCGTCTTCCGTGTCTTGCGCTGTCATCCGCTGCAACCAGTGGCGCATCCGCCCGGTTCGCGAATGCGGGCGTGCGATTGGACACCAGATTAGAGGTGCGCGGTTTCGGAATGGTTAGCGGGCGCGATACATGCGCAGGCGGGTCAGGCGGCGAGTGCGTTCCGTCCCTTGTCCGTCAGGCGGCAGACCAACCAGTCCGGCTTGATGGGGTTGTCGAACCAGGGCTCCGCGAAACCGTGCCGGATGCAGCTCCTGACCGTGCGCTCGCTGATCTTCTGGCCGTCCCGGTCGAAGAGGGGAAGCTTGCCGCCCGGTTGTTCCAGTCCGCGTGTGAGCCAGGCGCGCTGGGCGCCCGAGAGGATGCCGCGCTTCTCGGGTTTCCGGTCGCCGCGCGGGCGGTGCGGCTGCAACGCCACCACGTTGCTCTCGTCCGTGAACTTCCTGCGGGCCGTCATGGCTTCCCCCAACGATGCAGCCGCTTGCCGCAGCTGCCGAAGTGCCGGATCGTAGTGTACAATGTCGTCCACGCCAAGAGTCTCGCCATAAGGGTCTGAAATGTCGGACAAAACCGCGCCCGACCGCGCTGTCAGCATGATCTACGTCACTTGCGGTTCGGTTAACGAGGCGCGGGCGATCGGCGACGCGGTCGTGCGCGAACGGCTCGCGGCCTGCGCCAACATCATCGAGGGCATGCGTTCGATCTACTGGTGGCAGGGCGCGGTCGAGGAGGGAGCGGAGACGGTCCTGATCCTCAAGACCGCGGCGGCGAACGTGCAGACCCTGAATGACCGGGTAAAGGCGCTGCACAGCTACGACGTGCCTTGTATCGCCGAGATCCCCCTGGGCGGGGGAAATGCGGACTATCTGGACTGGATCGTTGCCGAGAGCGGCGGTACGGGCACCTGATGGGGCGGACAGATTGGCCGGGTTCTGCCGCTTCTGCTATAACCGGCCCAACCAACGACATTCACTGGAACTGCGGGGAAAGACCCATGAACGACAAGGTCTGGAAGATTTATCTGTCGGGCGAGATTCACTCCGACTGGCGCGAGCAGATCGAGAATGGCTGCGCCGAGGCGGGCCTGCCGGTCGCCTTTGCCGCGCCGATCACCGAGCATGACGATTCCGACGATTGCGGCGTCGCCGTCTTCGGTTCCGAGCCGGACAAGTTCTGGCACGACCACAAGGGCGCGCTCCTGAATTCCGTGCGCACCGGTACGCTGATCGAGGACGCCGACGTGGTCGTCGTGCGCTTCGGCGAGAAGTACAAGCAGTGGAACGCGGCCTTCGACGCCGGCTACGCCGCCGCGCTGGGCAAGCCGATCATCACGCTGCATCCGCCCGAGCATGACCACGCGCTGAAGGAAGTGGACGCGGCCGCCAAGGGCGTGGCCCGCGAGCCGTTCCAGGTCGTCCAGGCGCTGGCCTACGCCATCAACGGCGGCATGCCGGCCCAGTGGTACCAGAAGGAAGCTGCCGAGTAGGGCGCACCATATAATGTTTTGGAAACAGCCCCTTGCGGGGCTGTTTTCGTTTCGGGAAGTGGCTTACTCCGACGCCTTCGACTGGGCGTAGGAGAGCGCCTGGTCGAGGTCGGCGATGATGTCGTCCACCGTCTCGAGTCCGATCGATAGCCTCACCACGTCCGGGCCCGCGCCCGAGGCGATCTGCTGTTCTTCTGTGAGCTGGCGGTGGGTCGTCGAGGCCGGGTGGATGATCAGCGAGCGCGTGTCGCCGATGTTCGCCAGGTGCGACAGCAGCTCGACGCTCTCGACCGCGCGCACGCCCGCCGCGTAGCCGCCCTTGAGGCCGAAGGTGAAGACCGAGCCCGGGCCCTTGGGCAGGTATTTCTTCGCCAGCGCGTGATAGGGGCTCGACTTGAGCCCGGCGTAGGAGACCCAGTCGACAGCCGGGTGCGCCTCGAGGAACTCCGCGACTGCCTGGGCGTTCTCGAGGTGCCGGTCCATGCGCACCGGCAGGCTCTCGATGCCGGTCAGGATGTTGAACGCGTTCTGGGGCGCGAGCGTGGGCCCGAGATCGCGCAGCGCCACCGCCTTGGCCTTGGTCGAAAAACCGAAATCGCCGAACGTCTCGTAGAAGGTGAGGCCGTGATAGGCCGGGTCGGGCTCGGTCATCGACGGGAACTTGTCGTTCTGGGCCCAGTCGAAATGCCCGCTCTCGACGACGATGCCGCCCATGGACGTGCCGTGGCCGCCGAGGAACTTGGTCATCGAGTGGATCGAGATGTCCGCGCCCCACTCGAAGGGCCGGCACAGATAGGGCGTCGCCATGGTGTTGTCGACGATCAGCGGGATACCCGCCTCCTTCGCAACCTCGGCGATGGGCTCGAGATCGACGATGATGCCGCCGGGGTTGGCCAGCACCTCGAGGAAGATCGCCTTGGTCCTGTCGTCGATGGCCGCGCGGAAATTCTCCGGGTCGCCCGGGTCGACGAAGTTCACGTGCCAGTCGAACTTCCGGAAGGTGTGGGAGAACTGGGTGACCGAGCCCCCATAGAGGTTGCGCGAGGCGACGAAGTTGTCGCCCGGGTTCATCAGTACGAACATGGCCAGCATCTGGGCCGCATGGCCGCTCGCACACGCGACCGCGCCGCGCCCGTCCTCCAGCGACGCGACTTTCTCCTCGAGCGCCGAGACGGTGGGGTTGGTCAGGCGCGAATAGATGTAGCCGAAGGTCTGCAGGTTGAAGAGCGAGGCCGCGTGGTCCGCGTCGTCGAAGACGTAGGCCGTCGTCTGGTAGATCGGCACGTTGCGCGCGCCGGTCTTCTCGTCGGGCGACGCGCCGGCGTGGATCGCCAGGGTCTCGAAGCCCGGCGGGCGCGGGTCGTTGCGGTTGTCGTTGCTCATGGGGTTCGTCCTTGTGAACGTATGCTTCGAGATGCTCGCGGTGCTCGCTCGTCAGCATGATGGGCAATCCAACCCTCGTCCTGAGGAGCGATCGGAGATCGCGTCTCGAAGGGCATGTCAGGCCCGGATCCGGCGTGACCGCCGCGAGGTGATCACCTTGGTGTTGATGCCGCTCCAGCCGAGCTCGCCGGTGAGGCGGCCGAACTCGATCTTCGGGCAGCGGTCCATGATGACCGTCAGGCCCGCATCCTCGGCGCGCTTCGCGGCCTCGTCGTGGCGCACGGTGAGCTGCATCCAGATCACCTTAGCGCCCACCTCGATCGCCTCATCGACGATGGGCGGCACCCGGTCGGAACGCTGGAAGATGTCCACCATGTCGATCGGTACCGGGATGTCCTTGAGGCTCGCATAGACCTCCTCGCCCAGCAGCGTCTCGCCGGCCGCGCGCGGGTTCACGGGGATCACCCGGTAGCCCTTCTCCTGCAGATACTTCATCGCGAAGTAGCTGGGGCGGTTCCAGTTGGTGCTGGCGCCGACCATGGCGATCACGTCCGTGTCGCGCAGGACCCGGCGGATCTGCCAGTCGGGATAGTAAAGCTCGCTCATGCTCGTCTCGCTGTCGCGGGGGAGGGGCTAGGCCGCCGCGCGCAGGCGGGGCAGTTCGATGGCCGGGCAGCGGTCCATGATCACCGTCGCGCCGGTCGCCTCGGCCTTGGCCGCGGCCATCTCGTTGACGACCTTCAGCTGCATCCAGATGTAGGGTACGCCCAGCTCGATCGCCTCGTCGACGACCGGCGGGACCTTCCAGGGCAGGCGGAAGATATCGACCATATCGACCTTCTCGGGCAGGTCCATGATCGAGGCATAGACCTTCTCGCCGTGGATCTCCTGTCCGAGCGCGTCCGGGTTCACCGGATACACCTTGTAGCCCTCGTTCTGGAGGAACCGCATGACCCGCCAGCTCGCCCGGGTCTCGCCGCGCGGGCTCGCGCCGACCAGGGCGATGGTCTTCACCTCGTCGAACAGGGTGCGCAGCAAGTCGTCGGCGTAGGTGAACTGCTTTTCGGAATCCAGAACCATGTAAGCCTCAATCCTCGCCTCGATCTTCTTCCGGGCGCGGGCCCTGGTCCCATTCCGGGTCGCGTTTCTCGATGAAGGCGTCGATGCCCTCCGCGGCGTCCCGGTCCATCATGTTCCGCGCCATCTCCTCGCCGGCGAAGGCGTAGGCATCCGTGATGCCCATCTCGAGCTGGCGATAAAACGCTTGCTTTCCGAGCGCGAGTGCGTGGGCACTCTTGCGCGCGAGCTTCGCGGCAAGTTCGCCGACCGTCTCGTCGAGCAGCGCCTCTGGCACGGCCTGGTTGATGAGGCCGATCTCCGCCGCGCGGGGGGCATCGAGAAAGTCGCCGGTGAGCAGCAAGTCCATGGCGTGCTTGCGCGCGACGGCCCGGCCCACGGCGACGCCGGGGGTCGAGCAGAAAAGCCCGACATTGATGCCCGACGTGGCGAGCCGCGCATCGTCCGCCGCGACCACGAGGTCGCAGGTGGCGACGAGCTGGCAACCGGCGGCGGTGGCGAGCCCTCGCACCTTGGCGATCACGGGTTGGGGCAGGCGCAGCACCGACTGCATCATCTTGGAACAGGTCGCGAAGAGTTCCTGCTGGTACGCGAGGCTGTAGTTCGCGCGCATCTGCTTGAGGTTGTGCCCGGCGCAGAAGGCGCGGCCTGTGCCCTCCAGCACCACCACGCGGACCGAACGGTCACCTGCTATATCGTCGAGTTCCGTCTGCAGGGCGGCGAGCATGCCCTCCGACAGGGCGTTGAGCTCGTCCGGCCGGTTCAGGGTGAGGCTGGTCACGCCATCCGCGCCGTCATTGTTGGCACGCAGCACGAAGGGGCCTGCGTCGGCGGCGGTTTTCTCGAGTGTGTCGGTGTCGCTCATGGCGCGTCCGTTGTCTGTGAGGTGCCGAACATGGGCCGGTTTTCCGCCGTTGGCAACGTGTTGCGGGGCCCGGGCTCGATCAAGGGTTCTTCATGAATAGGTATTATAATACCGTTCTTGTAAGCCTATGCAGAAAAACGAGAAATTCGGTTTGACATCCCCATTTCGGTGCCATACAACCCTGCCGCCGCTGCCCGAACCGAGCCGGTTCCGGTGGCGGCCTCGCATTCGGGGTCGGCGGGCGGCCGAAACGAGCGCGACAGAGATATCAGGAGAAGGTGGCGAACGCCATGAAGACATATTCCGCGAAACCCAGCGAGGTTGAAGCCAAGTGGTGGATCATCGACGCCGAAGGCGTCGTGCTCGGCCGCATGGCGGCGATCATCGCGAACCGGCTGCGCGGCAAGCACAAGCCGATGTACACGCCGAACATCGATTGCGGCGACCATGTCGTCGTGATCAATGCCGACAAGGTGCGCCTGACCGGCAACAAGCGTGACGACAAGACCTACTACTGGCACACGGGCTATCCGGGCGGCATCAAGTCCCGCACGGCGGACAAGTATCTCGACAGCGAGCAGTCGGACGTCGTCGTCCGCAAGGCCGTCGAGCGCATGCTGCCGAAGACCAAGATGGGCCGCGAGCAGTATCGCAAGCTCAAGGTCTATGCCGGTGCCGAGCATCCCCACGAGGCGCAGCAGCCCCAGGTGCTCGACCTCGCTTCCATGAACGCCAAGAACAAGAGGGGTGGCGCGGCATGACCGACGAGACCCAGACCACTGACGCGCCCGCCGAGGGCACCATCGCCGCCGCTGCCGCGGCGCTCGCCGAGGTCGCGGCACCGGTGCAGGCCGAGCCCAAGATCGACGAGCATGGCCGCACCTACGCGACCGGCAAGCGCAAGGACGCGGTCGCCCGCGTCTGGATCAAGCCGGGCAACGGCCAGCTCACCGTCAACGGCCGGACGGGCGAGGTTTACTTCGCGCGCCCCGTGCTCCGCATGGTCCTGTCCCAGCCGTTCCAGGTCACCGACCGGCTCGGCCAGTACGACATCGTCTGCACGGTCACCGGCGGCGGGCTCTCGGGCCAGGCCGGCGCGGTGCGCCACGGCATTTCCAAGGCGCTCGCGCTGCGCGAGCCGGAGCTTCGCCCGATCCTCAAGAAGGTCGGCATGCTGACCCGCGACAGCCGCGTGGTCGAGCGTAAGAAGTACGGCCGCGCCAAGGCCCGCCGTAGCTTCCAGTTCTCGAAGCGCTAGGCGCTGTTTTCAGAGTTTCGCGAGAGCGGCGTCCCTGGCAACAGGGGCGCCGTTTTTCGTTTGCGCCGGCCGCGCGCGCGGGAGTGTCAGCGCGCCCGGATCCCGTCGTCGGCGGCCTCGGTCGGCACCAGCGATTTCACCAGCGTGTCCATGCGCAGGATGCCGACCTTCCGCTCGCCATCCTTCACGAGATAGGTCTTGCGCGTGTCGCCCTCGGCCATGGCGATGACGGTCTCGAGGTTTTCTTCCTGGTCGATCTCGCCCGCGATGCTGACCCCGTCGGTTGCGGTGGTCTTGTCCATGACCGTGCGCACGCGCAGCACCCGGGCGCGGTTGATGTCGCTCACGAAGTCAACGATGTAGGGGTCGCTGGGCTCGAGCAGGATGGTCTGGGGCTCGTCCTGCTGGACGATGCGGCCGTCCTTGAGGATTACCAGGTGGTCGGCAAGCTTCAGCGCCTCGTCGAGATCATGGGTGATGAACAGGATCGTCTTCTGCAGCTCCTGCTGCAGCTCCAGCAGCAGGTCCTGCATGTCCGTGCGGATCAGCGGGTCCAGGGCCGAGTAGGCTTCGTCCATGAGCATCACGTCGGCGTTGGACGTGAGCGCGCGGGCAATCCCGACGCGCTGCTGCATCCCGCCAGACAGCTGGTGTGCGTAGCTGTCGCCATAGCCCTGCAGGCCAACACGATCGAGCCACTTCTCGGCCTCGGGGAGGTATTCGTCCAGGGAGATACCCCGGACTTCGAGCGCCAGCGCCGCGTTCTCCGCCACGGTCTTGTGCGGCAACAGCGCGAACTTCTGGAACACCATCGACATCTGCTCGCGGCGAATCCGGCGAAGCTCCTCGGGCGTGCATCCCAGGATGTCGCGTCCGTCGAAGACGATCTCGCCGGCGGTCGGGTCGATCAGCCGGTTCACATGGCGGATCAGCGTGGACTTGCCCGAGCCTGACAGGCCCATGATGACCGTGATCTCGCCGGCCTTCGCGTCGACATTGATGTTCTCGAGGCCGAGCACATGGCCGTGGCGTTCGAGAAGTTCCGGCTTGCCGAGCCCGTCCTCGCGCACGGCCTTCAGGGCGGTCATCGGGTCGGGGCCGAAGACCTTGTAGAGGTCGCGGATCGCGATTTTCGTTTCGGTCATCGGTCCTGGCCTGCGTTGATGCGCGCGAGCGCAAGCTTGGTGGTCCGGTCGAGGATCACGGCCAGCACCACGATCCCGAGTCCCGAGACGAGGCCGACGCCGAGCTCGAGGTTGCGGATGCCGCGCAGCACCAGCACGCCGAGGCCGGGCGCGGAGACCAGCGAGGCGATCACGACCATGGACAGGCTCATCATGATGGTCTGGTTCACGCCGGCCATGATGTTCGGCAGGGCGAGCGGGATCTGGACCTTCATGAGCTTCTGCCGGTCGGTCATGCCGAAGGCGTCCGCCGCCTCGATGACGTCGGGGTCGACCAGCCGGATGCCGAGATCGGTCAGCCGGATCACCGGCACGATCGCGTAGAGGATGATCGCGATGCCGTAGAGCTTGGGTTCGGTGACCGAGAACAAAAAGATCAGCGGGATCAGGTACACGAACGCCGGCAGGGTCTGCAGCATGTCGAGGATCGGGATGATCGCCCGCTGCAGCCGGTCGCTGCGCGCCATGGCGATGCCGATGGGCACACCCAGGACCACGCACAGGATTGCGCACACGAAGATGACGGCGAGCGTCTGGGCCGCGAAGCTGTAATAGTCGATGAAGGCGAAGGTCAGCAGGCACAGGCCGACGAAGACCGTGAGTTTCCGCGACCGGCTGACGACCAAGACCACCGCCAGCAGGGCCGGGATCATGATCCACCAGGGTGTGGTCTCGAAAAGCCACAGCGCACCTTCGAGGAACCAGCTCAGCGGTTGGGTGATCGGGTCGAGGACCAGGCTCAGCCCGTCCTTGATCCCGAGGAATCCGTCCTCGAGGCCCTTGGTCAGCACCCGCGACTGGGGAAAGGCGGCGCAGGCCTCGTGGAGTTCATCCATCGACGGGAAGGGCATTTCCCAGATTGACGGGGCCGGCGCGTCCGTTCCGGCATTCTGCGCCAGCAGGTCTGCCATGGAGACGGGGCCGCCGCCCGATTGCTCGCCGCTCTCGCACCAGGACCGCAGTCCGAGGGCGGAGAAGATCGGCTCGTAGGTTCCCATGCCGTGCGTCCGTCAGGTTGTTTGCCCGGGCTCAAACGCGCGGCCGGAAACAGATGCTTCCGGCCGCGGATGAGCGTTGGGTTCGTGCCGGTGCTACTTGAGCAGCCGCGCCAGCTTCGACTTCGCGTCGGCGTTCAGCCAGTCGCCCCACACGTCGTTGTAGGTGGTCAGGAAGTGCACCGCCGCCTCTTCGGAGGACGCGTTGTTGTCCTCCTTCCAGGCGAGGACCGCACCCATCTGCTGGTTGGTGAAGCTCAGCTTCGAGAGCATCTCCACCACCTCGGGCTCGCGGTCGGCGAAGGTGGTCGTCACGCCGGTCACGACCCGCGCGGACGGGTAGGGGGACTTGCCGACCCGGTTGCACTCGGTATTCCGGTTGCACTGGTGAATCTCGTCATTGTAGGGGCCGAGATCGACCGGGACCATCTCGTACTTGCCGAGCAGCGCCGTGGGCGCCCAGTAGTAGCCGAACCAGGGTTTCTCGTCGGCATAGGCCGCAGCGATCGAGCCGGCCAGCGTCTCGCCCGAGCCGTGATCGAAGACCTCGATGCCGTTGCCCTCCAGGTCGAAGGCCTGCTTCAGGCTGTCGTTGACGATCCGGCAACCCCAGCCCTCCGGGCAGTTGTGGAACCGGCCGCCGACCAGTTCCGGGTTCGCCAGCACGCCCTCGATGGTCTTCAGCTCGGGATGCTTGTCCGCGAGATACTTCGGGATGAGCCAGTGCTCCGCGCCGCCGTCGGACAGCACATTGGAGATCGTCTTCACTTTCCCCTCGGCCTCGAGCTTCTGGTAGACCGGGGCGGAGTTGATCCACATCTCCGTGGCGATGTCCGGCTCGCCATTCTCGGCCAGGGACGTTGCGGCCGGGACGGTGTCGGACGGGACGACGGTCACCTTGCAGCCATAGCCCTGTTCCATGACGAACTTTGCCACGTTGGTCACGACCGACGCGGACGCCCAGTTCATCTCGGTGATCGACACCTCGCCGCAGTCCGCATGGGCGTCCGACGCGCCGCCGCCGATCGCGAACGCCATCGCCGCGGCCACCGCCGAGGCCTTCAGGGATCCGGAAATTAGTCCATTCATGGTCTGCATACTCCTGCTTATCGCTTTGATCACACCGACTTAACGCGGCGCCGCGCGATCGCGATGCCCGCCATGTCCGGAATTTATGTTCGATTTACAACAGCTTACGCGACGAGCTTGTGTGTCTCAAGGGATGCGCCGAAAAAAGCGAGGAAATCCGGCAACTTTGGCGCAAGACCCTTCCCGTTTGGCGCGCGCCGCGCTACATCCCTACCGCTATGACCACAACGGTTTTCATTGACGGCGAGGCCGGGACCACCGGCCTGCAGATTCACGAGCGGCTGGCGCCGCGCGCGGACGTTTCGCTGATTCATCTCGGCGATGACGCGCGCAAGGACGCGGCCGCGCGGCGGGAGGCGCTGAATGACGCCGACGTGGCAATTCTGTGCCTGCCGGACGACGCGGCGCGGGAATCCGTCTCCCTGATCGACAGCGACACGGTGGTGATCGACGCGTCGACCGCGCACCGGGCCGTTGACGGCTGGGTCTATGGCTTTCCGGAGTACGACAAGGGCCATCGCGATGCGATGCGGGCATCGTCGCGCATCAGCAACCCGGGCTGCTACGCGCTCACCGCCGTCGCGATGATCCATCCGCTGGTGGCCGGCGGGCTCGTCCCGGCCGACTATCCGGTCACGATCAACGCCGTCTCGGGCTACTCGGGCGGTGGAAAGTCCCTGATTGCCGCGTTCGAGGATCCCGCTGCCGACAATCACACGGACGCGACCCTCTACGCCTACGCGCTCGGTCTCCAGCACAAGCACATTCCCGAGATCACCCGCTGGGGCGGGCTCGCGAACGCACCGATCTTCGTGCCGACGGTGGCCAAATACTACAAGGGGATGCTCGTGCAGATTCCGCTGGCGCTCTGGCACCTGCCGGGCGCGCCGACCGCGGCCGATCTGCATGCCGCGCTTGCCGCACACTATGCCGGCGAGCAGTTCGTGACGGTCGCGCCGCTGAAAGATGGGGTCACCACGCTGGACCCCGAGGCCTTGAACGGCACCAACGAGCTTCACCTGCACGTTCTGCACAACGACACGACCGGCCAGGCGGTCGTCGCCGGCGTGATCGACAACCTCGGCAAGGGCGCGTCCGGCCAGGCTGTCCAGACCCTCAACCTGATGATCGGCGCCGACGAGGGCGAAGGACTTTGACCTCACGCCTCATGCTGAGCCTATCGAAGCATGAGGTTCGCTTTCTCACCCTTCGACAAGCTCAGGGTGAGGATGTTTAGATTAGCCAGGAAAGATTCAGGAAGCAGCGCATGACCAGCCCGATCAAACCCTATCTCGGGATCACCCCGACCATCGCCGACGATGTCTTCATCGCCCACACCGCCTCGGTCATTGGAGATGTGCACATCGGTTCGGGGTCCAGCGTCTGGTACTCGTCCGTGATCCGCGGCGATGCCGGCAGCCACATCCGGATCGGCGAACGGGTGAACATCCAGGACGGGACGGTGATCCACATCAACGGCGCGCGCGAGGACGGCTCGGCCCACATGCCGACGATCATCGGCGACGAGATCACGATCGGCCATTCGGCGCTGATCCACGCCTGTACGCTGCAGTCGCGCTGCTTCATCGGCATGCGCTCGGTCGTGCTCGACGGCGCGGTGGTGGAGACGGGCGCGATGGTCGCGGCCGGCGCGGTCGTCTCGCCGGGCAAAGTCGTCAAGTCGGGCGAGCTGTGGGCGGGCATCCCCGCGAAGCCGCTCCGCGAGCTGCGCCAGGAAGAGCTCGACTACTGGCCGGAGAGCGTCGCCACCTATGCGCGCATGGCCCAGGAGCACATCAAGTCGGGCAACGGCGCGAAGTAGTGGACGCACAGAGCAAGGTTTCACGTTCAATCGTCACCCCTGCGCAGGCAGGGGGCCATAAAGATGGGCTTTTACCCAGCAGCCATCGGCGTTAATGGACTCCCGCCTTCGCGGGAGTGACGAGGAATGCAAGTGGTCGCAACTCGCGGCTCTAGTCGTCTTCCGCATCCAGCCGCAAGGACGCGTAGCTGCCCGGCACAGCCTCGATGACCTAGAGCTTGCCGTCCTTGCGACACGCGGGCTGGAGAACTCAACCCCGTCCCGACGTGTCCCAGGAACGGGCCTCCATGAAGGGGGGAACCGCAACTGTCTCGCCGCATAACGGGGCGATCGCATCCGCTTCCAGCTCCAGCACCATCCAGGCTTCGGGAATCGTCAGAAGATCCGGGTACGGCGTCTGCTTATCGGTGGGGACAAACCCGTGTCGCGGGTAGTAGCCGGGCACGCCCAGCACGAACACGGCCTGCGTGCCGATGGACTTGAGGTGGCGAACGCTGGTGTCCATCAGCTCTTTGCCGACGCCGCGCCGCTGATGGTCCGGCAACACACCGAGCGGTGCCAGCAGGTGGCACTGCGTGCCCGGCTGTTCCCGGAACACAAACGGTGTGTACAGCACGTTACCGACGATCTTGCCATCGCGTTCGGCGCTAATCGAAATTGTTTCGTCGAGCTTCAGGAGGGCTTCGCACAGGTCGGCGATCTCCGGCCCTTCGTCGTCGCCGAAGGCGGAACGGTGGAGCCGCGCGATGGCCTCGATTTCCGCCCGGGTCATCGTTCATTCCCCATCTTCGAGGTGTTAGTGCACCAACGGGTGCCCGCGTTTAGTGGCGGTCGGATGCCTAGCCCGCGTCCTCAGCATCCAGCCGCAAGGACGCGTAGCTGCCGGGCGCGGCCTCGATCACCTTGAGTTTGCCGTCGCCCGGCACGCGCGCCTCGACCTGGCCGCCGGCATTCTTCGCCAGCCACTTCCGCCACTCCGGCCACCAGGAGCCGGGATGCTCCTTGGCGCTCTCGAACCAGGCGTCCGGGTCGGCGGGGTTCTTCGCCGCCGTCCAGTAGCCGTATTTCTCGACCGTCGGCGGGTTGACCACGCCGGCGATATGGCCCGACCCGGCGAGGCAGAACTTCACCGGCCCGGAGTAGATCTGGGTCGCGGCGTAGGTCGATTTCCACGGCGCGATATGGTCTTCCTTGGTGGACAGCATGAAGACGGGCAGGTCCACCTTCGAGAGGTCGATCGGCACGCCGCCGAGCTCGATGCCGCCCGGCTCGATCAGCTTGTTCTCCTGGTACATGCGGCGCAGGTAGAAGCTGTGCATCTCGGCCGGCATGCGCGTCGAGTCCGAGTTCCAGTAGAGCAGATCGAACGGGAAGGGCTCCTTGCCGAGGAGATAGTTGTTCACCACGAAGGACCAGATCAGGTCGTTCGCCCGCAGCATGTTGAAGGTCGTCGCCATGGACGATCCTTCCAGCACGCCGCCTTCCTCCTCCATCCGCTCCTCGAGGGAATCGAGCTGTTCCTCGTCGATGAAGACGCCCAGCTCGCCGGGTTCGGTGAAGTCGGTCAGCGCGGTGAAGAAGGTGGCGGACGCGAACCGGTTGTCCTTCTTCTCGGCCATGTAGGCCAGCGTCGAGGCGAGCAGTGTGCCACCGAGGCAGTAGCCGATGACGTTCGCCTCCTTCTGGCCGGTCGCCTTCTCGATCGCGTCGAGGGCGGCCAGGGGCCCCTCGAACATGTAATCCTCGAAGGACTTTTCCGCGAGCTTCGAGTCCGGATTGACCCAGGACACGACGAAGACCGTCAGCCCCTGGTGTGCACACCAGCTGATGAACGAGTTCTTCGGCTGCAGATCGAGGATGTAGTACTTGTTGATCCAGGGCGGGATGATCAGGAGCGGCCGCGCATCGACCTTCTCGGTCTGCGGCTCGTACTGGATCAGCTGCATCAGGTCGGTCTGGTAGACGACCTTGCCGGGGGTGACCGCGATGTTCTCGCCGAGCGTGAACGCCGTTTCGTCGGTCTGTCGGATGCGAAGCTGCCCGTCGCCGCGCTCCATGTCGTCCAGCAGGTTTTCCAGCCCCTTGACCAGGTTCTCGCCGCCGGACTCGACCGTCGCGCGGATCACCTCCGGGTTTGTCATCAGGAAATTCGTCGGCGCGAGGGCATCCACGAACTGCCGGGTGTAGAAGTCGACCTTCTTCGCGGTCTTGTCGTCCAGGCCCTCGACCTCGCGGACCGTGTTGGTCAGCCAGCGTGACGACAGCAGATAGGACTGCTTGATGTAGTCGAAGAGGATGCTCTCGTCCCATTCCGCGTCGCGAAACCGGCGATCCTCGCCGTCGGGCTCGTGAATGGCCTCGACCTCCGCGCCCATCATCTTCTGGGTCGTGGACTGCCAGAGGTTCATGTAGTCCTGCCAGAGCTGGAACTGGGCCTGCATCAGGTGCGCCGGGTTCGCCATCATGCGCTGGGTCAGCTCGATGAAGGCGGAGCCCACGTTCAGCGGGTCGGCCATGCCCATGTTGCCGGACTGGTTGGACAGGAAGCCGTTCACGAGCGCCTGGCTGCGCTCCGCGATCTTCGCCATTGATGCGGCGAGGGCCTCGGGGTCGGTGGCGTCATTGCCGGCATTTTTTGCATTTTGTTGATCAGCCATCCGCCAATCCTCTATAACTTCAATGCTTTTTGCGATTCACGGCGTGTCGTGAAGCGCTTGATCGAACGCGAACACACAGGGTACATGACCCCATCCGCTGGTGTTTCGTGCGTTTTAGAGGAAGTTATGTTGCACCGCACAAAAGATCAAGCGAGTAGACGCGGGGACGCTTGATTCGCGCAACACCATGAAGGGGTGGAAGCAGATGAAGTCGGGGCCTTACAAGATCACGCGCAAGGCGCTGCCGATTGTATTCGTGTTCGCGCTGGCGGGCTGTTCGTTCTTCGACGACGTGTTCAGCGTCTTCGACGGCGATGAGCCGGCAGCCCAGACCGCGTCCGAACAGGGCGTGCGCGACCGCAGCGACGCGCAGCGCGAAGCATCCGACGATGCGGACACCCCGTCGCTCACCACTGTGCCCAGCCGCCCCGAAACGCCGACCGCAGGCAACCGCGAACGTGTCGTCGAGGGCCTGATTTCCGACCGCGAGAACGCCCGTTACACGGACGAGGCGATCCGCCTGCAGGGCTCGACCCGCGCGCCCGAGGCGTCACAGAGCGCATCGCGCCCGGCCGCGCCGGCTCCCGCAACGGTTAAGGCCCCGGCGCCTGCGCCGGCCGCACCGGCGACCGCGCGGGTCACCCCGCCCGAATCCGATCGCGTTGTGCCGGTCCCGCCGCCCGCAAGCGCGGCCCCCACGCCGTCCGTGGCCCCGCCGCCGCCGCCCACGCTTGCGGCGCGCCCGGCCACGCCCCCGGCC